>CAZPXP010000102.1:0-1502 GCA_964590975.1 uncultured Ferruginibacter sp. | reverse complement strand
TACAATGTTCGCGGAACAGGGCAATGGCATCGGGCTCTTTCAGAAAGCCTAAATCCAAAGGGGTAAAGCGCGGCATCTTTTCCCGCGCCGTCAGCAGTATATGCCAGCCGGGATGCTTGGGCAGGTGGTTGTAGTATTCCGCCCCTGCAACATTAGGCAGCACATTATCCAGCACCAGCAGATTGGGTTGACCCGTCGTTTTGTTCAATTCGTTCATTACCACGGCAAACAGTTTCTCCGGGTCAAGGCCGGTGCGGTCTATACGCAGGTTATCCAGCAGGGTTGGGTTTTCTGATACGGCATTGTACAGGGTATCTGTTACCGTCAGCCAGGCAATATGCGCATAATCCCCGCTGTGCCGCGCTATATAATACTGCGCCAGCGTGGTTTTGCCAATACCGCCCATACCGTTTACGAGCACACAGTTTTTTGTGTTGAGCAGGGTGGTGCGCAGTTGCTGCAGCTCGTCTTCCCGGCCCAGCACACTACCGGGATCAATGGGGGCAAAGGGGGTGAGGTAGTGCGGAAGTCCGGATTTCTCTGCGGCAGTAAGCCTGCGTTCGATAATATATTCTATCCTTTCAGCGGGCTGGCTGTTCAGCATATTACTTAGCTTCAGCGGCCCCCATGTTTCAATCTGTACGGGGGAATGGGTATTGCGTAGCCCCTGCACAAAATGCTCTACTTCGCCTACCAGCATATCATTGGTAATGTACACAAAGCTTTTAACGGCAGTGCCCCAATTTGCAACACAACCAGTTAAATCGGTTTTAATTTTGTTTGTGATATTACGAATGGATTCTCCCCTGCTGGCATGTGCCTGGAAAAATATGCCGCTCATAACACAATACCCATCGTTTTTCATATCTCCTTTTGGACCGCCAGCTCTTACGGGCGTATAATCACCGGGAAACAGGGTGATTAGCAGCCGGTCGCAGAATGCCTGGAAATGAGAAGCTTCAATGGCTTTTATATAATCTTCGATAAGGCGGATATCAATCCCCGGGTATTTTTTGGGCTGGTCATGGTCTGGTGGGTGCATCTCCTGTGTCTTTTTGCTGGATAAATATAACAAAAATGGGTGGTTACGGGGTTTCAATACATTATAACCGTACCTGCTTATATTAACTTTTTCTAAAACAGTAAGGGATTAAGAAGCATTAAGAAGGCTCTTACTTCACCAATTTTAACTCCTTAATGTTTACATTTTATCCATCGCTTCTTTTATACTTTCATAAATACTTACTGCGGTATCAATATAGGGGTGACCTTCCGGCAGGATTTTCCGAAGAATAACCAGGCATTTTTCCGCCAGCGGCAAGGCCCGTTCATACTCTTTTATATCCCGTAATACCCGGGCAAGATTACCGTAGCGTATCGCTGTACTCGGGTGCTCCCCGCCAAAGCTGCGCTCGGCTGAGGCTACCGCCTTTTCCAGCAGGGCCTTCGCGCCTTCGTAATCGCCCAGGTCCTGCAATACCAGCGCCAGGTTGGAATAGCTT
>CAZPXP010000101.1:0-2144 GCA_964590975.1 uncultured Ferruginibacter sp. | reverse complement strand
CGCACTAATCTCCGCACTTAATGGCCCTTAACTCCTTAATGTTTTATCCCTCCGCGCTTAATGCCCCTTAACTCCTTAATGTTTTATCCCTCCGCTTAGATCATTGTATCCTGTCTTCCCCCCTCCGCGCTTAATGCCCCTTAACTCCTTAATGTTTAATAATACTCAACCGGTAACCCGCCCAATTCCTTCCTACGACCTCCCCAGCCATGCCAATGCATTCCTGAACAGCAGTTGCTCCCTGGCAGTTGTATCTGTAATATGGTTCTCAATTAACCCGCCCGGGCGATGCTCACCAAGTGGAAAAGGATAATCACTGCCAAGACAAATTTTATCCGGCTGAATGATCTTCATCAGGTAGTCCAGCGCCTGCGGGTCATGAACAAGGCTGTCCACCCAGAATTTGCCGATATATTCGCGTGGATTGATGACATTATCTACCGCTACGAGGTCAGGCCGTACAGCAAAGCCGTGCTCTATCCTGCCTATGGTGAAGGGGAAGGAACCACCGCCATGTGCAAAAGCGATGCGCAGGGAGGGGAATGATTCCATTACGCCGCCGAAGATCATAGAGCAGATGGCGCGGCTCGTCTCCGCAGGCATACCTACCAGCCAGGGCAGCCAGTATTTCTCCATCTGTGTTTCGCCCATCATTTCCCAGGGGTGGATAAAGAGGGCACAGCCGAGTGCTTCAGCCGCCTGGTAAAAAGGGAAGAATCTTTCGTCACCGAGGTTTTCACCGTTGATATTGCTGCCGATCTCAAGTCCCGGCATACCCAGTTCTTTTACACAGCGTTCCATTTCAAGAATGGCGAGCTCAGTATCCTGCATAGGTACAGTACCGATACCGATAAACCGGTCCGGGTACTTTGATACGGTTTCCGCAATATGATCATTAAAAAAGCGGGATGTTTCCAGGCCGTCTTCCGAACGCGCCCAGTAATTAAACAGTACAGGTATGGTAGAGAGCACCTGTATGTTCACAGATGTAGCATCCATGTCTTTAATACGCTCAACCGCGTCAAAGCAGTTGGCATCCACCTGCCGGAAAACCTTATCGCCCTTCATCATACAGGCTTTACAGTTCCGGTGTTCAATATGAATAAATTCGCCATACCCGAAACGTTGCACCCAGTTGGGCATCTTGTCCGGCATGATGTGCGTGTGTATGTCTATTTTCATGTAAGAGCTATCCTTTTCTTACCGGCGGCGCCATAACAGCTCCGCATTTTGTGCAGGTACGATTTTGTTCAGATGAGTAGAAGCCATCCATTACCGGTGGCAGTTGTGTTACAATATCATTAACTACCGTATATTTTTCGTATAGTTTATTGCCACAATTTTCGCAAAACCATAAAAAACCATCCTCTTCCTTTTCGCGCACTTTCTCCACGACGAGGCCCACCGTATTAGGACCCCGTTGCGGAGAGTGAGGCGTTTTAGGCGGCAGTAAAAAGATATCCCCCTCATTGATGGAGATGTCTTTAGGTACGCCGTTATCAATGATTTTTAATACAATGTCCCCTTCAAGCTGATAATAAAGCTCTTCCGTTTCGTTATAATGATAATCCTTCCGTGCATTCGGACCACCCACGATCATTACTATAAAGTTCTCCGCATCACTGTATATACAATGATTACCCACCGGTGGTTTCAGCAGATTGCGGTTGTCTTCAATCCATTTCTTAAGATTAAACGGAGCAGCTATAGCCATAACAATCTATTTAGACGCGTAAGTTAAATTTTTTTTCCTAATCCCCATCCTCTGCACCCATCCTTAGCTAGTCTTAACCCCATAGTGTTTAGAAAACCGCACAACCCTCCGCACTTAATGTCCTTAACTCCTTAATGTTATATCCCTCCGCTTAGATCATCTTGGTCAACTCAATACCCTGAATTTTCTGCCATACAACCCCGCCGTCCACCCCTTAACTACCTTAACCCTCCGCACTAATCTCCGCGCTTAATGCCCCTTAACCCCTTAATGTTTTATATCTCCGCTTAGATCATCTTAGCCAATTAACTACCCTGAATTTTCTGCCATACACCCCCCAGGGGCGATATCATTTAACCCCTCCGCGCTTAATGCCCCTTAACTCCTTAATGTTTTATCCCTCCGCTTATATCATTGTATCCTGTCTTCC
>CAZPXP010000100.1:0-2221 GCA_964590975.1 uncultured Ferruginibacter sp. | reverse complement strand
TACTGCTTGACTGATACCATCATAGATAACGCAGATAAGAAGAGCATTCATGTGAAGGTTCCTTAAAACGAGAGAAAAAAAGGCAAGGTGTTATGCCTTGCCTTTAAAGTTCTTTAAAAAACGTTGAGGTATACTGATGCAATCAGCGTAATAAGCACCGGCAGTTTGACCGGTTTGAATCCCCAGAGTTTGTAGGCCACGTTACAGAAGGTGAGCATAATTATCACTGGATATAACGTATTCATAATAGGTCCTGAGAAGGTTAAAATTGCAGTCAGTCCATAGCAGGAGATGATACCAGTCAGTACGAGTACTAAAATAAGTGTGTAAATGTACGAGATAGAGTGGTTGCTGATACGTGTTTGAATGAACTCTGCTAATACGACAGCAAGTGCCATTAACGTTGAATAGCAGGCAAGTGAGGCAGCAGTAGAAATAATAAAACCGCCGCTTGCGCCCATAACTTTGATACATACTGCTATAAAGAGTTGCGCTTCGTTATAGCCAAGGCCTGTAAAACTTTGCCCGTGGTAGGCGCCAAGTAATGCGATGCCCACATACAAAATACCAATTAAAGAACAGGCGATCATGCCAGCTTGAACGGTGGTCAGCACGAGCTTTTTTATGTTGAAGTTATCATGATCAGTAAGGTTTCTTTTTAAAAGCGTAAGGGCTATAGAACCAAAAAAAATCGCTCCTAAAAGATCAAGCGTACCGTAACCGACTGTTGCCTGTTGCAAAAAGATTTGTACGTTTGAAAGGTCAATGGGTGTTAATTCTGTAGGATTCATAAGGCCTTTGATGATAATTACTCCTAGTGAACCTAACAGCGCCGGACTAATCACATACGCAAGTATGTTCATGATTTTGCTTTCTTTGTAGATAGCAAGGAACGTGAGTCCGCAAAAAAGTGCACTAAAGAGTGGTAATGGTATGGCTGGGATGAATGGTTTTAAAAAACCATCTGTCAGGGTAACAATACGGGGCATAGCAATCAGGGGCCCGATGACAATCATACAAAACGTGGTCAGTAAAAAGCCGGGCAATTTGCCAAGTCTCCCAAAGAAGGCATCGTAATCTCCGTTAAACAGAATAATACCGACAAGACCGATAAGAGGAAGGAGTACAGCTGTTGATAGGAAGCCTCCAAGGCCCCACCAAAATTTGTCTCCAGAAACGCAGCCTGTGGCTAACGGAAAGATGAGGTTTCCTGCGCCAAAAAACATGGAAAATATAGCTAAAGAGGCGGTTAAGATCGTTGAGGATGTTTTGTTCATAGCAATCCTTTATGAGTTACGAACATACTAAGTAGTTACAATGTATAATAAAAAAACGTTAGAGAAGGGCAGACGTGCCTAGGCACATGAGGTCGCATGAGACAGAAATGAGGGGGGAGTGGCAGGCAGGAAATGGCGAGTTTGTAGGGAGCGTAGTACCGGGAGCGAGCACAAATTTCATACGGTTCCTTTGTAGAATAAAAAAACGAACATTTTTTACGATACTTGATTGCAGAAAAAACGCAAGAAGATAAGCTTAGAGGGCCTTTGTTCGTAAAATGTAAAAGTAACAAAGTTGGGTCAGTAAGGGGTATAAGAGGGGTAAGCGGGATGCAGTACATTAAGAAGTTTGAAACGATAGATCTCAATGATTGTGCGCAGGTTGGGGGCAAAAATGCTTCGCTGGGGCAAATGATACAGCATATAGGTTCAGCTGGTGTTCGTGTTCCTCAAGGGTTTGCCGTTACCGTTGATGGGTATTGGGATCATTTACTTGAAAATGGGCTTACTGCAAAAGTTATTACTTTACTTGATCGTGTTGCGGCCGAATCAGATTTTTTAAAGATTCAAGCGGTTGGTAAAGAGTTACGAGCACTTATCGAGAACGCTCCGTTACCGACTTTATTGGCGCAAGACATTATCCAGGCCTATGCGCAGCTTTCTGCAACACTTGGCATTTCAGACTGTTTAGTGGCTGTTCGTTCGTCTGCGACAGCAGAGGATCTGCCTGATGCCTCGTTTGCCGGCCAGCAAGAAAGTTTTTTAGCAGTGTCTGGTAGCAAGCAGGTACTTTCTGCCTATAAAAAATGTTTAGCGTCTCTGTTTACTGATCGTGCGATTATGTATCGCATTGAAAAAGGTTTTGATCATAAAACGGTAGCGCTTTCTGTTGGTATTCAGCAGATGGTTCGCTCAGATAAGGCATCAGCGGGTGTGATGTTCAC
>CAZPXP010000099.1:0-2229 GCA_964590975.1 uncultured Ferruginibacter sp. | reverse complement strand
GTATGCCGCCCGGCATCACCAGCTTCCTGAACAACCACAATGATGTGGTACTGCCCGCACCACCGAAAGCCTACCTGAACTGGATACTGTTCGATGAGCAGTTCAGGTACGTACCCGAAGGCAGTGGCTTTATCCGCGTGGGCTACTATGACGACGGGCGTTTACAGACCCTTGCCCAAAGTGGCCTGCCCATCGTAAAAAATGGTTACCTCTTTGTATATTTGAGTAACGAGAGCAAGAAGCCCGTGTTCTTTGACAACCTGGTGGTGCAGCATTATCCAGGTCCGCTGGTGGAGGAAACACAGTATTATCCGTTTGGGTTGGTGATGAGTGGTATCTCAAGCAAAGCCGCAGGCTCATTAAAGAATAAAGAAAATACATTTCAGGATCAAAGATTTGATGATGACTTGGGTTTAAATTGGGTACAGTTTAAATGGAGAAATCATGACCCACAAGTTGGAAGGTTTATAGAAATAGACCCCTTATCTGAAAAGTATGTACATAACTCCACTTATGCTTTTAGTGAGAATAAAGTAGTTGCGCATGTTGAATTAGAAGGGTTGGAATCAATGTGGGCATTTTTTAAGACTTTAACCAATAGCGCGGGACTTAGAGAAAATACTGACTCAAAGCAATTTGTTACACAAGTAGCAAAAGAAGCTGTCAAACCTGAAAATATGGGGAAGGCAGTTGAAGTTTTAGGCCAGGGTTTTGTAGCTCCGGTTCTATTCGGAATTATGACAGGAGGAGTAGGTGAAGGTGCCATGGTGAGAACAACTATTAATACAGGTGTTCGTACTGGAGCAGCCACAGCAGAACTTTCTACAGCTGTTAATCTTGAAGCAAGGGCGAAAGAGATACATAGCTCTTTATCTCTTAGAACACAAAACACAACAACTACGGCAGTTGCCTCTGCGACAACTGCTGAAGGGCAAAATGTAACACTTGTTGGGTTTAGTGAGAAAAATTTAAGAGCCCCACAAATAGGAGCACTCAAGCAAGGTGAGGTCGCCGTATCCGGCGTTGGCCACGCAGAAACTACCATCCTTAATCACGCAGCAAAAAATGGAATGCAGGTAAATGCTGTAGCCGCAAGTCGCCCTATCTGTGCGAATTGTGCAACAGCAATCAATAATGCCGGTGCTGTACCCGTAAGTCCATTGAAGATTAGCCAACCAATTAATGATGGAACATTCGTTAAGCCGGTAGTGCTGCTTCCGCGGCAATAGAAAATGGGGAGATTTAACGATTTTAACTTAATAAGCCCAGGCTACCCTTATTGTCCTGAAGCTGAAGCAAGGTATGTATGTCGTCAAAGTCAATGACTTTCCGGTTACGTAGAAATGCAATGATGCCAATTTGTATTGATAATTCTTTCTGCATAAACGGATGATTATCGATTTTTTTTTGAAATTCTTTATCTATAATAAAATTGAGATTTTCTATTTCCTGTATATACATACTTATTGTATCTGTTGCATAAAGAGAGATAGTTTCGATCCTTGTAAAATCTTTGTCTACCATAAAATCTAGGCTATCGCAAATAGTCGTACAAGCGTCAAGAGCTGATGAAACAAAATGCGTAGTGAAATCCTCGGTATCTGGAGTGTTTTTTTCTACTTCATTTATAAGCAATTCAATCTTATGGTAATCGGTTTTTATTTCAAAAATATTCTGGTATAAATAGTCAATGGCATCCCGAAGTATATGTGGATCACCAAAGTCAAAATTATTGGAGAAGTAAACATAATTAGGGAAAAGCCGTTCGCAGGTGAGGTATGCAAAAGTTAATTGCTTTGTTGTATCTAATTCTTTAAGCAGCTCGATTTCTTTAATTGCCATACTATTAAATTATAGGTTTTGACCCGGATTAAAATTATGCAATCCTTATTATTTTGTTTGCAATATTTTGGGGCAGGATTTGAGGAGTAGTGCGAAATAGGGAGTTTTAACGATTTTAACTTAATAAGCCCAGGCTACCCTTATTGTCCTGAAGCTGAAGCAAGGTATGTATGTCGTCAAAGTCAATGACTTTCCGGTTACGAAGAAATGCAATGATGCCAAAATGTTTTCCCCCTTTAGCCAGGGCGGTAACAGAAAGTTCCCGTTCGCCATGTAATATTCTTTATATGACATTAAGAAGCCCGGCAGAGTGCCGGGCTTCTTTGTTTATTGAGCACAACAACAGTACAGCGCCGGGGGCTACTACAGCAAGGAAGGCATTGATTG
>CAZPXP010000098.1:0-2402 GCA_964590975.1 uncultured Ferruginibacter sp. | reverse complement strand
TCACCACTTCGGACTGGCTTTCAATTATGGAAGCCAGTCTTTTTTTATTTCCTCCGGAAGCCTTACCAGTCCTGCATATCAGCTCAATCACCTTCAGCGGTTTTATGGTTCGATAAGCCGTTTTTTCAAAAACAAGTTTTTCAGCAAACATCAAACCTATCAGCTTTTGTTTAATGCTCAGATTAGCTACTGTATAATACTCCGGCAGTTGCTTTAACACTGCGGTGCAGTTGTTAACGTATGTAATCAGGTCTTCTTCTACCTGTGACAGCTCCAGTTGTTTATTTACCAGTTTACTGATCTGTGGTTCAGTACGGTTTTTTATCTCCTTATAATCTGAAGGGTCAATTTTACCATCTGCCAGCAACTCCTGGGTATGGGTAATGCGTTGGCGCAGTCTGGTGATCTCTGCCTGTATTTCCCTGATACCTGCTGCCTTGTCCCTGCTCATCGATTTATGATAATCGGCCATAACTGCACTGAACAGTTCAATGCTTTGCCTGTTCGCACTGATCTTTTTCAGCTCATTTACAAACTGCTCATTGGCAAGTTCTGCCTTAAACCTTTCCCCGCATTTGGTAGTACAGTGGTAATAATGATACTTGCCCCCGTTACCTTTTGATGAACTCGCTGTAAGATTGGCGCCACATTTACGGCATTGTAAAAACCCACGTAAAGGATACTCCTCCCTTGCTGTATTTTTTGACGGCACTTTTCTTCTGCGGCCCTCCAGCACATCCTGAACAGCATAGAACAATTCCTCACTCACCAGCGGCTCATGAACACCTTTGACCAGTGTTGCTTCTTCATTCCTGTAAGCAGGTAACATGATCTTACCGCAATACACAGGGTTACGCAGCAGGTACCATATATTGCTCCTGCTTACATTAAGGCCCTTTTTTCTTGCCTCACGCCATACCTCCTTTACATTGTATGCGCCGCTGGCCAACTGTTCAAAAACCCATGTAACCACTTCTGCTTTTTCTCCCGGCACAATAAGGGGTTTACCCATCTCATTACGGGCATTCCTGTACCCTTTAGGGGCTACATTAACATAATACCCTTCCTTTATTGCTCTGCGCATACCATCAGTTACATTGATGGCACGCCTGTCGTTTTCCACTTCAGGGGCTGCAAGGTAAAAAGCCAGCATGATCTTATTTTCCGGTATACTCAGATCGAGTGGCTGCTCAATGGCCTGCGGTTCCACACCCAGTTTAGCTAACTGGTTTATCATACTGTAAGCATCTCCCGTATTACGGCTGAACCTGTCCCATTTCAGGAAAAGTAAAAGGTTGGCTGATGCCCTGTTCTTCTTCATACGGGCCAGCATTTCTTTAAAAGCGGGCCGTTCAAATGTTTTTGCAGAATGATCCTCCTTATAGAGCTCCACTACTTCAATATCCTGCAACTGACAGTACTGTCTGAGTCTGTCTTCCTGATGACGCAGGCTGTATCCTTTTTCTGCCTGTTCGTCTGTACTCACCCGGATATACAAATATGCTTTTCTCATTCAGATTGTATTTAATGGTTTACTTTAATATGCTGATGTTTCGACTGGTTGTTTTGCGCTGAGCAGCGGTAACGGTAATATTTTTTCATTGCAGTATCTTCCAGATGCAGGGTAGTGTTCTGATCTGCCACTGCCTGATTTTTCTGGAAGGGTGGTATATCTTTGGTAAGCGATTGCTTTTCGCATGTTGATTATTAAGCCAAACGTATACATCGGTTCAGGATTCTCCTGCCAGCAGGCGCTGCTCTGCTGCACAACCCGCAAGCCGGTACAGCCAGTCCCGGATATATATAACCTCTTCATCGGTATAATGAAGGTTGTCTGTATTAAGTATTTTCTTACAGGCGCACACCGAAAGCCGGTGACCGGTCGTGCCGCCGTCCTGTATTTCATTACTGTAAAGGGGTTGCTCATTTGTAGCTGAAGGATTTACTGTTTTCATCTCTAAGATACGTAATTAATTGATTATCAATAGAATATATTTTATACCCTACTTCCGGGAACCGTAAATATGTCTCGTGTTCTTTGCTGAAAATCAGCAGCGCGTACTGTTGCTGGTGCCACTCATAAAAATTACACGGCTGTTACACCGTGTAATTTTCACAGCCTTCCGGCGGACAGTGCATGCTGACAAGATTATCAATCGTCGTCGTCCTGCTCTTCCTCTTCCTGCTCTTCGTAATCGGCAATCATGTCCCTGATCTCATGGATAAGGTCCCGCTGCTCTTTTTCATACTCAATACTCAGCGTCACACAGTCATCGTCATCATCAGTTGCGATGATTTCGGCGGAGATACCGGCTTCAATTAACTGGTCAGCCGCTGCGATGAGTACTGCGAGGGGAACTTCCAGTTCCTCGCGGATGATAGTGGTTTTTACATCACTCATT
>CAZPXP010000097.1:0-2415 GCA_964590975.1 uncultured Ferruginibacter sp. | reverse complement strand
AATTTAATATTATGGTTGTTTTTTTAGGAACAGAAGCAAAAATTGACTTGGCGAATATTAGAGAGATTGAAGGCTTAATTGGTTTTGAGCTCCCTACCGAATACGCAGCTCATTTACTCCGGTATAATGGCGGCCAATGTACTCCCAATATGTTTATATTTCAGGAAAATGGCAGAGAAACAAAGTCTTCTGTGGATTGGTTTCTGGCTATTTATGATGGGGAGTATGATAATCTTAAAAACTATATCCAAATATATAAACTGGAAGACAAAAGATTACCAGACCATATTTTGCCTATTGCACATGATCCGGGAGGTAATTTGATCTGTATATCATGTAATGGTGATGATAAGGGGTATATATACTTTTGGAACCACGAGGAAGAGATTGATTATTCTATGTCAGATAATTCTGATTATTCAAATCTATATTTAATAAGCAATAGCTTTGAATCATTCATTAATGGGTTACTGTAACAATTTCGATTTATTAGTTTTAAAGTACGCTCATAATATCATCACCAAATGATTTTTGGAAGATAACACCAAGCATTTATGTCAGTGAAGAACTAAAAAAAGCAATACAGAAAGAAAAACTAACAGGAATAGTTTTTGAAAAAGCACCAGTGACATAAAAATGGTTAACTACCATAAGGCTGCAAAAAGTTAATGATAATTATTATATGAAAAATGACGACTAAGGATTTTCCTGTGAATAATGCTATGCAACTTATAATTAAAATATGCCTGATCATACTTGCCATTTTCGCAGGCATAGTCTGCTTTTCGCAGGGGCAGGCCAATAACTGGCATTTTGGCGCGTATGCAGGTATTAACTTTAACACCGGTAATCCGGTTGCTCTTTTTAACAGCGCCATGCGCGGCGATGAAGGTATGGCCTCCATGTCTGATAAAAATGGGCAGTTGTTATTTTATACCGATGCCTCCACCATCTGGAACCGCAACAACCAGCCGATGCCAAACGGTACAGGTTTACTGGGTACCTATGCATGCAGCCAGGGTGCAGCTATTGTACAGCAGCCCGGTAACGACAGCCTGTATTATGTTTTTACAATGGATGAACATGGCAACGCAGGAGGTCTGCACTATTCCATAGTGGATATTCATTTAAACGGTGGAATGGGTGATGTAATCCAAAAAAACACTCCTCTCGTCACACCCACCTGCGAGCGTATGACAACGGCCAGGCACTGCAACGGACGGGATATATGGGTAATCGTTCAGCAATACCCGACCGGTGAGTATTATGCCTATCTAATTGATCCTGCCGGGCTGACGACTGCGCCCGTAGTAAGCCACTCAGGTAACGCAATAAGTAATTTCGGTCAAATATCGGGCTGTATGAAAACATCGCCGGATGGCAAGCACCTGGCTGCGGCTTTTGTAGGTAGCGATGGATATATTGACCTGTTCGACTTTAACCGGGCAACGGGTCAATTGTCGAACAGGAGGCAGTTACAGGCAAAACCTGCTATACCTGATCTACGGGGACAGGGCCATTACGGTATTGAGTTTTCACCCGACTCCCGCTTTTTGTATTGCACAAGCAGTTGGGCCGTATTTATTGATTCTGCCTACCTGTATCAGTTTGATATAACGGCAGCAACAGAGGCTGCAATCCAGAGTACGGCTGTACAATTGTATAAGTTCAGGAGCCAGGGCATAGGGCTGTTTGGCGCCTTGCAGCTTGGCCCTGATAAAAAAATATATACACCTACATTTGCCAGCCCCTATCTTTCTGTTATCCACCAGCCCGATTCACCCGGTATGGCAAGCAGCTTCCAATTTAATGCAGTTTATACATCAACCGCAGTTGGCAGCACTTTGTACAACAGCTATGGCCTGCCTAATTTTTCGTCTTTTTATTTTTATGATCCCATAATTGCTTCTGGAAACTGCCAGTTTCAGAATGTCAGCTTTTCACTTGGTAATACACCCGGCATAGCAACTATTAATTGGGATTTTGACGACCCTGCTACCGGGGTACTGAATTATTCTACAGCTATGGCACCCACTCATCTGTTCAGCAGTATCCGGCTTTTTAAGGTAAAGGCAGCCATCAGTTATACCAGTGGATGTACCGATACCGTGTATAAAACCATTTTGCCCGGCCCTTTACGAATATTTCTGGGCAACGATACAACAATTTGTAAGGGCGATACCCTATTGCTGAAAGCTGCATTACCTAACAGCTTCAACTACTGGAGCAATGGTTCAACAGATACCATATTAAAAATAACCACTTCAGGTAATTATTGGGTTAAAGTACGTTTTGGGGATTGTATCGCTATAGATTCAATTAACGTAACCGTGCGGCAGCCGCCACAATTTACCCTCGGCAACGATACTGTTATCTGTAATAATGCCAGCCTCACCCTTGCTCCCAACCCTCCAC
>CAZPXP010000096.1:0-2634 GCA_964590975.1 uncultured Ferruginibacter sp. | reverse complement strand
GGGAAGAGCTGCTGGGCAAAGCACCCATCGGTATCCACGACAACTTCTTTGAACGCGGTGGTCACTCACTGCTGGCGATGCGTCTGGTATCAGCAGTACGCAGGCGTCTGGGTAAGGAACTGTCTATCCGTGATGTGTTCCATTACCCGACGGTATCAGGACAGGCAGGGGAGTTGCTGAACAGTGGTCTGTCAGCGATCCCGTTACTGTTAAAGCGGGAAGCGTCTGTCAGCCCGCTGTCCTTTGCGCAGGAGCGGTTGTGGTTCATCGACCGTTTACAGGGAAGTGTTCAGTATCACATGCCCTGGGTGTTCCGTATAGAGGGCGATCTGGACATACCAATACTTGAACAATCATTTAAACATATCATCGAACGTCATGAAGTGCTTCGTACGGTGATTGTAGAAGAAGACGGAGTGGGCTACCAGCACATCAGAAGTGCAGAAGGCTGGCAGATGGTATATAGTGACCGTGAAGCGCTATTACAAACATACAGCAGTGTTCAGGATTATATAAGTGATCTTCTGAACCGTCCCTATAATCTTGGATCGGACTATATGCTTAAAGTGATACTGATAAAATTGTCTGATCAGGAGTATGTACTGGCGGGATTGTTACACCATATAGCATTTGACGGCTGGTCCACGGGTATCATGGTACGGGAGCTGAACGAGCTGTACAACAGCCGTAAGGCAGGCAGAGCTGCCTTGTTACCTGAACTTCCTGTTCAGTATGCAGACTATGCGGTATGGCAGCGTGATTATTTATCTGGCGAAGTACTGCAAAGTAAACTGGATTACTGGCAGGAACAGTTGCGGGATGTTACGCCGCTTGGTCTGCTGACCGATTACCCTCGTCCTGCCGAACAGAGCATCCGTGGGGCCAGTGTCCAGGGTGTTGTCACCGCCCGGGTAAAGGAAGAGTTGTCGTTGCTGTCACAGTCATCGGGTGCCACATTATTTATGACGCTGCTTGCGGCGTTCAAGGTATTGCTGTACCGCTATACGGGAGAGGCAGATATCTGTGTGGGTACACCTGTAGCGGGCCGCCAGCAGCAGGAGGTTGAACCCCTGCTGGGTTTCTTTGTAAACACGCTGGCACTGCGCAGTCATATATCCGGGGATCAGACCTTTGCCCAGGTATTACAGTCAGTAAGACGTACCCTGCTTGATGCGTATGAGCACCAGGATATCCCGTTTGAGAAGATCGTTGAGGTGCTGAACGTAGCGCGTGACCGTAGCCGTAACCCTTTGTTCCAGGCACTGTTCACCTTACAGCATGCCTCAGTTACCGATGGGGGTATCGATCTGGAAGGTACGGTAGTAAACGAAGAGCAGGGTGCTCCCGTGACGTCAAAGTTCGACCTGAGCCTTAGTATCACGGAATTTCCTGATGGACTTCATTTGTCACTTACCTATTGTTCCGATCTTTTTCAGGAGGATACAACAGCAAGGATACTCGATCATTATGTGCAACTCCTCGGGTCGGTAACCACAAAGGCAGATGCCCGGATAGGACAACTTTCAATGCAATCTGAGCTTGAGCGGCAACAGATCGAAAGCTTTAGCCATACCGATGTTTTACATCCTGAGGGTATAACCGTACTGGATATGTTTAGGTCAGTAGTAACGGCGACGCCCGATGCAACAGTACTGGTATCAGGTGATGACCGGTTAACCTACCGCCAGTTGGATGAACAGAGCAACCTGCTGGCCCATTACCTGTTGTCCTGCGGTGTGCAGCAGGAGGACCGCATCGGTATCTGTCTTGACCGTTCCACAGCAATGATTATCAGTATCCTTGGCATACAAAAAGCCGGCTGTGCTTATGTGCCGATGGATCCAGCATATCCTGCTGAACGGTTACATTATATGACGGAAGACAGTCACTGCCGACTGGTACTTACCACGGCAGCATACCAGCAGCTTTTACCTGAAGGCAGTGTTTGCGTGGATATATATAATACTCCCGATATCGCTGCGAACCCTGTTACCCCGCCTGCTGTTACCATATTACCTGAGCAGCTTGCCTATATCATTTATACTTCGGGCTCTACAGGCAAACCCAAAGGTGTACAAGCCCTGCATCGTGGTCTTGTAAATTTGGTATGCTACCAGCAGAAAACGTTTGGTATTGATAGTGATGAAAAAATACTGCAGTTCTCCAACTACTGTTTTGACGCTTCTGTTGAGCAGATCTTCCTGGCATTGTCCAGCGGAGCAGCACTGGTACTGATCACAAAAGATCACCTGCTTGATCAGCGGCTGTTCACCCAGGTACTTATTGATCAGGGCGTAACGCACCTGCATGCCACCCCCGGCTTCCTGAATACCCTTGAGCCGGGCAGCTATGGTGGACTGCGCAGAGTTGTGGCTGGTGGTGAGATATGTCCACCAGATCTTGCCCGCAATTGGCAGCCCTTTGCTGATTTTTATAACAAGTATGGTCCTACAGAAACAACGGTTACTGCAACAGAACTACGTATAACAGAAATCGGTGAAGATAGAGTTAGCTTATCCATCGGTAAACCCCTTGCAAATGTGTCTGCTCATATCTATGATGTATGCGGAGCACCTGCGGGCATCGGTATGCCCGGCGAGCTGCATATCGGCGGAGTACAGGTGGCCAGGGGTT
>CAZPXP010000095.1:0-3061 GCA_964590975.1 uncultured Ferruginibacter sp. | reverse complement strand
TGGAGATCTGGCAGGACCTGCTGGGTGTGGAGCGGGTGAGTATACATGATAACTTTTTTGAACTGGGTGGTGATTCTATTATTACTATACAATTAATCAGTCGTATCAGGAAACAGGGCTTTGAATTACAAATAGCTGACCTGTTTACTTATCAAACGATTGGTGAGCTTTCTGATCATTACAACAATAATAATAACGGGGGCACCGCTTATTTATCTGAGCAGGGTATGCTTGGAGGTATGAGCGGTTTATTGCCGATACAGCATTGGTATCTTGATGATAACCCTGTTGATGTATCGCATTTTAACCAGTCGGTGCTTCTTGGTATAGATAAAAATATAAACCGTGACGGGGTACAGGCTGCAATGGAGCAACTGGTTCGCCAGCATGATGCGTTGCGTTTTACTTACCGTAAAACAGCAAAGGGTTGGGAACAGGAATACGGAAGCCGGCCGGGCAAAACGGAACTGCTTGACCTCGGTTCAATCACGGATAAGCAGGCACTTGCAGATGCTATTAGGGAACACAGTAATATTTACCAACGCAGTCTTGATATTGTAAAAGGTGATATCGTAAGAACTGTGCTGATCAAAACAGGCGCTGGCGAATCGCAGAACCGCTTGCTGCTGATCGTCCATCACCTCGCGGTGGATGGGGTATCGTGGCGCATTATACTGGAAGACCTGGAGTTACTGCTGGGTGCAGCGGCTGAAGGTAAGGTTGTTTCGCCCGGTTTAAAAAGCAGCTCATACCGCCAGTGGCAGGAAGGACTTGTTGCATACGGTAATGGCGCTGGTTTGCTCCAGTTAAATCACTGGCAGCAGGTGACTGCTATGTATCGCCCGCTGCCAACGGACAATAACTATGAGGGTGTTGTACAGCGCAGCCAGTTGCATAACCATAGCGTGGTGCTGGATGCCGAGCTGACGCGTTCTTTGTTGCAGGAAGTTCCGAAGGTATATCATACGGAGATCAATGATATTTTACTGGCGGCACTGGCGAAAACAGTATGCGGTTATGTAAGAGAGAATAAAGTTGTTATTGGTCTTGAAGGACATGGCAGGGAACATATCGCAGAGGGTATGGATACGAGCCGTACAGTGGGCTGGTTTACGAGTCTTTATCCTGTGGTATTGGGTTATGAAGACGATATGGAGTTGTCTTCGCTGATCAAGTCGGTGAAGGAAGGGTTACGACAGGTGCCTGACAGGGGTATAGGTTATGGGGTACTGAAATACCTGAACAGGGAAGCGTCATTGCAGGGAAGGCAGCCCTGGGATATTGTATTCAATTATTTAGGTCAGCTTGACCAGGTTATTAATAATGATGGCCTGCTTACTGTGGCGGAGGAAGATGCGGGTATGTATGCTTCTGGTGAACAGGAGGCTGGTTATAAGGTATCGATCACTGCGATGGTGGAATCGGGATGCCTGAAGTTGAACTGGGCGTACAGCAGTGTTGATTTTGATCTACAGACCATACCTTCTTTATCATCGAGCTATATTGATACTCTTGGTTTGCTGATTGGTCATTGTAAGGAGCAGGATCAGCAATTTGTTACGCCGTCTGATTATGGACTTGAAGGAGAGATCAGTTATACGGAACTGGATCGCTTCCTGGATGAGACGCAGGCGGGGCAACGGAGGAGAGACCTGATAGAAAGTATTTACCCGTTGAGTGAATTGCAGCAGGGTATGTTATTTCACAGCCTGTACGACAGTATGGGCACTGCTTATATGGAGCAGTTCAGTTGTGATATGGAAGGTGTTGATGCTGATGCATTCTGTAAAGGCTGGAACAGTTTACTGGAACGGCATACTATTCTCCGCAGCGGGTTTTACTACGATGTGTTTAATATACCGGTGCAATGTGTGTACAGGAAAGTTGAGTTGGTGTTGATTGAACTGGATTACAGCAACAGGGTGCCGGCTGAACAGGAAGTGGCTATTGATGAGTACCGTAAGCAGGACCGCAGTCGTGGCTTTGATTTTGGGGAAGCACCTATTATGCGGTTAACGCTTATTGCAAGGGGTGATGGACGTTTTACCATGCTCTGGACATCGCATCATATTTTATTTGATGGCTGGTCGGTGCCTGTAATGCTCGAAGAGTTTTTAACGGCTTACGAGTTATTGATTGCAGGTAAGGGTGTGCCGACGGGGGAAACAGATCGTTATGAAGATTATATCCGTTTTACCAGGCGAAGGGACAGGATCGGGGAGGAAGCGTACTGGCGTTCGTATATGAGTGGTTTGCGGGAGGGCAGCCTGCTGCCTTTTGCTGCTGATTCTGCCGAGCGTAATAAGGGTATTGGTACACGCAATAATGTATTTCTTTCGCTGGATGAGGCATATACTTCGCAGATACAGGCATTTGCACAGGAGCAACGGGTAACGGTAAATACTATTATGCAGGCTGTATGGTCGTACCTGCTGTACCGCTATACCGGGTTGCAGCATACCTGTTTTGGGGTAACGGTTTCGGGCCGGCCGGAAAGTATACAGGGCATAGAGCGCAGGGTGGGTATGTATATCAATACTATACCGGTGCATGCCTGCATACAGGAAAATCTTTTAACGTGTGACTGGCTCCGGGCGCTGCAACAGGACCAGGTAACTTCCCGTGCTTTCCAGTATGCTGCATTGAGCAGCATACAGAAGTGGACCGGTTTGCAGGGCGAGCTGTTTGATAGTATCATGGTTTTTGAAAACTATCCTGTTGCGAAAGTATTATCTGCTGACCTGTGGAGCCTGCGTATACAAAATGTGCAGCATAGTGAGCAGGCTAATTACCTGCTCCATCTTATTATTGCTGCTGAAGAAACGATTTCGATTCAGTTTAATTATAACGAGACGTTATTACCGGCTGTATTTGCAACGGCTATACGTGATCATTTTGATTATGTATTGCGGCAGGTTGTTGGTAACAGCAGTACGGTTGATTCGATCCGTCTTTTGCCTGAACAGCAGGAAAAACAAATTATCAATGAATTTGCTGACGGTGGAACGTCAGCTTATCCTGACAGTGCCGGGGTGACGACCTTGTTCAGTGCACAGGCGTT
>CAZPXP010000094.1:0-3330 GCA_964590975.1 uncultured Ferruginibacter sp. | reverse complement strand
ATTTATACATCCATACAGGTGTAATCTTTACAATAATGTCACCCCTGGCGGGGTTGTGTAACATATACCCATAACCTATATTGCGGCTGGTGGGGACACTGGCTACGGTAATATAACAATAATTTTACCCCTGCGGGGTTGTGAGGGTTGTTACGATTACAAAGGATACAGGGGCAGGATATAGGTACACCGCAGCAGAATGCGACACTCATACTCATACTTTATAACCCGCCTGCGGCAGGCTAGTTCCTAACTCATTCCCCCCTGACCCTACTGCCTTATCCTGTTATACTCACTGTCATTCACCGTTTTGTTCTTGTACGCCGGGCTCCTGAGCTTGCCGAACTTATAGGTGATGGTGACGCGGCCGAAATGGCTGTTGATGCGGCTGTTGTAGCTGGTGGTGATGAGCCCTACAGTGTTGGAACCGATAAAACGTTTGGTGCGGAGCACGTCTTCAGACATAAGGCGAACCTGCAGCTTATTGTCGAAGAAGGATTTTGATATGCCTACGGTAAAATCGTAGATCGGGTCTACAAAACCAAGCCCATTGCTGCGGTAAGAGTAGTATTGTCCGCTGATGTCGAGGTCGAACAGGCGGGGTATCTTAAACTGGTTATAACTATAGAGGTACACCTGTGGGGTAAACTTACCCTGTATGTATTGCGGGCGGCTGTCGAGCAGCTTTTCGAGGCTAACACTTACGGTATTGAACGACGAGAAATTTTTAAGTTCAATGGGTATATCAAGCGAGGCATTATACAATTCCTGGTGACCAAGGTTCTCGCTGGTATAGATGATGCTGTTGGGACCATTATTACCCACCCTTGCAACGCCGCGCATGGGGTTGTTGGAACGCGAATAACCCAGCTTTAAGTTGTAGCTCTTCCAGGTAATGGTACCTTCTATGGAATGTACCAGCTCGGGAATGAGGCGGGGGTTACCCTGCACCACCGTGAGCGAATCGAGGTACCACAGAAAGGGATCGATGCTCTGGTACATGGGCCGGGTGATGCGTGCTGAATAGCTGAGGCCGTAAGACCATTTATCCGACGGGGCATAGCCGATGCGCAGGTTGGGGAAGAAATTGACATAGGAGGTATCAATCACTTTCTGGTTGAGTGCGCGGGAGAAACCGTCTACCTTCGACATTTCAGTACGCACGCCTGCGCCATAGCTCCATTTGTTTTTGGTGATGCCGTACTGCAGGTAAATAGCGGGCACCACTTCGGTGTAGATAAAACTGTTGGCAAACTGCGGAAAGTAGGTCCATTCGTCGCTCGTATCGGCGCGCGATTTAAAAGTAACCCTGCCTTCGTTGGTGATCTTTGCAATACGTGCACCCGCTTCGAGCTTGCCGCCGTTGCGGAACATTTTTGTAGCATCTGCCTGTGCGGTATAGAGGTTGATGGTATTGTTACCATCGTTTACGCGCATGTACTTCGGCTCGTTTATCCCATTGTTATTGATCGCTTCGTGTATCTGGTCGTACAGCCTTGTTTTAAAATTACTGTACTGGGCACCCACGAAGAGGTTGCTGCCGAGGCTGTCAATAGCAAGGTTGTAATTGAGGTTGATGGAATTGTTGAGGTTGCGGGTAAGGCCGTTGTTAAAAGTAGCAAGACTGGTATAACTGCCATTGGGCGAGTTCATCTTATTGGTAATGTCTACCGCCAGGTCGAACAGGTTGTACAGCCCGTCGTACTGTATGGAGAAATCACTTTTTTTAGTAAGCTGGTAAGAGAGGCCGAGGCGGTAATTGTTTACCCTTGTAAGCCTTGTGTTTTCCTCCTGTGTGGCATTACCTGTGTACTTACCCGTGGGGTAAGCAAATATTTTCTGCGAGCTGCCCTTGTTCCAGTCCACCCCCTGGTCCAGCACATAATCGCCCGTAAGGGAGAGCTTCTTTTTACGGTAGTTGAAGTTGAAGGAAGCTGTATTGAGGTAATGACGCGCAAAGGTAGAATTTTGCGTAAGCACACCCTGGAAGCCTTCGAGGCTGCTCATCTTTTTGGTGATGATATTGATCACCGCGCGGCCCTTGGCTTCATACCTGGCCGAGGGGTTGGTAATGATCTCTACCGATTTGATCTGCGCCACAGGTATGGAACCCATGATCTCGAACGTGATGGGCTTACCATTGAGATAGATGAGCGCGTCGCCCTTACCAAAAACATTAATGGTGCCTTTGCCAACCGTAACACCCGGTGAGCGCGATAACACTTCCGCCGCCGAGGTACTGGCACTGAGCATGGTATTCTCTACATTTACGCGTGTGCCTTCACCGGTCTTTTTAAAGAGTGGTGCTTTGGCCGTAACCACTACCCCGCTGAGCTGCCGCACGGCGCTGAGGCTGATGGAACCAAAATCATATTCATCGCCGGTGGTGGTAACGGTGAAGCTGGTATCGCCGAGACCGAAGGAAGATATCTTTACGTTGAAGCTGACAGCGGGGATACCAGGTACCTGTACGATGCCGTTTTCGAAAAAGCCCGTTTTGAGCAGTGAGCCGTCTTTTGTATTGGTGATGAGGATCTCCCCGCTGAGGGGTTGGTTGGCAGTATTGGAGACCTTTCCTTTCAGCACGACATTTTGCGCCATACCTGCAGCAATGAAAAAGAACAGGAACGCTACGGAAAGGGGTATTTTCTTAGTACACATCATTTATGAAGTTAAATGTTTTGTAAAAGTAGAATTGTTGCCGCAGATAAAAAAACGATTTTACAGTCGGACATATTGAGCCAGCACTGGTGTCATATCGGCGCAGAGCAAAAGTCATTTTTCTTTACGGCAGCGCTTTTATATGGGGTGTAAGATCGGGCATCACATATAAAAAAGGATCACTTATAGGCGAAGCGGGGTTTTGCATAGGTGAGGGCGGGGTTTGCGTCGGTGCAGCGCGGAATAGTTTGTATATTTGAGTAACATGATCAGGCAGCCTGGCGTGCCTGCCCCGCGGCTGACCGGAGGGAAAACATGCGGGGCTCTTTGATAAGGGGATCGTGCCTGACGGCATGAAAAATAGTATATTTATGGTGTGGAAACCACTACAAAAGATATGGTATGTTTTTCCACTAAAAAAAGTGAAATGCATAATTATGACAATTCTCTGCGATTTTTTCGCTTGTATTACACTGGTTGTCAATGCATTGAAAAAAGTTGGTGTTCCATGACAAGCAAGTTGGATTAGGATTGAAACAACTTGGTGTTTTTAACAAAGATTTCAATAATGTTCCATGACAAGCAAGTTGGATTAGGATTGAAACATTAAAACAGCAAAATTACTTTATAGTATATTAGAACATAACAAGAAACTTGGGTTATCAATTA
>CAZPXP010000093.1:0-3411 GCA_964590975.1 uncultured Ferruginibacter sp. | reverse complement strand
GGTTAAAATCTGCGGGCAGTACAGCAAAGTGCCGGAGGATGAATAGTTCATTTTCCGAGAGGCCGGCGAGATTAAAGATATGGGTAAGGTAACTGGTAATTTCCAGCACCGTAATATCGCTGTGTGCGGTTTGGGCATGCGCCTTCCGGTTGGCGGGCAGGGCGGTTAGCAGTTCGGCCATGCTCCAGTCGTTCATCGCTGCGCCTTTGGCCACGATCTCGATGGTAAGGGTATGGTAACCTATGGCCTGCACAAAGGTTTGTACCTCCCCCTCACTGAACTTTTTACAATGTTCGCGGAACAGGGCAATGGCATCGGGCTCTTTCAGAAAGCCTAAATCTATTGGAGTAAAACGCGGCATCTTTTCCCGCGCCGTCAGCAGTATGTGCCAGTTGGGGTGTTTGGGCAAGTAGTTGTAATACTCCGCCGTCGCTATATTGGGCAGTACATTATCCAGCACCAGCAGGTTGGGTTGACTGGTTGTTTTGTTCAGCGCATTCATTACTGTGGTAAACAGTTTCTGCGGGTCAAGGCCGGTGCGGTCTATACGCAGGTTATCCAGCAGGGTTTGGTTTTCTGATACGGCATTGTACAGGGTATCTGTTACCGTCAGCCAGGCAATATGCGCATAATCCCCGCTGTGCCGCGCTATATAATACTGCGCCAGCGTGGTTTTGCCAATACCGCCCATACCGTTTACGAGCACACAGTTTTGTGTGTTGAGCAGGGTGGTTCTTAACTGCTGCAACTCATCTTCTCTGCCTAAGACCATATTTGAGTCTATTGAGGCAAATGAGGAGAGATATTTGGGTAAAGGATTTTCATAACGCGGAAGATATTTAAACTCAACCTTATTTTCCTTATGTATCATGTAACTCCAAACATTAATGAACTTTTCCTCTATACTCCCGGCTTTAATATCTTTCACTTCATTTGAAAAAATGATCATTTCACCATAGGCTAAATCATTTTCGTAATGAATTAAAGTTCGTCGTATATATTCATCAGTATCAGTTGAATTATCTAAATACTTACCTCCAGTGGAGATAATTTCAGCAAATTTTTCTACAAAAATAGTCTGCCATTTTTTGTACTGTGTGTTATTACTTATATCTACACGAGATAATATTGGCAATACGACGGGGTATTTCCTTTTCTCAACTGTATACTGATTAGAGAGTATTTTCATTGAGATATCATACCCTCCTATAATACTCTGAAGGGATGGAGCAGACACTATAACATTAATATCCGGCAATTGTATATTACAAATTCCGAGATAGTCACTATTACCTGTCCTACTGTCAATAAATATAAAGTCATATTCGGTTTGCTTCAGCTTTTCTTTAATAAATTCTATAAAATATCTACCCTGTAATTTATCGTAGAAGTCAAACCAATCAAAATTGCTGATACGATCAGCATAATCATTTGAATTATAGTTCGCCGCAGGAATAAAGTCTATTGCACCTCCATTGCATCCATTCGATAGCGGATAAATATAGGATGAATCAAAATAAGGCAACTGTTCTTCATTAATTTCTATTTCACTCTTAACGAGCCGGGTGTATTCCGCAAACATCTCAATCAACCCTTTCGTTAGTAGAGTTCTATCAAATTTAAAAAAATAGTCTAATCCAGGGGCTTCTAAATCCCAATCAATCAGAAGAATTTTCCTATCCTCATAATAACATAAATATGCGGCAATATTTACTAATAACTGACTCCTTCCCGACCCTCCTTTAAATGAATAAAAACTTATTATATTATTCTTCTCCATATAGCCCATATTTAAATTTATCCATTAACAGATAACTGATTCGTCGCACCATCAGAAAACTTATCGAGGCAGTTAATTTTTGCGACAGGGTCAAACCCTATATTCTTTGCAAGATTGCTTAATCGTCTAAAAAAGATAACCTTTTCTGACACTCCTATTTCTATATGACTACAAGGAATACTCCAATTACCATAAACCCTGGCCCATGTTCTGGGAAGGTATTCCCTTATTTTTTCCTTAACAAAGTCCTTGACCTCGTCATGGTGCTTCAAATCGATTGGAACAATCATACCTCCAATCTCTTTTTTGTAGTCTAACATTTTCATGAACTTAGAATTTTCATCACTAAGAAGCAATGCATCAGAAATAATAATCACTTCTGGAAGGAGTATATCTTCTAATTGAACACAAAATGACATATCAGACAAATCCAATTGGCTACACATCAAGGATATTATCCTGTACCCAGCCTGCTTTTCAAACTCGTCTAATAATTCAGTTATCGTTCTGCATTTAAATGGCATCCAACCGACAGACCCGGATTTATAATAATCATTTAGCGAATAATGCCCTGGAACATCTTTAATACTATCCAAGTTTTCGCATACAATAATCACCTTAAGCCGCCTCTTGTCATCCAAAAAAACCTGGATAATTTGTCGCACATCTTCAGGATTGTTTTTTACAAAAACGTTAACCTCTTCTATAGTAAATTTTCGCTCAATGATATACTCTATTCTTTCATAAGGCAGTTCACGTAGCATATTACTGAGTTTTCCCGGCCCCCATGTTTCAATCTGTATGTGTTTGTAGATATTGCGTAATCCATCTACAAAATTCTCCACATCGCCTACTTGTGTATCGTTGGTAATATAGATAAAGCTTTTAACGGCAGTGCCCCAATTTGCAACACAACCAGTTAAATCGGTTTTAATTTTGTTTTTGATATTACTAATGGATTCTCCCCTGCTGGCATGTGCCTGGAAAAATTTGCCGCTCATAACACAATACCCATCGTTTTTCATATCTCCTTTTGGGCCTCCCGCCCTTACGGTCGTATAATCACCCGGAAACAGGGTGATCAGCAGCCGGTCGCAGAATGCCTGGAAATGGGATGCATCAATGGCTTTTATATAATCTTCGATAATGCGGATATCAATCCCCGAGGATTTTTTGGGCTGGTCATGGTCTGGTGGGTGCATCTCCTGTGTTTTTTTGCAGTATAAATATAACAAAAATGGGTGGTTACGGGTTTTCAATACATTACAACCGTACCTGCTTATATTAACTTTTTCTAAAACAGTAAGGGATTAAGAAGGCTCTTACTTCACCAATTTTAACTCCTTAATGTTTACATTTTATCCATCGCTTCTTTTATACTTTCATAAATACTTACTGCGGTATCAATATAGGGGTGACCTTCCGGCAGGATTTTCCGAAGAATAACCAGGCATTTTTCCGCCAGCGGCAAGGCCCGTTCATACTCTTTTATATCCCGTAATACCCGGGCAAGATTACCGTAGCTTGTCGCTGTGCTGGGGTGCTCCGCGCCAAAGTTGCGTTCATCGGAGGCCAGCGCCTTTTCCAGCAGGGCCCGCGCGCCTGCGTAATCGCCCAGGTCCTGCAATACC
>CAZPXP010000092.1:0-3600 GCA_964590975.1 uncultured Ferruginibacter sp. | reverse complement strand
TAGATATCCTGCTGCTGCTGTTCGGTGATCACGGCCCGGGTATTGCCCAGGTGATTCTTCAAAAAGTAATCAAAAGCAAAACCCGTCAATTGCCCGGTACACAATGTATCGTGTAATTACGTCTTCTTACTGCGCTGAAATTTTATACCTATTGTATTTCAATGAACTTGCAGACACAAAACACCAACTCATTTGATACATTTCCCACTTTTCCACATAGATAGTTACCAGAGTATTGATTTTAGTACAATTGTTATTGATCTGGTATTTTGGGATAAAGATTTTCATAGAGTGCTGGCAATATTTTAGCAACACGTTTAAAATTCTGATCTTTTTGTCTATAAATTGATTTGTCTACAAACATTAATAACTGAGGAGAAATACCGATTAATATCTTCCGACCATTTGCGTAGAAAACAAATAATACTCTTACGTCCAGACCATCAATCTTATACTCTCTTCTTACCTTCGAAAGGGAATTCTTGCCAATACTCTGTTTAAGATTAATTAGTTTAGTATAAATTTTCTGTATAATGTTTTTCTCATGACTGATAACAGAATCACCATTCGCAATTAAGTGATACAAGTTTAACGCCACCACACTTTCTGTATTAAATGGAATACTATATACCTTCAAACTATCAAAGGAAAAGTTTTGTGTTTTTGCTTTGGCTAAGCAAAATGATAGGATTATTATTAAAAATGTGTACTTCATAATTATTAATTTTTCTTTTTCTCACTTGTTGCTTCCTTGATTGCCTTTTCAACAGCGATTTGACGTCTTGCAACCGGTGAGAGTCCTACGATTTTTGTTGATGTAGGACTTTCCATTGTCGAAGGAATACCACCATGATTTGTTCTTGGCGCTTCCCCATTCGCACTATTTTTTATTGCACATGGATTTTCGACTTGTGTTATTACATTTTTTTCTTCTTTATTGCTAAATAACTTATCGGCAATTTTTCTACGATAAATAAATGCTGCTTTACTTTTATCATTTTGCATATAGTTTACAAAATGACCTACCTCATGTAAAAATAATAATGCGGGTGAAGTTGCTTGCCCATTACCTTGCTGTTCTGACATTTTCTTTCCAACCTGGTCATCATTTACATGTTCAACCCCTGTCAAAGGGTTAATATAAATGATGCCATTGTCTTTGTCGTATTGTCCATCTTTTGTTTTGCTATGTTCAATCGCAGTAGAAAAATCTCCGTTTAGTCCTTTTTCAAAAGTTTCATCCTCTTTAATATAATTGAAAATCTGATACATATTTTGAACAAAATTATCCTTGCTCACAATATCTTTGATTGACTCTATATCTTCCCACCTCTTTAAAGAAATGGATTTTTTATTGTTTTCTGCATCGGTGTACCAAAGTATATATTCCTGACCATCTCTATCAACATAGAGTATGGGATTATTTGCAGCGTAATTGTAGGGAGTCAAATCAAAAAACTTCTCTCCTAATGGATCCTGAACATCCCACCGCCCCTTTTGCGGATCATACATTCGCGCCCCATAATCCAACCATTCCAATCCTGAGCCATCACTAAACTCCTTATCCTGCTTTTCCTTCCCATTGTACTTATACTTATTTTCTAATTTCCCCGCAGCCTTCGAACTTATCCCCGCCATCACCAACCCAAACGGATAATACTGCGTTTCCTCCACCAATGGCCCTGGATAATGCTGTACCACCAGGTTGTCAAAGAACACGGGCTTCTTGCTCTCGTTACTCAAATATACAAAGAGGTAACCATTTTTTACGATGGGCAGGCCACTTTGGGCAAGGGTCTGTAAACGCCCGTCGTCATAGTAGCCCACGCGGATAAAGCCACTGCCTTCGGGTACGTACCTGAACTGTTCGTCGAACAGTACCCCGTGGAGGGAGGTGTGCATTTTATTGATAACATCGTACTGATAAAATCTGCGAAGCTGCAAGCTCTGTAAAATACAAAAGCCCGGCAATGCCGGGCTTTTGATATAGGAAGCTTTTAAAGTTACTTTTCGTTAAATAAAGTAAGAGAGGATAAGATGCAATCCAAAGTTTTTTCTGCATCATTAGGGTTATCACTTTTGACTTGTATAAAGATTTCTACTTGTCGCTTTTCAGGCAGAATAAATAACAGGTGACCCACATACATTTTCATATCGCTATCTTTAATTAAATACTTTAAAACGCTTACATCAGTACCATTAATTTGTTTCACTTCTTCTTTTATTAAAGTATCGGTTTGATGTTTAAGAGATTTAATTTTCGCTTTCATCTCTTGGGCTATAGAAGAAAAATTTAAGTTTACTCCTTCATAAACTGAATAATCGTTAGCTGCAATCCAAATATGGCTGGCGCTGTCGGGGGAACTGATTACTCTTGAATAAAGAAATGATTTTGTATAAAATTTTGTACTATCAATATTAGTCCATTGTGATGGGACTTTTACTGCAACTTGGTCCGTTAAAAATTTCACCTGCTGCATTGTACTATCTGTACATGGCTGCCCCATATTGTCATTGCACCCAATGACTGTAACTAACAACAAAAAAACTAAATGTTTTTTTATCATTTTTATTGAGTTGGAAGTTTAGCATTGGGGTTGTCATTTCCAAAACGCTGTACATATGCAGCATGTATCGGACTTAGGTAAAACGCATGTTCTCTAAGATATACTGCCTGTGCATTTGCAGGAGCGGTAATAAAATCTTGCAGTTTCATATTTTGAAGCTGAATACTTCCTCTAATGTAATTGCCATCTCTCATTACATTATCGTACAAAGTTTGCCCGCTAAAAAAATCTGTGATAGTTACACCAGGCAAATTATCGTACATGCCAGCAAGATGACCAGCAGCATGATTTACTATAAACGCACCTGCTTCCGATGCTCCTACCTTCCAATCTTTAGCAGTTTCTCGTAATGCTTCGGTGCCTATCGCTGTTATATTATTTCCTTGCCCGTCATGTGGGCTCTTAGTATCTTGGGTTAATTCTGGAAGAACAAATCCTTGAGGGTTTTTATCTTGAGAAGAAGCCCCGAAGCCCTGTTTTTTCATTTCAGCTGCAAATTCAGGGTTCATTTTTTCAACTGCTTTAGTAACATTGTCTTTGTTTCCGATAACAGCAACAGCATCTGTTTTATCCAACTTGCTTATATCAAAATTTTTCCCTTTGAAAACTTTAACCTCTGTCTTTAACCCCATTTCTTTAAAATTAACTGTAGCTTGTTTTGCCATAGCCTTTAATTCTTTTCGGCTTAAGCTATTATCAACAGCATATAAATAAACTATATTGTCTTTACCGTTAGGGTCAATAAATAAAAGGGGATTGTCAAATGCATAATTATAAGGTGTGATTTTTTCATAACGCTCTGCATGGGGGTCTATGGTGTGCCACCTTCCTATCTGGTTATCATACATTCTTGCACCGTAGTCTAACCATTCAAGTCCGCTTCCATCACTAAACTCCTGCCGCTGCTCCTCCTTACCGTTATACTTCATTTTATTAGGAGTAATCCCCGCAGCCTTCGAACTTATCCCCGCCATCACCAACCCAAAGGGATAATAATGCGTTTCTTCCAACAACGCACTCCTGTTGTGGATCA
>CAZPXP010000091.1:0-3683 GCA_964590975.1 uncultured Ferruginibacter sp. | reverse complement strand
TGGTGGGGCTGTCGAAAAAGATCAGCGTAAAAAGCAAATGGGTAAAGGCCAGTAAAATACAGGTGCTGTACGATATACTGTACCGCAACCATACACCTGTGGGGCAGCCGGTAATACTACGAACAGGATTTAGTTTTTAACTAAAATAATATCAGTTGTAATATATGAACAGGATAAGAAAATTTCAATTAGCCAGTGTATTGCTGGTGATCGTGCATACGGGTTGGAGCCAGTCAGCCATACCCAACATCAGTGACTACACTAAAACAGTTGAAGTACTGCCACCATCCTCCAATGCCGCTTCTCTTGGCAAGTATGGAGGTATTGACCTGAGTCCTGCAAGTGGGATGACCGGGATAAACATTCCTTTATATGAATACAATTCAATCAATCTTAAACTGCCCTTATCCCTTTCCTACAGTTCCAACGGCTTCAGGGTGGATGAATTGGCCAGCCGCGTGGGTACAGGCTGGAGTCTGAACGCCGGGGGCGTCATTACCCGCACGGTGTATGGTGCTACAGATGAGCAGGCCCAACGCCTGTCGCCCCCTGCCGGTTTTCCTGCCCGCTCTGCTGCCCTGGTGCAGTTTATGGATAACCTTGCAGGCGCAAATGCTTATGGCCCCTTCGATGCGCAGCCCGATATTTTTTCTTTTAATATTTCAGGGGCCAGCGGACGGTTTATACTCGACTCAAATCTTAACCCTGCATTGTTAAGTCATTCAGCAATGAAAATAGAATGCGATTTTACTTCTGCTGTATGGAACTTTAAGATTACAAACACTGATGGCATCCAGTATTTTTTTGGCGGGGATGCTGCCACAGAGAAAACCAAAAAGCTTTCTTCAGGTAACGGTTGCGGTAAGACCTATGCGACGTTTATACCTACGGCCTGGTATCTTAAAAAGATAGTGCATCCCAGTAATGATACCATCACCTTCTCCTACACACATCATTTTTCGCAGTACACTACCGGTATCAGTGAAACGATGTATGCCCCAAACTTCCCCGCAGGCCAGTTTCCCTATTGTGCGGGCTACAGTATCAACACTCCTGTATTAAATAACAGCGCCTGTGCAACGGTACTGCAAACCAGCGGTGTGGTGTTACAGGAGATCAATGCTTCCGGCGGTGGACGGATATCCTTCTCTTATACTGACCGCAATGATGGTGATGATAAATTACTGGCTGCGATAAAAGTGTATCCGCCCGGTAGCGACTCGGTGATAAGGGTCATTGCCTTTACCTATGATTATGCCGTAGCCGGTAGTTTTAAGAATACATATTCCAATACAGATACCCGGCTGAACAACCGTCCTTTTCTGGAAAAGATTGCAGAAAAAAGCCCGGATAATTTATTGGCAAAGGAGTATTCATTTTCATATACAGACAAACAATCCTTGCCACCCCGCCTTTCCTATGCACAGGATGCCTATGGTTTTTTTAATGGAAAGAATAATACCACCCTTATCCCGCAGCCTTCAAGTCTGGCGTGGCGGCAGAAACTGCCCGCTGCCACAGCCGACCGGTCAGTAAACCCGGAGTATGCGCAAAAGGGATTACTCAATGCTGTGATCTATCCCACGGGAGGGAAAGACAGCATCGTATATGAATCCAACCAGGTCTATGGCCCGGTGCCCAATATTCCTTCACCGGTAACAGTTACCGCCAGTGCTACGAGCATGACAGCAGGAGGGTCAGGTACTACGGTGTATTCCACCTCTGCAACGATAAGTTTTGGGCAGGAAGTCCGGTTCACCGGCGCATGCAGTTCTACGGGCACTGGTGGGGGTGACCCGGCCCACGACCGTGCTGTCATTACTTTGCTCGACGAGAGCAATACAGTGCTGTTTACCCAGACCCTGCAACCCGGTAACACTTTTGATCAGGTACTCAACCTGCCGGCAGGCCATAACTATACTATTAAAACCACTGCTTACTGGGAAGATGTAACAGGAACGGCCACACTCTGGTATGTTCCGGGAAATATTACCTACCAGAACCTGAACAGCAATGCCGGTGGCGTACGGGTACAGAAACTGATCACCTCAGATGGGATTACCGGCAACAGTCAGGTAAAGCGATACTTCTACCATGCGCTTACCAATCCGGGTGTTTCATCCGGTGGGCCTGTTTATACCCCACGCTTTGATAAGGCATTGACTGTAACAGTACCCTGTATGGATGGCGCATCTACCGATCCGAACAACCCGGCAGGCATCGTTAACTGCGATCTTGTTGATTTTAGTTTTTTAAGCATGTATTCCAATACACAAAACAATATTTATACTTATCCTTCCCCTGTCTCCTACGGCAGTGTTATTGAAAGCCTGGGGGAAAACTATGAAAATGGCGGCACTGAGTACCAGTACACGGTGTATGGCGATATGGCAGCCAGCCAGATCGTGGGCAATGGAGATATGGCAAACGGACCGTTGAGCAGCTACGCCTGGAAAAATGCCCGTGAAGTGTACCGGAATGTATTTAAAAAGGAAGGTGATCAATACGTACCGGTTAAAAAGATATTCACTTCGTACAAAGAAGATGTACGTGCAGACCGGGAGATCAAAGCTTACACAGCGAATAAAAAATATACGGTGCATTGTACATCCTCCGCGCCAGACGACAGGGAAGTCAATGCCTATGACCTGTTTAGTTATGTTCATTTCCGTAAATGGATTTATCCCGATACCATACGGACATGGGACTATGATGCAAGGGGCCAGCATTATCTGGAGCAATTGCAGATAACTGAGTATGGCAACCCCGCACATGCGCTGCCCACAAAGCAGATTACCTATGCAGGTGATGGCTCGCTAAACAGCGTGGTCAAGGTCTATCCACAAGACCTGATACTGACTGGCACAGCAGAAATCGCCCGGCAGACGCTGGTTGCAAAAAATATGCTGGGCACAGTATTGTCGCAGCAGTTCGCTAAAGGAACAGGGATATTATTCCAGACCCGTACCGATTATAAAATTTTCTCCGGCGGATTGTTACTTCCGGAAGTAAAGTATATCCAGAAAACAGGTTACCCAATGGAAGAAGCCGTCAGGTTTTACCGCTATAACAATCGCGGCAATCTGGTGGAGCAATCAAAAGCCGGTGATGTGAAGGAAGTGTATGTCTGGGGCTGTCAATCCCTGTATCCTGTTGCAAAGGTTACCGGTTCAGATGCTGTGACTGTTTACAACCTGATCAACCAAACGGTACTGGATAATCCATTAAGCACTGCACAACAGGTACGCACTGAACTTGATAAGATACGTACCGGCCTTGCCGGTACCCCGGCACAGGTAATCACTTTTACTTATATCCCGGCGGTGGGTATCAGCAGCCAAACTGATCCCAATGGGAAGACCATGTACTATGCCTACGACAAACTCGGCAGGTTAATACAGGTAACAGACTCCGATGGCAATGTCATTAAGAAAATGGAGTATCAATACAGGCAATAATCATAATAAAACTACTTATGTTCATCAGTATACATACCATACTATACCGCGCAGTTATACTCACAGTGCTTTGCATCGGTTTGGTATCAGTCCGGGCAAAAGCACAGACGCCTGTACCAGCCGCATATCCCACCGGTACAAAAGTCAATTATGTACGCACCTGGGAGGCTGTAAAGCCGGGGCTGGATACCACCACCATAGCAAACCCGGCTGTAACCGTTGCCC
>CAZPXP010000090.1:0-3921 GCA_964590975.1 uncultured Ferruginibacter sp. | reverse complement strand
GAGCACAACAACAGTACAGCGCCGGGGGCTACTACAGCAAGGAAGGCATTGATTGCCGGTTTGGTCAGATCCGTCTCCATACGAAAGCTGTTATTTGGTAAAGCACTTATAAAATTAACACATTTATATGCTTTTTCAATACAGCCGCGCTGAACAGGCCGGGGCAGGCATTACATTCACACTTACTGTTGTTTTTTACCGGCATTACCTGTATATTGCTATGATGGTAATAACCCTGAGCAACGTAAAATCACCAGCAACTAACGGATTGCCTTGCGGCAAATATCCTGCCTGTTATAATATGCCGCACAGGCTCTTTCTTCTTTACCATTACAGCATACCTTTTTTAAATTAAAAAACAGCATTATGGAAACAAGTACAGGCATTGCCCCTTCCGGCAGCAGCAGAACCCTTAAAGCCGATCCGCAATACTTTGGTGCCTGCATTAACATGGCCCTGCACAATGTTTATCTTATCAACAACCACCTTGCAGGTAAATTCGGCAACGGGATCGTTTTAGCTAATGAGGCAGATATCGGCAACTACTTCCTAACAACGAAGGTAACAGACAATCCCAACCACTACTATTCTTACCTGGTAAGGCTGCTGCCCTTCGTTAGAATATACAACACGGCGCTGCTGCCCGCCGCAGAAAAAAAAGCCGAACATTTTCGGCACGAAAGCATCGATTTTGAAGCGCTGGCAGTTGTGCTTAAAGAGTGCTTTACCCAGTTGCGCGATTTTCGCAACGGTTACTCGCACTTCTATACAAAAACAAATACCCGCAAGCTTGATGTGCCCGTATCGCTGGCAGAATTGCTGCGTACGCTTTACCAGGAAGCCATCCTTTATACCAAACAACGCTTCAGCGCTGTATTGGCCGATGAGGATTTTAACCACCTGCACAAAACAATACTGGTGGGGCAGGATAATATAATTACGCAGCATGGTCTTACCTTTTTTATCTGCCTCTTCCTGCAAAGGGAATATGCTTTTTTATTTCTCAGTAAGGTAAAAGGCTTTAAGAATACGCAAACCAAAGCCTTTCTGGCTACCCGCGAAGTTTTCTGCGCTTTCTGCCTCAACCTGCCAGCCGAGAAGCTCATCAGTACCGACAGGGAGCAGGCCATGATACTCGATATGCTTAATTACCTGAACCGCTGCCCCGATGAGTTATTTGATTGTCTTTCCGCCAACGACAAAGTACCTTTTCAGCCTACGCTCAATACAGAGAAAATGAGCAATGTGACAAGCAACAGCATGAGCTCCGAAACAGATTATGAAGACTACGATGATTATATAAAGAGCATTACCTCCCGCAGGAGGCATGGCGACCGTTTTCCATATTTTGCATTGCGCTATCTTGATGAGCAGCCCGGTTTTACCCCGCGCTTTCACCTCAACCTGGGCAAGGCCATTCTTAAAAGCTACCCTAAAATGGTGCTGGGCAAAGAAGTGGTACGCGATGTAGTTAGTGATATAAAAACCTTTGGCAGGCTGGGTGATTTTTTTTTCGATGATGCAACCACTGAAGAAGAACGGGAAGAAAAAGCCAAAAACAGGTTGAGGCTGGATGCAGACATACGGTTTACACAGTATGCGCCGCACTACCATATTAAAAGCAATAAAATTGCCCTGAGCACTACAGGCAATGCCACACCCAACGCCCAGCTCAGCATACACGAGCTGCCAAAGCTGGTGCTACTGGAGCTGCTTTGCAAAGGCAGGGCCGCCGCGCTGATCGGAGCTTTCCTAACCACCCATACCACAAAGCTGCTCAACCGTACATTTATTGAAGACATAAAACAGCAGCTTGGTTTTGAAGAAAGCCTGCAGCGCGCCTTTTTTAACAGAAAGAAAGTGCTCAACAGCTTCAATTACTTGAAATATGCAGAAAACATTGAAGTCAGAAAAAAACACCTCGACGGTGTGCTTGCACAATACCACCTCAGCAGCAGGCAGGTACCCGGGCGTATTGTTGACTACTGGCTGAACATTAAGCTCGTAAAAGAAGAAACAACCATTAAGAACAATCTGAAAGAGCAAAAGAAGGAATGTAAAGACCGGCTTAAACAGTTGCAGCAAAACCGTGGCCCCCGTATTGGCGAGATGGCTACCTGGCTGGCAAAAGATATTGTGGCGATGGTAATAGACGAAGGCGTTAAGCAAAAAATCACTTCGTTCTATTACGATAAAATGCAGGAATGCCTTGCACTTTTTGCCGACCGTGATAAAAAGAGCTACTTCCTCGGTCTCTGCACAGAAGCGTTAAACCTGTTCGATACAAAAGTGGGGCATCCATTCCTGGAAAAGATCGATTTTAATACGATCAACCGTACAACCGATCTTTACCGGGCCTACCTCAATGCAAAGGGCGCAGGTACCCGCCCGAAAAAAATCCACGATAAAGAAAACGGAGCATTTAAAGAGGTGGAGGAGGAATATAATTGGATGTACAACACTTTTTACGAAAAGCAAAAAAACAAAAAAACGGGTAAGTGGGAAACCCTTATCCGCATACCCGCCACCGGCGGGCCCCTGCCCCTTTCTATAAAAAAGATGCTGAAAGAACGAAGCAGCTTTGATGCCTGGCTTACTAATACCGGCGCAGGAAAAGAAGATGCAGCCAGGCCCCGCGCCGTAGACCTGCCCACCAATCTTTTTGATGCTGCTTTAACAGACCTGCTGAAAGAAAAAGCCGGTATTGACCCTGCGGATGCACGGCGTTACAATTATTCGCGCCTGCTGGAGCTGTGGCTGAAAGATACCCAGCCCTTTTATAATGGCAAAAGGGAATACCAGTTGTATAAAGATGCCGGAGGTACGCCCGCAGTAAAAGTGACTTTTACGCCCGGTAGTGCGCAAAGCTATGCTGCCTATTTTAAAGAACCGATGGAACGCTACCTGCAAACAGAAACCTCGCGCATAAAAAAACAAAACAAACAAGCAGGAAAACATATAAAAGCAAAGCCCCTTCCCGACCCGGCCAATGTACTGAACAGTTTTAACAGGGCCATTACCGAAAATGAAAAACTGATCCGCTTTTCGCAAACGAAAGACAGGGTAATGTGCCTGATACTACAGGAGCTGATGCAGGCCCGGACCGATATGCAGGTAACATTTCTGCTAAAAGATATTTATCCCGGTTCTGAAAGAAGCCCGCTGAACATGCCCTTTACAATAAGGCAGCGGGTACCCGTTAACGCAAAAAAAGCAGTGCGCGAAAAGATTGTTACAGATGCAAACCGTAAAGTAAAAGATTACGGAGCATTGAGAAAATTGCTTACCGACCGGCGGCTGCCCACATTGTTCGGTTATTTTCCCGAAGACGAAATACCCTATACACTGCTGCGCATGGAGCTGGAGGCATATAATAATTATAAGGACGCTCTTTTTGACCAGGTGTTTGCACTGGAAAAAGCCTGTATAGTAAAAATGACTGATGAAGAAATAGAGAAGGAGCTTATTGAGAAGAGTAAGTTTAATAATATACAGCATACCCCTTATTTAGACTGGCTGGAAAAGAACGGGTTCCTGAACAAAAACGACAAGGAGGTTTTACTCGTGGTACGCAATGCATTTTCGCATAACGAATTTCCGGAAAAGAGCAAAATAATTGAGCACATTCCATTGCATACAGCAGCGCCTGTAGCGCAACAGGTAATAGCTCATTATACAGTTATAGTAGATAAAACGATTAACTTACTGGCGTAAATTATTTTACAATGCAAAAAATGGGCAGTTTCAGTTGTTTCCGTGCGGTACAAGGCTTTTTTCTAAAGCCTGTTATGGCTGTTTGGTGGCGTATGGGTATTGATAATCAATATACTACCACCCAAAAGCGGGAAGAACTGTTGTAGCTGCCCTGATTTTGCAGGGTAAACACAACAAATAAAAATCTTTCAATAACTAATCTTATGT
>CAZPXP010000089.1:0-4152 GCA_964590975.1 uncultured Ferruginibacter sp. | reverse complement strand
TTTGCGAGCCCTGGCGGGCCACCGTCTGCAGGGGGCGCCCCAGCCCGTCAACATACACCGTGGTTTGTTTTACCGCCCGCAGCGGCTGGCTGCTGACCGTGGCAGCACCCACACCGGGGGCCACCGCATCCCAACTGCGCACATAGCTCACCTTTACTCCCGAAGGATATGATGGGGGGACAGGTACGGGAGACTGACCCGATACCGGTAAGCCATACAGTATTGCACCTGCTAAAAGTACCGGGGTGATATATTTATTGTTATATATGTTCACATTCTTTTATGATAATATTTATGACCTGCTATTCTGTTGAATTATAAGTTGATTATTCACTCAGTTACAGTTTTGCGGTTCACCCGCATAGTTGTAACAGATTTTCTTTATGATATTTTTATCCTGGTCGCGGATACACTTCAGCCGTTTGAGTTCGTCATATTCGTAATACATGATCCTGTTGCCGGTATCGCACTGGCTGGTTACACCCACCAGCGGATCGTAGGTGAAAGTGATGACCATCGCCTCTTTCGGATAGAGCCGCAGCTCATCTATCGTACCGCTGCCCGATATGGTTATGGTGCCACCTGAAGGGTTGGCTACCTGATGCTCATAAAAAGTCCAGCTCCCGACCGTTTTTCCGGCAACGGCAGTACTGCCGTTTACTGACTGTGCGCCATTCCTGCTCCAATAAGAAACGACATAGGTTGCGGCAGCGTTGAGCGATGAGCGGGTTATGCTGCCAGCAGAGAGGCTATATACTTTTTTACCCGTAGGCGCCGTGGTGTCGGTAGTGGGGGCGCCGGTGAAAGAGAACAGCCCTTTACCCTCAGCTTCGAAAGAGGTGGCGGCTGCATCGCTGTATAAGGCATTGGTCATTTCTGCAATGGGATAACGCGTGTCATAGTCCCAGATGACTGTTTTTACCAGCCCGTCTTTAGTTTTATATTGCACTACATTTCCTCTGGCATCGAAAAGCTGGTTTTCCAGCTCAACCGTACTATGCGTGCCGGCAATCTTTTTATCTACTTCAAGCAGCTTATACAACTGGTTACCCGGCTGGGCCAGTCCATACTGTGCTGTTACGCGCAGCAGCTCACCGTAGGCGTTTTCCTTTGTTTCTACTACGGGTATGGTAAGCTGGTTACGATTTACCAGAATACTATATACAGGAGCCGTTGCATAATCGGTACTGTATAATGTTTTGGTGTACAGGGTATCGCCCCTGCTGTTTACGGTACGGGTTTGCTTTGGCATCAGGTTGTCTGTATTATAGGTATAGGTTATGACCTGGCTGAGTGTATTACCATCAGCATAAGTGGTTTCGCGTGTACTGTCGAGCGTTACCCATGCCGTCTTTTTTGTATACCGGTTGATGTCGTAATCATAAAAATAATTCCAGGAAGAGTTGATGCTGCCGGTACGGTCGATCACTTTGCGCGCTGCATAAAAAGTATCTGTATTGCTGTACTGGCTGCGTACATTGTAATAATTCTGCGACTGCTGTAATATGGTTCTTGCAGCGCCGGGGGCGGCGGCCATAAATATTTTCTTACTGAGCAGCTTACCTCCTGTAAAATAGGAATTCGAGAGCGGCAGGCCTGACATGAGCACCGGTGAAAAATCCCACACGTTCCGGGGCTGTGTGTTGCCGAGCGGCTGAGGCAGGAAGTTCAGAGAGTCGGGTGTACCAAAGTTATATTCGATGCCGCCGTTATTTGCATTGGCGCTGTCGGTATGCCATTCAATCACTTTGGAGTAGAATACCGTATTTCCTTCAGGATAATACATATCCCAGCTACTGCCGGAGTTGATGGTATTGTAACCGGCATATACGCCACAGGGGGAAGTATAGCCTGCGCAGGAATTGGATACCGACTGGCTGGCGATAAGCCTTGTGGCGCTTACATAATTGCCGAGCGTTACATCCTGCAGGATGCCTGCGCCGCTGCAACTGTTAGAGTCTGCCCAGTCGCGGTATAAAAAAGTACGTTTGTTATACCCCGCCATACCGTCGTCGTCGCTAATCGATTTTACACGGCATCCGGCAATACCTGTTCTTATCATCAAACTGTCTGTACGCCATTTAAAGCTGGTAAGGCTGCCACTGAAACGGATAGATGCTTTAGATGCAATAAGCCTCAATTTGTATGTACCGGCGGGCAGGTCGGCCGGGAAAATATATACCCCTGTATCCCCTATTTCTATGCGGGGATCGCAGAGTGATACACAGGCATTGTTACTGGTATTGATGAGGGCGGCATTTACGTAATACATAGATTCTGCAAGCGGATCATATTGCGGTACGCTGGCCCAGTTGCAGGCATAGGAAAATTTCAGCTTACCGCCGTTATAGGTAAAGGATGCCGATTCAAAAGACTGGTTAACGGATGTGCTCGTATCGATACCAAGCGCGGCAGCCGTGGTAACCACATAACCCATCGGGGCCTGCCAGGTTTGGTGCGGCTCATAGGTTATATGCGTTTTACCCCCTGTGGGATAGGTGATTGTTTTCAGCATGCCTTTACGGGCATAGTTAAAATCGAATTCCCTGTCGCCGCCAAAATTTTCGAGGTTATTGTAGGCTTGTATCCATGTATTTTTTGGAAAGAAATAGAGATTTGTTTTGCCGTTAAAATAACCAAATCTGTCCTGGGCGAAGCTGAGCCTTGGCGGGAGGCTGCCGGAGTCTTCATACGCAAAGCGATAAATGCCCGTACGCGTACTACCGTCAAGCTGGCTGAAAGAGGAAAGAAATAATCTTTTTTTGAGTTCGGGGTATGTGCTGTGCAATAGCACGGGGCTGAGGGCTGAACCGATATTGGTTGCGTAAGCCGTATCTGCAACAGCATAGGTATAGGTAAACAGCCATTTTTTTATGGTGCTGCTGTCGCTGTTCCTTCGCAGCAATATGGTATCGAGCTTTACCTCACCTGTTACGTCTTCGCGGTTGCTGTACCGGAACTGGAGGGTAGCTTCGCCGTTGCTGATAGATGTGAGGGCACCCATGCCTGTTGATGTTTCTGAAATATTGGTGGTGATGCCCGGTGGTGGTGGCGATACCGAGGCGGGGCCTTCCATAAAGCTGCCATCGATACCACGGTACTGGTAGGTGGCCATAGCGCCATAACCGTTATCGAGGGTGAGGCCAACAGACTGACTTATGCCGCTGAGCAGGCGTACACCACTGCCGCCATTGGCGGCGCTGTATGTGAATACGAGCGAGTCATTATCAGGGGTGCGTATCTTGGTGAGGTACCAGGCATTTTGCCCCGATAGCGGTTGCTGCTCAACAGTGGTACTGAGGCTGTTCTGTACCTGTGTTGAAAAATCATAATAGTCGAAAAAATACTGGTTGCCGCTGCTTGCTGTAAGGGTAAACGCATAGAGGTTTGACCCGATGCTGCGCCGCTCTACTTTTATTTTAGTGGTATTGATGAATACAAAGCTGCCATCTTCGCGCTGGTAAAATTTACCGCTCAGCTCGCCCGCGTTGACATTATACTCATCAGGCTCAAGATCGTAATTGTTACTGGCGGCATCGGCTATATAGCTGTAAAAAGTACTGCTGTTATAATTTGCCGGATCGATATGTGTATAGTGCTTTGTGCTCAGCTCATCTATTTTATCTCTTACCGTACGCGAGATAACGCCGCCGGCACTCAACTGCCATTGCAGTCCTACGCGGCTTGCCATCTCATCGACCTTTACGCCATTGGTGCTGTAGTTGACAGATATGCCATGACTTACTCCTCTTGCCACCATTGTAAATACGGGTAGTGCGTACTGGAAGGTGCCGGTATGTAAGCCGATGTCGAGATTCCCATAACGGGTAAAGCTGAAGGCTTCGGGACTGAGGGGTAGTAAATTGTTTTTTGCCTGTATTGATCCGCCGGGTCCGGCGGCTGTGCTGGACGAAACACTACTGTTCTGCCCGTTTCCCTGTATAAAAAAACAAACCATACAGGCCAGGCCAACCACTGTTTTCTTCATTGTTGGTTATAATTTATAATAGTACTAAAAGTTAAATCCTGTCCGGATTATCAGGGGCTGTCCCACAGGCGTATGGTTGCGGTACAGCATATCGTACAGCACCTGTACCTTACTGGCCTTTACCCATTTGCTTTTTACGCTGATCTTTTTCGACAGCCCCACCA
>CAZPXP010000088.1:0-4207 GCA_964590975.1 uncultured Ferruginibacter sp. | reverse complement strand
CCGATCCTTAACCCCTTAATGTTTCACCCCCTTCATCACCTTAACCCCTCACTCCGTTATCTCTCCCGCCAGTAAATACATATTCGCACTCGCCACCTGGGCCTGGTACTCCGCATTGATACGACGCGTCTGCGCATCCGTGAAATTGATCTGCCCCTGCCTGAGTTCAACAGAAGTAATCGAGAGCTTCCTGAAACGTTCAAGGTTGATCATGTTGTTCTCTTTCACCAGCGCAAGATTTTTATCTTCCAGTTCAATCAGTTTGAGGGCATTGGTATAGTTAAGATAGGCATTGGTAAGCGTACCCATCAGTTGACTCCTGATCAGTTGCGTCGAGAGTTCCTGGTTTTTGATGTCAATATCAGCCACCTGCAACTGGCGTTTTACAATGCCCCCGTTAAAGATGGGTATGCTTACACCCACCGAAACCGAAGGACCATAAGTCTGGTTCAGAAGGGTGAAGCCCGCTGCGTTCTTGCTCCGGGCAAAGTTATAGTTACCGTTGAGCGTAGCCGAGGGCAGACGCTGAGCATTGATCTCCCTTTTTGTCTGAACCAGTATGGCAAGCTGGTGTTGCGCCAGCAATACATCAGGATTTTGCTTTTCCGTTTTCTGTTGCAGTTCAGCAAAATTAACCGGTTTGCCTGTAGTAAAAGCATCGTCAGTATCGAAGGCGGTGGCCGGGTCACGGGCCATCAGTACGTTAAGATCCGTCTTGGCCAGAGCTATAGAGTTGTCAATATTGAGCAGGTTCGATTGCTGCTCGTTCAGGTCTACCTGTGCCTGCAGAAGATCCGTTTTAGCCGTGGTACCTATTTTAAAGCGGGCATCAGCAATCTTCAGCCGTTCTTCATAGAGGCTGATAGCTTCGCGGGTAGCGAGTGCCTGCTGTTTTAAGCGGATGATATTGTAGTAAGCCGCAGTGATATTATATACCGTAGTATTGGCCACCTGTGTAAACTGTGTTTGCCCCATCTTTTCCAGTTCCTCCAGTCTTTTTTTGGTGGCAAACATTCGCCAGCCGTCAAAGAAGCGCCAGCTTACGTTGAGGCCCGCGTTGAGGTTATTGGTAGAAGCGCCGTTCCTTTTCGTAACAGTACCATTAGAGAGGTTTTGCTGGAGGTTATTGGAGCCCAGCGTTTTGTTGGCCGTAGCGCTTACCACCGGCAGGGCGCCCGCCGTACCCCAGTTGTTACTGATCTTTGCGGCCTCAGCATCATTCCTCGTAATGATCACGTCAAAGTTGTTCTGTAAGGCCAGCCGTATAGCTTCACCCAAAGATAGTTTAGTGGTTTGCTGGGCATAGCCGCCGAGAGGCAGAAGAAACAGGAGCAGCAATCTATAATTCTTCATTAATTTTCTTTTTCGTTGACAGGAAAGAATAAATAGCAGGGATCACATACAGCGTAAGCAGGAGGGAGAAGATGATACCCCCCACGATTACAAGACCCAGCGGTATCCGGCTCGTAGAAGCATCACCCAGCGAAAGCGCCAGTGGCAGGGCGCCGAGGCTCATGGCAAGGCTCGTCATCAGGATGGGGCGCAGCCGCCCCACGGCGGCGTCAACAACAGCAGGTACTTTCTTACTGCCCTCAAGCTGTTTCTTATTCGCAAACTCCACGATAAGAATACCGTTCTTCGTTACAAGACCAATCAGCATAATCATCCCGATCTGCGAGAAGATATTAAGCGTCTGTCCAAACAGCCACAAGGTAAGCAGGGCCCCTGCAAGGGCAAGCGGTACCGTGATCATGATGATAAAAGGATCGATAAAACTTTCAAACTGCGCCGCCAGAACAAGATAAATGAGTGCAAGTGCAAGCAGGAAGGCAAAGCTGGTATTGCTGCTGCTCTCCGCATAGTCGCGCGAACTGCCCGTGAGCGAAGTGGTAAACGTCTCGTCCAGCAGTTTCTGTGCAATGCCCTGCATCGCTTTGATACCATCACCTACGGTTTTACCCGGGGCAAGACCGGCAGATACCGTGGCAGACTTATACCGGTTAAAATGGTAGATAGTAGGAGGGGTGCTCTCCTCCTGGAGCGTAACAAGGTTGTCCAGCGACACCGGTAACCCCATCGAGCTCCTTACATAGAAGCTCCTCAGGTCAGTAGGATCATCCCTGTCATTGCGCGATACCTGGCCGATCACCTGGTACTGTTTACCATCGCGGGTAAAATAGCCCAGGCGGCGGTTACTCAGTGCCAGTTGCAGCGCTTCCGAAATATCTTCCACACCTACGCCGAGGCTGCTCGCCTTCAGCCTGTCAATCAGTACCCTGATCTCCGGCTTGTTGAATTTAAGATCAGCATCCACCCCCTGGAATACAGGGTTCTTATTAGCCTCGTCCAGGAACCTGGGCAGTATGTCTTTGATCTTGTCAAAGTTTACGTTCTGCAATACAAACTGCACCGGCAGGCCACCGCGGCGGTTTACCGAAATAGTCTGTTCCTGTATGGTAAAAGCCCTGCCTTCATTAAATTTAGGCAGGTTCTTATTGATCATGTTTACAATATCCTGCTGGCTCCGCTTACGGTCATGCGGCGCCGTGAGTATGGCGCGTATGGTACCGCTGTTCACCGAGCCCGACCCCGTAAAGCCCGGCGCCGTAATGCTGATCAGTACCGTCTTCTCCTTTACAGAGTCAGCAATAAAATTGGTCAGCTTGTCCATATACTTATCCATATAGTCGTACGACGTACCCTCCGGTGCCGTAACAGATAACCTGAACTGGCTGCGGTCCTCCATGGGCGCAAGCTCCGATGGTATCCCCTTGCCAATAAAATAGATGATGCCAAAACACGCGATGATAAGTATAAAAGCAACCCAGCGCAGCCGCATAAAACCCTGTAAAGAACGCTGGTAAAGATGCTCCATACCCCTGAAGAAAGGCTCTGTTTTTTCGTAGAACCAGGAGTTCTTGTGCACCTTCCGCGTCAGCTTTACGTTAAGCACAGGCGTCAGCGTGAGCGATACAAATGCAGAGATCAGCACAGCGCCGGCCACCACAATACCAAACTCGCGGAACAGGCGCCCCACAAAACCCTGTAAGAAGATGATTGGGAGAAATACGATGGCAAGGGTGATAGAAGTAGCAATTACCGCAAAATAGATCTCCTTCGAGCCCTCTTTGGCAGCCTGCCACTTATTCATACCCAGCTCCATCTTTTTATAGATGTTCTCCGTCACCACGATACCGTCATCCACCACCAGCCCCGTTGCCAGCACGATGGCCAGCAAACTGAGTACGTTGATCGTAAAGCCGCAGATATACATGATAAAGAAAGCACCGATAAGCGATACCGGTATATCAATCAGCGGGCGCACAGCAATGATCCAGTCGCGGAAAAAGAAATAAATGATAAGCACCACCAGCACAATGGCAATGATGAGCGTTTCCTTTACCTCCGATATCGATTTCTTGATATACTGTGTCTGGTCCAGTGCAATATCAAGGCGAAAATCAGCAGGTACCTCTTTCTTGATCTGCTCATAGCGCTTGTAAAACTCGTCGGCAATAGCTACATAGTTGGAGCCCGGCTGTGGCACAATCGCCAGCGCAATCATGGGTACCCCGCTTTCCTTTAATACCGTTTCCTCGTTTTCAGGCCCCAGTACAGCCTGCCCGATATCCTTAAGGCGTATATCCGCACCATCAACACTTTTTACAATAATATTGTCAAACTCCTCTTCAGTATTGATCTTACCAAAAGTACGTACCGAAAGCTCCGTAGCATCCCCCGATATCTTTCCCGAAGGCAGCTCCACGTTCTGGCGCTGGAGCGCCAGTTGCACATCACCCGGGGTGAGGTTGTATGCACTGAGCTTGGCCGGGTTAAACCAGATGCGCATGGCATAACGCTTCTCGCCCCATATATTGATGGTGCTCACGCCAGGTATGGTCTGTAATTTTTCCAGCAGGTTATTACTCGCATATTCCGTTACCTCCAGTTGGTTGCGCGTATTGCTCTGCACCGTCATGGAAATGATAGGGTCAGAGCTGGCATCAGCCTTGGTAACCACCGGTGGCGCGTCCAGGTCGGAAGGGAGCGAACGGATAGCCTGCGATACCTTATCCCTTACATCATTGGCAGCCGATTCAAGTTCATTGCCCAGCTCAAACTCAACGTTGATGCTGCTCGAACCCTGGCTGCTGCTCGAAGTGATATTCTTAACGCCTGCAATACCATTAATGGCTTTCTCCAGAGG
>CAZPXP010000087.1:0-4602 GCA_964590975.1 uncultured Ferruginibacter sp. | reverse complement strand
TATTATGACGGGGGTTACAGTCAGTGTTATGGCATGCTTAATACTTATCAACAGGCGGGGGGGCTGAGTATGTTCAACCATGTAACACACCTGAAAACCAACCAGTTTACTTTAGACCCGTTAAAAGATTTTTTATATAACAATGATCATGTAAATGCCTTACTATGTCTTTTTTGCGGCGAAATGGCAACTCTTTTTTATAATGCTATTACTGATTGCCAGAAAGAAACGGGTACTGCACTTTTTGTATCGCCCATGATGCTTGATGAATCACTGGGCAGTGCCCCTGGTAACCCACTGCAATTAAAAGACACCAGAGGCTTTTGTCCGTGGTTCACTACTCTCGACAACCCGACAAACAGCATATTTAAACAACAGATACTGGATATATACAATAAAACAGCCAATCTCTTTTTACTACTGGGCTGGGAAACAGGATTACTTTTACAGGCAGTGGTAAAAGTTTTTGCAGAAGGTACCCGCGATTCAACACAGGTAGTTACAAAACTCTGCAACACTACATTTGACAGTCCGAGGGGTTGGTTGAAAGTTGATGCAGCTACTCACCATAGTTATGGACCTTCCCACCTGGTAGAGGCTTCCGGAAATATGGAGCTAAGCCTCACCGAAGAAGTAGATGACATAGAAGGGGAATGGAAAGACTATATCAATGACACTCTGCCTGCAGGAGAATCTTCCAGTTGGCGAAATACTTATCTCTGCATATAACAATGATGACAAACGAAGTAAAAGCAATTATACTGTGCAATAATCCTATTGCCATGCCGGCTGTAAAGGAATTCCTGTTCTATAATAAGGTGGCTGCTATTGTCATTCCGCGCAAAAATGCCGAGATGACAGATCTGCTCACAGTACTGATTGAAGGTACGGGAGCAAAGCTTATAACTGTTGACAGGAAAACAGCGTTACCTCATATTACTGCTGCCATACAGGAATATGCCGTTACGGTGGGATTGGTTATGACTTTTCCCTATATCCTGCCACCGGAACTTATTTCTCTTCCGGCAAAAGGTTTTATCAACTTTCATTATGGTCTTCTGCCGCAATGCCGTGGTCCACATCCCATCTTCTGGCATATCCTTAACAAGGACCCTGAAGCTGGTGTAACGCTACACCGAATGGATGAAGGCGTTGATACGGGTCCAATAATACAGCAGTTGAAAATACCGGTTACCTTATCAGATACTTATGGGATTTTGCAAAGTAAACTGGCTTATGAAGGTGCGAAAGCAGCAACGAATTTGCTTAAGATTTTATCGTATGGCAGCATTCTTCCATCGGTACCACAGGATGAAACAAAAGCTGCTTATTATGCCAAACCGCAGGCTGCTGATATTACGGTAAGTTTTAAAGTTATGGATGCCGAAGCGATCATAAGGATGGTAAATGCCTGTAACCCATGGAACAAAGCGGCCGCTGCTATGGTGAGTAACTGGATGATCGGCATTACTGGAGCAGAACTGACTGATAAAAAAGCACCTGAGAATGCGGGAGCTGGTACTATTTTAGAATTGGATGCCAGAAATGGCCTCCTTGTAAAAACCAGTGATCATAAAGTATTGTGTATCACGGTGATCTACCTGCAAGAGGGCTTCTTTCCCGGCTGGAAATTGGCCCAATTTGGCATAAAAGTTGGCGACTTGTTGTCATAGATCATGTAAATGTGGATAAGGAGGCCTATTTCAGGTGGTTCTACGTGGTTTTTCGAAAAAACTTATTGTACTTTTGCTTAATAAACTAAAACCTTTATCATGAGCCTTTTTTACGCACGAACACTCAAATGTTTATTTTTACTGTTGCTGGTAAATATGGGGTTTTCCACGCAAGTGAAAGCACTGGTTGCCGGTGATATCGCCTTTACCGGTTATATTTCCTCGAACACTACGGACGAATTTTCTTTTATTTTATTAGCTCCTGTTACCAACGGAACTGTCATTAGGTTTACCGACAATGGCTGGACTGGTTCAGCTTTCCGTACCGGAGAAGGAGTTATTACCTGGACAAGTAATGCAGACTATCCCGTTGGCACAGAAATCCGAATTGTAGGCACATCGGCTACTTATGCTGGTACAGGCGGATCTGCGGGTACAATAAATGTAATCAGCGGATCATTTTCGTTATCAACTAGTGGAGATCAGATTCTTGCTTACCAAGGCAGTGAAGTGTCACCCGTGTTCATCAGCGCTATCCACATGAACTATTGGACAACAGCAGCGGGCGATCCTGCCAACACTACGGCTGCCAACTGGGATGGTACTTCGAGCAGTAGTGTAAGTTCTGCTGTGCCTACTGGCCTTACCGGTGGCACAAGTGCTATCTGGATCTATTCTGCTTCCGCACAGCATCCTACTGAAAAAACAAATGCCCGCTTCAATTGTACGGGTTCTTTAAATACGGCTGCTAATATCAGAGCAAGTGTTTATACTTTTTCCAATTGGATTGGGGATGCCAATATTACTCCTGCCAGTTTTACACTACCTACCAACTGCAATTATGCAGGCGTATTTCTTCCCATTGAGCTTGTAAGCTTCCAGGCAAGGAACATGGTATCGTCTGTTGCAGTAGCATGGACGGTAACTGACCTCAGCAACTTCAGTCATTTTGAACTGGAACGCAGCAATGGCGATAACAATTTTGTAACCATTACCCGTATTAACGGAGATAACAGCGGGCACTATAGCTATAATGATCTTGAAGCCCTCAGGTCAAGTGCTTCCTTATTCTATTACCGTCTTAAGATGGTTGACCGTGATGGAGATTTCTCTTACTCGAACATTGTAAGTGTTAAGAATAAAAAGGGATCTACCTATATTGTAGACAACCTGGTGAATCCTGTAAAAGACAAAATCAGCTTTAACCTGAGTACGCAGAACAGTGGTCCGGTTACCCTTGAGCTGACAGACCTCAGCGGCAGAAGGATCGCTGCTAAAACTTATCAGGTAGCCGCGGGAACTACCAGTATGCAGATTGCCGACGACAAGGTACTTGCCCGCGGTATGTACCTGTTGAAAATAACTGCTGATGGCAGCAGCAATATTTACAAGCTGGTAAAAGAATAATTTTCTTCCCTTTATATAGAAGAGCAGCAGGTAATCCTGCTGCTTTTTTTATGTGCAGTTCTCAACTAATGACTTTTGTGTACTATGAAGTATAAATGTACTTTTGCACCTCAATACAAAATATGCATTCTCATCACTATCCACATCCTGAGCAACATCTTAAAAGCAGCGCTCTTCTGAGCGATGTGGTAATCGGCATGAGCGATGGGTTGACTGTTCCATTTGCCCTCGCAGCCGGATTAAGCGGTGCAGTAGACAAAAGCAGCATCATCGTTATTGCCGGTATTGCAGAAATTGCTGCGGGTAGCATAGCGATGGGGCTTGGCGGGTACCTCTCGGGTAAAACGGAGCAGGATCATTATGCCAGCGAGTTAAAGCGTGAAAATGATGAAGTGGAAAACCTGCGGCATCTTGAAATTGAAGAGACAAAGGTATTCTTTGCAAATATTGGTTTGAGTGAAGAACTTCAAAACCAAGCTACTGAAGAGATTGCCAAAGACAAGGAACGATGGGTAGATTTTATGATGAAATATGAGCTTGGGCTGGATAAGCCTGATCCACGACGGGCTACCAAGAGTGCACTTAATATCGGACTTTCTTATGTAGCAGGTGGCATTATTCCTCTATCGCCCTACTTCTTTATCGCCGATTCTACAGCAGCTCTGCGATACTCTGTTGTTGCTACTATCTGCTGCCTGTTCATCTTCGGATTTTTTAAAAGCAGGATCACTGGTGTCAATGCCTGGTGGGGTGCTCTTCGCGTTACCCTTATCGGGGCACTTGCTGCTGGCGCTGCATTTGGCGTGGCCAAACTGTTTGAGCATTAATATAATATTCGCGTTTTAATCGTTTCCTTTACTTCCTTCAGCAGGGCAAGGGCATTCTTGCTCAAGTGTTTATCAATATCCAGTATTACATACCCGATACTATCGTTTGTTTTTAGTGCCTGTCCGAGGATGTTGATCTTGTTTTTCGAAAGAGTGGTATTGATCTCACTAAGTACACCCGGCACGTTATTGTGAATGTGGAGGATGCGGTGGGTACCTTCCTGCGGTGGCAGTGCCAGTGCAGGTACAGTGTGTGACCCCGTGGTAATACCCCGTTCGAGATAGTTAAACAGCTTGTTACTCACGTCTTCCCCTATATTCTGCTGGGCTTCCTGCGTACTACCACCGATATGCGGGGTAAGCAGTACATTGCTCAATCCCTGGAGAGGACTGCTGAAATGATCTCCATTCTTTTCCGGCTCTACAGGAAAAACGTCGATGGCTGCGCCGCCGATATGCCCTTCTTTCAAGGATTTCGCCAGTGCATCAAGGTCTACTACCTCGCCACGTGCATAGTTGATCAGTATGGCGCCCTTTTTAAAGAATCTGAGATTGGCTTTATTGATCAGATTTTTTGTTGTACTGAGCTCGGGTACATGCAGGGTAACAATATCTGCCTCACTTACCAAGTCTTTCAAAGAACGGCGGGCTTCAGCATTACCCAGTGGCAGCTTTGTTTCCACATCGTAATAGAT
>CAZPXP010000086.1:0-4734 GCA_964590975.1 uncultured Ferruginibacter sp. | reverse complement strand
CAATCAATGCCTTCCTTGCTGTAGTAGCCCCCGGCGCTGTACTGTTGTTGTGCTCCTTCTGGTGCATGGGTGTTTTTTATCCTTCCAAAATTACCGGGTACGGTGTAAACGAACTGCTCTTTCTTTTTGTGTTCCTGCTTTTTGCTTACCTGGTTGGCCTCCTGCTTGATAAACTTGCCGAGAAGGTGGAGGGACTTTTCTTAACCCGCCTGTATGGCGCTTATCCTTCTGTTAAAATAGTAGAACGCTATCCCCACTGGCTCGAAACGCTCAATGAGCATTACCTGCAGGCCACCGGCATCTCTTTATATGAGCTGGACGAGGCAGGGTTGCCCAAAGCAGGCCAACACAACAGAAAAAAATTGCATAAATACAACCTCCGGCAGTTTGAACGCTTTGCCGTATTTACACTGGCCAGCCATAACCTTACCGCCAAAACGGATGCGCTTAAAGCGAAATACCTGCTGCTCCGCAATCTTGTGCTGCCCTTTTTGGTTTGCGGGGTTTGCGGTGTGGTAACGTGGTGCAGCGGTATGCTGGCGGCAGCGCCCGCCGGTTTGTGGTATCACCCCCCGGTAGTACTCTGCGCATCGCTGCTCTTTCTGTTTGTTTGCTGCTGCCTGCCGGGCATGTTTCGCAAAAGCCGTATTACCTACCTTACCGAACTGTACCGCGATACCCGCTTTCTCTACCTGTCAAGTATAAAAAAGTAAAACAATGAATAAGCAAAAACAACCTGGCCGCAATTACCGTGGCGCTCACCACCATGCAAACAATAAAAAAACCCCTTTCAGAAAAGCAGATCCATACGATCTTTTTACAAAGGGTAAAACCGCCGAGCTGGCCGTTTTTTATAATATGGCTTGTGATGCTGCCGAACGTTATATACAATCTGTTGCAGGCAGCGGGCAGCGTATAGACGATCCAGATAGCCTGAACGATAAAGCGCTTACCTATCTTAAGCAGTACCTCTGGAAGGGCAACCGCGAAAACAAAAACACTTCGGGCCAGCCCATAACCACAGAAGAGAAAAGCATCATACGCGGCCTGGTGAAAAAACTGGTGAGCATACGTAATTTTCATTCGCATGCCTGGCACGATAATGAAGTGCTGGCATTCGATCCCGAACTGGCGTTGTTTGTAAACGAACGCCACGCATACGCCATGCACAGCCTGAAAGCTGAAGCAGGTAATGATTCGGCCTTATACGAAAAAGCGTTTGCAGAGCACGGGCTGTTTACCTATATTAATGACAATGCTTTTATTACACCCGACGGCCGTGTTTTTTTACTGAGCTTTTTTCTCCACACGGGCAGTATGTCGCTCCTGCTGCAACAGCGTATGGGCAGCAAGCGCAACGATATTCCCGAATACAGGTTTAAGCACCAGGTGTATAAGTACTACTGCCACCGCGAAGGTTCTGCCTGGAGCAGTACGGGTGTGGAGGAAGAAAAGTTATCGGCAGCGGAGGCAGCGGAGCAGGAGCGGATACTGCGTGGCCGCCAGGCTTTCCGTATTATTAATTACCTGAACGACAAGCCCGCGTTTTTTAACGAAGCCATACCGCTTTATTACCGCGATGCTGCAGGCGCCGTACAGGAGGTAGCGGATATGCCCGGGCTCAAAGCCTGCCTCATTACAAACAACCTGCTGCCCGGTATAACGGTTGAACTGCAGGATGTGCGCGACACGCTGCCCGAAACGGCCATGCCCGGCGAGCGGGAAGAGAATGAGCGTGCAAGAATAGTGGAGCAGAAGCGGAGGAACAGCACGGGCTACCTGCAATACAAAGGTAATACCGACCACGAGTTTGAAATAACCTACAGCGCCCTGCGGCATATTGTAACGGATGTGGTGCTGGGCAGGACTTTTGAACAGCGGGTAACGGTAAACGATAACCCGGTAACAAAGGAGGTTAGTGCGGAAGATCATTTTTATGGCATACTGGCTGCCGCTATTGAGGGCAGGGAGCACGTTTATTATATGCTGAAAAAGGCGCCTGCCGGTGAAAGTATATGTTTTGATAATTACCCGCTGAAAAAGCATTTCAACTCTGTATATATCGACTACAGCCAGTACAGCGGCATTACGGATAACGTGTTTTATACCAAAGACCAGTTGCGCTACCTGCCCGTGCTGGCCACGCCCAAAATAGAAAAGTTGCTCATAGAGTGGCATACTGCTTTTACCGGCGGCAGTAATGCCGAAGCGCGCAAAAGGGCTTGCCTGCTCAATTATATACGCCCGGCCAGCCACGACCTTGACAAATCGCCTTACCGGGATAAAACGGGCAGGGTAGGGCTGCCCATAGATACCTGTACACAACCCCTGCTTTTTCAACTGAGCTATTATTATAAGGAGCAGGGGCAGAAGCAGCGGCAGGAAGATCATTTTCTTGAATGGGGGTTAAACTACCTGCTCGATTTTAACCTGCTGCCCGATTGCTATATAGAGGTGGAGCAGTATGTGTATGAAAAAAAGTTTAACGAGCCCGAATCGCCGTATAAACTGAAACCCGTGCTGGAATATGTGCAGCAGGTGCCGCCGGGTAAACGCATACGTATAAGAGACGGGCATGTAACCATAGCCGTTAAAAACAGCCGGGCGGATGGTGCGGAATGGCTGAAGTTTCGCGTGGGCGAAAAGCTGATGAAGTACCTGCTTTGTGTGGTGCTGGGCAAAACCGCGCCCGATACAAAAACGGTTAACGGGTTTATGCTGGCTATAGCGCAGGATTATGAAAAGGTACTGGCAACGGGCAGCGATACCCGTTTAGACCCCGCAGCCTTTTTGCTGCTCGAACCTTTTGCGTTGCCGGGTATGCTGTATAAAACCACGCTTACGCCCGGGGGCGAAAAAGACCGGCGTGTTTCGGTAAGGCAAGAGCTGGCTGCCGGGCTGGATAAGAAAATTGCATGGTTGCAGGAGCAGTTGCAGAACAGGGCAGGCTTTAACCGACACCGTAAGAACAAAATACTGATGGAGGCATACCAACTGTACGATTTTGCCAGCGTGCGCGACGGCAAGTTTTTACGGAAGAACGAGTATGAGCAATTGAGCATTTGCCATTATATGCTGAACCAGAATGCTGATAAAGTGATGGGACTTATAGACAGAACCTTTAACCTGAGGCCACGCCTGCCCGAACGCATTTACAGCGCCATTAAAAATGCGGCAGGGCTGGAAGAAGCGCCGCCCGGCAGCACGAGACTGGATGAGTTGCTGGTAAACATATTAGAAGACAGGATAAGCGTGCTCGCCGAATATAAAGAACAGGCTGGCGATGAAGGCATACCGGTTAAACTGATCAGGAGTAAACTGAAGTATTTAAACCTGCCCCTGGGCGATGCTAACCTGAACGGGGCCGACAGGGAAGAGCGGGAGAACAAACGCAGGGAAAGCCTTGGCTGGCTGCCCTTTGCCATACACCCGGCGCTGGCGCTTAAATATTTTTACCCCGAAGAGTTTGCCGCTAAAAAATTTGATGGTAATACGCCGCACCATACAGGCGATAAAGTATATACCAACTTGTTTGCCAACCTGCGCAAGAATACAATACTTACAGAAGTACTGGTTAGGGAGTATTACGATATGGCTAAGGTTAATGCACTGTATGAGGCCGCCATGGCGATGCAGAACGATGAAGAAAAGAAGACCCAACTGCAAAAACAATTAAAAGTATGGACGGGCAAAGTGCTGGATACGCATACGCGCGATCTGCTGCTGAGCCTGGCCGCACAGCAGTACCTGAAGGCATACGACGATATAATGGCCGGGCAGTTTGCAAAGCTGAGCGGGCAAAAAAAGATTAACATAGCCGAACTGTTTACCAATGAGTGCAGTATGGCCCTGGAAAAAAAGGACTACAACCCCGGCGGCGATAGGTACAGCCCCGAAGATATAATGGCGATGCCCGACAGGTTGTATATCAGTTTCAGGCTGCACCAGGTGGATGATTATTTTTTCCGTACAAAGCGCAGGCAGTTGTATGAACTGGCATTGCATTACCGTATTTTCAGGGAGGAGGAGCTGGCTTTTTACCGCGATAACCCGGAGATATACGAAACCATACTCAAATGGCCCGATGGCAGCAGGGAGCGGCCTGTGCCGCTGGGGCAGTTGATACAGGAAAACAAAAATGTGATCAGTATGGCCGTGCGGCTTACGGCGTACCTTATGGCTTACGAACAAAAAGTGCTGGAGCGGTATATTGAGGCAGAAAACAAAAAGACACCCGGGCTGGGTAAGCAGGACTGTATACAGCGATGTACCGATCGGTTCGAAGAAAAAGTGGAAGAAAAACATAAAAAGCACAGCCACCTTGGTTTTGAAACGGTGCTGCTGCTGGATGGTATAACAGGCGAGGGGGTAAAAGGCAGTTTACGCAGGCTGAGAAACGCCTGCATGCACAACGCGATACCCCTTGCCGGTAGTTTCAGCGCGCTGGCCGCCCCCGGTACGGCAGTAGCGGAAACGCTGGGCATTACAAAGCGGCTGGCGCCCGACCGTGAGCAGTATAAAGCGTATGTGCGGGATGAAAAAAATGAAGCAGGAAAGGAGGGGGTATAACATTTTTCCCCATTTTTTTATGCGCCGCATGGGATGTAAATCCCTAATCGGCAGGCAGTTGAGCGATAACGGTTGTGGAAGCCCTCATTTTGTAGGGTAGAAACAACAAAAGTCCGCCCGTGGACGTTCATCCGAGGGTTGTGGAAGCCCTCATTTTGTAGGGTA
>CAZPXP010000085.1:0-5055 GCA_964590975.1 uncultured Ferruginibacter sp. | reverse complement strand
GGCATTATTATAGGGGTGACATTATTATAGGGGTGACATTATTATAGGGGTGACATTATTATAGGGGTGATATTATTATAAACAACATTATTAACAACAACGAGTATAAAATGAAAACTGATTTATTAAACGAAATCGATCAATCAACCGCCGGATTGCTGAACGCGATCGAACTATTTACCACGGAACAATTCAACAGGATTCCTTTTGAAGGAAGCTGGACAGCCGGACAGGTAGCCGAACACGTGTACAAATCAGAAGCCGGTATACCTAAGATATGGCGGGGCAGCAGTATAGCAACAGAGCGGGACCCGGATGAAAAATCTGCGGTGTTAAAGTCTATCTTCCTCGATTTCAGTAAGAAGCTGACACCCCCTGATTTTATCCTGCCCACCGATGAGCCCAAGGAAGTTGAGGCGTTGTATAATGCCATTAAGGCCAAGCGCCAGGAGATCAGGAAGCTGGCCGAAGAGGCAGACCTCACCCGTACGTTTACCGGGGCATCCTTTCCTCAATTGGGGGAGCTTACAGGATTAGAGTGGGCAACATTTATGATCAGCCACAGCAAAAGACATACATTTCAGATAACCAATATCTTCAATAAAATAGCCAATCAATAAAACAGTAGTATAGACGAAGCAATGTGCAGGGCTATCACCGGCAGTTAAGACGGACGGTGGCAAATACGCGCTGTGGAGGTCAGTCAAAAGATGAAGCAGGGGAGGCAGAAAGCAATACTATAGAGGCGCTTACTAAACGGCATATGTTTATATCATTGCAACAAAATAGACCAGTAGAAATATAAATATCAGGATATCCGTTACCAGGGCAAATTTTTCATTGATGCCAACGGGCCTTTTAAGAAGATGCCGGAGCCCGGCGATACCATAATATAAGCCGCTGCCAAAAGCGCTTACTCCCCGTTGACAACAAGAACTTTCACCACACCAAACTTTCCGGCACCATCATCAATCCTGCAAATTGAGTTTTATTTCAAAAGTAAAAAGAATTACTGTCACTTACAGATCATGACAGTAGCCAACCATTTCCCAACCCCGTATCTTTAGCTTACCTTTACCCTATCCACAACCAATCACATCACCACATGTCTACCCCCCAACAAATACTCCCCGCCGTTGCCGCCGTTATCTTTAACGACCAGGGCGAGATATTGCTGCAAAAACGAAAAGACGTTGATCAGTGGGGTATCCTGTCCGGTCATGTAGAATTTGGAGAAACCATCGAACAGGCCATTTTAAGGGAGATCAAAGAAGAGACCAATAGTAAGGCCAGTATTGTACGCTTTATCGGGGTGTACTCTTCACCCGAATCACAAACCTATCACTACGCAGACAGAACAGTACAATATGTTACGTCTTATTTTGAAGCAAGGCTGGAAACAGTTCTCGATCACGGCTTTTCCAATGAAGAAACAGAAGAACTCAGGTTTTTCGCTGCTGCCGATATTCCCGCCGACCTTGCCCGGATCAACGACCACTGGCTTACAGACGCACTCGCCAGGAATGACAGAGCCTTTATCCGTTAGTCCCATAATCCAAAAAGTATTTGCGCAACCAAATGATTGCATATATATTTACAACCAACCAGTTGTATAATTAGATCGGGTATCATGCTACGGGACGTTTTCCAGGCCCATGCAGATCCCACACAACGCGAAATCATTAATGTCATTGCACACTAAGGAGCCATTGAACCTGAACGCCCTGGCCGACACCTTCGCCATTGCCGGGATACTGGTCAACGATGAGCACGACCTTATCCAGAAAGCGAACGGCGGCTGGTTGCGTCATGCAGGCCGTCATAAGCACCGGCATTTACTGCTGGCATTATTAGACAAGCACACCGCCACGATGCCGCGTACGGTCCTCCGCTATGCCATCGAACACTTAAGTCCCAAAGCGAAAAAGCATTATCTTAATCCGAAGGCAAAAACAGCAATAAAAAATAACATATCATAGCTGAATATAGAGTATATCAGGACTGAATTACAGACCAGGGAACATAAGCTGAGTGTGCAGTAGTACAAAAGCTAAATCAGGGAACCAACCGGAAAACACCGTGTAATTGTTTTCCGGGCTTTTTTTTTGTTACTTTTTGAAGAAGCAAAAAAATAAAATAATACTGTTTGAAAAGCAAATTAAAGTAATAGCTATGCACTTTAATAGCTTAATGATATAAAATAAAAAACGATAATTAAAAAACAAAGCTCATGCAAAAGATCACCCCATTCTTATGGTTCGACGGCAATGCAGAAGAGGCAATAAATTTCTACACCTCCATTTTTAAAGACTCTTCAATCAGTAGCCTGAGCCGTTATGGTGAAGGCGGCCCCGGTCCAGCAGGACAGGTAATGTCCGGCACATTTAAACTCAATGGTCAGGAATTTATAGCCCTCAATGGTGGCCCGATGTTTACCTTTTCACCAGCCGTTTCCTTCTTTGTGAGCTGCGACACACAGGAAGAAATAGACTCGTTCTGGGAAAAACTTTCCGAAGGTGGAGAAAAGCAACGCTGTGGCTGGTTAAAAGATAAGTTTGGGCTTTCCTGGCAGATCGTTCCGCGCGTACTCAGTGAGTTGTTCAGCAGCAAAGAACCCGGTAAGGCGCAAAGAGTAATGCAGGCCATGCTGAAAATGGATAAACTCGATATTGAAGGTTTAAAAAACGCGTAACACCTTTAATCACCAGCAGGCAATGAAAAAGAAAAATCCAACAACAGTTATTGCCGAGCCGGTAAGGCAGGAGTTCTTTATCATAAGAGAGAAGAACACGTTTTAATCGAAACAGCAGAGTTTGAAGTGTTGCCTTGCGACAGAACAAAACTCACCATCCAGGCCGTCTACCAGTCAGTGACATACCGCTACGGTATGGTACAATCCGGCATAGAAGCAGGCATAAGCGGTGGCTTCGGGCAGCACAACGAATAACTTGCAGAAAAGCAGCCATAATACCGGTTGCCTTTCCGAAGACTTTTGTAATTTCACTGGTATAATATCACCATATTTAACCAATGCAACAACAATGGCACAGAATAAAACCATCCCGACGAAGGACAGTGTTACCACTTTTATAAATACACTCGAAGACGAAAAAAAGCGCAGCGACAGCTTTGCCATCATCGAGATATATAAAGCCCAAACCGGTTTCGAGCCCGTTATGTGGGGCCCCGCCATCGTGGGCTTTGGCAGTTATCATTACAAATACGAAAGCGGCCGGGAAGGAGATGCACCCCTTTCAGGATTCTCACCGCGAAAGGATGCATTTGCCTTATACTTTTCTTCCAGTTTTGAAGGAAGGGCGGAACTATTGCAAAAATTGGGAAAGCACAAAGCCGCCAAAGCCTGTGTATATATAAAAAAACTCGAAGACATCAATATAGACATACTGAAAAAAATGATCGTACTTTCGGAAAAATCCATCAGGGCCAGGTATCCCCAGACAAAATAAACTATCAACATACTTACAACCCCACCCGCCGCCAACAACTATAAAATGAGTCATCCATTTTCCCGGAAAGAGTTTTTAAAAATAGCCCTCTTAGTCAACCTTGGATGGATAGCCCTTCCACCCCGCTTGCTCGCCACTGCTATTACAGGCACGCCGTCCGAACAGTTGAAAGACGATGTTATCTATTATAAAAAAGGCGATGCAGCCTATGAACTGCTCCGTAAAGGATTTAATACCCGCATCAATAAGTTCCCCGCCGTTATTGCCCTGTGCAAAACCACAGCCGGCGTTGTAGCCGCAATAAAATATGCACATCAGCAGCAACTGCCCGTTGCCGTTAAGAGTGGGGGGCATTGCATGGAAGGCCTCTCCGGCAATGATGGCGGTATGGTTATCAATCTTTCGTTGATGCATACCGTAGAATGGATAGATGCCAATACCGTACGCGTTGGCCCGGGTTGTGTGCTGTCTGAATTATACGACAATCTTTTACCAAAGAAAAAAATCATCCCGGGAGGCTCCTGTGGCAGCGTAGGTATAGCAGGCCTTACCCTCGGTGGTGGTTATGGACTCCTTGCACGTAATTTCGGGCTCACCTGCGACAGCCTTATTGACCTTACCATGGTAGACGGCAAAGGTCAGGTACACACAGGCAGTGCCGATCCTGCCCTGCTTTGGGCCTGCCGTGGTGGAGGCAATGGCAATTTCGGTATCATTACCTCGCTCACATTTACCGTACATACAGCACCCGCCACCATGCAAAGCCTGCGGTTCCGCGCCAAAGGCATTACACCCGCTAAAGCCCGTCCGGTACTCGAAAGCTGGTTCGAAGCCAGCCGCGACCTCCCACCCTCCTTTTTCTCCGCATGCATTTACAATGGTAAAGCCACTTATATCCTGCTTACCACTACAGATAAAACCTGGTCAGGAGCAGATCAGTTTATCCGCTTGCTGAGTCCCGTAGCAGGGAAGCTCACCAAAACAAAGCCCCAGCCGCTTGCCAGGGCCCTGAAAGTATTTTATGGCCGTCCCGATCCCCTGCCCTTTAAAAATGCTTCCGCCGGACTGTACAAATCCTTCAGCGATTTAGGCGGCTGTATTGATGAAGTATTACAGATCGTCAGCCAAAGCCCCGGCATGATCTACCAGGTCAATACTTTGGGTGGTCGCATTCAGGATGCGGTACGCGAAGCATCTTCCGCTTTTCCTCACCGTGCCTATTCCTATTTTTCAGAACTCCAGGCCTATTGGGAAAACCCTAAACAGGGCGATAAGCTCATCCGCCAATTTGAACGCGTTCAACAAGCTATGGCAAAAAGCGGCATCACCGCGCAGTACCGCAATTACCCCGATATCAACTTTACCCACCCCCTCGAATCCTATTACGGCAAAAGCTACCCTGCCCTCCGCGATATCAAAAACCGCTTCGATCCCGGCAACCTTATCCGCCACGAACAGAGTATCCCCACCTGATCCCTTACCCATACCAAATCTTAACTCCTTAATGTTTCTTTTAAACCATTAAGAAATTAAGGAACATTAAGTCAACGTTAATGAATCGCGTAGACCACAACAAAAAATCGTAAGC
>CAZPXP010000084.1:0-5446 GCA_964590975.1 uncultured Ferruginibacter sp. | reverse complement strand
GTGGCTGGAGAAGGCGCAACAGGCTTCGATTCCCACAGTTCCTGCAGGTTTTCAAACGTTGTTTGCCATTCGGGGTTTTCGCCCATCATCTGCTGCAGCAGTTCCAGCTCTTCGGCGGAAGCTTCTCCAGTCAGTTTTTTGGTAAACAAAAGCCAAAAACGCTCTTCTTTCATTAAAAAAGTTGATGATAATGTTATAAGGACAGTAAAATATGCCCGCTACCCCTAAAGGAGAATTTATTTTTTTTGGGTAAGCAGGGAGTGCAGTTGGGGAAAATCAGACTTAAAGTCGCGGAATACCTTAAGGCGCCGCAGCGCAATAGCCATCTGTGCTTCGATGGTCTTAACGGAAAGGTTAAGCAGTTTGGCCACTTCTGTATAACGGAGCCCGTCTTCTTTAACGAGGCGGAAAATAATCTTACACTTGGGGGGAAGTTCGTTAATGGCGTCCAGTATCCTTTTTACCCCCTCTTCAGAGAGCATAAGCTCCTCGGGGTTAAAAAAGATGCTGTTCAGGTTAACCATCCATTCGTCGGGCTCGGTCAGCTTGCGCTTCTTTTTCTGGGCCAGCCGGTTAAGGGCCAGGTTTTTTACACTCACATAAAAATACAGTTTCGGATTGTCGAGTTGGTGCATCGCTGCCCGCTTCTGCCATACGGTAATAAAAAAATCGGAAACAATCTCCTGCCCGTCTTCGGCAGACTGCAGGATAGATGTGGCAAAGCGGGTAAGTGGCCCATGCAGCAGCATGAACAGCGCCTTATACGCTTTCTGGCAATTGTTTACTGCAATTTCCTCAAGCAAACGTTTTATCTGATCGTCTTCTCTCACAATCATATATGAGAGTAAAAGTAAATTTTTTTTTGAATTAACAGTGAGGGAGTATTACACGTGCAGCGAACTACGGGTTACGGCACACGGTCTTTTACCCGTGCACCCACTTTTTATGCCCGGCAATCAACGGGCAGGCAAACGCAACGGCAGCCAGCAGTTAAAGGCCATCAGTTGCCCCTTAACCGGTATCAACAAACGTTCAGGCTATATTCTGCACTATTCAAAAGGGATCAACACCCCGACAGGGGGCTGACAGTTCGTTCAGAAAAGGCAAAGCACAACTCAAACGATTGAAGATACCGTTCTGGGACTTTCGTGTTTGTAAAAATGAGCGGCCCGGTGTTTACGTAAGTAGTAAATTATGCGGTGAGATAATAGGGTTGTACAGATATTATTACGAAATTATACAATTCTTTCCTTCATGGCTTTGGATACGGCTTCGGTAAGGGAAGCGACATGCAGTTTTTCGTAGATCTTTTTTACATGCGAACGTACTGTTTCGTAACTGATATTGAGCTGATCTGCGATCATCTTATACGCCAGCCCGTTTACGATACAAGCCAGCACTTCCTTCTCTCTTGCCGTAAGATGGTAATCGGGTGCTCCTCCGGGGCGTACGTGTTCGGGAATCTGCTGCATTTTGGTTAATACCTTACGGGCAATGGAGGGCGACATCGGCGAACCACCGAACTGCAACTCCCTGATCGAATCGATCAGCTTTGTATTCAGGAAGTTCTTAAGGATATAACCCGAAGCCCCGGCGCAGATGGAATCAAATACACGATCATCATCTTCAAAAACGGTTTGCATCAGTACCTGCACCTGGGGAAATTCTTTCTTTATACGCCGCACGGCTTCTATACCCGTCATGCCCGGCATTTCAATATCCATCAGCACCACATCGGGCATACAACCTTTTACATCTTCAATACAATCGAGTACATGCGGAAAGGAGCCTACCATTTCAAACTCCGGTACGATGTTGAGCAGCATCGAAATGCTTTCCCTGATGTTCTTATTATCATCAAATATTGCGATGCGTAAACCCATGCTGCTGCTGTTATACTTTTATATTATATTCAAATATCGGTAAAACCCCCCGTCGCTACAATCCCCGAATCAGGGGATGGGGCAGTTCAGCCGTATAGCAGTACCCTTACCTGCCCCGCTTTCTATTTCCAGCGTACCTTTCATCTCACCCGCCCGCACCCGCATGTTCCGCAGTCCGTTGCCCGATAGTGAAGGGTTATGGCCACTCGTTTCCATCGCTACATTAAAACCAACACCATTATCCTGCACAATAAGATCCAGCCGCTGCCGGCGAATGCCTACATGCACCCGCAGTTCCGAAGCGCCTGAGTATTTAATCACGTTGGTAATAGCCTCTTTAAAGATCAGGTAAAAGTTCTTTCGCTTCTCCATATCCAGGTTAATGCCCAGCACTTCCTGGTCGTAATTAAAATTAAACCGGATATTCCTTGCTGCCAGCAGGGGTCTTGCAAAGGATTCCATGCGCTGCACAATCTTTTCAATACTGTCATTTCTTGGGTTGATGGCCCATACAATATCATTCATCTCCGAGATCATATCGTTCGATGTAGTGCTGATCTTACCCAGCACCTCGTTCAACTCCTCTTTACCACCATTGTTGTTCTGTATCTGTGCTACCTGGCTGTACACCGAAATACTGCTCAGTGTAGAGCCCACATTATCGTGCAGGTCCTGTGCAATCCTGTTGCGTATCGCCTGCCGTTTCAGCAGTTCGTTGATCCGGTAACGGTAAATGGCATAAGCTGTACCCGCCAATACAATGGCACATAACACAAAGAACCACCAGCGCTTCCACACAGGTGGTGTAATAATAATGGTAAGCGGTTTTGATTTCTCCTGCCAGAAACCCGGTGTATTGCTCGCCTTGATGCGGAAGGTGTAACTGCCCCCTTCAAGATTGGCATAAGGCGCAAAATTGCGTGTACCACATTCAATCCAGCTCTTATCAACACCCTCCAGCATATATGCATATTTCACCGGCTGCGAGCCATTGTAATCAGGAGCAGCAAATTCTATCGTAAAATAATTCTGGCGGTAGCTGAGCCGCATAGTATTGTCTGTAAGCAGGTTGCTGTATGACTCATTAAATATCCTGAAATCGGTAAAATACACTTCCGGCGGTGATCGTAAAACATGCACACTGTCCGGATGAAAAACAATAAAATAATTATTACCCGCCACATACATTCTGCCCTCATCGTCTTTGTAGATATAGCCGCTTACCCCGCCGGATTTTTCCAGGTCGGGCAGAGAATAAGTACTTACCGATTGTGTGCCGATATCGTACCGCTGCAGGTTACCGTTATTGATCATCCACACATTACCCCCTGCATCAGTAGCGATACCCTCCAGCAGGTTTTCTGTTGAAGGGATATGCACAATAGTGCTGCCCGCAGGGCTAAAGTGATGAAGCCCGCCGCCGTATGTGCTGATCCACAGCTCATGCCCCACATCTTCGGCAATGTCGTACACATTATTGTTACTCAGTCCTCCGTTGTCTGCCGGGTTATTCTGGTAGTACTTTATCTTGGGCATGGCATCGTTGCGCCACAAACCCAAACCCTGCTGTGCATTCGCCATCCATATCTGCCCGTTACCCGCTTTATATAACCGGCGTACAAGATTGTCGCGGATATTCATCGTAGCCAGTATGTTGCGCGTACTGTCCAGCCGCGATACCCATTGCTGTGTGCGCAGGTTATAATAAGCAAGAAAATGCCCGTATGGCGATACCACCAGTACAGGATCACCCTCAATAACATCTTCCATAACAGACACGATGCGCGAGGAGATCAGCTTCTTCATCACGCCGTCCTTTTCTGTGTTCGGTAAAAGTTCGAGGCGGTTTCCCGGACGGTAATAACGGAACAGGGAATAATTGGTGCCAAGGTATAACTGTCCTTTACTGTCTGTAAAAAACTTCGTGACCGCTAAAGGAACACCCTTGTATTGCAGGGGAAGATGGTTGAGTGTACCACTGCTTTTGTTTTGTATATAAATACCATTGCTTGTGCCGATCCAGAGCTCATCCGGAGCGTTTTTGTAAAAGTCGTAGATCGTTAGCGGTGTAGTATTGGAAAGCAGGCCCTGTTCAAGAAATTGTTGTGTAAACTGTTGTATGGCCGGGCTGCTTGTGCAAATGCCTTTGTCGGTACCGATCCAGGTCTTGCCCGAAGGGTCAACATACATACAATGAATGTTGTTGTCAGACAGTGAGCCATTCTGTGAGGCATTATGCTGGTAGCGGTAAAATTGCCCGGTTATCTTATCTCTTATCTGTAAACCCTTCAGCTTCCCGCCTATCCATAGATTACCCTGCCCATCTTCTGCAAAACAGTTTACCTCGTCATTGGTAAAGCTGTAAGCGTCCGGCGACTGCTGAAAACTCGTTTCCGTATTAGTGGCAGAAGGGTAGTGGTAGAGCAGTTTGTCCCAGGAGCCATACCACATATCATTATTCCTGTCGCAGTAAAGGCTCGTTACCACTACATGCGGCAACTGGCTGTATAAATTTTCATAGCGCGGATCAGATTCGTAGTGCAGGGTTTTGGTGTTCACCTTTAGCAGACCACCACCCTGGCGGCCCACCCAGAGGGTGCCTGCTTTGTCAAAGCATAATGCCAGCACTGTTCTTGGCCCTGCGCTTACCGGCCGGTCGAACTTTTCCGTTTTGGGTGCAAAACGTACAATACCCATACCGTTGGTGCCGAGCCAGATATTGCCGTCGCTGTCCTGTGCCATGGCGTTGATACTGTTGGAAGGTATAGACAGGTTGTTGTTGGGAAGGTGTTTATATTGCTTAAACTGGGTTTCAGAAGGGAGGCGGTAATCATAGCGGGTAAGGCCCCCGTCTGCCGTTGCGATCCACAATACCTGCTGTTTATCTTCCAGCAGTGCCGTAATGATATTGCCGCTCAGGCTGATCTTATCGCCGGGGCGGTGATGAAAGACTACAAAATTATGGCCGTCAAAACGGTTCAGGCCATCATTGGTACCGATCCACATAAAACCCCTGTGGTCGCGGAGAATGGTATTGACCTTATTATTGGATAAACCGTTTTCGCGGGTGAGCTTCTCAAAAAACAGCACCGGTCCCCGGGCCATGAGGAAAAACGAAAGCAGAACAGCCAGGCTTGCGAGGGCCAGTGACTTCATGTATACGGGGATTCTTTTGACTAAGATAAGCCAATTGTAAGTGATAAAGATTGTTTGGTTTGGCAATAGACAGGTCGATGAGTTGAAGGGCACATTTCCCTCTAACATTTGGTTGTGCTATCCCAGTGTTGTTCAGTAATTAACGCGCCACAGCCCTTCAACCGCTCAACCCGTCATCTTTACATCAAAAACCAAAACCATTATAGTGCGGGTAACCCGCTATAGAAAAAACAAAATTTATGCCGTTTAGTTTTAAAACATTAAGGGATTAAGAAACATTCCACCATTTTAGTTTTAAACATTAAGGTATTAAGGAGCATTAAGCCAGCGTTAACAGGATATCGGGTATTACGATGAAGCTGCATACACCAACGAACTAACCTTAACTCCTTAATGTTTTAGTTTTT
>CAZPXP010000083.1:0-5616 GCA_964590975.1 uncultured Ferruginibacter sp. | reverse complement strand
AACCCCTGGCCACCTGTACTCCGCCGATATGCAGCTCGCCGGGCATACCGATGCCGCAGCATTCATTGCCACGCTTCAGTATATACAGTTGGGTATTGGCTACAGGACGGCCGATAGGGATCATACCGCTATACCCCCGGGGCTTCTCCCAGCAGGTAACTTCCACAGCAGCTTCTGTGGGGCCGTACAGGTTGAACAGCCTTACCTGGTCCAGTTTATCTTCCAGATGGATCAAGTGACCCGGATGTAAGGCTTCCCCACTGCACAGCATACGCTTCAGCACACGGCAGCGACCCGATTCCAGTTCCTCCAGGAATAGTTGCAGCATGGAGGGTACAAAATGTATCGTGGTGATGCCAGATGTTTCTATAATATCCTGCAGGTACGCAGGATCACGGTGACCACCGGGGCGGGCAAAGACCAGACGCGCACCCGATATCAAGGGCCACAGCAGTTCCCATACTGATATGTCGAAGCAGAAGGTTGTTTTCTGTAAGACCGCATCACTGCTGTCAAGACCAAAATATGACTGCCCCCACAGCAAACGGTTGACGATACCGCGGTGTTCGTTCATTACCCCTTTGGGGCGGCCGGTGGAACCCGAAGTATAAATGATATAAGCGAGGTGATGGGGAGCAAGTACTGCAAAAGGTTTAGTTGAGGGTTGTGTACTAAGCTCATCATGCACTTCGCTGAGGTTAATAACTCTCTGGTGCGGTAATGATAGTGGTATGCTTATGCCTGCGCCTGAAGTAAGAATAATACCTGCACCTGTATCCTCCAGCATCATAGCGATGCGGTCTGCAGGATACCCGGGATCCACAGGTACATAGGCGCCGCCGGCCTTCCAGATACCAAGGATGCTCATGATCATATCCAAAGACCGGTCAAGGCAGACCGGTACCAGAGTCTCTGTCTCCACACCAAGACCCCGAAGGTAATGGCCAAGACGGTTGCTGCCTTCATCAAGGGCCCGGTAGCTCAGCACTTCACCTTCAAACTCAGCAGCCGGCGCATCAGGGGTAAGGGCAGCACGGGCCTCAAAAAGACTGAGCACGGTCGCACCCGAAGGGTATGGCTCATCAGTTGCATTGAACAAGACCTTTACCTGCTCCTGTTCGGTGGATCCCAACAGCTCTATATCATCGATCTGTTCACCCCGGCCAATGCTCACCGCTTCCAGTAAACGCATATAATGATCAAGAAGGCGTTCTATAGTATCAGAACGGAACAGATCACAACGGTAGCTCAACGAAAGATATAATCCCTCTGAAGACTCCATGACTTCAACACCCAAATCAAAAGGTGAATTAAATTCACCAGTGCCTTCACTCAGCAATTTTACATCCCCCAGTTGCAATTCTTGTGATTCAGGCGCATTCTGCACAACAAACATGACCTGGAAAACAGGATTACGGCTCATGTCGCGTTCTACTCCAAGCGCTTCAACAATCTTTTCAAATGGCATATCCTGGTGCTCATAAGCATCAAGTGTCATTTGTCTTACTTCCTGCAACAGGTTTATAAAACTACTGCCGCCATCTACCTGGCTGCGTAATAAAAGCGTATTGATAAAAAACCCAATAAGGCCTTCTACTTCTTTTTGCTGACGGCCTGCGATAGGTGTACCCACACAGATATCTGCCTGACCCGTATGACGGTACAGCAAGGCTTGGAAGGAAGCCAGCAGCGTCATAAACAGGGTGGCACCTTCACGTCTTGACAATTGTACCAGGCGGTCGTACACTTCCTTACTAAGGGTTCCGCCAACACGACCACTCTTAAGGTTCTGTATTGCTTTTCTTGGATAATCAGTTTGCAGTTCCAACGACTGTATCCCACCCAATTTTTCTTTCCAGTAATCCAGTTTACTTTGCAACACTTCACCCGATAAATAATCACGCTGCCATACTGCAAAATCTGCGTACTGTATCGCGAGATCATTTAATACCGGCTCGCGTTTTTCAAGCAGGGCTTTATATAATTCGGTCAGCTCTTTAACAATGATCGATATTGACCAGCCATCAAAAGCAATATGATGTACCATACCTACGAGGATATGCTCCTGATCAGACAATTTTATCAGTATCACTTTAAGCATATAGTCCGATCCAAGGTCGTAAGCTTCAGTTACCTTTTCCTTAATATAATCCTGAACACTGCTGTATGTTTGTAATAGCGCTTCACGGTCAGTATATACCATCTGCCAGTCCGCTGCACTTCTGATGTGCTGGTAGCCCACTCCGTCTTCTTCTACAATCACCGTACGAAGCACTTCATGACGTTCGATGATATGTTTAAATGATTGTTCAAGTATTGGTATGTCCAGATCACCTTCTATGCGGAACATCCAGGGCATGTGGTATTCTATACTACCCTGCAAGCGATCAATAAACCATAACCGCTCCTGCGAAAAGGATAAGGGAACTAATGAATCTTTTTCTCTCGGGAGAATAACCGGCAATGTAAGTTCAGATTCATCTTCGGAAGCCGCCATGCGATCACTAAGTAATGCAACTGTGGGATAATCGAATATATTCCTGATGGCTACTTCCCGCCCCAGCTTCGTACGTATGGCAGCAATGACACGGATAGCCAGTAATGAGTGACCGCCAAGAGAGAAAAAGTTATCGTTGATACCTACCTTTTCTACCTCAAGCAGTTCCTGCCAGATATCTACAAGCAACTCTTCAGTAGCATTACGCGGAGCCTGGTATACCTGTTGCCCCATGGGTTCTACATATATATCCAATAGTTTGCGGCGGTCTACTTTACCATTTGTCGTCAGTGGTATCTCATCCACAACAATAATCGCCGATGGCACCATATATTCCGGGAGATGTTGTCTCAGTCGGCCCACAATCCCTTCACTGATATAATCTTTCTCACACACCACATATCCTACCAGTTTTTTATCCCCTCCTTCCTGCTGAACCACTACCACTGCACGATTCACACCATCAAGCCCTTCAAGAACGCTTTCTACTTCTCCCGGCTCAATACGGTAACCACGGATCTTTACCTGGTCATCCGCACGCCCTAAAAACTCTATATTACCATCAGCATGCCAGCGGGCCATATCTCCCGTCTTATACAAACGGCCGTACTCAGCCGTATCCACAAATTTTTCTGCGGTCAGTTCAGCACGGCTCAGGTATCCAATAGCCAATTGATCACCCCCGATAAATATCTCACCAACAACTCCTATACCGGCTTCTTTCCTTTGATTGTCAAGTATGTAGAGCAGCACACCCTCCAAAGGTTTACCAATCAGTACACCACCCGAGCCAACTATTGGAAGATCAGTATCACTCATGAAACTGTAATTACAGCAACCCACCGTTGCCTCTGTCGGACCATATTCGTTAACGATGCGCACCGCCTTGGAAGCATCACGCAGGTAAGCAAAATGACGTTGTTCCAGCGCCTCACCACCCACTACCAGCGTCGGTGTCAGGCTCGCAACACCATCAGCGCCCAGCAGTTCATCCAGTACAGGAAGATGTGCAGGAGTCAGCTTGATAAAATCGTAAGGAGCATGTTTAACCAGTAAGGGGTCTTCAAATACACCAACGCCACGCATACTGCTCATCACAAGGCTCCTGCCGCTGATCAGTGGAACAAAAAGCGCCGTCAGCGATGCATCAAATGTAAACGACAGATGTGCATAAGAACCACTGGAAAGCTGGCTGGTACCCTTAGACATATACCTCTCTTGAGCACGAAATAAGTATTGTACAAGACTATGATGGCTGATTATCACACCTTTAGGCATACCTGTAGAACCAGAAGTGTAGATTACATACGCAGCAGACGATGGTACAGGTAATAAGGACTCAGCATTATCCAGTTCAGGCTCCGATGCGTCATAAGAATGAACGGTCATTAGAGCGGTTGACGGTGGCAGAATGGACAGGTGTTCCGCATTGCTGATCAGGAATGAAGCTTTGCAATCTTCCATTATATAAGCTATACGCTGTTCAGGATAAGCAGGATCAACAGGCACGTAAGCAGCACCTGCTTTTAATATCCCGAGAATCGAGATCATAAGATCTACCCCGTTATAAAGACAAACCGGAACAAGATCACCTCGCTGTACCCCTTTGGCTAAAAGCCGCTGCGCCAGGCGATTGCTCTGCTCTATAAGTTCACTATAGCTCACTTCACCTTCTGTATAATAAAGCGCAACAGCATCAGGAGTAAGGGCTGCTCTCTGATCGATCAGCGATACTACGGTAGTATATTCATCTTCAACCGGCAACCCACGACTGAATGTATGCAACTGATCTTTTTCATCTGCACCCAGCATATTGAGGGTTTCCACAGGCAGATCGCTATTCTTTACAACAGACGAAAGTAATTCTTCATAATGCTGTAATATCCTGGATGCCGTATGTTCTTCATAAATATCTTTCCCATACACCAGGTTAAGATATAATCCTTCATCTGTTTCTATAATATTGAGATTCAGATCAAACTGAGATGTAGCTCTTTCTATTGGCTCCATCATCAGTTGGATACCTGCAAAATTCAGTTCAATCGATTCAGGTGTATTCTGCAAAGTGAACAATACCTGGAATAATGGATTACGGTTAAGGCTGCGCTCAACCCCGAGCACATCTACTATCTTTTCGAAAGGAACTTCCTGGTGACCATAACCGTCAAGCGTTGTCTGCTTCACGCGCTCTAATAACTCTGCAAAGGTTTCACGGCTTCTTACTTCATTGCGTAATGCAAGAGTATTGATAAAAAATCCAATCAGCCCTTCTACCTCTTTTTGTTGACGACCTGCCACAGGCGTACCCACACAGATATCGCTTTGTCCCGTATAGCGGTATAGCAACACCTTGAACGCTGCAAGCAGCGTCATAAACAATGTTGCTCCTTTCTTCTGGGAAAGCGCCTGCAATCCATCGCGAAGCGTTGCGGGAATAAGTTTACCGGTTGCCCCGCCGGATATAGTGGATTCAATAGGCCGGGGATGATCTGTGTACAGTTCAAGTGGCGCTATGCCCTCCAGTTGCTCTTTCCAGTACGACAGTTTGCTTTGCAGCACTTCACCTGATAAGTATTCCCTCTGCCAAGCTGCATAATCAGCATACTGCACAGGAAGTGTCGCCAATGGTATTTCAACCTGCTCCCGTAGTCCCTTATAAATTGCAGTTAGTTCTTTAACAATGATGGAGATTGACCAGCCATCAAACGCGATGTGGTGAACCATGCCTGCCATAATATGTTCTTCTGCTGATAACCTGATCAGTGCCACGCGGAGCACATAGTCCGATGATAGATCATACGGCTGCTGTATAAATTCATTGAGATAATCTTCATAACTCCGACCTTCGTACAGTAATGCTGCCTGTTCGATATATTCGAGTTTCCAGTTTTCTGCATCCAGCATCTCCTGGTAACCAATACCATCTTTTTCCCTGATCACCGTTCTCAGTACTTCATGGCGGTCTATGATCTTCTTAAACGCAGCCTCCATTGATACTATATCAAGCACCCCTTTAAGCCTGAACACCCACGGCATATGATACTGAACACTACCCTGCAAACGATCGATAAACCATAAACGCTCCTGACCGTAAGACAATACAAGCGGTGCATTACGGT
>CAZPXP010000082.1:0-6455 GCA_964590975.1 uncultured Ferruginibacter sp. | reverse complement strand
CCCAGTTTTTTGCTTTGGTCGACAAGCAACGCCGGGTAAGGGGTATTTATGATGGGTTAAAAGACGATGAAATACAGAAGCTCCTAAAAGATATCAAGGACCTACTCAAAGAAAAAGCCCCAAAAAGTAGGTTTTCAAATGGGTTTAGTAATACCCCAGGCTAAAGCTTTTAACTGGGTATTACCGGGATTCTTTTCAATGTTGTAACTTTATGTGGATTTATTAACCAGAACAAAAACAGGCATTCAGATGGAAGCCGCAATCGACATCTTAAGGATCAATCAACTCAGTATTACTGAAGGAAGGAAAAAAATTCTTGCCCTCTTTCTGAAAAGCAAGGGAGCACTTGCGCATGCAGATATTGAAAAGAAGCTGCAATCCGGTTTTGACCGGGTAACCGTATACCGTACACTACAGACTTTTGTAGAAAAGGGCATTATTCACCATATCCCTACTACGGATAATAATATTAAATATGCTCTGTGCAAAGACGAATGTGCAGAAGGTCACCACCACGACAATCATGTACACTTTATTTGCGACAGATGTGGTAAAACCATCTGCCTTTCGGAAGTGACCGTACCCGAAGTAAAACTTCCCAGGGGGTTTGTTCCAAAGCACGCAGAGATGGTAGTTAATGGTATCTGTGATGATTGTAGGTAGGTATCTTTACTTTAGATATTTAGCCCTCCACAAACACTGATGGTTTGTCCGGTAATATAGCTACTCATATCCGACGCTAAGAAGAGCGTGACATTTGCAATGTCTTCCGGTGTGGCAAAACGATTCAGGGGTATTGTTGATTTATATTTCTCTGCTCCTTCTCCTTCTTTGAGGTAACTCGTCATATCCGTTTCTACAAAACCCGGTGCGATAGCATTGCAACGGATATTACGGCTGCCTAACTCCTTCGCTACAGACTTGGTAAACCCGATAATACCGGCCTTACTGGCCGCATAACTGCTTTGCCCTGGATTACCCATTTCTCCGATAACGCTGCTCATATTTATGATGGTCCCGCTCTTTGCCTTCATCATAGGACGTATCACCTGCTTAGTCATATTAAATACACTACTCAGGTTTACCTGTATCACTTCATTCCACTGTTCAGGAGACATACGCAATAGTAGGTTATCCTTACTGATACCTGCATTGTTTACACAGATATCGATGGTACCAAATACAGCCATTACATCATTCACCAGTGTCTCGCATTGAGTAATGTCGCCCGCATTACTCTGGTACGCCTTGGCTTTTACGCCCATCGCCACCAGTTTTTCCTCCAGAGCACTGGCCCTCTCAGCGCTGCCATTGCTTACATAAGTAAACGCTACATGGCAACCCTCTTCTGCAAACTTTATAGCGATTGCTGCCCCTATACCACGGGCTGCTCCGGTTACAATAGCCACTTTATTGTTCAATAATCTCATGTCCTTCTTTTTGTACAAATTATAGGAAAAACAATAATATAGCGTAAACATAGCGCATCTGCTTAGCAAAAACAAATAAAAACAGGGATATAACAATGTGGCAATACATAATAGGCAGGCAAATGAAACATATAAGATAGGCAGGAATTATATAATGGCCATAATTTCTTCTATAAGCAAGCGTTCATTACTCAGCCTCGGCACCTTATGCTGGCCGCCCAGCTTTCCATGACGACGCAGCCAGTTATTAAACGTTCCTTGTGGTAAAACACGCACGACAGGCCGACGGAGTGCAATACTTTTGTGCCGCTTGGCATCATAGTCGCTGTTGATACTTTTCAACGCAGTATCCAGTTCATCAGTAAAGGTCTCAATATTAGCCGGTGCCCTCTCAAACTCAATAAGCCACTCGTGAGCCCCGTTACTTTCTTCGCTGAAGTATATCGGGGCAGCCGTATAATCTGTAACAATGGCTTTTGTTTTGGCTGACGCTATAGCAATGGCCTTATCTGTATTATCTACAATCACCTCCTCCCCAAAAGCATTTATATAGTGTTTGAGTCTGCCGCTTACTATTATTTTGTACGGATTTACCGACGTGAACCGTATAGTATCTCCTACCAAGTAGCGCCATAGTCCTCCTGTCGTGCTGATGATCAGGGCATAATTTTTTCCCAGCGCTACTTCGTTAAGGCCTATAGTTAAAGGGTTCGCCTTACCATATTCTTCCACAGGCATAAACTCGTAAAAAATACCGTGCTCAGTAAATAGCAACATTCCTTCGTCCCCTGGCTTTTCCTGTGCTGCAAAAAAACCTTCGCTTGCGTTATAAATTTCAAGATAGCTGATGTCTTCCCCGATAATCTTTTTAAACTGCTCGCGGTAAGGTATAAAAGAAACCCCACCATGAATATAGAGTTCCAAATTGGGCCATACCTCACGTATTGTTGCCTTCTTTTTGATGGCTAATATACGCTTAAGCAAAACCAAGGTCCAGGTAGGTACACCTGCAATCGAAGTAACATTCTCTTCTGCCGTGCTCTGGGCCAGCTTTTCGATCTTGGTCTCCCATTCGTCCAGCAGGGCAATGCTTAATTCCGGGGTCCGTAGCCATTGTCCCCAGAAAGGAGAATTCTGTAGCAGAACCGCGCTTAAATCACCATAATGAATATCTTCATTTATTTTACTGATCTCGTGACTGCCTCCTATCACCAAGCCTTTACCTGTGAGTAGGTCACTCGAGGGGAATTTATTGTAATAGTTGGTAAGAACATCCTTAGAGGCCTTATAGTGATTACCCTGTAGGCTCTCCGCACCTACCGGTATAAACTTACTCCTGTCGCTTGTTGTACCACTGCTTTTGGCAAACCAGTACACCGGTGTGTTCCAGAGTACATTTCCTTCTCCTTCCATCATACGATTGATATAAGGTCGAATATCATCATACTCATGAACCGGGACATTTTTTTTAAAATCACGTATGGAGAAGAGGCGTGAAAAGTGATACTTCTTCCCAAACTCAGTATACTGCGCTGCTGTCACTAGTTCTTGGAGAACCTCCCGCTGTACAGCAACGGCATGATTACTCCAGTTGCGGATACGCCACCAGCGCATACGAGCGAGTTTGGAAATAGCAGGACTGAGCAGCTTCATGTTCTGGCAAAATACACAAATGAAGTGGAATTAGATACAGGCAAGCAGATTTTTTATACCCATTAGCTAAGGCCGGGCACTTGTAACACAACGACTGAAGCAATAATTAACATTATGTTTTTTGAAGATTGATCCTGTGCTATTCTACCGTTTTACCGGCCTCATCATGGAGATAGTCTTTACGCTTTAGTTCAAAGTTGCGGCCAAGGTATAACCGGCGTACCTGTTCGTCTGCGGCCAGTTCTTCTGCTGTACCATGTTTAAATATCTTACCATCAATGAGCAGGTAGGCTCTATCGCAGATAGAGAGCGTTTCATTTACGTTATGATCAGTAATAAGGATACCGATATTTTTGTATTTGAGTTTGGCAACAATTGCCTGTATATCTTCTACCGCAATCGGATCTACTCCCGCAAACGGCTCGTCGAGCAATACAAATTTGGGATCAACCGCAAGAGCCCTCGCGATCTCTGTACGTCGGCGCTCACCTCCACTTAAGGTATCACCGTTGTTCTTACGCACATGTTGCAGGCGGAACTCATCCAGCAGCAATTCTATCTTTTCTTTTTGCTGTTGTTTTGTCAAGCTGGTCATTTCAAGTACCGCAGCGAGATTATCCTGCACAGAAAGCTTACGAAATACACTAGCCTCCTGGGGTAAGTAGCCAATACCCATCTGCGCCCGCTTATACATCGGTAGCTTGGTGATATTGATATCGTTCAGGAATACATACCCTTCATCAGGCTTCACCAAGCCTACCACTTGGTAAAAGGATGTCGTTTTACCTGCGCCGTTCGGACCCAATAACCCTACTATTTCACCCTGCTTTACATTAAAAGACACGTGGTTAACTACCGTACGGCTACCGTAGCGCTTTACAAGATCTTTTGTTTGTATAGTTAAACTCAAGGGAATGACTTTATTGCAAAAGTAACAGATAAGTGCCAGATCAATTAGAAGCGGCAGGTTATTTAACAAAACGGGCTTGCAAAGGCCGAAATGACAATAATCTTTCATGTAGCCTTTGCTTATGTTTATAGCCTTGCTTATGTTTGTACCCTTATTATAACAGATTATGAAGGTAATTGACCACATCAACGGAGCAAAAGGCAAAACCTTGGTCTCGTTCGAGATTCTGCCACCACTCAAAGGCAAAGGCATACAATCCCTGTACAAGCATCTCGACCCTTTAATGGAATTCAAGCCTTCTTTCATTAATGTTACTTATCATAGGAGCGAGCACGTATTTAAGAAAAAACTCGATGGTACTTTTGAAAAAGTTATTGTACGCAAAAGACCGGGTACAGAATCCATTTGTGCCGCCATTATGAATAAATATAATGTAGATACGGTGCCTCACCTTATTTGTGGCGGATTTACCATCAACGAAACAGAGGATGCTCTCCTTAACCTTCACTACCTTGGTATTGACAACGTGCTGGTGCTGAGAGGGGATGCTGCCAAAAATGAAGCCAGCTTTGAAGCTGAAGCCGGTGGCCACCCTTATGCTATTGACCTGTTACGTCAGGTCGTTAACCTCAACTCTGGCATTTACCTCGAAAATGATCTGAAGGATACTTCTAAGACCAAGTTTTGTATTGGCGTAGCAGGATACCCTGAAAAGCATTTTGAAGCCCCTAATATGGATACAGACCTACAGTATTTAAAATCCAAGGTAGACGCCGGCGCCGATTATATCGTAACTCAAATGTTCTTTAACAACGAAAAATATTATTCCTTTGTTAAAGCCTGTAGAGAGATTGGTATAAACGTACCTATTATACCAGGGTTGAAACCTATTTACAGTAAGAAACAACTGACTATTCTGCCAAAAACTTTTAATATTGACCTCCCGGCTGATCTTTCCAATGCTGTGACAAAATGCAAGTCCGACGAGGAGGTAGAAAAGGTAGGAGCAGAATGGCTATTGCACCAATCGCAGGAGTTGAAGAAGTTTGGTGTACCCGTATTGCACTACTATACACTTGGCCGACCACAACTGGTAGCCGATGTGGTGGCTCACTTTGTATAATAGTATACTTATGGTCTACGCCAATAGTTGAATTTCAGCACAAAAGCACGATTTTTCTTCCCAAAGGCATGGATATTTTGACTTGGCATATTTCCCCGTAATAATTATCAGTATACATTAAAAAAAGATCGCTAAGCGGTTTAAACCTCCACTATAGTCTGGAGTTGATATTGATATTATTAATCTGGGTATTATACTGTAAAAGTAGTCCAGGAAAGATTCCGGGTAAACGTGATCCCTGATTTGGGGCTTATAATCCAGAAGTCCGCCTTGCTAAAGTCTGCCGGAAGGCGTATACGCGTATAATTAGCAGTAAGCGAGAAAACCCCGTAGGGCTGCCAGCAGTAGCTCAGGCTTGTCTTAAACGATAGGTTTTTTTCGCTAAAATACTGATCTCCATTTACTATCAATTGCGTAGAGAAGAGCTTACGGGTATTGGTAACAAAACTCAGGCTATGGCTCGTATAATAATATGCCGTTCCTGCTTTGAGCACACTTGCGCCAAGTTCATACTTATTTGTAGGTTCAAAGTCACTGAACAACCAACTATATTCATCCCAGGCAGGCTGCCCACCGATTCAGCAAAATTCTGGAACTTAATATTAAAAGAGAGATCCCCACTCCAGTCTTTTTTTCGTTGTTGAAACTTATCATAGGTAACACTATAGTCGGGTCAGCAAAGATGGTATTAATCCTCTTTCCCAATTTTCCTTTAGGATAAAAGAACCAATAGGCAAACATGGGGTGATTAATAATGCCTTTCCTTGGAACATAACCCATTGACGCCCTGAAATTCCTGTCAATATTTTATAAAGCAAGAGAGAGTTGCAGTTTTCTGTCTGAATATGCCATTTTAAGTCCTGTCGAAATCGGTTTGATCCATTTCCGGGTCAAAAGAATGATGCACAAAAGCCTTCTCTACCCATTGCCAGTAACTGAAGCAAGGTTCGTTTCCAAGCCAGCTACACGGTTATAAGTAGAAACGTTCTTAGCCGTATGCTTGTCGATAAAGCTCGTCTTATTCACCAGGAATGCTACCAAGTTAGAGCGTTTAAATATCATTCGCTAAAAAGCTGCTGCAAGAAAGTTGGCCGCAGGAACACTGTCTGACCTAAGCGCTGCTGTTTGGATATCCATCAGGCCGATACGCTAGTTTTTATCCAACCGCCCACTCAGTCATGCTCCAGCGACTATAGGCAATTTTTTAGTAATTTTTTTACATGATATATTTGAAATACTAAGCGGCACAAGAAAAGGGCACTTGCTGGGGTGCTCCAAAACTACTAGAGCGTATCTCAAAAGTAGTTTCTTAACAAAATGACCATACATGCGATTTGAA
>CAZPXP010000081.1:0-7450 GCA_964590975.1 uncultured Ferruginibacter sp. | reverse complement strand
ACCGTAATGCACCGCTTGTATTGTCTTACGGTCAGGAGCGTTTATGGTTTATCGACCGTTTGCAGGGTAGTGTTCAGTATCATATTCCCTGGGTCTTCCGGTTAAAAGGAATACTTGATGTAAGCCTGCTGGAAGCATGCATACAGGAAATTATCAATCGTCACGAAGTACTTCGCACGGTAATAGAAGAAAAGGATGGGCTGGGTTACCAGCGAATCTGTTCACGGGATAGCTGGAAAATGCAATATATTAGTGAAGATGAAGCACTGGAGCAGAGCAATAGTTTGAAAGAGTATATAGAATCGCTTGTGCAGCAGCCTTTTAATCTTTCTGCCGACAGTATGTTGAAAGTGACGTTGATACGAATGAACAATGGGGATCATGTACTTGCAGGTGTTGCGCATCATATCGTTTTTGATGCCTGGTCTACGGGTATCCTCGTTCGTGAGCTGGTAGCGTTGTATGCAAGTAAGAAGGATGATCTTTCTTCAGTATTGCCTGCGCTGGATATACAGTATGCGGATTATGCTGCCTGGCAGCGGCAATACCTTTCAGGTGCCCTGCTGGAGAATAAACTTACTTATTGGAAAGATCAGTTAACTGATGTGGAACCCCTGGAGTTATTGACCGATTTTACACGTCCGGCTGAACAGGGCATTAAAGGAGGCGCTGTGAGTAAACTTATCGATAAAGACCTGTATAATAATTTGATTGGTTTATCGAACAGGGAAGGTGTAACTATGTACATGCTGTTGATGAGTGTATTTAAAGTATTGCTTTACAGGTACACCGGGCAGGAAGATATCTGTGTGGGTTCATCAATTGCGCGACGGGAACAGCAGGATGTAGAAGGTCTTATTGGCTTTTTCGTAAATACGCTTGCATTGCGCGACCAAGTGAATGGGGATGCCACGTTCCACAGTTTGCTACAACGGGTAAAACAAACTACTCTCACTGCCTTTGAGCATCAGGATATACCTTTTGAAAAAGTGGTGGAAGCATTGGGCGTGGAAAGAGAACTGGGTCGTAACCCCGTATTCCAGGTAATGTTTGTTATGGAGAACACACCGGAATCAGGAGATCTCGAACTGGGCGATATCCAGTTTGAGAGTGAAGATTTCGGTGAAACGATTACAAAATTCGATCTTACATTAAGCGTGTCGCAATCATCGCATGGCTTACAGATTCAGTTCCTGTACCGTACTGACTTATACAGACATGAAACGATGCAGCGCATGATGTTACATTATACGAACTTATTAAATATACTTTCAAAGAATACAGGAATAACTATCGGAACTTGCCCAATGCTGGCAAAAGATGAAGAACAGCAATTGCTGGTAAACTTTGGGGAAAGTAAGCAGGAGGTTCCGCGTGATAAAACGGTGACAGCTCTCTTTGCTGCACAGGTAACTGAAACGCCGGATAATATTGCCATTGTTTTCAGAGACGAACAGTTATCTTATGCAGAACTGGATGAGCAATCTAACCGGTTAGGACATTATTTGGTAAGCTGTGGCGTTAAGAACCACCATCTCGTTCCGTTGTGCATGGAACGTGGACTGGAAATGATTATTGCAGTTCTGGCCATCATGAAAGCTGGCGCTGCTTATATTTCAATTGATACTGATTACCCCGATGACAGGATACGGTATATGCTCGAAGATCTTGCGCCTGCTGTGATCATTGCCGGAAAAGGAAAAGGTAAAAAAGTGATTAGTGTTGCAGATAACAGTACCAGCCTGGAAGATGTGCGTATTGTTGATATGGAGTATGATTTACCCTTGATCTCATGTGCACCAAAAACAGCATTAAATACTACTATATTTCCTGATGATCTGGCGTATGTATTATATACGTCAGGTTCTACGGGCAGGTCAAAAGGTGTAATGATAGAGCACCGCGGTCTTGTGGATTATTTCTATGGGTTGCAGGGAAGGATACCTATCAGGGAGTGCAAGTCTTTCGCCCTCGTATCAACCTTGTCAGCCGATCTTGGCAATACAGTTATATATGGTGCTTTATTGTCGGGCGGCACCCTGCACATCTGTTCGCAGGCGGTGGTTAATGATGCGGGTATGATGCTTGATTATTGCAAAAACAATTCGATTGACTGTCTTAAGATTGTGCCTTCGCACTGGAAGGCACTTTGCATGGAAGGAGAACTGCTGCTGCCATCCAAATTGTTGATCTTCGGTGGTGAACTGCTGCGCAGTTCTTTAATAAAAGATATCCGGGCAACAGGAACAGCTTGTAAAATAGTTAATCACTATGGCCCAACGGAGACGACTATCGGTAAGCTTATGCATAGGGTTGACTTTGACACGGAATACAACTATGGTATACCTATCGGCCGTCCTTTCTCCAATACGAGACTTTATATTATCAATAAATACCAGGCGCTTTGTCCTGTTGGTATTGCCGGTGAGATATGTATAGCGGGTGAAGGACTTGCCAGGGGATATTTGGGACAAGTTGACCTGACGGCTGCGAAGTTTATTCCAAACCCATTTGGTGATGCCCCAAATGAACGATTATATACGACAGGAGATATTGGTCGTTGGTTATCCAATGGCCAAGTTGAATATATCGGAAGGGTGGATGATCAGGTAAAGATTCGTGGCTACCGTATTGAACTTGGTGAAATAGAGAGTGTATTAATGATGACTCCGGGTGTTAAACAAGCAGTCGTACTTGCAAAAACAGAGGAAAATGGGGATAAACGGTTGGTGGCATATGTTGTGCCTGATGACTTTTTCAATAAAGAGGTGGTTGTGACTTACCTGCGGGAAAAACTGCCAGATTATATGGTTCCTGCTGTATTTGCGGAACTGGAGGCCATACCGCTTAATGCGAATGGTAAAGTTGACAGGAAAAAGCTTGCCGAAAAAAGCATTGAATCTTCTTTTTCAAATTCAAAATCTTACGCCGCTCCACGGACACCGATGGAAGAAGTGATGGTTGAGATCTGGCAGGATTTACTCGGTGTTGAAAGAGTAGGCATACATGATAACTTTTTTGAGCTGGGCGGTGATTCGATTATTACCATCCAGGTAGCAAGCCGCGCAAGAAGGTTGGGTTATGAATTGCAGTTGGGTGATCTTTTTGAAAATCAAACCATTGCCAGCCTGTCGAGGAGCCTGGCAGACCGCGAATATGCTATCGGCAATAAAGCTGAGCAGGGTGTACTTTCAGGAAGTTGCGGCCTGTTGCCCATACAACGTTGGTATCTCGAAAACAACCCGGATGCACCTTCTCATTATAATCAATCTGTTTTACTGGGGATAGATAAATCTGTTGCCGTATCGCAGTTACAGTCTGCTATGGAACAGTTGGTTCGTCATCACGATGCTCTCCGGTTTATTTACAGAAAAAATGAAAACGGGTGGGAGCAGGAATATGGCTCTTTTATAAGTAAGGTAGAATTGCTTGATCTGAGCGAAACAAGCGAAGTCGATTTTCCCTTCCTGATAGAACAGCATAATAATGATTACCAGCGCAGCCTGGATATTGAGAAAGGTGATCTTTTGCGATTGGTACTGATCAGGACGCCCCTTACACAGCAGAATAACAGGTTGCTGTTTGCTGTACATCATCTCGCCGTAGACGGCGTTTCATGGCGTATTCTGCTGGAGGACCTTGAGTTATTACTGACCGGGATAAAATTCAACGCACCTGCATCACTGGGATCCAAAACCAGTTCCTGCCGTGAATGGTACCTGGCACTGGAAGAATATGGAAGGCAGGAGGAGATACAGGCGCAGAAGCCATATTGGCAAGATGTACTGGCAGCATACCAGCCGTTGCCTTTTGCCAAAGAAGGAGCTGTTGGCAAAGTTGCATTCAGGGATATCAGTAATTACACGGTAAGATTAGATGCAACGTTAACCCGAAACCTTTTACAGGAAATTTCTAAGAAGTATCATACGGAGATAAATGATGTGCTGCTCAGCGCCCTTGCAGGAACCATCTTCCGTTTCGCAGCTATAGAAAAAATAGTGATTGGTCTTGAAGGTCATGGTCGCGAAGCAATGGAAGGAATAGATATCAGTCATACGGTGGGGTGGTTCACTAATAAGTATCCCCTGTTACTTACATGTGATTCAAAGATGAGCTTATCTGATCTGTTGAAAAACACAAAAGAGCAATTGCGAAGGGTGCCAGGTAAAGGAATGGGATATGCTGTATTGAAGTATATAGAAAAAACAGAAAAGCTTAATACGGGAAATGATTGGGATATAGTATTCAATTATCTCGGACAGTTCGATAATGTTGTTGGTACGGCTAAGCTGCTGACAGTAGCAGGCGAGTCAACAGGTATGTCGATCGCAGAATGTAACCCAACTGGTTTCAGGATCGCAGTTAACGGGATGGTACAAGAGGGTACACTAATCCTGGATTGGAGTTACAGCAATCTGCATTTCGAACAGGAGACAATTGCAACCCTGGCAACGAAGTACCTGAGTGAGCTCGAATCGCTTATCCGTCATTGTCTTGAGAAGGATGACCAGGTATTTACGCCTTCGGATTATGGTCTTGCCGCTGATATCAGCTACAGCGAGCTGGATAGTTTTCTTAGTAGTAAAACGAAGAATACAGATGCTGACGATATTATGATTTTTTAAATAATAACCTGAAAAAACATGAGTGTAGAACAATTTGTAGAAGATTTAGAAGTTCAAAATTTCTTTCTGGCTGTTGAAGATGATAAGTTAATACTACGAAGAAAGAAAGATGTTGCGGCCAACGAAAATAACCAGGCTATACAAGTGGCTTCTGAAATCATCAATTATATAAAGGAAAATAAAGAAGCGCTTAAGCAGCATGTGCTGTCATCAATGACTGGTGGTTCAGAAATAAAGAAAGAATCTGGCAATATCATAGCTATATATCGCTTGTCTGCGCTGCAGGAAGGATTGCTGTTTCACAGCTTATATGATGAAACATCCAGTACATACACCGAACAGTTCGTTTGTGAGATGAAAGGTCTTGAGACTGATGCCTTCAGAAGAAGTTGGAATATACTGATCAACCGGCATAGTATTCTTCGTACCGGGTTTTATTTTGATTCCTTTAATATTCCGGTTCAATGCGTGTATAGAAAGAAAGAAATGCCTTTCGAAATATTCGATTATCGCAGTATGTCTATGGAGGAACATGAAATTGCCATCGCTGCTTTTAAAAAGGCAGATCGCATCCGTCCCTTCGACTTGCGCGAGGCACCGCTTATGCGTACCACCCTGATCCGGGTAGCACAGGACCGGTATTTCATGCTGTGGACATATCATCACCTGATAATGGACGGATGGTCTATGCAGATATTAATGAAAGAGTTCCTGGATGTTTATGAATCTCTTGTTCAGGGAAAGGTAATTGAAGAAACAGAAGAGGATCGCTATGAAGACTATATCCGTTATATCGAACGTTATGGTAAACCTAAAGAGGAGGCATTCTGGCGCGGTTATATGGTGGGTTTGGAGGGAGGTAGCCTTCTTCCTTTTATATCTCCTGCTGTTGATCGTAACCGGGGTGTAGAATCCTATTGTGGGCATGATCTGCGGCTCAATGAAGCTGTAACCCGGCAGTTGCAGGCATATGCCCAGAGTCAACGCATTACGATCAATACCCTGATACAGGGGGTGTGGGCAAGTCTTTTGCACAAGTACACAAATAACGATCATATTACATATGGGGTTACGGTTTCCGGCCGTCCTGAAGATATGCCGGGCGTTGAACAAAGGATAGGACTCTATATCAATATGATTCCCCTTCATTCGGAATGGGCCCCTTTGATGGAAGTGTCAGACTGGTTAAGGAAACTGCAACAGGAACAGCAGCGTTCAAGACGTTTTCAATATACATCCATCAATGATATTCAACGCTGGGCAGGTATCCAGGGCGACCTGTTTGATACAACACTTACTTTTCAAAACTTTCCCATAAGAGAGGTCGTTGATTCTCATGAATGGCAACTTGAAATCGCCTCACTTGAAATCAATGAACAGACAACCAATTATCCACTTAGTTTACGTGCTATACTGGGCGCAGGCACAGTCATCCAGTTTATTTATAAACCTTCTATACTTGATGAGCATTATGCCAGACAAATCAGCGGGCATTTTGAGCAGGTACTGTTACAGGTTATCAATGGGAATGTAGTAACGCTGAGTGATCTCAATCCCCTCTCCAACCAGGAGAAGGAATTGGTGCTGACTGCCGGAAAAGGTACGGTATTACATATTCCACCATCTCAAACAATACTGCAATTATTTAATGCACAGGTAAAAATGATACCTAATGCGAGTGCAATCGGGTTTGGGAATACAACACTTAGCTACCGAGAGCTTGATGACCGGAGTACCCAACTGGCCCGTTTTATCCAGCAAAAGAATGCTGCTAAACTGGTTCCTGTATGCCTCGGTCGTTCTCCTGAGTTTGTAATAGCCATACTGGGTATTTTAAAAGCGGGAGCTGCGTATGTACCTGTTGACCCTGCTTACCCACCGGAGAGGATTACTTATATGCTGGAAGATTGCAATGCAAACCTTGTGATCAGCGATACTGATAGTGTAAAGGTACTTCCTGCTGGTATCGACGTTATCATGATGGATACACAGCGAAGCACAATTGATAGCTTGCCCACCTCTCCCCTGGGAACAATTCCTTCGCCGGATGATCTTGCTTATATCATTTATACCTCTGGCTCTACAGGTAAGCCTAAAGGGGTTCTTATTGGTCATGATACGCTTCTGGCTTCTACCATGGCGCGAAATGAGTATTATGGAAATATGGGTGCAGCCCTGCTTGTGCCGTCTTTTTCTTTTGACTCCTCTGTTGCTGTATTGTTTGGAACACTTTCTACAGGTGGAACCCTCCTTTTATGCAGCGATGAACAACTTAAAGATCCTCTATATATCAGAAGCATACTCAAAAAGGCAGAAGCTGTTCTCTGTGTGCCTTCTTATTACCGTTTTCTGGCAGAGGAGGAGATGCTTGCAGACTCGGCTCTGAAGAATGTGATCGTTGCAGGTGAATCGCTTGATAAAGTCCTTGTAAAAAAACATTATGAAGCATTGCCCGAAGCGGCTATGTATAATGAATATGGTCCAACGGAAAATACGGTATGGGCTACAGTTTCCAGATTATTGCCGGATGAGGAATCGATAGCTATCGGTAAGGCAATCAGCAACGTAACGCTTTATGTGCTGGATAGATGGGGCGGCCTTCTCCCGGCAGGTGTTGCGGGTGAGCTATATATTGGAGGATCATTGCTGCCAAGAGGCTATCTTAACCAGGCTGCACTTACCAGGGAAAAATTTGTAAATAACACTTTTATAGATGGCAGCACGTTGTACAGGACAGGTGATCTTGTAAGGTGGCGTGAAGATGGCCAATTAGAATACCTTGGTCGTATAGATGACCAGGTAAAGGTGCGTGGTTACCGTATAGA
>CAZPXP010000080.1:0-7717 GCA_964590975.1 uncultured Ferruginibacter sp. | reverse complement strand
CAGTCTGCTCTGGGATTTTCTGAGTTACAGCAACCAGCCACAGAGCCAGCCGCTGGTAATACGGATGGGGTATATTTTATAATAGCGGGGTTGCTTCCCCTGTAACAGCATTGTATAATTAAACCTGTATATAAAAGCGAAAAACAATAACGATGAATTGCAGAAAAAGAAAAAAAATAACCCTTTATGCGGTTGCCCTGCTTTGCAACCTTTGTACAAACGGATTAAGCGCATCAGCGCAGGCTCCTGCCACGGGGCGTAATTACATCCCGCCATCACCCAATGCGGCAAGCCTCGGAATGTTTACAGACCAGACAAAAGCCAGTTACTCGGGACTGGCAGATATTACCATACCGTTGTACGAGATCAATACCGGCTCGGTTAAACTGCCCCTCAGCCTGAATTATTTTACCGGAGGCATAAAGGCTAAGGACGAAGCCTCCTGGGTAGGCCTCAATTGGGCGCTTAATGCCGGTGGCGTGGTAGCGCGCATCAAACGAGATAAAGACGATTTCGGGTTTAAAGGTTTTTACAAAGCGGCTCCCGATGAGCGGCTCTGTGCCATGAAATTCAAATACGATAAGGAACCGGATATTTTTTACTACAACTTTAACGGTTATACGGGTAAGTTCCTGATAGACTATAACCCCGCAGCACCGGGATACCTTATACGCCACCTTGCAAAATCGCCGCTGAAGGTATTCATTACCCCGGAGCTTAACTGGCAGATCATTACGCCCGACGGGGTCATTTACCAGTTCAGCAAACAGGAAAAAACAGAAGAGCATTTCAGGGGCGGAGATGGCAGCGAAGAATACGAAACTTTTATATCAGGCTGGTTTCTGACGTCAATTACAGCACCCAATGGAGAACAAATATCTTTTGTTTACAACTGGGCTCCGGAAAAAGTGCGGAAGAACTATGCACAGTATTCTTCACATACCTTTCTGACTGCTTTTCCTAACTTTAATAATTGTACAGACTATAATATTGCAATAATAAAAGCCAGGTTAGAATCGGGAACAAGGGAATCCGTTTCTGTTACCGCTGTGGAAGAAGTGCTGCTGAAGAAGATCATTTTTACCAATGGTGTAGTAGTGTTTAACACTACCCCGAGGGATGACCTGAATACCCTTGCCAACCCGGGCAGCAAGCTCAGCTCGGTAGTGATATATAAGGGTAATGAAGATGCTGCGAACCTGCTCACCACTTTTAATTTCACTTATGATTATTACACTTCCGGCAGCGGCAAGCCCGGTAAAATCAGTAAACGGCTCCGGCTCCTTAAAGTTTGGGAAACTGCCGGGGGTGAGAGAAAGGGGGCGTACGATTTTTTATATAATGGCAGCTATGTAACAGATAAAGATATCAGTATCAATTATGATCTTGGCTATATGTCACAGTCGCAGAACAGTATGCTCAAAAGCATCCGGTTCCCCACCGGTGGCTATACCGATTATACCTTTGAAAATAACCGGCTCACCGACATTGACGGAATAACCCAAAACGGTACAGGGCTGCGGGTAAAAGAGATCAGCCAAAACGACGGCATCAGCAGCAATATAAACAGGAAACAGTTTGTGTATGAAGGCGGCAGGCTGCTTGGCCGCCATGCCACCGGGTATGTGCAGGAGTATAACGACAGGCAGGATTTTGCAGACTGTCCTTTTCCCGGGCATAATTACTGTAATTTCAGTTGGCGTGATGCAGCATCATCCGATGCGTCTTCACTCGCTGAAATAGCCAGCGGGCAGGTGTATGGCTATGACAAGGTAAGCGTACTGCTGGGCAGCAACGGGCAGTATGGCAAAACAGAATATGTGTACGAGAACAGCCTGCCCGCAGTACTGCCTCCTTACCCCGGCATGAGCGGGTTTTATATACCGCTCAATATTACACAAAAAACAGGGCTCTTAAAAACAGAAACCGATTTTAAATTTGTCAACGGCAATTTTATACCGGTACGCAAAAAAGAACTTACCTATACTCCGGCAGAGACCTACCCTGTAATTGCCAGCAGGCGCTCGGGCAACAACTGTTATGATTATACCCTTACCACCGAGTGGGTGCAGCAAACCCGGCAAACAGAATATTCTTTTACTGCCGATGGCATGGCCGCGATGACACTGACCAAAAGTCTGGGTTATGCCAACCCCTATAACCTGCTCCCTACTACCATTGATGAAACAAACAGCAAAGGTGAAACTGTTACTACCTCTTCGAGGTATCCGCACGATATGTTGCAGCAGGGCACTGCCACCGTGTACAACCTGATGATCCAAAAAAATATCATCAACCCGCTGGTAGAGCAGTACGTAACCAATAACGGCAACACCATATCGCAGACCAAAACGGTTTACCGCAACTGGGATGCCACGGGCAGAATAATTGCACCGGAATCAATCACTAAAATTAAAGGCAACTCTTATGCGGGCATACCCACACCCGCCAATGAATCAAGATTTTACCGGTACGACGACAGGGGCAATCCTTTAGAAGTGGGCAGCGGCGCTAATATACATACTTCTTATATATGGGCGTATAATAAAACCATGCCCATTGCCGAAGCCGTAAACGCAGCATATACCGATATAGGCTATACGGGTTTTGAAGACCCGGCAGAAACATTCTGGCACAGCGGCGGCTATGATGCCTCCCTGCTGGTTGCCGGAGGTAAAACGGGTAAATATGCCTGTATATGCCCTGCCGGTACACTCAGCTTTGGACCAACACATGATTTTCTGCCAACGGCGGGCGGCCAGTATGTGTTTTCCTGCTGGATAAAAACAGCACCCGGTTTTACAGGTACGGCGGCAGTAGTGCTGCATACCTCAGACCCTGGCCGCAAGGGTATTGTTTTTCCGGCTAATAACACAGAAAGCTACAAACGACAGGTGATTACCAGCACCAACGGGCAGTGGCGTTATGTGGAAGTGATGCTGGATATGGATAAACTCTACCAGCAATGGGGCAACCGGGTGCCGCTTAACCTCAGGGCTTATGTGTACAATACTGATACAGGCAATGATTTTATGGTTGACGATATGCAGTTCCGGCCGGCAGTGGCTAAGATGACCACTTATACCTGCGAACCACTGGTGGGTATTACGTCCGTAACTTCTGCCAATAATAAAACCACCTGTTACCAGTACGATGCCCTGAACCGGCTGACACTGGTACGCGATAATGAAAAGAATATTATTAAGCAGATCAGTTATCATTACCGCGTACCACCGGGCAATGAAGCCGCATGGGAAACAACCGGTAACAAACGCTGTACACTGAATGCCGATGGCACATTTACCGGTATGCAGGAAACCGAAGAACAGGACATCAATCCCAATAGTATAACCTACAGGCAAACCCGCTGGGCTGGCAGCAGCGCCAGCGCTGATTGCCCTGTGGTTATTTACGCCCAACTGGAGCGGCGCAATATTACCTATGAAGCATCAGGCGGCAGCGACTACACTTACGGCGATGTTTACCTCAAATTGGTTAATGCCGCAGGGCAACCGGTAACGCTCAGTAATTTTAAAGTGAATATGCGCAGCGAAGAAAAAACATGCGATAACCAGTATGGCTGTAATACCACTAACCAGGACTTCTCTGTTACCATCAACGGCTCCGAAGCATTAGTCAGTTCCGGGCTTTTACAGCGCTATCAGATGGTTAATGGTAATACCATTTCAAGCTATGATCTTTCCCATCTTATTTTACCCGGCGTGGGCTACACCCCCCGCTGATACATTATTGCATTATTAAACCAACAGGTATGAAACACAGTATAAAATATTTGATCTCCATACTCTTTCTGCTGCCTGCACTATTTACCCTTGCGCAGAGCAGGCCCAATAACAGCAGTCAACCGCAGCCCACAGCACCCGTTGCGGTACTACCTCCGGTGCTTCCCGGTGGTGTTAAACTGAATGTGATTAAACAATGGACACCCCTGTCGCCACAGCAGGATGAAACCGTTGTTGCCGTACGGCCTGTGGAAGAGGTAGCCCTTTCCTCGCAGTTTATTGATGGGCTGGGCAGGCAGTTGCAGGTGGTGGAACGGCAGTCTTCCCCGCAAAAAAAAGATGCAGTTATTACTAACCTCTATGATGAACAGGGGCGTGAGCGCTATACCTATATCCCCTTTGCCTCACCGGGGGCAGACGGCCTTTTTAAGCTGGATGCCTTTGAGCAGCAGAAACAGTTTATGCAGGGTTTGTATGACCCTAACGGAAATGGTGAAAAAGTCTACTATGGTGAAAAAGTATTTGATAACTCACCGCTGAACCGCCCCCTGAAAACCATGTCGCCGGGTAATAGTTGGGCAGGCAGCGGCAGGGGCGCCGTACTGGATTATGGTATAAACAGTACAACCGAAAAGATTGTAAAATGGAATATCGCCGATACACCCGGCAGTCTTCCTGTATTTGCAGGCTACTACGACGCAGGGCAGCTTACCAAAGTAACACTCACAGACGAGAACGGGCGGAGTGTTATTGAGTACACCGATAAAGACGGTCATAAAATATTACGCAAACTCCAGCACACGCAAAACCCCGGTGCAGAACATACCGGCTGGTTATGCAGCTATTATGTGTATGATCCTTACCAGCAACTGCGGGCCGTGCTTCCGCCCAAAGCGGTGGAGCAGACAGCCGGTAGCTGGAGCATTACCACCACCCAGGCCGATGAACTATGCTACCGCTACGAATACGATAAGAAGGGCAGGATGATCCTTAAAAAGATGCCCGGTATTGCTGAACATTATACCGTTTACGACGACAGGGACAGGCCCGTACTGTTCCAGGATGGCAACCTCCGTACTGCAGGTAAATGGCAATACACACAATACGACGAACAAAACCGTATGATAGCTACCGGTTTATGGGTATCCGGGCTTTCTTTTGCCCAGCAACTTTCTTCGGCAGCACTGTACACCGGCTATCCTTTTGCAGCCCCGGCAGGATTTACCAATTATGAGGAGCTGACCCGTACTTTTTACGACAACTACAACCGGGCAGGTGTTAAAAGCTACGATGCTTCCTATGCCGGTTTTTTAAGCCCGGGAACAAATGCTTTTCCCGAACCGGTAATGATGAGCAGTGAAGTAAACGGCCTTGTAACAGGCCGGAGGGTAAAAGTACTGGGGCAGAACAAATACCTTACCACCACCATCTATTACGATAATAAGGAACGGCCCATACAGATGCTGGCTGATAACCTGAACGGGGGTACCACCATTACCACTACACGGTATAATTTCAGTGGCAAAATAATCAGCACCTGCCTGCACCAGACCAATCCGGGCTTTACGCCTGCTGAACTGCGGGTACTTACCCGTACCGAATACGACCACGGGCAGCGGGCTATAGCGGTGTACAATACAATCAACAACGGGCCCGAACGGCGCATTGCGGCGCAGAATTATTCGCAAAGGGGCAACCTGCAAACCAAATTGCTGGGCAGCAACCCATTGCAACCCGGTACCCCGCTGGAAACCATTACTTACGATTATAACATCCGTACCTGGCTCAGTGGTATCAATAAAAAGTACGTAGAGGAGTACAGCAGTAATAAAGATCATTTTTTTGGCGAAGCCATCAGCTACGATTATGGTTTCAGCGATGCCGCCGACCCTTCGGGCGGCGTGCAGTACAGCGGCAATATTGCAGGCATAAAATGGCGGGGCAAAAGCGATGATGAAGCAAGGGCTTATGGCTATGGGTACGACAAAGGCAACAGGCTTACCAAAGCCGATTTTACACAGTACACCGCAGGCAACTGGAATACCAGTGCGGGTATTGATTTTAGTGTAAGCGGCGCACCGGAAAACGGTAACGTAATCGGCTACGACGCCAATGGTAACCTGCTGAGCCTTTTCCAGAAGGGCGTACAACTCAACAGCTCCGGTTATATAGACCAGTTGCGCTACACCTATATTGGCGCTGGCAATAAACTGCTACGGGTGAAAGACGATATCAGCCCTGCCGGGGGCAACCGGGGCGACTTCAGGGATGGCAGTAACGGCGCCGCGGCAGACGATTATGCGTATGACGATAATGGCAATATGCTGCGCGACGGCAATAAAGAAATGGTTAACCCCGCCAGCCCCGGCCAGTCTGCCATACAATACAACTACCTTAACCTGCCCGAAGAGGTATTTATTAACGGCAAAGGCACCATCCGCTATGTATATGATGCCACGGGCAGTAAGCTGCAAAAGATCGTTACACAAACTGCTGCCCCGGCTTTTACGCGGGTGACTGATTATACAAACGGCGTGGTATATGATAACGGTGTATTGCAGTATATACCACATGAAGAAGGGCGCGTACGTTATATCGCCGCCGCAGGCACCAGCCCTGAGCAATATGTATATGATTATTATATTAAAGACCACACCGGTAATATACGCCCGGTAATTACGGAGCAGCAGCGAAAGGATACCTACCCTATAGCCACGATGGAGGACGCGGATGCTGCTAACCAGAATGCTTATTTAGACAATGTAAACATACCCGCAGAAAGAGACCTGCGGCCAGACAATTTTGGTAATGACGTTACCAATGGCTACTATGCCCGTAAGCTCAATAAAACGGATAACGCTGTTGGCCCGGGTAAGCTGCTGAAGGTAATGGCTAAAGATAAAATAGGGGCGGCTGTGCAGTATTATTATAACACCCATTCTGTAAATAACAGCAATGCCAACGGGCTGAGCAGCCTCATAACAGGATTGGTAAACATCATCAACGGCATACATGGCCCGGGCATACTGAAGGGCAATGGGGCAGCCCTTACTTCGGGCTACCCTGCTAACCCGGTTCTTACTACATTTTTAAATGCCCAGACACCGGCCAGCCCCGACAGTAAGCCCAAAGCCTACCTCAACATCCTGTTTTTTGATGAGCAGTTAAAGTTTATACCCGATGGCAGTGTATTTGCACAGGTAAGCAACCAGCAGGGCGCACTGGCTTATAATGCAGAAGCGCCCAAAAGCGGTTATGCCTATATCTATGTAAGCAACGAGAGCAATAGCGATGTATATTTTGATAACCTCGCTATCGTACACGACCACGGCCCCATTGTACAGGAGACACATTACTACCCCTTTGGCCTTACTATGGCGGGTATCAGCAGTGAGGCACCGGGTTATGCAATCAGCAATGATAAATACAATGGTAAGGAGCTGCAAAGCGCAGAGTTCAGCGATGGTACAGGGCTGAACTGGTATGACTATGGTGCCAGGATGTACGATGTACAGACCGCCCGCTGGCAAACCTTTGACCCCAAAGCCGAAGCCTCGCGGAGGTGCAGCCCATACGCGTATGCCTATAATAATCCAGTGATCATGGTCGACCCCGATGGTATGCAGCCCACGGGCAACGACCCGGGTTTTACGCAGTACTTTAAAAATTTTGTACAAACACGCTCGCCCAATAACAGCGAGCAGCAGGAAAAGAAAATGACCGATGCAGAGCGGGCCTATATTTATATGCTCTGGCAAACCGAACAGCGCCTGGCACCACTGTCCGAAAAGGTACAGGCCGTGGGCGAAGTACTGGGCAGTTTTGTGCCTTTTGTGGATGCGGTAAAAGAGGCCAGCAATGGTAATTACGTTACAGCCGCTATCTTTGCGGTAACGGATATTGCAGGTGGTTCCATAGAACGGGGAGCCGTAAAGGCAGCAGCCAAAGTAGCAGAGAAGTTTATCGTTAAAGAG
>CAZPXP010000079.1:0-7836 GCA_964590975.1 uncultured Ferruginibacter sp. | reverse complement strand
GCTTATGATCCAACATCGGTTATAATCATTTCACCCCTGGCGGGGTTGTATCTCATAACCCATAATTCACCCCTATAATCATTTCACCCATGACGGGATTAGAAGGATGGTAGGGTTTATGATCCGATATCGGTTATAATCATTTCACCCATGACGGCGTTAAAAGGATGGTGGGGTTTATGATCGATATCGGTTATAATCATGCGGTTACCCCACACAACCCCGCCAGGGGTGACATTATTATGGGAACAGCGCAGTATTAAACCCCGCCATCCAACCCCGCCAGGGGTGACATGATTATAGATGGCATGATCATAACAATCCATGTGGTTATCCCGCATAACACATAACCCCGCCAGGGGTGACATTATTATAGGAACAGCGCAGTATTAAATCCCGCCATCCAACCCCGCCAGGGGTGACATGATTATAGGCGGCATGATTATGCAATCAAAAGATCATTATTGTTTAATCGTGTGAGGGTTAATTCGTCTGTGTGTGGAGATGTGTATTCACCAAACCGGCCCCATCGTCAATCCCAGACCGGGAGTGTTGGTGTAAATGATCTTACCGTAACCGAAGGTGATACCGGCGGCGGTATCTTCGGCCAGCAGCAACGGACCATCCATATCTACATAATCGAGTAAGGGGGCGAGCTGTGCGATGGCGGCGGTGCCTACGGAGCTTTCATTCATACAGCCTACCATCACTTTCATGCCCAGCGCCCTGGCGCGGTCGACCATACGGCGGGCGGGCGTGATGCCGCTGCATTTGGTGAGCTTGATATTGATGCCGTGAAAATGACCGGCGCATTTGTCCACATCGCTTTCTGCCACGCAGGCTTCGTCGGCGATGAGTGGTAGCGGGCTCTTTTCATACAGTATCTTCATGCCTTCCCAGTTGTCTTTAGCGAGGGGCTGTTCTACCAGCTCCACACCGAGGTCGCGGAGCTGTGGTATCTTTTCGAGAGCCTCTTCGAGAGTCCAGCCCGCGTTGGCATCTACGCGGAGTATGGCATCGGTATGCTGCCGTAATGCGCGTACCATTGCGATATCGCCGGGTACCCCCACTTTCACCTTATAGATGGGCCATGGTTTTTCGGTCATTTTGGCGATCATGGTAGGGGTGTCTGCAATACCGATGGTAAAATCGGTGAGCGGCGCCGTTGCCATATCCAAACCCCAGAGCCGGTGCAGGGGCTGGCGTTTGAGCTTACCAAACAGGTCCCACCCGGCCATGTCGAGCGCGCATACGAGGAAACTGTTTTTGGGAAAGAGGTGGTGGAGGTAGTGCCAGTAACGTTCGGGGTCGGTAAAGGAGAATTTCTCCGCCATCGGCAGCCGTGCTTCGAGGTCGGCGATCATCTGTTCTACGGGGATGTTGTAGTAGCTGATGGCGGGTGCTTCGCCGTACCCTTTCAGTCCAAAATGTTCCAGTTCCACGATGAGGGTGGGCTGGTGCGTCTTGGTGCCTTTACTGATCGTAAAGGGATGATGGAAAGGAAGGTCGTATCGCTTATACCTTATTTTCATGTGCGATGGAGTGCGTGGTCTCAGCGTCCGCTGGCGGTTACATATCCTTTCAGTTCCTCGCAGAAGGCCTTGTTTTTGATCAGGTCTTCGAGGGCGATGTGCATACGGTAACGCCAGTAATGTTTGGGATCAGCCGGTTGGTTGATGCGTTCTTCGGCGGGATTCTCCCTGCGCAGTTCTTCGCTGCAGCCGAGGATATCCTGTACCTGGAAGACGCTCCACATAGCGGGTGAATACAAATGCTGGAGCACGATCTCTTTATTGATCCAGGGCTCACAGTAATAAGGTGCATCGCCGTAATGACCCAGCACCTGGTTATAGAAGCGTTGTGTTTTTGCGCGGTCTTCCTCCCACCAGCCGCGTATGGTACTCATATCGTGTGTAGAGGGGGTGATGACGCTGAGATAGGGTGCTGAGCCCGGATGGAAAAATTCGATACCCGTTTGCTTGGGCATGCGCTGTATTTCGAGGCTGAGTATGCCAACCTGCTGCATGATATCGGGCACACAGTGCGGCACCATGCCAAGATCTTCACCGCAGATGAGCATATTGGTGCTGCGTTTGAGCGAAGGCAGTTTGCGCATTGCTTCGCGGGCCCAGAAATCATCCTGCCTGCGGAAGAAATAATTGATGTAGAGGAGTTTCAGTTGTTGCTGTGAATGGGCGTCGAGCTGGCGGAAAGAACTCGTCTGTTCCATCGCTATGCGGAAGTGAAACTGCTCGCCCTCGTTACCCGGTTCGTCGAAGAGGATGACGTTACTGATCAGAGAGAACAGGCCCTGTTTGATGCGTTCGTCGTGGGCCATCTCTTCTTCATTGTCAATATCCGGGCAGGCAAAATAAGCCTCTACTTCGCGCTGGGTTTCGAAGCCCTCTTTGAGCTTGTACATGCCGTGGTGCGTTTCGATAAAGCGCTCCTTTATCTCGTCGATATTATCGCCAAAGAGTTCCCTGAGCACGTCATCGCTGATATAGGGTTTGCAGTAGCGGAACCTGTCGAAGGCAATGCCTTTTTCAAAAAATTCGTTGATGTGTACCGGTATGGCGGGTACAAAGCGGCCCATAATGCCTTCCACTGCATCGAGTGGAATGCTCCAGATGCGGAAGAAGCCGAGGATATGATCGATGCGGAAAGCGTCGAAGTAATTGCTCATCTGCTCGAAGCGCTTGCGCCACCAGGCAAAGCCATCCTCCTGCATGCGTTTCCAGTTGTAGGTGGGGAAGCCCCAGTTCTGGCCCTTTACGGCAAAGTCGTCGGGAGGTGCGCCAGCCTGGGCGTCCATATTATACAGTTCGGGCGATACCCAGGCGTCGCAGCTATGGCGGTAGATGCCGATGGGCAGGTCGCCCTTTACAATGATGCCGTTTTTATGCGCATAGGCCGTAGCTTCTTTCAACTGCAGGTGCAGGTGATACTGCGTAAAATAATGTATGGCGATGGCGTCGTAGTGTTTCTGTGAAGGACTTACGAGGCGCTGTACCTGGTTTTCGTCGAAGCTGCTGTTGGTTTTCCACTGGCTGAAATCAGCGGTATTATATTTATCCCGCAGGTAACAGAAAGCGGCATAGGGCACCAGCCAGTGGCGGTTCAGTTCAAAGAAGGCGAAGTAGTCGCGGTCTTCCTGCATTTCTTTTTTACAGGCGCGGTAGAGGTCTCTGATGGCATTCAGCTTAAAGCGCATCACCTGTTCATAATCCACGTCAGGCAGATCGTTCAGTTGCCGCTGTTTGCGTTTGAGCGATTTGATGAGGGCAACGTGTTCCTTACCCGCTACCCTTTCGAGGTTGAGGTAAAGGGGATGCAGGGCAAAAGCCGAGATGGCCGCATAAGGATAGGAGTCCTGGTTGGTATGGGTAGCCATGGTATCGTTCACCGGCAGCAGTTGTACCATTTTCAGCCCTGTAAGCCTGGCCCAGTCTACAAGCTGGCGGATATCAGTAAACTCGCCCGTGCCGAAGCTGTTTTTGGTGCGCAGGCTGAATACGGGTATGGCTATACCGGCACCACGCCATGTGGGATAGGGCATCTGTGCAAAACCATCGTGTACAATGGTGATCGTTTTCTTTGCTGCGTCGCCCAGCAGGATGCGGTTGTTGCCGCCCTCAAAGTGCGAAAAGGCCTGAGTACCCGTATTATACACCCCGTATTTATATACAATCGGAAATTTCTCTTTGCTGAGGTTGAGGCGGATCGTCCACCAGTTGCCATTGCGGTTGGCCAGTTGCACTTTATCCGTCTGCCAGTCGTTCAGCAGCTTACCGCTGCCTGCGAGGCAGATCACTTCGTTCTCTGCCAGCAGGGGTGCTTTTACCCTGAACTCGTGTGTATATCCTTTTGGAAAACGCACTTTGGCGGGAGCCTTCCTGTTCAGCAGCACTTCCTGGAAGGGCTGGGTAAAGAAAGTATTCAGGGCATCACCCGCGTGGTTCCAGGTATCGATCATAACGAGTTCTTCCGCAGCGATGCCGTTGAGATCGATAACGCGGTCGTCGCCCCATTCAATTACTTCCTGGTCGGCACTGCGAAGGATATATCTGTAACGTAATTCGTCTGTTTCTTTGGTGTTCCCGACTTCCAGGGTACCGTGCCAGTATTCCTCGTTGAGGTAGTGGATCGGTATGGCCTGTTGGGGATCCTCATTGCCCAGCGCGTCAATATTTCCACTTACATAGAGCGTTTGTCCGTACTCCGTGGAAAATCTTAAATAAAAGTGAAGGATCATCAGTAATACATATTATTGGAGCGGCAATTTAATTCCTTTATGTGGAAATGTAAAATATACACGATGGTTGGGGGGAATCAGGAGCCAGGTGTATCCTTCCCGACTCATCTCTTCTTCTTCACCAGCACATACACTTTATTTTCTTTTGCTTTGGGGGCGGGATTGGTGAAGCGGATACTGTCTTCACTGAGGATGAGGAACTGCTCGCGTACGGCGCCACTGTCTACCAGTTTAACGAGGCCGTTTTCGAATGTGCAGTAGCCCGCGCGGTGGCCCAGCATTTTGGCTTTTTCCACAGCTCCCTTGCGCAGGAAGTTGTAGTTGTACTGGTTGTCTTTGATTTCGAGGATGGCTTCGATTTCTTTACAGTCTGCACAGGGCAGGTTGCCTTTAAACACACCAGCAACCCTGGCGGGTGGGCCCGATGGTTTGGGGGTTTCCGCAACGGGAGCCGGGGTGGGTGCAGGGGCCGGGGTATTTTTGCCACTGCCCGAATCGCTGCAGGCCTGGAAAAGACCGGCCAGCAGGAGTATTAAAGACCATTTGCGCATACTGTTGATTTGAGCGTCAATATTAATATATTTTTTCTTTTGCGGGGAAAGGGGTTTTGCCATATTTTTGCCAAAATTTTAACGCATGGAATCAACGAAAAAGAATACAGGGTTATACTGGGTTTTATTTTTACTTTCAGTGGTAGCTTTCTTTGGTGTATATTATATCAAAGGCGAATATGTATCATTGGTTCTGCCGTTCAATACGACTTTCTTTGCCAAGGCTTTAGACCTGCTCTAAGCCGGGTACGATGTTATTAAAAAATAAATCCCGCAGTTGCGGGATTTATTTTTTGCAGCAGGATATATCTATCATGATACTATCTTTAGCGACTGCCAGCTCACCATTTTCCAGCCTTTCTTTCTGGTGTACACATCGGTAAAGCGCAGGTCTATATCGAATGGCGTACCGTTGAGCATACCTTTTACATGCACGATGCCATTGATGACGCCGGTTTTACCATATATGCGGGGTGTTCTTTCTTTTACAGTGATGGTTTCGTAAACCATCGTTCCTTTTTCTATGGTGCCGATAAAGGCAGCTTTATCCTGTATGAGGCCATTGCTGTGGATATACACGAGTCCTTCTTCGATCATCCCTTCCAGCGCGCGGGTATCTTTTTTGATCATGGCGTTGAAGCGCTGCTGCTCGGCGGCGAGGAGGCGGTCGGCGGCAGACTGTGCCCATACCTGCCCTGTACAGAGAGCGGCTATAAGGAAAATTGAAAACAACTTAAGCAGTCGGTACATGGCGGTGGTTTACTGTTTGACGGGTGGGGTAACGGCGGCGGGTGTTTTCTGGCAGCAGCGGGAAAGGCGTTTGTATGCCTTTTCGTCTGCCGTAACATCGTCGGCATCAAAGCCGCAGTTGGCGATATGCGTTTTGATCTGCTCGATATCGGTACGGTCTGTAAGCCATACAACCGTAGCATTTCTTTTCTTAATGTTCACCACGATGCTGGACACACCATACTGGCGGGCTACATAGAGCTCGATGCGTGTTTTACACGAGTCGCATTTGGCTTCGGGTATGCTGATGACCGCTTTTTCTACGGCTTTCTGCTGCGCGGAGGCGTTGAATACAAAACCCAGCAGCGCCAGCAGGGTCAGTTTAATCAGTTTACTCATATTGTATCTATTTAGTTTATACCTGAATTATTTATCAGATCAGGGATCTGCTGCCTTTTATCACCATAGAACAAAGCCCGGTCAGGGCTCCTGCCGGAATCACGCTGTAATTGATTCCGGTCTCCTTTTTGTTTCTTTTTGGAGAAGCAAAAAGAAAAAGAAATATAGGTTTCATTTCTTCGCGTAATTATAAAGAAGGAACAATACCTCCTGATACTATAAAATTAAGCATCAGAACCCCACCCTGCGGGATCCTTGCTCCAATTTAACAAGGTATTATGGTCTTCGGCCGATACGATGCCTTTTTCTACCGCCAGCCCGATGAGCGTGGGGTAATTGGTAAGTGAGCGGCAGGGTATGCCTGCGGCGGCAAAGGCTTCGTCTGCCCGGGCAAAGCCATAGGTAAAGATGCTGATCATACCCACCACTTCCACCCCGGCGTTGCGCAGCACTTCGCATACCTGCAGGCTGCTTTTGCCGGTAGAGATGAGGTCTTCCACCACCAGTACTTTTTGCCCGGCCTCATAAAAGCCTTCTATCTGGTTGCCCATACCATGTTCTTTGGGTTTTGGCCGCACATACACGTAGGGCAGTTTGAGCTGGTCGGCCGCCATAGCGCCCCAGGCGATGCCCGCTGTGGCTACGCCTGCCAGCAGTTCGGCCTGCGGGAACTGTTCGAAGATCACGTTGCACATCTCGCTCTTGATAAAATCGCGGATATAGGGAAAGGACAATACTTTCCGGTTATCGCAGTAAATGGGACTCTTCCAGCCGCTGGCCCAGGTGAAGGGTGCATGGGGACTTAATTTTATTGCACTAACTTGTAACAGTTTTTCGGCTACTGCCTTTTCGTTTGTCATGACGCAAAGATAGTATGATGGAAGCATGATATGAGTGGCAGGTATCAAGGGGCGGAAGGTTGGGGCATGCCTGTTGGCGTTGGCTGTTTATTGGTGTTTGTCTCCTGGTTGCCATACCCTGTTTCTCATATCCGGATACTTATATCTTGTATCTTGCTTCCTGATACATATATACTGACGCTTGAATCATGCTACCTGCTACTAACGTCTTGCTAATAAATTAAAACTATGTTTATAAAAATATATTTCGGCGATAAACCTGTTTACCTGTGCGATGTGCTGGATGCCCATCTTGAAGAGGTGCTGCACCACCCTGATGCGGTATTTATCGACGAGTTTTCCGGCCCGGCGATCAAATCCTTACTGCACGAGATCAAAAAAGATAATTTTCACGCAGGGGTGATCAAACACACGGACCTCGAAGCGCTGCGCAAGGCTTTTTGTAAGCATTTTATCATTATACAGGCAGCGGGGGGCCTGGTGGTTAATGAGAACAACGAGGTACTGATGCTGTTCCGCCGCGGCAAGTGGGACCTGCCCAAGGGCAAGCTGGACCCGGGCGAGAGCCTCGAAGCCTGCGCCATCCGCGAGGTGGAGGAAGAAACGGGCATTAGCAACCTGGCCATTACGGCTACGCTACCCATTACCTACCATACCTACGATGAGTTTGGCAAACATATTTTAAAGGAAACGCACTGGTATGCGATGCATGCCCCGGCAGGCCAGGCGCCTACCCCGCAAACCACCGAAGACATCGAGATCGCCGAATGGGGTGGGCCGGAGCGGATGGCTACTTATTTAAAAAACACGTATCCATCGGTAGCGGAGATACTGGAGCATTATAAAGGGGCTCAATAATAGTTTTTTAACCATTAAGGAGTTAAGGGCCATTAAGAATACCTTTAACTAATCCTGATCACTAATGTTTACATTTTATCCATCGCTTTTTTGATCGCTTCAACATTCCCTCTTACAGTTGCAATATTTGGATGCCCCGCAGGCAATACCTTTTCAAATATGGCCAGCGACTGGTTGGCTAAAG
>CAZPXP010000078.1:0-8032 GCA_964590975.1 uncultured Ferruginibacter sp. | reverse complement strand
AAAGTAATCAACCCTTGGCCAATACCTATGTGGATATCAAACCCACATCGGCCAACCTGTGGTCGCATGCAGGTGGATTAACTGACAGCCTGGGTAATGCCACAGCTTTCGTACCTGCTAATGAAGTGCTTAAGCTGTCTGTATATATTAATTACTTATGTGGTGGGCCTGCATATACCCAAAATATTGGCCCTTACACAGCCAACACCAGCCTTAATATTACTGCTACTATAGCATCAGCATCCCCGCTGCAGATACAGGGTAGCGCTGTTGATTGCAGTGGAACACCGGTAGTATTGGGCACGGCAACTATTTACACCGGGCAGAACATTTATCATGCAGCCATTGTCAATGGCACTTTCAGCAAAACAATATATAGTTGTAACCCTGTTACTGTAGTCAATATTGTAGCAGTAGACCATGCTACACAGCAGCAAAGTAATACGGCCAATATAACCGTAAGCGGTAGTACGGTCAATGCCGGTACGCTCAATGCCTGTGGCATATCTACTAACCAGTATATCAATTATACAGTAGATGGTACCAATTACGTAATAAGCTCAACGAATGCCGGGGCCTCTTTTCTCGCACACGTAACCCCCGGCATATCCTCTCTGATCAATGGCTTCCAGCAAACCTCAGGCGCAGTGTCAGGCATCGGCTTTTCAACACCGGGCACAGCAACAGGCACTTTCGCTATCACCAACGATAGCTTATCCATCAATACCTATTATGGTGCCCTGCGCGACCCTTCCGCCTCAGTAACCTTTACCGGTTTTGGCACCGTAGGCCAGTTCATAGAAGGCAACTTCAATATTCCTTTTACGCATAGTTCAACCGGCGCTGCAGTACATACCTGCTCAGGCACATTCAGGATAAAAAGAAGCTAATAAAAACAAAGGGCAGTATAAACAAAAAGCCGGGCTATTGCCCGGCTTTTTGTTTAGGATATTATTACCTGGTACGGGTAAATAAATAGCAATCTACCTTGCTTTCAGCCAGTTATTCTTATGAGCCAGGCTTATAACCTGTGCTTTACTGTTTACATGTAATTTTTGGTATATGTTGGCAATATGCTTACGGATAGTCAGTACACTTACATCCAGCACAACCGCAATACGCTTTGCATCATATCCATTAATCGTATGATGCAGTATCTCTTTTTCTCTTTCAGTAAGCAGTAAGCTAAGAATATCTGTTTCATTTGTTTCTTCTACAACGGGCATAGTCGAACGGCTTAAGAGTGAAAGCGCTTTACGGGCAATAGCAGCACTCATAGGAGCTCCCCCATCTTCCACCGTATTCAGGATGGCATTACGCAGTTCCCCGGCACTTTCATCCTTTAAAAGATAGCCATGCGCCCCTGCCTTGATTGCTTCAAATATCTTATCCTCATCGTCAAAAACAGTGAGCACAATAAAATAAATTTCAGGATGTAATGACCTTGCCATCCGTATTGTTTGAACGCCATCCATTCCCGGCATTTCGAGATCCATAAAAATTACCGCAGGCGCCTTTTCAACAGGCAAGCCTTTGAGCTGTTCCAGGCAATCGGTTCCGTTAACAGCAGTAAAACAAAAATCGAGATCGTCAAATTGTTTTATTTTATCAGCAATACTGCTCCGGTTTATTGCTTTATCATCCACCAAACCTATACGAAAAGGTTTTTTCATGAAGATCTTTTAAGATTCAAAAAGAAAGTTTTTTGTTTTCCTGTACAATACTCAATTTGTAGTAGGAATAAAAATAGAAATCGTTGTACCCCTGTTTTCCTGAGAGGTTACCTTTACCTGCAACCCCGATTCAGTAGCTCGCGTCTGCATATTTGCCAGCCCGTTCCCGGAAACATACTGCTGCTCCGCAGGCATCCCCTTACCATCATCGCCAATGGTAATAACAGCAGTATCAATACTATGAATGGCAATATCTATATTTTTTGCCCCGCTGTGCTTGAGAGAATTATGTACCGCTTCCTGCACAATACGAAAGATATTTAAGGCGGCCCTGGAATTAACACGCACATCGTTTTTTATAGTTTCCGTAATATTGAACTGAACCTGGCTGTACGAGGGCCGCAGCTTATTAACATAGTTCTTTATCCGGTCGCTGATACCAGTAATGGTTATATGTTCTTTATTTAAAACCCAGATGGTATCTCTTAAAGAATCAATGATTTCCTGCGAATGCTGCTGGAGGTTTGCCAGGCTGCTGCTCTTGTTTTGCAATAACTCCTGTTCAACTTTTTCAACATCAGCCCTGATAGCGGTAGCGTATGCTCCTATATTATCGTGCAGATCCGCTGCAATACGTATCCTTTCCTTCTCCTCTGCTTCCTTAACAGCAGTTTCTGCTTTCATCCTTTCAGCCGCCAGTGCAATAGCCATTTTTGACTTTTGCCTACGCCTGAGGTCCCTCAGAATAAAATAAGCTATCACAAACGACATGGTCAGCAATGCCAGTAAACCATACAAAAGAATACGGCTCCGTTGCAGGCTGTACTTCTGCTGCAGAATAGTATTCTCCTTTTTCTGTACCTGGTACTTGGTTTCAGCATCGGCAATGGCAGGCGCATAATTGGCTTCATAAACAGAATCCTTAAGTACGATTACCTGCTCAAGCGCTTCCTCGTATTCACTTAACCGGCCGGCCTGTTTGTAATAAACAGCCAGTGCCTGCCAGTACTCCAGGCGTATTTTTGGGTCGGTTGCAATAGTAGTCTGGAGTGTTGCTGTATCACTTTTATTTCTGTTGCTGAACCTTCCAAGCACGGTATTACAAAGCGATATAGCCTTTTCCAACTGCCCCGACCGCGCATAAAAATTAGCCAGGTTCAGATTATCTTCTACAAAAAGGCCCTCCCCGATTGTCGTCTTCCGGATAGTCATCATTTCCTTCAGGGCTTCTTCTGCCTGAGCAAATCTTTTTTTATTGGTGAGCAGCGAAGCATTGATCCGCAGAGCCGTGGCTAAAACAAAGAGATTTTCAGTTGCCCTGCATAGGGGGATGGCCAGTTTAATATAATATTCCGCAGAATCTTCTTTGCTTTTCAGCATAAACACGTTAGCAGCGTTGGTATAAACTGAAGCCAGTACGGTATTGTATTGGGTGTTGCTTGCACACAGGGCAGCCGCTTTCCGGATCCACACAAGCGCCTCCTCCGGCTTTTGCATAGCAATGTTGATAGACCCCAGCGAATTCATGATCGCCGCTGCATTAAGCGTATCCTTCCATTTTTCTGCACCTGTTAATGCCGGGTATAGTATGGATAATGCCTTTTCAAATTCGGCATGTCCAGTGTAAATCATACCATGGTGACGCCGCATTTTAAAATAAGTACCCGGAGAATAGTCTCTTTCATCAGTCAGGAACGGTTCAAGTACGGCCAATGCACTGTCCGACCAGCCCCACTGCATATATGCGTCCGAAAGCGCCAGGCCCGCCAACGCCTTCTTTTCTTTATCTGGCTGCATAGCGGCAAGATGCCCGGCTTCCAGTGCCAGGCTGTAAAGGGTATCCCTGTTAAGGCTTTGGTATTCTTCGCAAAGAGTAAGGACGATACTCAGCCTGCTTTCGTTTGCTGAAGCTTGCTTAAGCAGAACAAAAAGGCTGTCAACTTTTGTAGTTTGTGCCTGGCAGAAGCCCGCCAGTAAAAGAAACAGCAGAGATGAATTAAGTTTTTTAAAAAAAGGCATGCAGGCCGGTACAGTTTGCATTAATGAAAGGCCAATTTACATAAAAAAAGCCACCACCCGTTATACTATAAATTGAGTATTGCGCCGCCCACGCAATCGTTCCAAATTTACATCCTGATACCTCTCCTCTGAATAACACGTTCCAATATCTTCTGAGACTATAAAAAAGCTATTATAAAAAAAATAAAAATTGGCGCATGAAAAAAGGTTTATTCATTATCCTGGTTGGTACGTTGCTGTCTGTAACGGCTAAAGCACAGGGGGTTTCTAAATTATTTGGCCTGGTAGGCGGTTATCCACAGGTCAACCAGTCGTCGAACGGCTTCCTGTTCAGTACAGACAGCTCCGGTAATAATTTACAGGAGCAATACAATTTCCCGGTAACTGTGTTTGGCGCTAACCCTGCCAACCTTGAAATGACGCCTTATAATGGTAAACTGTACGGTACCACAAGCCGCGGTGGTGCAAGCGATTTCGGAACCATTTTTGAATACGATCCGGCTACCAATATCTATACGAAGAAATACGATTTCGGGCCAAATCCTGCCACCACTGGCGGCGGACCAAAAGGCTCCTTACTGCTGTACAATAATAAATTCTATGGGTTGGCCGCAGATTATGGCGTTTCGGGTGCAGGCTGCATTTTTGAATGGGACCCTGCTACCAATGTTTATACGAAAAAGTTTGATTTTAACGGAACAGTGGGTGGCAGCCCCCAAAATTCGCTGCGCTTATATAATGGTAAAATGTATGGTACCACGGCGCAGGGCGGCGTTTCAAACATTGGTGTGGTATTTGAGTGGGATCCTGCTACCAATAGCTGCAATAAGTTGCTTGAGATGAATAATACCAATGGCTGGGGATTTTATAATAATGTTACCGTATATAATAATAAAATCTATTGTATGAGCCATCAGGGAGCGGCCAATGGCTATGGTGCATTATATGTAATTGACCCTTCTCTGCCGTTCGGTTCCAATACCACTATCATAAAAGTATTTGATGGTACAAGTGGCGGATCAGCCAATAACAATGAAATGATTGTTTACAACAATAAGCTGTATGGTTGCCTGACTCAGGGTGGTGCTAATAGTGGGGGTACTTTGTTTGAGGTAGACCCGGCCACTAATACATTTACCAGGCTGGCAAATTTCAACTATACACCAACCGGGGCAAATCCTTTTGGAAAACTGGTACAGAATGGATCTAAATTCCTGGGCTTATGCGGCAACGGTGGAGTAAATGGTACCGGTACCGTTTATGAATGGGATCCGGCCAACCCGACTACCGTTACGAGAAAATATAGTTTTAATGCCAACAACTTTGATAACCCTATAAATCCCGGTAGTACCCTGGCGGCATTTGGCGGCAAATTTTATGCAGTTACTTACAATTATGGTTTTGTAAACCAGGGAACTTTATTTGAATATGACAATACTACCAGTACTGCAACAAAAAAACTAACTTTCAATGCTGCTGAAAATGGACGTATCCCTTTTGGCAGACCCGTTTTGCTGAATGGTAAAATATATGGCACCTGCCAGCAGGGGCCACAGGAAATTTTCGGCACCCCTTATGGCTGCCTCTGGTCTTACGACCCGCAAACCTCCACTTACTCCCGTAAGTTTCTTTTTGACAATACCAATAATGCAGCCAATGGAAGAAATCCAACCTCATCGCCCATCGTCTATAATGGAAAATTATATGGCGTAACCGCTAATGGCGGCAACAGCGACTTAGGTGTTTTATATGAATACGATCCGGCTGCCGGTACATACACCAAAAAAGATATGCAGCCTATCGGTGGGTCGTATCCTATCAGTGCGCCGACAGCTTATAATAATAAATTATACGGGATGACCAATGCCAATGGCATCGGCAATAACGGTATTATCTATTCCTACGATCCTGCAACAGGCATATTAGCCAAACTATATGATGTACAGAATTCGGGAAGCCTTGTACCCAGTGGAGGATTTACAGTGTACAACAATAAACTGTATGGTACCACTTCCGGTGGAGGGACCAACAATTCCGGAGCTATTATTGCTTATGACCCGGCCACCAATACAGCCAGTTCGGTATATGGTTTCTCCGGCAGCACCGGTGTTAATGTTTCTAACGCCATGACGCTGTATAACAATAAATTTTATGGCACCGCTTTATCAGGAGGTACCGGCGGCAGGGGTTGTATTTTCCAGTTCGACCCGGCAACCAACAATTATACGGTGGTCTATAATTTCAGTACATTGCCTGGCGGTACAGGCTACGACCCTAAAGGGGAACTTACCGTAAGCGGCAATAAGTTGTATTGCCTTACCCAGGAAGGAAATAACAACGTAAAAGTGATTGAGTTTGATCCTGCAACAAATACGGCAACTACTAAATCATCTTATACTGTTAGTAATTATAATACACCGGTTACGCATAACGGCCTTACCGTAGTACCTGCCTTTATTGCCAATGGCATTGCGGGCAGTTGTGAAACCTACCCCACTGTTGTCATCAATGGGGCTAACAACAACCAATGGGTTCCAATCTTAAACACTATGGGCGATGTGGTAGCAGAGATAAAGGCAAATGGCAATAACCTCGGCAATGTAAATGCCTCCATGTATATTAACAGCGCAACTGTTCGGGAAAACCAGTACAAACAACTGTATATGGACAGGAACCTGACCATCACAACCCAAAACGCTGTATCAACAGGTTCAGTTAGTATAAGACTGTATGTAAAAACAGCCGAATACCTTGCACTGAAGAATGCAGTTAACTCACTCGGTCAGCCATCCGGCATCAGCAGTATCAATGATGTGGCCATATTTAAAAATAACCAGGCCTGTGCAGGTACAGTAACAGCAGACGCCACGAAGCTCCTTACTACAGCCACTCCGTATGAGTACGGCTATGTACTGTCTGCCAGCGTAAATTCTTTTTCCAGTTTCTTTTTTGCCAGCAATGCACTGAACGTGCTGCCGGTTCGCCTGCTATCCTTTGCAGCTTCTGCATGTGATAATAATGTATGCCTGTCATGGACGGCAGAGAATGAGCATAACCTGTCGCAATATATTCTGGAAAAGAGTCCGAATGGCAGCAGTTTCGAGACCGCAGGCTCAGTAAGTGCACGTAATACCAGTGGCAGGAATAACTACACTACTACAGATGTTAGTCCTTTTGCCGGAGACAATTACTACCGATTAAAAATGACTGACATGGATGGCAGGTTTACTTACAGTAACGTGGTAAGAGTAAATCTTAGTAAAGCCGTCACGGTAACATTGCAACCTAACCCTGCCTCCGATTATGTAATCGTAAAAGGACTTAACGGGTACCGGCAATTGCAGGTAAGGGATATTACGGGCCGTTTACACTTACAAACAAAGATCAGCAGTAGCATAATGGAACTGAACATCAGTAACCTGGCTAAAGGAACATATATCATTCACCTTACTAAAGAGAATGAGCATACCGATATCAGGCTGGTAAAATATTGACGTAATCCTTGATGTGCGATAAGGATATAGATTGTAGATGTTTAGAGCAAAAAGAAGGGGTTTCCAGGAATGGGGACCTCTTTTTTATGGGGGTGTATAATCTGACGGTTTTATTACAAACTTAAAGAGATTGGCAGATTGCAGATAATTTGCTCAAAAAATGATCCTACCGGCAGTATTTAGCTATTGACGTGTAAGTACCCCATAATTCAGGCAGTGTTGATTGAAGAGATTCATTTTGCGTATGGAGAAAACCAAATCGGGGCTTTTTCGAACAACTATCAACATGATTATTGAAATTATACAAAACAGGTGATGGCTCATTTACAAGATTGACATCAAAACTATCCTCACTATCGATTTCGCACTGGATTAATCATTTGAAAGGGGAAAAATCAGTTCAAATCAAACATGCTTTTGAGTTTTAAATAGCAACACATATTAATTACTGATTACATGGATGTAGTTACCGTTTCTGCAGAACGGATAACCGGTGCCAGAAACATAATTACTGTTACCGGCAAACCAATAAAAATGCCGGGAAATTAGTAGCTGATTCCCGGGGCGCAGTTACTGCGTTTGAGTAACCAATAATTGAGGCCGGAGGCATAATTACTATGCCCGGGTAACTAATGACTAAGGCCGGGGCATAATTACTACGCCAGTGTAACCAATAACTACGTCCGGGGGCATAATTATTGCGTCCCGGAACCCAATAACTAAGTCCGGGGATATAATTACTGCGACAGGGTAACTAATGATTGGTACCAGTGGCATAATTAAAGCGCCAGGGTAACCAATGACTAAGTAAGGGGATATAATTACTGCGACAGGGTAAATAATGAT
>CAZPXP010000077.1:0-8321 GCA_964590975.1 uncultured Ferruginibacter sp. | reverse complement strand
CGGATGCAAGCACGATCACTATGAATGGTACCAGCCCGCAATTTCTTACTCTTACGAACTGGACCAACGAGGTAAGGCTATCTAACAATAATACCAGCGGTGTTACGCTGCAAAGTAATATCTCCTGTCCTGAGCGGTTGCTCATGAATACGGCCGGGGCTTATTTTGTACTGGGCAATTATCACTTTTCTATACCTGCAGGATATATATCCGGCAATTTTGCTGCACCCAACCCTGCTAAATTTGTCACCAATGGCACCGGTCATCTTAGCTTCTCCGGCTTCGGCACAGGGGCTACCATCCTATTCCCTGTAAGTCCGAGTGCTTCCTCTGTGAGTGCGGTTGAACTTACGAACAATGGCCCTACTAATACCTTTAACGTAAGGGTGGAACGTGGTAATAATCCATTTGGGATATATAATACGGGCCGGACCATCAACCGTACCTGGATCATCAATGACGCCACGGATATTACCGCCAATACGGTAGGCCTTAAGTTTATTTATCCTGACAGCGCGGCGAATGTTTCGTGTAACCCTGCGGGGCTCATGGAGCTTGGGCATTTCCCGGTAAGTGCCTGGAGTGTAGACCCTGTATCTGTTACAAGAACACCACTTACGGGGGTACTGGATACTACGGGACTTTTTTCTCCTAACTCACTGGATTCTGCTTTTGTACTGGGTAACCAATTCTCCATACTTACCCTGCAACAGGGAATAGCTATCCGTTATCTCAACGGCAGCCAGAGCAACGGGCAGCACCTTCTTAACTGGAGTGTTTACTGCACGAGTAACGAAGCAAAGTTCGAAATACAGCGCAGCGGTAATGGCCGTGACTTTACTGCACTTGGTAATTTCACTGCCAGCTATACGCGTTGCCTCCAGCCGTTTGATTTTACTGACCGGCTGCCGCTGGCGGGATTGAACTATTACCGTATCAGGGCAACAGATGTTGATGGGGCAATAAGCTATAGTAAAACGATCCTGCTGCAGGACAGGAATATGACTTTCGGGGGCATTACGCTGCAACCTACGCTTGTACACCAACCTCTTGCGCTGCTGTTGGTTGATGCTGCCAGTGCGGCAAGTGTGGTGGTACAAGTCAGGGATATCAACGGGCGGGTAGTGCAGGTAAATAAAGCGCAACTGGTTGCGGGTAGTAACCAGCTTACGCTCGACCTTGGGCATTTAGTGCCTGGTGCCTATCATGTAAAAGTGCTAGCCGATAACCGGCAATGGCCTGTAGTACGCTTTGTGAAAATATAAAGGCATACGCTTTCTTTAAACGCCGCCGAAGGCGGTATTTTACCCGGCAACAGTTTGGGTATGGCGGGTTTTTACATATATTACAGGATCTAATCAACCGATCAGCAAACATGAAGTATTGTTTTATACTGTTTACCTTATCGCTGGCGTTTACTGCTGCTGCTCAGAATAATAAAGTTGTACTGGACAGCCTGGAAAAACTGGCAACTGCACTGAAGGACAGTGCACTTGTAAAAACCTATAATGAACTGACCTGGCAGTACAGGATGGTAGACCGCGACAAAGCGATTGCTTATGGTAACAAGGCTATTGCGCTGGGTGAGCAGGTGCATTACGAACCGGGTATAGCACAGGCTTATAACGATCTTGGCATCATCTACTACGATAAGGAGGACTACGACACGGCCATTGCTTTGTATGGTAAAGCTATGCAGATCAGGAAAAAGATGGGGGATGAGCTGGGTATTGCAAAGCTGTACAACAAGATCGGTATCATTTACCAGCGCCAGGCTGCTTTCGACAAGGCCCAGGAAAACCAGTTTGCTGCACTTGAGCTTTTCAGAAAATATAAAAATGACATTGGTATATCTTATTCTCTTAACAACCTGGGTATTGTTAACCAGAATATGGGACGTTATGATGAAGCCATTAAATACCAGGAGGAGTCTATCGCTATCAAGGAAAGGATTGGTGATAAGATTGGGCTTGCGGGTTCTTATGTAAATGTAGGTAACCTGTATTATATCAAAGATCAGCTCAAAGAGGCTGAAAGCTATTTCCGTAAGGGTGAGGTGATTGCAAGGGAAAAGGGCGACAAAGAGTATTTATCCAATGCGCTCAATAACCTGGGCAATGTGCTGGTGAAGAAAGAACAGTACCGACAGGCACTTGATGTGGTAAAGGAATCTTACGCATTGCGGGACAGTCTTAAAGACTCCAAGGGGATGGCAAGCTGCCTGAATAACCTGGGTGACATCTATACAAAAATGAAGCTGACTGACAGTGCAGCGCTCTGTATCACAAAAGGTATTGAACTGGCGAAATCGGCGGTAAACTGTAAGCCTGAGCTGAATAAGCTGTACAGCACTTTTGCAAAGCTATACGAGTTGAAGGGTGACTTCGCCAATGCCCTGCAGATGTATAAACTGTATGCTGATACCAAAGATTCGCTCTATACGGATCAACTGGGTGAAAGATTTGCTGAGCTGGAAACAAGGTATAAAACGCTTGAACAGCAAAAAAAGATACAACAGCAGCAATTTGAGCTGACAAAGCGCAATTACTGGATAGCTGGTGCACTCGCCCTGCTGGTATTATCTGGTTTGCTGGGTTATTCTTATTATAAACGTTTCAGGCTGAGGAAAGAGAAACAGTTGCAGGAAGCTATTATGAGGCAGCAGGACCTGGCTACAAAAGCGGTGATTGAGGCAGAGGAAAATGAGAGAAAACGGATAGCGGGTGACCTGCATGATGGAGTAGGGCAGTTGATGAGTGCGGCCAAGATGAACCTGTCGGCATTTGAGGACAGGATCGCTTTCCGGTCGGACGATGACAGGCTGGCTTATGAAAAACTGATTGCAATGGTAGATGAAGGTTGTAAGGAGGTGCGTGCGGTAAGCCATAATATGATGCCCAATGCCTTACTAAAGGCCGGGCTGGCCAGTGCTGTTAAGGAGTTTCTTGATAAGATCGACAGCCATGTGCTGAAGGTTAATCTCTATACGGAGGGGCTTAATGAGCGTCTTGACGGGAATGTTGAAACCGTATTGTACAGGGTTATCCAGGAATGTGTAAACAATGTAATCAAGCATTCGGGAGCGAACCGTCTTGAAATCTCACTTGTAAAGGATAGTGACGGTATATCGGCTGCCATTGAAGATAATGGACGTGGTTTTGATACAGCCCAGAAGGAAAAATTTGATGGGATTGGCCTTAAGAATATACGCACCCGTGTTGCCTACCTGAAAGGTACCGTCGATTTTGATTCTTCGCCGGGTAAGGGAACGCTCGTGGCTATTCATGTGCCGGTATAAATGACTGATTTACCAGAATGCTGCCAGTCTTCCAAATGGTGGTATTGATTTAGCTTACAGTAAAATAGTGGTGTAAAATGAAGATTACCTCCGGATAACCTCACTGGTAGCAGTATTGCCAGCTTCTTTTGCTTCGTTGAGGTGCCGCATGTGCTGCCGGATCATTACATAGGCTATAATGCAGAGCAGCAGAAGCAGTATAATTGTAAAGTATAGCCAGGGCTGGTCTTTAAGCCGCCGCTTCTCCCGGCGTTTCTTTTTCTTACCGAGTTGCTTGTTAAGGTCGCGGTTAAGCTGTTCTACATAGGCATTGATGTTTTTCTCACCGGTGAACTGTTCGAGCCCTTCCATGGCATCATCCATAAAAGGATCTTCCAGCATCTGCTTTTCCAGCTCATGCTGCTCCTGGTTCGATAACTGGCGGTTCAGATAGTTGATCATTGCCGCGTTATCGGGCTCCCTGTTGCTGTCGTCCGGTATGTTCTTTAAATCATTGCTCATTGTGCTGTATGCGTTCCAGCATAATTTTTAAATTCCGTTTTCCGTTTTGTATATAGCTTTTTACCTGTAAAAGAGAATATCCTGTAAGCGCTGTAATTTCCTGGTAGCTCTTCTTTTCGAGGTAGAACAAAGTTACACATTGTTGCTGCTCTTTGTTAAGTTGTTGCAGTGCGCTTGCCATATTGGTCAGTAAGAAATCTTTTTCCTGATAGGATTTGTCTGTATTGCTGTCGTCGGGTGTTGCTGCATGCCGGTCGGTAATCTCCACGGTACGTTTGTCTTTATCGCGCAGCTTCATCAGGCAATGGTTTTTGGCAATCATGTACACCCAGCTTTTGAAGTATTCTACCCGGTATTTATGCAGCTCGCTGATCACTTTAAGAAATACCTGCTGCACCCCGTCTTTTGCTTCCTCTTCGTTTTTAAGGTATTTCATGCATACACCAAGCAGCATCAGGGTATATCGTTTGAGCAGTATGCCCAGCCATTGATTATCCTGGTCGTTGTAAAAGCGTTGCAGCAGTTCGCTATCAGCGATATCGTTAAACCTGTCGGTTTTCAACTCCGTTTTTTTTGTAAAGATGCAGGGAATGGAGTTTTTCACAAATATTTTTTTGGACGACGGGCAAGACTTAATTTGACTGCAAATTGTAATATTATGCAATATGGGTTTTGTTGTGTGGCGCTTTGCCCGGTACGGCGCTTACCGGCGCATGAGGCGGAAATGGTGAGCCAGTTGCTGTTTGGAGAAGCGGTAACTGTTTTAGCTGCACGGTCTACGGACTGGCTGCATATTCGCAACACTACAGATGGTTATGAGGGATGGTGCCAGTTCAGCCATATTGAACAACAGGATACGCCTACAGGGCAGGAGGGAACGGGTACTGCACTTGCTGAGGGCTGGGTAAATGAACTGGAGTATGATGGATCGTTATTACGCGTACCTATGGGCGCTGTGGTTAGCGGGCTGGGCACAAGGATACAGTTCGGCGGGAGGCAATGGTTTGCTGCGGATGCTGTGCGGGATGAAGCTACAATAAAGCAGTTGGTGTTCCGGTTTCTGAATACACCGTACCTGTGGGGGGGACGTTCGGTATTTGGGGTGGATTGCAGCGGGCTGACGCAAATGGTATTCCGCTTTCTGAATATTGTGTTGCCGCGGGATGCGCATGAGCAGGCAGATAAGGGGCAAACGGTTGATTTTTTACAACAGGCGCGCTGTGGTGATCTTGCCTTTTTTGATAATGATGAAGGGAGGATCATCCATACCGGCATACTGCTCAGCAATGCTGAGATCATTCATGCTGCGGGGATAGTTCGGATTGATAAGATGGATCACCTCGGCATTGTGCATGCCCAAACGGGGAAGCATACCCACCGGCTGCGTATCATCCGCCGGTACTGGTAAGTTACCAGCCGGTAAGATTCTAAACGCTGTTGTGGCTTGTTTTGGCAGGAAGTACACCGGTAGGTTCTTCTTTAGCCTTTTTGTCGATAAACAGCATTTTGATGGCGATGAGTATCATCAGCACGGCAAATACCTTTTTGACGGTATCCTGCGAAAGGCTCAGTGCAATTTTACTTCCAAAGAAACTACCGATGAAAAAGCCAATGGCGAGCAGGCCCACCACACGGAAGTCGACATGGCCCTGTTTATAGTACTGCAATACGCCGAGGATACCTACCGGAAGCAGGATCAGGGCCAGCGAAGTGCCCTGGGCGGTTTTCTGGCTGAAACCGATAAAGTAAACCAATGCAGGTACAATGATGATACCACCGCCTACGCCTACCAGTCCGCCGAGCATACCTGCGGCAATGCCTACGAGGATAATGATCAGTATCGTTTGTGTGTCCATAATCTTTGTGTGTTGTTTCATTGAGGAAAGCGGGTTTTGTATAATGCGATGGCTTCGTTGATTACGGAGTAGGCTGCGGGCTTGTCCTGGAACTCATCGATCTCAACAATTTTGTTTTCGAGTACCTTATACTGCTCAAAGAAATTCTTCAGCACAGCAAAGAAGTGAGGGGGGAGTTCGCTGATGTTTTTAATATGGTTTACTGTTGGATCGCTGGCTGCTACGGCAATGATCTTATCGTCCTTTTGGCCGTTGTCGATCATCTGCATATTACCTATCACTACTGCTTCTACGAGGCAGAGGGGTTGTATGCTCTCGCCACACATTACGAGGATATCAAGCGGGTCTCCATCTTCACCGAGGGTTTGGGGGATAAAGCCATAGTTGATAGGGTAGTGGAAGGAGGAATAGATTACCCTGTCGAGCCGGAGCAGGCCTGTGGTTTTGTCTATCTCGTACTTGGCCCTTGATCCCCGGGGGATCTCTATAAGTCCATTGACCATTTCCGGAACTTTACTGCCATGGCTGGCGCCATGCCAGGGATGTAAAACATACATACGTTTTGTTTAATGTTATGAGTGTGCCAGCCGGTAACCCAGCCAGGTAGCTGCTATACAGGCAATAAGACTCAGCAAGATATAGGTACCGCACAATATCCACTTACCCTGTTGCATCAATTGCAGGTTTTCGGCAGAAAAGGCAGAAAATGTGGTAAAGCCTCCACAGATACCGGTAGCAATAAACAGCTTCCAGTTGGCTGCAAATCTTTCATCCTGCTGCGAAAGACCGAATGCTATACCGATTAAGAGGCTGCCGGCGGTATTGACGAAAAAAGTAGCCAGGGGAAAACTGTTGTTTCTGACCAGCAGGGCAACTCCAAACCTGAGCATAGAGCCTATTGCCCCGCCAAGACCTACCAGCAGAAAGTTTTTAATCATGATCACATATTTCCGGAAAATGTATATTGTAAATCCACCAGCCACTTACCGCTGACCCTTACCAGTTTGATCTTATTTTTCGCGTCTTTCCTGAATGTGTTGGAATAATTGACAATGGTTACAGAATCGTTGATCACTGGTGTGATCTCGTTGATGATGATATCTGATTTTCTGTATGATTCCAATTCTGATGGGCTCAATGTTTTATAGCTTCTTTTGAAGGCATCGAGGTGCTGAAGATTGGTTTCATTTTTCAGCAGGTAGGGCTCTGCTTTGTCGATTTTGTTGTCGAGAACAGCCCTGATAAATGCCTGGGCTACTTCAATATCTGTAGCAGGGTTACCGGGTGTTTTGTTTTCGCCGCCACAGGAAGCAAAGAAAAGGATAACAGCCAGTAGTCGTATGAAATTAAGCATGATTAAAGTTACACATCTTTGGCATATCTCAAATAAAAAAGCACCCCGCCGGGGTGCTTTTTTATACGGTTGTATGGAATATTAGTTTTCCTTTTTTTCCATAGCGTCTTTTAATTTGTCGATTTCTTTACCTGCTTCTTTTAATTTGCCTGCAAGAGAATCGGGATTGATGTCTTTAAGTTTGTCGAGGCTCTCGTTGATCTTATCATCTGTTCCTTTCTCATTCATTTTTTCCATGCCCATCTGCATCATTGAAGCTTTGTCGAATGCTACTTTCCAGTCGCCGCTTTCTTTTTTGAGGATGAAGTTTGTTGCTTCGCCGCTTTCTTTCTCTTTTACAGAGACGGTGGCTTTGTCGCCATCGATCTTAGCGTCGCCGATCTCCATTTTGTCATACTTGTCAAACTCTTTATTCTCTTTACTGTCTTTAGCCATTTTCAGGCCCATTTCCATCATGTCGAGCATGCTTTTGCTATCGGCTGTAGCCAGTTTGCGGGCAGCAGCTACGTCTTTCTTGCTCAGTGCTTCGAAGAAGCTTTTCAATACAGATTTAGGATCGCCGCCGCCTGATTTACAACTGGTAAAGAGGGCTGATACGATGGCTATAGCCAGAAACATTTTTTTCATAAACAATACTTTAAAATTAAATTTTGGCAAAAGTAGTTTTATTTTCTTCGTTTTTGCAACTATTTATAAATAATTCTCCTCAGTTCGCGGCATCTTGGCTGGAGGAAAAGGTCGTCTACACCAACAAACCGGAAGTCGCCGATATGGCTGATATTGAATACCAACCCGTTAGCTGTTGCCTGCCGGATCACTTTGTATACAAACTCGGCACAGTAGAGCCTGTCGTCTGTATCGAGGTTAAACTTCATATCGAACTTGATACCTGCCTCATAGAAGGATCTGGCGGTACCTACGATCTGGCCGAGGCTGTCGGGCCCGAGGCTGAAACGGTAGTGGCCTATGCCCCGGTTGGACTCCGGTTCGGCAAATACGGCCAGTGGATCGCGGCGTATCTTCTGGTCGGGGTTGAACTCTCCTCCGAGGGCGTGGTAAACAAAAACACTGTCATTTTCTATACTGGCAATGCCACAGTGTGAAAAAGACTTATCGCGCTGGTTGAGGCTGCCGAGCCCTTCGCTGGTAAAGTCGTTGCCTTTTCGCAGGATCAGGTCGCCGGATTGTATGGAGGTCGCCAGTTCTTTCACCTGCTGGTAGCCGTGGCGTACCCGGGCCTGTTCGGTGAGGGAGTCGGCATGGGCATCGCGTACGGTGGTTGTTGCCTGTGTCTGGCAACTGGTGGTGAATA
>CAZPXP010000076.1:0-8813 GCA_964590975.1 uncultured Ferruginibacter sp. | reverse complement strand
TACGACAGCCGTATGTGTACTCTGGGACACAGTTGTTACCATAGCCAATGCCGTACTGGTTACCCTCGAATCGACGCTGGGCTGGGTATTCGTGGGAGCGGGCTTTCTGCTCGAGCTCGTAGAAGCCATCCCTTATGTGGGTACCATCATCAAGTTCATCCTCAATTTTATTACCACGGTTGTTGCGGTGATCATGGCCATACCCGATCTGGTCCTGGGTGCCATCGGCATACGCCCCGAAAAGAAACTGCGCGTATGCACCGTAGTGCTCAGGGATGAAACGGGCAACTCCGTTTCTTCCAATGCTGCCACAAGGCAACTGCTGCAGATGGCCTGTGATATTTACAAACGCGATTGCAACGTGCGCATCATACCCTTAAAACCATTCAAATACACTACGGGTTTTGCAGATGGTGAAACGGTGGATGACGACTGGATCATCACAGACGACAACAACGCCACAGCCACCATTCTTGATGTACCCTGCGATTCGAACATCTCCGCTCTCGGCGCACCGGCCTCCGAGTTCCAGCTCAAATCGAGCGTGCTCTGCATCTTTGGCGCATGGCGGCGCATCACCGGCACAGGCAGCCCCGTTACCTGTTTTATCATCAGGAGCCTGCCCGACGCTATTGGCTGCCAGGTTACTTTTACCGACTATGCTACCATACAGGGCAGCCTCACCCTGCCGCACCCCAGCCCGCGTACACTGGGCCATGAAGTGGGCCATGCCTGTATGCTCGGCCATCGCTGCGTGGATGACGACAACGCCAATATGATGGGCACACAGGCCGAATGCAATCCCGATTCTGCCACGCTGCCCGACCGCAACAATCCGCGGATCAATAATATACAGGCGCTTACCATCCGCGCCTCCAAACACGTTACATATTTTTAAAACAGCACACAATGAAAAAAGAATATATCATCAGCCATCCCTCACAGCTCAACAGTCTCTCCACCCTCCCGCTCATCAGAACGATGGCTACGGGGCGCATACGGCTGGCGGGTAACCTCGGCGATCATCCGCAGCGGGAATCTTTTGAGCAGCAACTGAATAAACAATATTATGCCTGCGGCTGCGATACCGGTGCGCGCGGGCTGCTGCTGGGCATTATACTCGGCACGGGGCTTTCCGCTTACAAATACATCGCAAAAGACTGGTCGCTTACCTATGCCCTTATCATAGCGGGGGCCGGCATCGTAACCACTACCCTGCTGGGCAAGCTCTACGGCCTTTACACGGCCAACCGTAAACTAAAGACCACCATTGCGGAAGTAAAGAAGGTATGGCCACCGGAGAAAGAAGGCATTGAGGAAAAGAACCATTGCGGTTAACGGGCATGCAACGTAGCATCTGTTACAGTATATTTTCCCCATGTTCGTAACACCATATTTCACACAGATGTAACATGGATTGAATAACTTGCGTTCCTAAATACAAAACACTATGCCTGTAACAAAATCTTATGCTGTGCAGAACAGCACTTCTCCGCTTGAACCCTGGGATCTGCAAAGAAGAACACCGGGAGACAACGACGTTGAGATCGATATTCATTATTGCGGCGTATGCCATTCTGATATACACCAGGCCCGCAACGAATGGGGCAACTCTATGTACCCGATGGTACCCGGCCACGAGATCGTAGGTAAGGTAACCAGCGTGGGTAAAAACGTTACCAGATTTAAAGCGGGCGATACCGTGGGCGTGGGCTGCTTTGTAGACTCCTGCCGCACCTGCGAAAACTGCAAAAAAGGACAGGAACAATACTGCGACAATGGCTCTACCGGCACGTACAATGGCCTTGAGCAGGACAAGAAAACGCCTACTTACGGCGGCTACTCCAAATCGATCGTGGTAACGCAGGATTTTGTGCTGAAGGTATCCGACAAGCTCGCCCTTGACGCTGTAGCGCCCCTGCTCTGCGCAGGTATTACCACTTACTCTCCCCTGCGCCACTGGAAGGTAGGCAAGGGCCATAAAGTAGCAGTAGCCGGTTTGGGTGGCCTGGGCCACATGGCGGTAAAGTTTGCCGTATCCTTTGGCGCCGAAGTAACGGTACTGAGCACCTCGGCCAGCAAAGAGGCCGATGCTAAAAAACTGGGCGCGCATAAGTTTGTAAACATGAAGAATGCGGGCGAACTGAAAGCGGTAACGGGCTATTTCGATTTTATCGTAGACACGATCTCTGCCGAGCACGATTATACTACCTATCTTTCGCTGCTCAGCACGAGCGGTGTACAGATCTGCGTAGGCGCTCCCCCCACCCCCGCACAGGTGCACGTGTTTAACCTGATCATGAAGCGCAAGAGCCTCGCCGGTTCACTCGTAGGCGGCATACCCGAAACACAGGAAATGCTGGACTACTGCGCCGAACACAATATTGTTTCCGACATAGAAGTGATCAATATCAAAGACATCAACAGCAGCTACGAGCGTATGCTCAAAGGCGATGTGAAGTACCGGTTTGTGATTGATATGGCTTCGCTGTAGTTACGAAGGATGAGATGGGTCACCTTCGGTGATTAATATGAAACATTAAGAGGTTAAGGGTAGTTAAGTAAAATGTAATGATCCTTAATTTCTTAATGTTTTATTTTTTGGCTTGGTTGGTTTATTGTACCTGTTTACTACTTAGCTTCATTGAAAATCTTTTCTGCAATATCCTTATACGCTACGCTGGGCATTTCATAATGCAATCTACCCCACTGTTCCAGCGCGAGTATTTCCCTTGACACAATAGTGCCCTTATCATCCTTGTTGGGATGGTAAGGTAATATCTGATAACGGGTAATATCCATTTCCTCCTTAGCGATCTTCTCCAAAGCAGACCAATGCCGCCAGGGGCATTCCCTTGCCAGCACACACATGATCTTCTTGCTTTTCAGTGGATCGGATTCCACCAAAGCAATTCCCTTCTTAACTTCTTCCTCCATAATATAAGCCGAACTCATAAAATTGGCCGAGATCACGTATATGATGATGTCAGCTTCTTTTAGCTGCGTTTGTATCTGAGCCTCCCATTCACCGGTCAACATCTGGTCGCAATCCCACTCAGTAATAGCACCATAGCGGGTGTACAGGGATAAGTGAGTCTTTAACTCGTCTTTAAACGATGTATCTTTACGGGAGTAAGAGATAAATATCTTTTTCATCTTTTGAAAAGGTTTATGTGTAAAAGGTCTGAACGGGTATAAAGAAACAATCCTCCACTTATCGCTGTGAAACCCATTTTCATCTTTAATACAGGCCATGGCCTCCATATCCTGCTCTCCTGCTTCCTCAATGTGCCGGTAAGGCATAAAATGTTTATCATCCAGTGATATATACAAATCGGCAGGGCAGCGGAGGGCAGCATGCGAACCGGTTTTTTCAGGCGCTGGTGATTGCGGTTGTTCCTGCCCCTCCGTATCTCCCGGAGGGTCTGTCCTTACTTCCATGGTCTGTAAAGAAGGTGCATGGGGTGCTTCTCCCCAATACAACGACATGATGGACTCGAACAAAAAGCGTACACTTGCATCATTGAGGGGCGTATTGGCGTGTACCCTTATCTCCAGTTGTTCAAAATCCAGTTGTATAAGAATAAGAGAACCGGCATGTGTAAATAATAGCTGATCACGCCAAAACCTTTTCTTTTCCGGTAATTGACCAAAAAAGCAGATCATTTCATTGATAAGGCCAAAAGGAATAAACTGCTCAAAACGCAGTACAAAACAGGGTGTGTGTACACCAAAAGTAAGCAGGTCAAAATCATGATCCTCCTTTGCCAGCGGCAGAAAGTTTGGAATGATGTACCGGTGTACACCATCAGGTTCATGCTCGTGCAAAAAAATTACTTTTTGTATTTGCAGCAGTCGAATAACATAGGCATCAATCTTAGCCAGTTCGGTTACTGCAATTTTACCATCCTTGTTTTTATCTCTGTGCTCTTTGGCCAGCACCTGTTTGTGTACAAATTGCACCAATTGCTTCGGGCTCAGCCATACCCTTTCGGGCATTTCATTTTTATAGTACAATACAAGCCCCTGCCGGTGCAATTGATCGAGGTGCGTGGGCAGGTCATCTCCCGTGTCTTTCCGCCCAAGCTCTTTCCGTAGTTTTGTTTCGAGTGCCGTTATGGTTATGGCAGCATATCCGGTATTCTTTTTATCATCCAGTATATAGGTCAAAAACTGTTCGTACCAGGGTTCCCGTTTTACGTGCTTCTGGTTATCAGTTATCAGCACCGTAAGATGAGCCAGGAATAGTTCTCTTGTTTTGGTTAGTAACTCTTTCTCTATCGCACTCCCTGCCTCCTCCCTGCTCTTTTTCAGCGTCAGCAAAAATTCTGCCTGTATATTATTCGCCTGTTTTTGTGCAGGAGGCAACGGAGCATTCAGCAGCCTGCTATCAGAATCCCTTTGTACCAGCAGCATTGGGTTTTGTGTTTGCCTCTCGGTATTACCATACTTACCCTTTTCTGTGTACTGGTTTTGTGCCAGCCAATAGTCGAGGTTATAATGTATGGTAGCAATCTTATTGGCATCCTTATCTAATACTTTGTTCCTGTTGGTTTCGTTGTTCCAGAGCAGCACCTGCACGGCACCCTGGCTCAGGAACACCCGGTACAGACCATGATAATAATCCTGCCCGCCAAAATCGTAAAAGATGGCCTGGGGCAGTTCTCCGGTGTCAGTAACCAAAGGGTATTTGTCAATATTAATGATATGGGTAGTTACAGAATCTTCTGCCAGTTTTTGGTGCTGTAAATAGTACAATAGCGATGACTTTCCCGAAGCATGATTACCCAGCAGCAACACTTTGGCAGGCAATATCAATTCAACAGCAGTATCTGTTTTATAGGGCAACAGGAAGTTGAGCAGGGCGGCACTATGATTCTCCTCTTCCACTAACTCAAGATCAGACTCATGAAGAAAAGGATTATCATTAATCTGCAGCATGCGGTCTTCTTTTTTTAAAAACCCGAGCAGGGTACTGAGTTCAGGCTCCTGCGTAATTTGCCCGATCTTATTATTTTGCAGATAAAGTGTTAGCAAACTGTCAAATCCATCCGGCAGTTTAATACCTGTAAGCTTATTATTTGCCAGGTGCAAGGTATCAAGACTGGGCAATCCTTTTGTAAAACGTACACCCGTCAACCCGGAATTATAGATATACAGGTATTTCAGCTTTGCAAATGAGTGGCTGAAGTGTATGGGCTGCAACGCAACAGTGTTATAACTGATGTCGAGCAATTCCAGTTCCGGCAGGTCGGTATCGAAACGAACATTGATGAGTTTATTACGACTGATGTCTAACTTTTGCAGGTGTTGCAGGGCATCAGTAATAACCAGTTCTTTTAACCCGGCGCCGTTGAGGTTTAGCGTAATTACCCGGCCTTTTTCATTCACCGCATAACTGAGCGGGGTAGCCCATTGTGTTGCTTCGGGCAGCCGGGTAAGCGTTACAGCACAGCTTTTTTCAAGCTGGCTGATGATGGCTGGTTTATCTTTCATAATAATGGCATTAAGGTTATAAAAGCAGTCCGGTCTTCAATAAACTATTTACCAACAGGACTGCTTATTTATTATTTATCCCTTCCGGGAATAGGACAGGCTTCTGTTCAGCGGATGCCCGGGGTACCCATTGAGCTGACAAAACAAGACGGAAGCCATTGTTACGGTTCACGTTCTCCGGCCAGTTGTTGTTACGGTACGCAACGCGGCAGTTCGCGTCATTGTTGTTCCAACTGCCACCGCGGATCACGCGGTTCTGTGCATTCTGAAACCTGCCCCTTTAATGTTAAAAATACAGTTTTCCTCAATCCCGCTGTACGCGCATACCCGATAAAGTTCAACAGGGCAGTTGCGTTTTGCTGACATACGGCTGCTGACCATTGCCCTGTGTGATACCATCTTTCCAAGCAGGTTATCTTTCCTTAACATCTTTTAATATTGTGTCTTAATACCTTTTGTACAACCAAAAACTAATAAGTGCCATCCCGGTCAGGCTACGTTTTTCTTTTTCTTTTTGCTTCGCCAAAAAGAAACAAAAAGGCGACCGAAAACGATTACATCCCGTTTTCGGATGGTTCCCTGATTAAGCTTCTGTACTACTGTAAACTCAAATTCAGTTCCCTGATCTTTACACCAGCAGCATTTACATATAAGGGGCAAAGATTAGCCAAAAATCAGCCCCACATATTATTTTTTAATAAAGCGCTGTTTACTTCGTTGTGTAAGTAAAAGCCATCTACCCAATAGCTGGCTTCTTCGGTAGCCAGGCGCTTGCGGATCTCACGCATACGGGAGAACCTGTTGAACGACTCCTTATCCAGCACTTCCATATAATCTATCCGTTGCTTTTCGCGTACAGGCTTCGCTTCTTCATCGAGATAACGGATGCAAAAGCACCAGTATGCGCTTCCGGCCTGTACGGCCAGTACGGCTTCTGTTTGCAATATTTTTCTGGAACGCAGAAAAACATTCAACGCAGCTTCTTCTGCTGCCCCGCCAATTACGGGTATAGTAAATAATTTAATCTGCATTTATATCATTTTTATAATCCCCCCCTGTGGCATTATCGGTTGGTCGTCCCTCCCGCCCTATTTATGCCACAGGCTTTTCGGTATGCTGAACTGACAAAACAAGACGTAAGCCATTGTCACGGTACACGCTCTCCGGCCAGTGGCGGATACGGTACGCAACGCGGCAGTACGCGTCAAGGCCGTACCAACTGCCACCGCGGATCACGCGGTCCTGTGCCCGTTCAGGGTTGTCTACCCATGCTGATCCATCGTGAGGCGCATCCTTGTAGCGGTCGTGCCAGTCGTCTTCGCACCACTCCCATACATTGCCGCTCATATCGTACAAGCCCAGCGCATTAGGCGCCTTCAGGCCCACGGGCTTGGTTTCGCCATGGCTGTTATCGTCATACCAGACAACGGCTCCGGGCGTATTACTACCTGCATATTCATAGCCCTGCTCCCGGCCCGGGCCGCCGCGGGCGGCATATTCCCATTCGGCTTCCGAGGGCAGGCGAAAAGCCATGCCATTCATTTGGTTATCGATCAACCATTGCCGTATTTCAGCTTTGGCGTTCAGCCGGTCTAAAAAGCCATCCTTTTCCCGGATATCATTCCAGGATACCTGCTCTACCGGCCGGTCGTCGCCCCTGAAGAAGGAGGGATTATTGCCCATCACCCATTTCCAGAGCGCCTGGGTAACAGGAAACTGGCCAATATGGAAATCGGTAATCTTCACTGGATGAACAGGCTTTTCACTATCATATCGATCGCCCCCCATCATAAACCGTTCAGTACCAGGTACACCCACCATCCGAAAAGCAGGAATAGCGGGAAGAAGTTCAAGAATTTTTGGTAAGGTTGCTGGCATGTTTTCGTTTGTTGGGTAAAAATAAGAAAAGAGTGATGAGTAATACCGTATTTTACTTATTGACTGCAACATGGATAGTCAAAAAGATAAAGTGTATTATTTTATTGATATGGCGCTATCACATCACAAAGCAAAAAAAGCTTTCGCTAAATAAACAACAAAGCCGCATCACTGCGGCTTTTGTATTTGTTATTTCTTCTTTTTTTTGGCTTCCTTCATTTGTCATTCTTTTTCTCTTGCTTCTATTTCTTCAGGATATTCATCAGGCCAGATATCAGGTGTCCCTATTATTTTTGATGCGTATCGGGAAGTACCGTGCTTTCTTCTTACTCTTTCAGCATATATAATACCGATGACTATAGAAGCAGCTGCAATTGTTATTGATAGCCACAACAACTTCTGATTCCCGATGTAAATAAATAAAGCAATTAAGCCTCCAATACCTGCAGGGGCAAAAAATAGTTGAATCCAAAAAACTGATTCAATAAAAGATGAAAGTACTTTTTTCATAACCTTCTTGTAAATTACCGATACTACTTAATAGTGTATTTCTCCGTGTAAGTTTCTATTTTCTCCTGATATGTTGCGTTCTGCTTTTCAAGACTGCCGATTTCAGGGCTATTAGCATTAATCTGTTTATCTATTTTTGCATTCTCCATATTCATCATCGTAAAACGAACAAGTCTACCTCCATCATTTCCTGTTATAGGGTCGCCGCTATTTGCATTCTTTATAACTTTTTCATTCTCTTCAAACTGGGCTTTGGTCATTTTCCCTTTGGCTAACTCTCCATTTATTTGTTCAAGCGTACCAATAATTTTATTGTTGACTTCAATGCCTTTGTTTAATGCTTGTACTAATTCAGTCGCTTTATCACTTAATTGTAACTTAGTAGTTATAATGGGAGAACTTATTTCACTACCGGATTTTATATTAAAGTTGCCTTTTTTATTAGCGGTAAAACCATTTTCTTTTAATATCGCTGTGGCTTGTTTATTATCAACATGCAAGTACTTCGCTAAAGTCTTTGCATTATCTCCCTTGTCTGCGACAAGATTTCCATTTGCATCACGAGACCACATTCCATCAGGGTCAATAAATCTTATTGGATTATCAAACGCATAAGTATAAGGCGACCACCTTCTTCCTTTTTCACCCAATGGGTCTATCGTCCACCATCTACCTAATTGAGGGTCTTGGTCTCTTACACCATAATCATATAATTCTAATCCGCTGCCATCACTAAACTCATTTGATTGTAATTCTTTGCCGTTGTATTTTCTCTTATTTTCAAGCATGCCAGCAGCTTTGGAACTTATCCCTTGTTGGATGAGGCCAAACGGATAATACTGCGTTTCCTCCACCAGCGGCCCTGGATAATGCCGCACCACCAGGTTGTCAAAGAACACGGGCTTCTTGCTCTCGTTACTCAAATATAC
>CAZPXP010000075.1:0-8913 GCA_964590975.1 uncultured Ferruginibacter sp. | reverse complement strand
GGATACTGTTCGATGAACAATTTAAGTACGTACCCGAAGGCAGTGGCTTTATCCGTGTGGGCTACTATGACGACGGGCGTTTACAGACCCTTGCCCAAAGTGGCCTGCCCATCGTAAAAAACGGTTACCTCTTTGTATATTTGAGTAACGAGAGCAAGAAGCCCGTGTTCTTTGACAACCTGGTGGTGCAGCATTATCCAGGGCCATTGGTAGAGGAAACGCAGTATTATCCGTTCGGGTTAGTTATGAGTGGGATAAGCTCCAAGGCTGTGAACACTCTCACTAATAAATACCAGTATTCGGGTAAAGAAAAGCAAGAAAAAGAATTTACGGACGGTTCAGGTTTAGAGTTGTGTGATTTTGGTGCAAGAATGTATGACCCTCAAATAGGCAGGTTCCATAGTCAAGACCCTAATGCTGATAGCTATCCTTTATGGAATCCTTATAATTATGTTGGAAATAATCCTATAAATGCCATAGACCCAGATGGCCAAGATGTTATTTTGCTTATTTGGGCTACTGCTGATGGTCATATTGGACATGCTGCTCTTGCTGTCGAAGAATACAAAACAGAAAAGTATAAGGTTAAGGAAAAATACAAGGATGCTAATGGAAAAACAAGAACTCGAGAAGTGGAAAAAGAAAGACAGGTTAAAACGGGAACTTATACTTATATGGACTTATGGCCTGGAAATGAAGGAGGGGTTGGACTTAAAAATTTTAATACTGATGTTACAGGTATATATGGTTACAGAACTGGAGTTACTTTAGATGAACTTACTAATGGAGACCCTAGTGGAAGTGAAGGCTATGCAGCAGATGGAGTAATGCGTATTGGTTCAACGTATGATGAGGATACAAAGGTTAAGGGTAGTATGGATGCTTTTAAAAGTAAGAATGCAAGTTATAATGGTGCTAAATGTAATTGTTCTGATTATGCATCATGTGGTGTAGAAACTTTGAATGGCGGCAAAGAAATGGGGAAAGAAAATGTTCCGTTCGCAGGAAACTCTACAACCCCAAATGCATTATGGAAAGATGCTGCAAATATGCAAAGCAGGGTTATTACAACAATAAAAAGCCCAGGTACTAAAGTCAATAATACTTTTGTTCAAGGTGTTACAGGTTCTTCTGGAAATGGCACACCGCAGCAACCTGGGAAAAACAAACAAATGAATGCGAAGGAAAGGAGTATGTCATATCCAAGACCCAAAGGTGGTTAACCTTAAATTTAGTTTTATGAAATTTTTAATGATATTGCTATCTTCTTTTTTTTCTTCCTGTTTTTCTGAAGATGCACTTTTTATTAATCCTAAGAATGTAATAGAGATTGATATTACAAGCAGAACCGATGATAAATTATTGGTTACTTTAAAAGATGAAAAGAGTATAAAATCGTTATTGACTGGATGTGTTAATGGTGCAAAATCTGAACCGATTAAATTTTTAATGAATTATCGCATGCTCATAAAAGAGAAAGATACTATATACAGCCTTTTAATAAGTGGCAGTTCTTTAAATCTTCATGGAAAAACATACAATAGCACCTGTAATGTTGAACAGTCAATAAAAGAATATTTATTAGCTAAATAAAACAAAGCCCCGTGAGGGGCTTTTGTATTTTACTTAGCGAACGCTTTTTTTGCTTTATGATGTGATCCTGCCCGCACCACCTAAAGCCTACCTGAACTGGATACTGTTTGATGAGCAGTTCAGGTACGTACCCGAAGGCAGTGGCTTTATCCGTGTGGGCTACTATGACGACGGGCGTTTACAGACCCTTGCCCAAAGTGGCCTGCCCATCGTAAAAAACGGTTACCTCTTTGTATATTTGAGTAACGAGAGCAAGAAGCCCGTGTTCTTTGACAACCTGGTGGTGCAGCATTATCCAGGGCCATTGGTGGAGGAAATGCAGTATTATCCGTTTGGGTTGATTATGAGTGGTATCTCTTCAAAAACATTATCATTTGGAAACCCTTCAAACAAATTAAAATTTACAGGTAAAGAAGAACAACGGCAAGAGTTTAGCGATGGAAGTGGGTTAGAGTGGACAGACTTCGGAGCAAGGATGTATGATAATCAAATCATGCGTTGGATGACAATTGACCCATTGGCTGATAAAATGCGTAGGCACTCACCTTATAACTATGCTTTTGATAATCCCATAAGATTTATTGACCCTGATGGAATGGCTCCAACATGGATAGTAGGAGAAGATGGAAAAAAGGTAAAAACGACTGTAAAGAATGGACAAATAACTGTTGGTGCTAATGCTACTGCGGATACAAAAAAGCTAGTTGGATTAATAAATGCTTCAGGTAGTACAACAGCAGTTAATCAGTTTCAGAAAATTGCAAATTCGGTCACAAAAACACATGTTATAGTGGATACAAAAAATACAGGTGCGGATGGATTTAGTTTGTTGGGTTATCACCAACCACACGATGCAAATGGTAATACGCTTGCATATAAAGTAGACCCCAACAAACAGGGTTCAGGAAAATTTGACGGTGAAATAGCCTTTATAAAGGACAATAATGGGAAACTTGCTTTTAAGGAGGCGACTATTACAGTTTTCGAAAAATCCTTTACTCCATATCAGGTTGCAGCAATTGATGATAAATATGGAAATGGTTCGGGCAGTCTTACTAAAGGTCAGGCTATGGTTTCTACATTTTCACACGAAATAGACCATGATGTTAACCCAATAAATATTAATGCAATGAAAGATAGACAAGACGGGAAGACCAACAATGCTAATGTAGAAACACCTGCTTATAAAATCACTAAAAAAGTAATTTCTGAAATACAGAAGCAAAATAATTAGTAATGAAAAAAAATATTTTAATCATTCTTATTAGCATTATATCAGCTATTCAAGTTAATGCTCAGGCCGATTGCTTTTTTAAGTATTGTTATATTGGGAAAGTTAGTTTAACTACAAAAAATACAAAGAGTAATAATATTTTTGTTCAGTTGCCGTCACCTGAATTAATGCTAAATATTGTTGATAAAACAAAGGGATTTATTAAAGCCAAAATAAGCGACCAATTAAGCTTTGAAAAAGAATCAGTAACTACCGGTAGTTCTGTTTTCTGCGGAACCCCTGATAATATTATTGAAAAGATTTTAAAGAGAAGTAACAGGTTCTATACTATTTACATTATCAAAGGGGGCAAGAAATATAGAAAGAACATAAACATCAAAGACATTGCATTCTCTCACAAGGATCATATAATCTATATTACTCTTCCTCAAATACAAATCTAAATACAAAAGCCGCAGTGATGCGGCTTTTGTATTTTATGCGGTTAAGCTTTTTGTTTTATTTTTTAGAAGTTGTTTGTACCCCCAAGTTCGGCCACTTTAAATTAGAGATTATTCTTTAGTTAAAATGGTCAATTATAAAAAAATCAAAGATTTACGGAAGCCCAGATTGTTTCCATCCTGCAACAGCAGGAAGCTGGGGTTAAATTACTGGGCAAGGGCTTTATGAAAACTTTCTTCTTAATATCCGGTTTCTCTTCCTGTCTGCAGCAACAGCAGTTTATCACTCTGGCTATCCTGCCTTCTCGCAGGGGTTTGCCTGCATGCGGTGAACAGAAACAGCAACTTAACTTACGCTCACCTGTTTTACATTACCGGTACGCGTAAGCACTCCCCAGTGCTGGCTTTCACCCTTGATGGCTTTGCGGAGGGCCCTGAACAGGATGACATACATGAGCTGCCTGTAGGCAAAGCGCTGCGGAATAAGCCAGATGAGTTTGGAAAGCTTAGCGCGTTCGAAGAGAAAGGCAATTACACTTACCATTACGTCTACCAGCAGGAAAACAAGATAATACCAGCCGATCTTATGCAGGCTGGCAGGGTTATGCCTGTTCCAGAAGAGGCTGAGCAGGAGCATAATATCGGCGAGGGGCGCGAGTATGGGTAAAATGACCTGAAAGATAAGAATATTGGGCAGCGCCACAAGACCCAGCGCTTTATACCTGGGGTTAAAACAGGCGTCCCGGTTTTTCCAAAAGCTCTGCATTATGCCATAGCTCCAGCGGAAGCGCTGTTTCATGAACTGTTTTAATGTTTCGGGGACTTCGGTAACGGCAACTGCAGTAGTGCAATTTTCTATACGGTAGCCTGCACGGAGGATGCGTATGGTAAGGTCGCAGTCTTCCGCAAGGGTATCGGAGGTAAAGCCCCCCGCCTTTTCAATCGCTTCCTTTCGGAAGGCACCGATGGCCCCCGGCACTACTGTAATGGCATTGATAAGGGCAAAGGCGCGCCTGTCGAAATTCTGCGCTGTGGTATACTCTATACTCTGCCAACGCGTGAGCAGGGTGCGTTCGTTACCTACCTTTACATTACCCGCAACGGCTCCTGTAGCGGCTTTGAATGTAAGCATCAACTGTGCTATGGCGCCCGGCTCCAGTTGCGTATCCGCATCAATACAAACCACAAAATCGTAACTGCTTTGTGCAATACCGTAGTTAAGTGCAGAGGCTTTACCTCCGTTAGCTTTGGTAAGCACTTTTACCTGTGGATGCGTACCAAATATGTCTTTGATCTTTTGGTAGGTCTGGTCTTTTGAACCATCATCTACAAAAATAATTTCGAATACGGGGTATTGCTGCTGCAGCAGGTTGGTTATCGTTTTTGCCGCGTTGAGTTCTTCATTATAGGCAGGTACAATAATGCTTACGGCAGGGCTGTTTGCAGGAGCAGCAGGCAGTGCACCTTTATACCGTTCGCGCCCTGCCTTAAGTTTCTGCAAGCCCGCCATCAGGGCCATCAGCAGTATTTTAAAGAATCCAAGAAATATGGCCACCCAGAAAGCTGCATAAAGGAAGTGCTGCATCCAGTAGCCGAATGTGGCTACCCCGCTGTTGAGGGCGAGCAGGCTGTTATGTACCGGGGGCATCACTTCTTCCTTTGTTTTATTGAGTAAGCTGGCTACGGTAGTAAATTTTACTCCACGTTGCTTAAAGTAGGCAATAATGCGTGGCAGTGCATCTACCGTTGCCTGGCGGTTACCGCCCGCGTCGTGAAAGAGGATGATGCCTTTATCAGGATTCTTTTCATACTGTGCAATTGTTCTTGCATAGATGCTGTCTGCACTCACGTCTTCCTCCCAATCGTTCGGGTCAATACTTTCACCAATCGTATAATAGTTATTATCGCGGCTGAGGGAAATCGGTTTCAGCTCCACTTCTTTGGTGGGCTCAGAGTCTGCATTATAGGGCGCACGGAACAGTACGGTGCTGTGCCCTGTAACAGCTTCTATCAGCAGGCGCGTACTCTCCATCTCTGCCAGCGCCCTGTCGGCACTTACTTCCGCAATATTGGGGTGGGTAAAGGTATGGTTACCGATCTCATGCCCTTCGCGGTAGATCCTTTTCAGCAGGGGCAGGTTATTCTCTGCTTCCATACCTACTATAAAAAAGGTAGCCGGCACATTCTCCTTTTTGAGGATGTCGAGCACCTGCGGGGTATATTCAGGATCGGGACCATCGTCGAACGTGAGAACTACTTCATTGTGTACATTACCATATTTTTTGATCACGTACTTGGTGGGCAGTTGCACATAGCGTTCCTCGCTGATGAGGTTTTCGCCGGAGTCGATCTCCATATTTATCCTGCCCTTACCGGGTCCGCTGATCACGTTAAGAACTTCGCCATCGCCGATATAATCCGGCCGTTCGGTAGGTGTATTTACTGTCTGGAGCAGGGAGTAATCGAACGGGGTTTGCTGCAAGGCCTGCATGGAAAGATCCCTGTTGTAAAACTCCCATATTCTTTCGTCTTCACTGCCAAGACGCCAGATGGCTGTACCGGCAGTACCATATTCATCTGCAAAACGTATGGTGTTGAAATTGGTAGCCGCATCCGCAAAAGATACTGTATGATGCGTACCGTTGGCATCCGTATATTCGTACTGGTTATTATAAGTATCATTATCGAAGTCGATCACGGCATTATTAACCTTTGCATTTGCCAGCGCCTGCTGGTAGGTGAGCGTGGTGGCTTCAGTATGATCAGGCCAGTCGTAGCCATAGGCTGCGAGGCAAAGGATGATCTTTTCCGAAGGCACCGACCCGGCCACTTCATCCACCGCCTTTTCTATCCAGCGCTGCGAACAGAGTGGCCCCGGCACGCTGCTGCTGAAATGTTCATCGTAAGCCATAAGAAACATATAATCGTTCCATTCCGACAAAGCTTTTACATTAAAGTCCTCATTAGCCGGCATGATATCCTGCGTTACAATAAATCCTTCGCGGTGCAGCCGTTCGTATAAAGCGCGCTGGAAGGCAATGATAGGCTCATCGCTGCTTTCCTTAAACTCTTCGAAGTCGATATTGATGCCCTGCAAGCTGTACAGCTTCAGGTATTTCACAATGTCTTCTATCAGTCTTGTTCTTTTGGCAGTATTGTGCAGCAGGCGTTTCAGCATATTACCGTCAAAATCACCCGCGCCCAGCTCCTGGTTGATGTTATTGATGAGGGGAACAATACGTACGTTATTTTTCTTCATCACCTGTAATGCGTCTGTATCAATAGCTGGCTTAAGGGTATCGGTGGCCGGATCAATAAAGAACCATTCCGGCACTACCATATTGAGCTTATTGATATTCTTCTGCAGGGAGTAGAGACTCTGCGGATCCCAATCAACATAAAAAGCCGCCCTTACCCTGTCGGGTGTTACCTGTGGTTTACGGTTAGCCAGTACAGCATTCCGCTCCCTTGCCGCCATAAAGCCTGCAAAACCCCTGTATTTTTTCTGTTCAGTATTGCTCATGGCCCTGGGCACAGTAGGGTTGGCAATATGGTGTACCGAATCTTCGGGGTTGGCCAGTGCAGGCAGTCCCGGCTTATAGCCGTTTACCAAAGCGATAATCACGATGGGCACCATAAGGATAATGCCAAAGAGAATAAAACGGCTTACCCACTGGAAAGCTTTCCAGCGGAAGGAGGAATTCGTTTGAAATATTTGTTTACCAGGTTCCATTGAACAGTTGAGTCTTTATCAGTAATAGTGTGTTAAGGCAAAGCTACCACCCGGAAGAACAGGTGTTCGGGGCTGGTAGCTCAAGAGACCAAAATGCTCGCTCAACAGGGTGGGCGGTTCGCCGGAGTTAATAGTTATGAACCAGCCTGCGGCAGGCAGGTTATGAGGGATGAGAGCCAAGCCACTGATTATGGAGAGGGGAAGGTCATTTTCCCCGTTCCTGGCTATTTTTGTAACAAAATGGCTGCGGCTACGTATAAGGGAAAAGCATTTACATGAAGAAAATAGTTACAGGTATTTTGGGCGCCCTGCTGATGTTTGCCGCACAGGCGCAGAATGACCAGTTGGTGATTGATGATGCCAACGCCATACAGCGTGAAGTAGGTCCTTTTACCGGCCTGAGTGTATCCTCGGGTATCCAGCTCGTACTCAAACAGGGTAGTACTGATGCCGTATCGGTGAGTGCTGCTTACACCGATTACCGCGACAGGATCGTTACGGAAGTGGTGGATGGAGTGCTTAAGATTTATTTTAAACCGGAAAAGAACTGGAAGGGTAACGACAACAGGAAATCAAAACTGAGGGCCTATGTATCTGCCCGTACACTCAATAAGCTGTCTGCCAGCGGGGGTGCTACTATGCGGATAGACGGTGTTTTCTCCACCGGCAACCTGGTTGCGGAGTTTACTTCCGGCAGTAATTTTGAAGGCACGATCAAATGTGCGGCGCTGAGCGTAAATCAGAACAGTGGCGCCTACAGTAAGTTAAAGGGTACAGCCGCCAGCCTTGAAGTTAACTGCAGCAGCGGAGCTAATCTCAGCGGTTACGAAATGGCTACCGAAACCTGTGAGGCCAAAGTAAGCAGTGGCGGTCTTTTGGAAATTACTGTTAATAAAGAACTGGCGGCGAAGGCTACCAGCGGCGGCTCGGTACGTTATAAAGGGGCCTGCACTGTTACCCGCAGTATCCGCAATTCGGGGGGAACCATTAAAATTAAGGAAGCCTGATAATTTATATAAAGTATAGCCATGAAACAATTTTTTATATCGCTTTTTGCCAGTATGATCGTCTTTACAGCGGTGGCACAGGAAATGGTGATTAATGATGCTAATGCCAGTCCGCGGTCGCTTACCGGTTCTTTCAGCCGGTTAAAAGTTTCGGGTGGCATAGATGTTTATCTTTCACAGGGTAATGCCGAAGGCATTGCCGTAAGCGCCGCGAAGGATAAGTACAGGGAAAATATCCATACTGATGTGGTGGATGGCGAGTTACGCATATATTATAAGAGTGAGGATAATGCCGGTATTGAAAGACTGATCGGTAATAAGAAACTGAAAGTGTATATCTCCTTCAAAACACTGGCCAGGATAGAGGGATCGGGCGCAAGCGATTTTTGGGTAAATGGCGCTATCACCACGCCTGCACTTGATATTGACCTTTCCGGCGCCTGCGACCTGAAAGCTAATCTTGCCGTTACCGACCTCAATCTTAAGTTGAGCGGGGCATCAGATGCTAAACTTTGGGGCAGTGCGGTAAATGCCAATATTGAGGCAAGTGGTGCCAGCGATGTAAAAGCATATGACCTGGTGACCAGCAACTGCACCGCAAAAGCTTCGGGTGCTTCGGACATCAATATTACTGTCAATACTTCTTTCCGCGTGGATGCCAGCGGCGCCAGCGACATCTATTATAAGGGTACCTGCTCGGTATCCGACAAGCGCAGCAGTGGTGCCAGTACCATCAAAAAGAGAGATTAAAGCAGCAAAACAAGGCAGTAAAAAGCAACTGACATATTGTCACTTTCGGGGTACTGTACAACCAGTCGAAAAAAGGGCAAAATGCTGAAATGCAGTATGGGCGCGGAAACATTAAAAGTGAACATGAAATCGGTACAGTTTGAATGGTCTGCAATG
>CAZPXP010000074.1:5589-9014 GCA_964590975.1 uncultured Ferruginibacter sp. | reverse complement strand
CTACCCCGGATTGTCTTAATCCTACCCCGGATTGTCTCTGTCCTACCCCGGATTACCTTAATCTCACCCCACAATTCCTAATTCATAACTTATATATTCCCAACTCCCAATTACCTTTGCAAAAAAAAAATCGGAAATGAAAAGAATACTGTCCATACTGATACTCTTAGTCGCAGCATTCGCAGTGTACTGGTTCTTCTTCCGCAGCAAGTCATCCGGCGACAGGGGCCCCAGGCAGGAAGCGCTTAAAGTAAAAAAGCATTCCTCTACTTTTACTGATACGGTTAATACTATACTTACGGCCTATTTTGATCTTAAAACCGCCTTTGTTGATGCAGATACGCTGAAGATTAAACTGAACTGCGACAGTATGGTGAAACGTGCAGAGCATTTTACGCTTGCCGAGCTGAAGAAAGATACAGTGGGTATCTACGACGCTGCGCTGGCGCAGATAGGGGATGTGATTGCCAATGCAAAAAGCCTGCTGCTGCAGACGGATATTACCGAAATGCGTAAAGATTTCAGTATGGTGAACGAAAACCTTTACCCCTTTCTTAAAACCATAAAATATGATAGCAAACCCCTTTACTGGCAGAGCGACCCCAACGCTTTTGGCGAGGGTAAGGTAGCCAGTTGGGTGAGCAATACTATCGACGTGATCAATCCCTATAAAGGCAAAGCACACCCTGAGTTTAAGGATGCCCAGCTCAATACAGGAGAGATCAGGGATACAATTAAGTAAACAACAGCCCCGGAAAAGTGTGGTTGATAAATTATTGATATGATAAAACGGTTGGGTATTTTATTCCTTTTTCTGTTACCCCTTGCAGCCATTGCACAAAGCAACCAGAACAAGTACACCCTCAGTGGTTATATTAAAGATTCGCTCAGTGGCGAAACGCTCATCGGCGCTACGATTACCGTTAAGGGGCAGAGCCGCGGCATCAGCAGTAACCAGTATGGTTTTTACTCCATCACCCTGCTGCCCGGCACCTATACACTCATCTGCTCTTATGTAGGCTACCAGCCCAGGGTCATCAATATCGACCTCAACAGGAATTTCGAATTTAACTTTGAAGTGCTGCCTAAAACGGCAACGGAGCAGGAAGTGGTTGTAACCAGCAGGAAGCGCGATGCCAACGTAAAGAATGCGCAGATGGGCCGTTTTAATCTTTCCCAGGAACAGATCAAATCGGTACCGGCTTTTCTCGGCGAGGTAGACCTCTTAAAAACCATCCAGTTGCTGCCCGGTGTGCGTAATGCAGGGGAGGGGAGTGCAGGCATTTATGTGCGCGGTGGTGGGCCCGACCAGAATCTGATCATGCTTGATGATGCTGTGGTCTACAATACAGGGCATCTCTTTGGTTTCTTTTCCATATTCAACTCCGATGCTATTAAGAATACCACACTCATTAAAGGCGGTATGCCTGCACAGTATGGTGGCCGGCTGAGCAGTGTGCTTGATATTTCTATGAAAGAGGGTAATAATAAGCAGTTGCAAATGGAAGGTGGCATAGGGCTTATTGCTTCCCGGTTTTCGATACAGGGGCCTATTAAAAAGAATAAATCTTCTTTTATCCTTTCGGCAAGGCGTACCTATATAGACGCATTGGTAAAACCAGCCATCAGCAAGACGAGCCAGTTTTACGGCTCCGGTTATTACTTTTACGACCTGAATGCGAAGATCAACTACCAGTTTTCGCAAAGAGACAGGCTCTACCTGAGCGGTTATTTTGGGCGCGATGTATTTGACTTTGTGAACGGCCGCCGTTCCCTGAATGTGAATATCCCCTGGGGCAATGCTACCGGTACCCTGCGCTGGAACCATGTGTTCAACAACCGTCTCTTTGCAAATACTACGCTTGTTTATAACGATTACAACTTTGCTTTTAAAGCTGCCCAGAACAATTTTACGGTTAAGCTGGCTTCGGGTATCCGCGACCTGAGCCTGAAGCAGGACTTTGACCTTTACCCCTTTACGGGGCATAAGGTAAAGTTTGGCGCACTTTATACTTTCCATCGTTTTACGCCTTCGGTAGTAAGCGGTCAGCAGGATTCTGTAGTATTCAAGCCCAATAATGCACAGGTAAAATATGCGCACGAAGCGGCAGTGTATATACAGGACGACTGGGAGATCAGCGACCGGCTGAAGATCAACGCAGGCCTGCGCTACAGCATGTTTCAGCAGGTGGGCAGGTATAAGATATATAAAACAGATGATAATGGCAACCGTCTCGACAGTACTGTCTACGGCCGTGGCGCAGCGGTAAAAACATACGGGGGACTTGAGCCGCGTCTTACCCTGCGTTATGCACTTGATGATGAAACGTCGGTCAAAGCCTCTGTTACGCGTAACCTGCAATATATCCATCTCGTGAGCAATGCCGGCACCACGCTGCCAACAGACCTTTGGGTGCCCAGTACGTACAGGGTTAAGCCACAGATCAGTTGGTTGTATGCCGCGGGCCTGTTCAAGAACTTTAAAGATAATATGTACGAGACCTCCCTTGAGATCTACTACAAAAACATGCAGAACCAGATTGAGTACCAGGAAGGTTATACACCCAATACGCTCGAAGACACAGAAAACTTTTTCACCTTTGGCAGGGGATGGAGCTATGGCGCCGAACTGTTTATCAATAAAACAAAGGGGCGCCTTACCGGCTGGGTGGGATACACGCTAAGCTGGACATGGCGCAGGTTTCCCCAACTCAACTTTGGCGATAAATACCCTGCCAAATACGACCGCCGCAACGATATGAGCATTGTAGCCACTTATGAGCTCAATAAAAAATGGAAACTGTCGGGCGCGTTTGTATATGGCAGTGGTAACGCCGCTACCTTACCCCAGCGTTTTTATATCATCGGCGGGGTACTCTCGCAGGAATACAGCCGCATTAACGAATACCGTTTACCGGCATACCACCGTCTCGATTTCTCTGCTACGCTCACGCCCAAAAAGAGCGCCACACGAAAACTGAAAACGGAATGGGTATTCAGTATCTATAATGTGTACAGCCGCAAGAACCCTTACTTTATCTATTTCGACCAGACGGGAAATCCGCTCGACGGATCGCTGAAGGTACAGGGCAAACAGGTGAGTATCTTCCCCATCATCCCCGCTGTGACGTGGAACTTTAAATTCTGAGCCAGCATTGATATTTAAACATTAAGAGGTATTAAGGCGCAGTAAGCGAATGTTAATAAATCGCTGAGGGCCGCGGACGAAACCATGTAATTCAACGAACTGATCTTGACTCCATACTGTTTCTGCAAACCGCCTGGCTAATACCTTAACCTTTTAAACCATTAAGGGATTAAGGGTCATTAAGCCAACGCTAACAGAATATCGGGTATTACGATGAAACCACATACCCCAACGAAATAAACTTAACTAACCTTAACTCCTTAATGTTTTAACCATT
>CAZPXP010000074.1:0-5489 GCA_964590975.1 uncultured Ferruginibacter sp. | reverse complement strand
CCAACGAAATAAACTTAACTAACCTTAACTCCTTAATGTTTTAACCATTAAGAGATTAAGGGTCATTAAGCCAACGCTAACAGAATATCGGGTATTACGATGAAACCACATACCCCAACGAAATAAACTTAACTGATCTTAACTCCTTAATGTTTAAACTATCGCTGATCAAAACCGTATATCAGCAGCTTACATTTATGGTTGTAACACACCATATAAGTACACAGAAGGGTAGGGTGTAACCCGCATGGCTGGCTTGAAACCTATGGCCCTTCTCAAATATTGCTTATATTTGGTAATACAAACCATCAGTAATGAAAAAGAACATCGCTATCCTGCTCTGCATCGTCGGCATCTTTGCTGGTAGCTCTGCCTTCACACATCAAACGCCGGTAAGCCCCGTTACCGATCTCAGCGGCATTACCGTTACGCTTCATGGTAAAAAACTCGTTTATTATGCCCGGGTAAACAAAGGAGGCACTTATTACAGGAAGATGTATATCGACAGTGCTTCAGCGCAAACAGCTCTGCAAACGGGAAAGATACCCGTGAACGCCCTGCTGGTGCAGGAAACCTGGGAGGATGGGGTAAATACAGATGTTTTTATCCGGTTGAAGAAAAAAGACGGGCAGTACGCCAGTGGATCTTTTAGTCCCGGCAGGCCCAACTTCTCCACCAGCAACGACGGCTCCTGCAATGGCTGCCACATGGGTGCAGTCTCTACCGATGTTACTTTTACCGCACCGCTGCTTGCCAAAGCCCTGCAACGTAAAGCTACCCAGCAGGTAAGCTGCAATGCGGAAACCTTTCATCCCTGCGATCTGTCCGTATATAAGGGGAATTAAAAAGCCAGGAATTCGTCCAGTTGTATACCGATCGTTTTTAACGTAAGTTCATCCGTGATTTTATTTTCTTCATCAAGGATACGGTCAACCGTACTGAGTGGCAGGCGGTTGGGATGAACCAGCATTTTCATGTGAAGAAGAGAACCGCTGAGGTGCTCCATACCGCGGAGATTGCCTGCGCGTCCTGTAGAAACGCCTGTCAACAGTACTTTTTTATGCCACCAGGCCCTTTTGACATCGCTTTTGTCGATAAGTAACTTCAGTATGCCCGGAAAAGAGCCATTATACTCGGGCATAATAATGATATACTTTTCTGCAGGTACCAGGTATTCTTCCTGGAGAGCAGCAAAATTGGTGTTTGCATGGGTGATATCATGCTCTTCCAACGATAAGAAATCTGTTTCAATGCCCTTCTCTTTCAGTACGTTTTGGTAAATCTTTGCTACTTTAAGGGTATTACTGCCTGGTCTGTTAGTGCCCGAAATGATCGTAATCTTCATAATTGTTCCCGTTTTGTGTATGTTTAATGTCCTTATTACAAATTAGGAGTATTTAAGTTCCCCAATTTTATGCCGATTGGTTATTTTTGCCATCCTGTCATACTAAACAATCAACATTATGCAATTCACATATTATGGCCACGCCTGTTTCAGCGTAGTGGCACAGGGTAAAAAGTTACTTTTCGACCCCTTTATTACTGCCAACCCACTTGCTAAAAACGTGGATATGGAAGACGTAATACGGGGAACAGACTATATTCTTATTACCCACGGCCATTTTGACCATATTGCCGATGCAGAAGCTATTGCCAAAGCGTCAGGAGCTACGGTCATTTGTTCCTGGGAAATTTACGAATGGCTGGCCAAAACCGGCCTGGAGAACTTTCGCCCGATGAATCCCGGCGGGCAGTGTGCGTTCGACTTTGGCGCTGTCAAATGTACGATAGCACAGCATTCTTCCGGTCTGCCTGATGGTAGTTATGGTGGCAACCCCATGGGCTTTATCATCAAAAGCGACTATGGAAACTTCTATTACAGTGGCGATACGGCGCTTACGCTTGATATGCAGTTGGTGCCACGGTGGGCAAAACTAAATTTTGCAGTATTGCCTATTGGCGACAACTTTACAATGGGGTATGAAGACGCCGTGGAAGCTGCCAGGATGGTGGACTGCAAACAGGTCATCGGCGTGCATTACGATACATTTGGTTATATAAAGATCGATCAGGAAGCTGCTGTAAAAGCCTTTAAAGACGCAGGTATGGAACTTCACCTGGTTAAACCCGGCGATACCATCAATATCTGACACCCCGCAACCCCGGAAAACGATAAAACAACAATAAACCCTCCGCCAAAGCGGAACGAGATATGGCAAGAATAATAGGCATAGCAAATCAGAAAGGGGGCGTGGGTAAAACCACTACCGCCATTAACCTGGCAGCAAGTTTTGCCGTGCTGGAATACAAAACCCTGCTTGTTGATGCCGACCCCCAGGCCAACAGTACCACAGGTATCGGCTTCGACCTGCACAATATTACCAAGAGCCTGTACGACTGCATGGTCAACGAAGCAAAGGCTAAAGACGTGATCCTAAAATCGGATATCCCGTACCTCGACCTCGTTCCCTCTCACATCGACCTTGTTGGCGCAGAGATCGAAATGATCAATTACCCCAACCGCGAAACGGTATTGAAGAATATCCTTGAGCCTGTACAGGATGAGTACGACTTTATTGTAATAGACTGCTCGCCTTCACTCGGCCTCATCACCGTTAATGCCCTTACAGCGGCTGACAGCGTGGTGATACCCGTACAAACAGAGTTTTTTGCCCTTGAGGGACTGGGCAAGTTGCTTAATACCATCAAGATCGTACAAAACAGGCTGAACCCCAATCTCGTTATTGAAGGCATCCTGATGACCATGTATGACGGCCGCCTGAGGTTATGCAACCAGGTAGTTAATGAAGTGCGCAGGCACTTCGATGATATGGTGTTCAGCAGTATCATTCACCGCAATACAAGGCTCAGCGAAGCACCCAGCTTTGGCAAGCCCGTTATCCTGTACGATGCAGAGAGTAAAGGATCGGTAAATTACCTCAACCTGGCGAGGGAAATATTGCAGAAGAACAACATGACAAAAATATCCCAGGAAGAACGGGTAATTGAATAACCCGGCTCCATTTTATCATTTTAAATAAGCAGAGTAAAACAATACATGACGCCACCGAATAAAAAAGACGCATTAGGAAAAGGCATACGCAGCCTGTTGCAGAATATTGACGCCGATCTCAAAACCACTTCGGGTGCGTTGAAAACTGATGTAGTAGAAGCTTCAACGGGTATTCTCCGTATAGAACTGGACCAGATAGAGGTAAACCCAAAACAACCCCGTCATGATTTTGACGAATCGGCCCTGAGCGAACTGGCCACCTCCATCAAGATACACGATATCATTCAGCCTCTTACCGTTAGCAAAACAGCGAGCGGTAAATACCGCCTTATTGCCGGTGAGCGCAGGTTCCGCGCAGCAAAGATTGCGGGGCTTAAAGATGTTCCCGTTTATGTTCGGCAGGCCAACGATGTGCAGTTGCTGGAACTGGCCCTGCTCGAAAACTTACAGCGCGAAAATCTTAACGCTATAGAAATTGCCCTCAGTTACCGCCGTCTCATGGAAGAACTGGAGTACACACAGGAGCAGGTAGCGGAAAGGATGGGGAAGGAGCGGAGTACTGTAACCAATTATATCCGCCTGCTTAAACTGCCACCCGATATACAGGTAGCAGTACGTACGGGTGCCATTTCGATGGGGCACGCGCGTGCACTGATCAACGTAGACCTGGTAGACAGGCAACTGTTTATCTTTAACGAGATTAAGAAAAAAGAACTTTCTGTAAGGCAAACGGAAGAGCTCGTAAGAAAGCTCTACACCAGCAGCGCGGATGTTAAATCTTCGGTAAAAGCCAGTCTCCCGGCAGCCTTTATGAAAATACAGGATAATTTAGCATCGAGGTATAGTACAAGAGTTAAGCTGACCCATCAGAAGAAGGGTAACGGCAGTATCACTTTTGAATACTATTCGCTCGACGAACTGAACGCCCTGCTGGATAAACTGGATATTAAAGTAAGTTGATGTACCGGATAATTTTTTTACTGTGGATGAGTTTTATGGTGTTGCCGGCAGCGTACACACAGGTTAAGCCTGCTGCTGATACACCTGCTAAACCACCACCGGCGGCAAGGGCAAAAAAGCCACGCATCAATATCTTTAAAGCGCCCGATTCCACTCAACCCTATTCGCCACGCCTGGCCACGATAAGATCGGCGGTATTGCCGGGCTGGGGGCAGATCACCAATAAAAAATACTGGAAGCTTCCATTCGTATATGGTGCACTCGGGGTAACAACGGGTATCTTTATCTACAACATAAAAACCTACCGCGATGCGCGTGCAGCATATATTAATGCCACAGACGGCGACGCGTCTAACAACTACCTGATCAAAGAGCCCTACCTCAGTGTGGCGGACCAGCCGGAACGCATCCGCAGTTTCCGAAACCAGACCAGGCAGAACGTAGACTATTCGGCGCTTTTCATCCTGCTTTTCTGGGGGTTGAATGTTGTTGACGCTACGGTTGACGCTCACCTGAAACACTTTGATGTTGGTGATAACCTCAGCCTGCAGCTCAGGCCGGGATATTCTCCCCTTGCCGGAACCAGCGGAGTTAGCCTGGTATTACAATTTGGACACGCTTCCTCACGTTAGTGTAATGGATGCCTCCAGCTTACCGGGTGTTAATCTTTAATTGTCAGAAATATAAAATAATAATACCGGAGTATGAAGATAGCCCTCATCGGGTATGGTAAAATGGGTAAAGCCATCGGCAGTATTGCCCGGTCTAAAGGCCACGAACTGGCATTGATCATTGATGCCGGCAACCCGCAGGACTTTACCGCCGCCAATTTGCAGCAATGTGATGTTGCTATAGAATTTACTGGTCCGCACAGCGCAGCGGCCAATATACGGCAATGCCTTGCCGCAGGAATCCCTGTGGTTTCGGGCAGTACCGGTTGGCTGGAGGAGATGGAAGCCATCAGTAAGTATTGTGAGTTGCAGCAGGGAACCTTCCTCTATGCCAGTAATTTCAGCATAGGTGTCAATATCTTCTTCGAGCTTAATAAAAAGCTTGCAGTGCTTATGCAGCCGCATCGTGAGTATGAGGTGAGTATGGAAGAGATCCATCATACAGAAAAAAAAGATGCTCCCAGCGGTACTGCCATCACCCTGGCACAGCAGGTTATTGCTGCCGGGGGTGGTAAAACAGCGTGGGTGAGCGGTGAAGCTGTTGCGCCTGAACAACTGGCCATCACCAGTAAGCGGATCGATCCTGCACCTGGTACGCACAGCGTACGCTACCATTCGGCTATTGATGATATAGAGATCATTCATACCGCACACAGCCGCGAAGGCTTTGCTTCCGGGGCAGTGCTGGCGGCTGAGTTTTTGCCCGGAAAGAAGGGTATTTTCACTATGCAGCAGGTGCTTGGTTTTTAACAACAGAACCATGTACATTTGCCGCAAGGGGTAAAATAATTTTGTAACTCAAATCCATAAGCATTAGTTTTATACGGTACAATGAAAGAAAAAAT
>CAZPXP010000073.1:0-10005 GCA_964590975.1 uncultured Ferruginibacter sp. | reverse complement strand
AAGCCGCATACACCAACGAAATAACCTTAACTAACCTTAACTCCTTAATGTTTTAATCTTTTAACCATTAAGGGATTAAGGGGCATTAAGCCAGCGTTAACAATCCGTCCTTACCTGTATGTTGCCGGTAGCAGTAAATGTTACCGATTCCTGTACCGGCGTCGTTGTCTTTTTACAGCCAAACGACAGGATCAGTATCAATCCCGCGGCAGCGGCAGCCCCTTTTTTCATGCTGTTGCTATTCATCAGTCACAAAAGTGGATAATTAGATTAGATAAAAAAATCCCCTAATCCGGGGAGGGGGAAGTTTCGGGATGGGCTTTTAAAAAAGGGGTATAAAAGATAAAAGCCTGCCGGGTAACGGGCTTTTATCTTTTAATTGTTATATTAACTGATTGTTAATCAGTAACTAAGGTCCGTACAGGTATTGGAGTGCAATTGCGTCATTAGCGCTAGAAACGTTTGACATATTTAAGTTGTAGCAGGTAAGCATAAAAGAGTTCGGGTCAGGGCCGGTAGGGGTGCCGGGTATATGTATATAAGTACCGGTGGCCGGTGAAACTCCCGGGCCACAGGAAAAAGAGGGCAGCATATAATCGGTATGGGCTAACCCGATACAATGACCTATTTCGTGCCGGATGATGCGGGTGAGCACCTGTACGCCCGATGAATTATATGCGGTGTTCAGCACGATGCTGCTGCCGGGATTGCCGCTTGCGCTTGGGAAGCTGCTCAATGCAATGTAACTGCCCCCGCTTGCATTACTGATGGTAATATTTGCAGGTGAACCAGAAGCTACCCTCATAAAGCGCAGGCGCAGGCCCATCGAATTATACAGGGTAATAACATTGTCAAGGGCTGCAGTAACACCCGCTGCATTTCCTGTATAACGGATCGTAATGGTTCTTGGCAAGCCGGTAACAAGGTTAACCACATGGTATTGTTCGGCATTGCCCACGCGCAGGATTAAAGGATTGGCGGGTATATTATTTATGTCTTCATTGCTGATAAAAATATCACGTTCAGCTACATAGCCACCATCTGTACGGTAGGCTTCTTCAGCAGAAAGGCCATAGGCGTTGATCTTTGCTTTTTCGGCAGCAGTAAGCGCTGCTGGTGTCATTTCGCCCGTATTCTTTTTGCAGGCCGAAAGACCGGCTACAAGTACGGTTGTAATCAATAGAAGAATTGGCGTCTTTTTCATAATTAATGTTTTTATTATTTAAAAGCCAATCCCTGCTTTAAAACAGGGATTGACTCATCCGTATATATTCTGCGGAATATTAAACGGTTTAATACAGATAGTCGAGCGCAGTTATATCGTTGGCATTAAAGGGGCGGTTCATGCCATTGCCGATACAGGCCAGCATCCATGAGTTGGGGTCTGGGGTGGCAGGAGTGCCGGGAATCTGGATAGCATTTACAGGAACTGTGCCTTCATTTACCGGCGAACCGCCGCAACTGAAGGCCCTGTTCATCCAGTCGGTATGCCGGAATCCGATACAATGACCGAGCTCGTGTGCGATAATTGTGGCGAGGGTATTGGCATTCCATCCTGTATAGGCTGTGTTGTAATAAATAGCATTAAAAGGATTGCAGCCAGAAGGAAAGCCCGATGAAGCCACATAAGGTACATTGGTTACCTCGGTTAATGTAATATCGGCAGCAGTGCCCGGGCCCACCCTTACAAAGCGTAACTGGCAGGTAGCAGGCAGTGCATTATACCGTGCAATAGCAGCATTAAGTGCAATGCTCAGGGAGCCGAAAGAGCCCGTGTACCTTACCTTTAAAGTGCGCGTTGCAGGGCATACCAGGTTAGTGGTACGGTATTGTTCCTCATTGCCCACGCGAACAAGATTGATGCGGTCCGGAACCCTGTCCAGGTCTTCGGGCCTCAGGAAGATGTCGCCTTCAACGATATAGCCTCCGTCACATTTGTACGCATTCGAAGAAGTAAAACCGAGTGCAGCAATTTTTGCCCGTTCAGCCTGTGTTATGGCTTCAGGCAGCCCGGTAGCAGCGGTGTTTTTTTTACAGGCAGCAAACAGTGCGGTGATGCATACGGCTGCAAGAAAAAAGCGAAATGTCTTTTTCATAATCTATGTTTTTAGGTTTGCAAATGTTTTTCAGCAGTAACACAGGTTACCTCATAAAAACAACCGGAAAAGATGTTTAGCGGGGTTAGTACTGTACGCTGCCGGTTGCACCAGCAGCTTTGCGCTGCTTAATACAGGTAGTCCAGCGCGATCCTGTCGTTGGCATTAAAGGGGCGGTTTATACCATTACTGATACAGGCCAGCATCCAGGAGGTAGGGTCGGGGCCCGAAGGCGTACCGGGAATAAGTATAGCACCCACACCAGCCGAACCCTCGTTTACACCGCAGGTATGTAAGCTCATAAAATCGGTATGCCGGAACCCGATGCAGTGGCCGATCTCGTGTGCGATAACCGTGGCAAGCGTATTGGCATTCCAGCCTGCATAATCGGTATTGAACCTGATTGTATTAAAAGGATTGCCACCCGAAGGGAAGCCTGCAGAAGCAATATATGTAACGCCGGAAGTATTGCTGATCGTAATGTTGGCCGCTGCTCCCGCCGCTACGCGTGTAAAGCGCAGCCTGTAGCTGGCAGGCAGTGCATTGTAGCGCGCAATGGCAGCATCAAGCGCAGTGCTTACAGATGCTGTTGCACCGGTGTACCGTATCGATAAGGTGCGGGGCAGGCCGGTTACGAGATTGGTGGTGCGGTAATGTTCTTCATTGCCCACACGCATAAGCGTTATGGGAACGGGAGGGGCGTCGAGGTCTTCAGGCGAGAGAAAGATGTCGCCTTCTGCAATATAGCCGCCATCGGTTCTGTAGGCCGTGCCGGCTGTAAAACCAAGCGCCGATATTTTACTGCGTTCCAGCTCTGTTAAGCCATCAGCAGGCATTGCGGGGGTATTGTTTTTTTTACAGGCAGTAAAAGCGATAGCGAAGAAGGCCGGCAGGAAAAAAAAGAATATCTTTTTCATAGCAGAATGTTTTCAGGTTTGAAATGAAACCCCCGCCGCAGGCAGGGATTTCGGTATGTATATTATTTTACGGCATCGGGCAGGCGGCCGACTTAATACAGGTAATCGAGCGCTGTAATATCATTGGCATTAAAAGGACGGTCAATGCCATCGCCAATACAGGCCAGCATCCACGAGTTGGGGTCGTTGCCTGAAGGCGTACCCGGAATAAGGATAGCGCCTACGCCACCATCGCCTTCATTAACCGTTGTGCCGCCACAACTGTAAGCCCTGTCTGCAAAGTCGGTATGACGGAAGCCGATACAGTGACCAATTTCGTGGGTCATTACGCTGGCCAGTGTAACCGGGGCAAGGTTGGCATAAAGAATGTTGAACTTAACCGAGTTGAAGGGATTGCCACCCGCAGGGAAGCCCGAAGATGCGATATAGGTAAGGCTGATGGTATTGCTTACCGTAATATCAGCAGCAGCGGTAGAGGCTACGCGCGTAAAACGTAATTTAATGCCTGATGGCAGTGCATTGTAGCGCGCAACAGCAGCATCTACAGCAGTGCTGATAGCAGCGTTCGTGCCGGTGTATCTCACCCTTATTGTACGGGGCAAGCCGGTTACGAGTTCGGTAGTGCGGTACTGTTCTTCATTACCAACGCGCACGAGGTTAATAGGCCGGGGTGCTTTGTTCAGGTCTTCTTCACTCAGGAAGATGTCTCCTTCCACAATATAACCTCCGTCGCTTTTGTACGCGTTCGACGAAGTAAAGCCAAGTGCAGATATCCTGCTGCGCTCAGCCTGGGTAACAGCGTTAGTTTCTTCGGCAGGCGAATTGTTTTTTTTACAGGCAGTAAAAAGTGTTGTGGTAAGAGCCGCGGCCAGTAAAAGGCGAAATGTCTTTTTCATAATCGATGATGTTTTTGGTTTGAAATATGTGTAATCATAAGCAGCTTCATAGTACTGTAGCAATATCAGCATAGTAAATCTAAGCAAGAAAAAACACGCTCCCGAACATATTAATGCAACACGGATACAAAGCTTCCCGGGCAGTCCTTTACCTGGCCGTAAAAGGCAGTTGTTTACATTTTTATGACATTGTATTTACAAGCCTGCCTGCCAAACACAAATAATCTTTTCAGTTAGCAGCGGGTTGTAAGGTACTGCTGGCAACGGAAAGTATATCTTTTAGCTGCCGGTTAAAGGGGAGCTCTTCCCCGGTTATCAACGCATTATTGCCTAATATACAGCATTGAGTGCTATTTTATCGTTGGCTGTAAAAGGCCTGTTCTGGCCCGCAGTGATACAAGCCAGCATCCATGAGTTGGGATCGGGGCCTGTAGGCGTTCCGAAGATGTGAATACCGCCTACACCGCTGCCGTGGTTGGTTGGTGCACCAGGACCGCAACTGTATGAAGGGTCCTGCACGTCGGTATGCAGAAAGCCGATGCAATGCCCCAGTTGGTGAGCAATGATCGTGGCGAGTGTACCACCTGGATAAGCGCTGATGGCTGTATTGACCTTAATACTGTTGTAAGGATTACCCCCGATGGGAAACCCCGATGATGCATCATAGCTTACCGCTGTAACATTGCTTATTGTTATATTGGCAGCCGCAGTTGCAGCTACTTTGGCAAACCTGATCTGTAATGCGAGTGCATTATACCGCGCAAGCGCAACATCAACTGCAGAATTGATTGAAGCTGTACCGCCCGTGTACCGCACGCTGATGGTGCGGGGCAGCCCGGTAACGAGATTGGTGGAACGGTAATGCTCTTCGGTACCCATGTGTATAGTCATCAACTGTTCGGGAGTTTTATTCAGCATTTCTTTGCTGATGAATATGTCTTTCTCTGCTATATAGCCGCCATCCGTACGGTAAGCGCCTTCGGCAGAAAGGCCGTAAGCATTGATCCTGCTTTCTTCTTCAGCAGTAAGTGTAAGCGGTTCGGTTTCGATGGCATTCTTTTTACAGGAAAATAAAACGGCAGTCAGTGTTGCCAGCAGCAGGAATGATGTTGTCTTTTTCATGATTGATGTTTTTTAATGATCAATACTGTTAACCGGTTGGCGGATCTGGTGAGGGGAGTGGTGGAGGCTGGCTGGTAAAAAGCAAATCCCCGTCTGTACGACAGGGATTTTGCTTTTATATTATTATTCCGCAGTGCATAAAAATCAATTAATACAGGAAGTCAAGAGCAGTCCTGTCGTTAGCATTGAACGGACGGTTTACACCGTTGCCGATACAAGCCAGCATCCATGAATTAGGATCGGGAGCAGCAGGTGTACCGGGAATCAGGATAGCACCAACACCAGCCTGGCCTTCGTTAACTGCAGCACCGCCGCAACTGTATTGCCTTTGTGCATAGTCGGTATGACGGAAACCGATACAGTGACCGATTTCGTGTGCCAGTACGCTTGCGAGTGTGTTAGCATTCCAGCCTGCATAAGCAGTGTTGAACAGTACTGAATTGTAAGGGTTGCCACCGCTGGGGAAACCTGCAGAAGCGATATACGCTACACCAGAAACGTTGCTGATAGTGATGTTAGCAGCAGCACCGGCAGCTACACGTGTAAAACGCAGCCTGTAAGTGGCAGGCAATGCATTGTAACGGGCAATAGCTGCATCAAGCGCAGCGCTGATAGAAGCAGTAGCGCCGGTGTACCTTACAGTGAGCGTACGGGGCAGACCAGTTACCAGGTTGGTGGTGCGGTATTGTTCCTCATCACCCACGCGCACCAGGTTTACTGTTTGCGGTGCCTTGTTAAGATCTTCAGCGCTCAGGAAGATATCACCTTCAACGATATAACCGCCGTCGGTTTTGTAAGCATTGGAAGCTGTAAAGCCAAGACCGGAAATCTGGTTGCGTTCAGCTTGTGTTAAACCTTCTTCTGTAGCAGGGGTGTTGTTTTTCTTACAGGCAGCAAAGAGTGTTGTTGTGAAAGCAGCAGCAAGGAAAAAACGAAATGTCTTTTTCATAATAAAATGTTTTTTTGGTTTGAAATGTTCAAAATTCATAAGTCTTTGTAATCAGTCGGTTAGTTCATAAGAGCAATCTGCGGAGTTAATAAATTCTACAGTAAAACTAAGCAGCTCTCCCAACACAGATAGAAAATATTAATGCAACGGAGATACAAATGTTTTATTTGTGCATGATTCTCAATAAGAAACAATTTACACCTATGTGGAAAATACTATTCCAAATTTGTAGACAATTGCCTTTGCTGACAAAACCATGACTTTACAAAATTGATTTATACTTTATGCAGTAACGTTATTAAGCTCAGTAAAGAAAGTCGAGCGCTATTACATCATTGGCGTTAAATGGCCGGTTAAGTCCGTTTGTGATGCAGGTAAGCATCCATGAATTGGGATCGGGGCCGGTAGGTGTACCGGGAATGTGAATATATGGGCCAGTTGCCGGACTTGGTGCGCCACCACAGGAAAAAGACTTGTCCATAAAGTCTGTATGCACGAAGCCGATACAATGCCCCATTTCGTGCGCGATTACGGTTGCCATGGTGTTGAGGTTCCACGCTGCGTATGTTGTATTGTAGCGGATACTGTTGAACGGGTTGCCGCCCGACGGAAAGCCTGCAATGGCTATATACGGAACACCGGTTACGTCGCTGAGTGTAATGTTAGCTGCAGCCCCGGCACCTACCCGTGTAAAATGCAGGCCGTATGTAACAGGCAATGCATTGAAGCGGGCAATAGCAATATTAAGAGCGTTGCTCAGCGATGCAATGCTGCCTGTGTACCGTACAGATAATGTACGCGGCAGGCCGGTAACGAGGTTGCTCACGCGGTACTGTTCTGAGTTGCCCACGCGCAGGTTCTGCCTGTACACGGGGCCCCGGGCCAGCATGTCTTTACTGATAAAAACATCGCCCTCCGCAATATAGCCGTCATCTATCTTGTAGGCGCCTTCGGCAGAGAGCCCGAATGCATTGATCCTGCTTTGCTCTTCGGCAGTAAGCACGGGGGCAGCAGTTTCATTTACATTTTTCTTACAGGAAAAAAAGCCGGTAATAAGTGCACCGGCAAGCACCAGTAACAATTGTGTTTTTTTCATAACCGTTGATTTTGTAGTGTAAATAAATTTGAAACAAAAGATTTGGCTGTACATGTCTGGTTAGCATGTAAGATCTGTCGTATCGTTTCAATGGTTGTTTTGCTCCAAAGGGGAGGGAATGATAATTTACTGATCCGCAGAATAATCTATATTTGTAAAGTTACTATCGATTCTGTGCTGACCGGTAAAGTATTAATGCAACTGTGATTCAAAATAATGCAACTATGTTCCTTCGAAATTGCCTCTGCTTTATAACACGTTCCTGCTGCCTGGTTTTTTCTTTCGTTCTGTTATTCAGCGCTGCACTGCATGCGCAACCCTCTTCCAGGGCAGCAGTTATAAACAGCAAGTTATCGCCCGGTCTTAAACAAGCCTTATCGGGCCAGGGTACACTTAGTTTATTGCTTCGGGTAGATCATACAGCAACCTTCCTGCAGTTCGTTGCACAACAAAAATCAGGTGTTACAGTTACAGCAGTGTATAGCGATTATAAAACCATTCAACTCCGCTGCACCGCATCGCAACTCGTAAACAATTTACTTTCTTACCCCGGCATCCTCTTTGCCGATCTGCAGCGCAAACCTGTTGAAGAGTCGTCTATCGAATCGGTAGACATGAGCCTCAACGCCATTAGCCTTGCGCAGCAAAATTTTCCGCAGCTTAACGGCAGCAACCAGGTGGTATCGGTAAAAGAGCATCGCTTCGATACTGCCGATGTTGATTTTACAGGCCGCCTCCTGCTTACCGCCGGCACATCGCCCACGCTCTCTTCGCATGCCACTGCAATGACTACCATCATCGGTGGCGCAGGCAACAGTTATTATAAAGGAAAAGGCGTAGCGCCTTACACATTGCTCAACAGTACCACCTTTGATAACCTGCTGCCCGAAGCTGATGCTTTTTATACCGGCAACCAGGTAACGGTGCAAAACCATTCTTACGGTACGGGTATTGAATATTATTATGGTATTGATGCCGAAGCGCACGACCGCAGCACGGCAACGGTAACATCGCTGCTGCACGTATTCTCTGCGGGCAACAGCGGCCTCAACGCCAGCACCACCGGCGCCTATACCGGTATTGCCGGGCTGGCCAACCTTACCAGTAATGCCAAGATGGCGAAGAACCTGATCACCGTAGGTGCTACCGACTCTTTCGGCGTTGTATCGCCGCTGAGCTCCAAAGGCCCGGCTTACGACGGGCGTGTAAAACCCGAGCTCGTGGCTATGGGCGAAGATGGATCTTCCGGGGCAGCGGCAATGGTTTCGGGTGCCGCTATTTTGGTACAGCAGGCACACCAGGTGTATAATGCAGGGGCCAGGGCCCCCGCGGCACTTGTAAAAGCGGTACTGCTCAACAGTGCCGACGATGCGGGCACTGCGGGTATCGACTTCAGCAGTGGCTATGGCCAGCTCAACGCCAACCGTGCTTTGCAAACCGTTGCTAAGCGGCAGTATATTACGGGCTCACTCAGCGACGGGCAGACAGCGCTTCATCCTGTAACACTTCCGGCTAATGTATTGTCTTTTAAAGCCACCATTACGTGGACGGACCCGCCGGCTGCCGCAAACGCGCCCAGGGCATTGATCAATGATCTCGATCTTTCGCTGCTCACCCCATCGGCACAAACCATACTGCCCTGGGTGCTGAGCAGCTACCCCCATGCAGATTCGCTGCGCAAAGCACCCCGCCGCATGACGGATACCCTCAACAACAACGAACAGGTAACGATCGATAACCCCGCCCCCGGGGTATATAACCTTAAAGTAACTGCAAGGCGCATACCGCTGGGCACACAGGCTTATGCCATTGCCTACAGCTACGATACATTGCGGCTGCAATGGATGCGCCCGCAGCGCAACGATCCCATCCTGGCAGGGGAGCGCAACCTCATCCGCTGGCAAAGCACCACAGGTGCGCCTTCAACAATCGAATACACGCTCAACGGCAGCAACTGGCTTCCTGTTGCTGCTAATATACCCCCCGGTACCAGCAGCATATACTGGCAGGCGCCCAATATTTTTGGTACTGCACAACTGCGCATCAGCAGTGGTGCGCTCGCCACCGTAAGCGATACCGTAGTGATTTGCCAGCCGCTCAATATTAAGGTTGGGTTTAACTGCCCCGATTCGTTTATGTACACCTGGAGCCCCTATGGCCCCGGCCGTTACCAGGCCTGGCGGCTTGGGGCGCAGTATATGGAACCGGTGGGTATTGTAAACGATACCGTGCTGGTACAGGCTAAGGCAAACAACCCGGTGTTAAACTATGCGGTATCGCCCATGCTGCCCGATAACCGTATGGGCATCCGCAGTTTTACCACCAATTATACCATGCAGGGTACGGATTGCTATATCAGGTCGTTTACCGCCTTCCTGATTGATGCACAGGCGCAGCTTACCGGTGAGATCGCTACCGGTTACCGGGTAAAACAATGCCGTATCATAAAGCTGAACAACAACAGGGTGATTGGCACGTTTAACCCTGCTGCCGGACTGCAGTTTCAGGTATTCGACAGCGACCTGCAACCCGGCGTTAACCGCTACCAGCTTGAAGTGGAATTGCAGGACGGCCGTAAGCTATACAGCGCTTATGAGGACGTATATTTTGCCGGCAAACAACCGGTATTTGTATTTCCCACACCGGTAAAGCGTGGGCAAACCCTCTACGTGCTTACCGGCGAGCAGTGGATAGGGGTGTTCAGCATATACGATCGCCTTGGCAGGCGGCTGTTTGATAAACGCATCGTAAACACGCGCGAAGCGATCAATACCCTCGGGCTCGATAAGGGGCTTTATTTCTATCGCCTTGTGCCCGATACGGGTAAGGCGGTTTCCGGAAAATTTATTGTAGACTAAGCGCGGATAGCGACAATCCCACCCCGGATTACGGCAATCCCACCCCGGATTACGGCAATCCCACCCCGGAT
>CAZPXP010000072.1:0-10335 GCA_964590975.1 uncultured Ferruginibacter sp. | reverse complement strand
CACTGAACAGGGTCGTCACCCCGGCACTGTCAGGATAAGCTGACGAAGTTGCATTAAGCTGATTAAGAAATACCAGTTCATCCTGCGTGATATAACCAATGTCTCCAATACAGTTCTCATCACTGGTAATCATCTCTGAAAGCACCTGCTGGAAATGTGCGCGTATTCTTTCAACAGCAGAATGATCCAGCATCTTACTTTTATAAATAAACTGAACCAATGTAACATCAGTTTGTATCACCCTTACGCCTAAAGGATAATTAGTAGTTTGTTCATGATTATCCATATCGGCTACCTGCAATTGCCATTGCCGGGAAGAGATAAGTTCACTTACGGGAAAATTCTGAAAAGTAAGTATGGAATCAAAAAGTTCGCTTTGTAAGCCAGCGTACTGCTGTATATCACTTAAGGACGTGTACTGGTATTCCCTGCATGACAATTGTCCCTTTTGGATACGCTGTAACCATACAGCCGTTTGCTCTTCAGCATTCCATTTGGAATGCAGCGGAATCAAGTTGATATACATACCGATTCTTTGTTCTACTCCGGCCAGCTCATCAGGGCGGCCCGAAACAGTTACCCCATAGGCAACATTATCGCTTCCGGTGTACTTGTGCAGCAGTAGCGCCCATACGCCCTGGATAACAGTATTTACCGTTACATGTCTGGTCTGTGCAAAGTTTAGCAGCAACCGGGTTTGTTCTTCATCAATGAGCAACTCCAGTGCCCTGTACGGTTCCACACCCTTATTACGGTCTGCCAGAGAAGAAATAAAGGGTAGCATCGTTCCCTGTGAAAGACCCTGCATATAACCTTGCCAGTGAGAACGCTCGTTTGTCTTTCTCCTGCCTTCAATGTACCTGATATAATCTTCATAACGATCCTCAGTCATTACTTGCAACTTGTCTCCACATACCATATGATCATAACCAGATAGCACTTCTTCGATCAGCAGAGGTTTAGACCAGCCATCAAAAACAATATGATGATAAGCCCAAAGCATGCGGTAACGATCTTCGGTAAGGCGCAAAAGGCTTACCCTCATCAGTGGTGCCTCACCAAAAATAAAAGGACAGTATTTATCTTTTTCCTGGTATGTTTCTATAGCCTTCTGCTGCGCGTCACTATCCAGATCACGATAATCCAACACAGTAAGCGGCATCGTAACATTGCGGTAAACACACTGTACCGGTATACCGAATACATTATGATAGAATCCAGTACGCAGTATGCTGTGGTTTTCGAGAGCCCTGTTCCAACTGTTATGGAAAGCCTCCGTATTCAGATTAACGAGGTCACAACTGAACTGCTCTATATAGGCGCTGTCCTGCTCATGGTATAAGCTATGAAAGAACAATCCTTCCTGCAAGGCAGATAAACGATAAATACTTTCAATAAGGTTTCTTCTTGGCTGGCCCCCTTGTATTTCGTCTAAGAAACAGTCCAGCTCAGCATAACCGATCTCTTTCTCCAATCCATAATCAGATGGTGTAACAAATTGCTGATCCTGCTCTTTACAATGATTAATTAACACCTCCAGGTTTTCTATATAAGCGGAAGACAGCGCTTCTATCGTATGTACATCAAAATCCAGATTGCTGTATGTCCAGCTTACCACCAGGCAGCCGGATTGAATCATTGCATTCACAGCAAGTTTACTGCGTGCTTCCTGACCGCCATAAGCTGACATACCAGTTCCTTCACCTGCTTCGGCAAGCCAACTATTTTTATTCACTACCTGGTCAAGCTGACCTAAATAATTGAATACAATATCCCAGGGCTGCCTTCCCTGCAGCGACGCTTCCCTGTTCAGATACCTTAATACGCCATAACCTATCCCCTTATCAGGTACCTGCCGCAACCCTTCTTTCACCGACTTGATCATTTCCCCCTCACTTATCCCCTCTGCGCATTCCAGCAACACAGGGTAAAGACTGGTAAACCAACCCACTGTGCGACTCGTGTCAATATCATCCACGATATGCTCCCTGCCATGACCTTCAAGACCAATAACAACATGGCCTGCTTTTATATAATTGCAAACTGCTTTTGCTAATGCAGCCAGCAAAATATCATTGATCTCCGTATGATATACCTTCGGAACTTCCTGCAATAAGGACCGTGTCAGTCCGTCAGCAAGATTAACAGTATATCCATGCATCTGGTTGAGCGTTACTGCTTCCGCATGCTCTTTATCCGTAACAATAGGTATATAACTTTCTGTTATTTTCTGCCAGTATGAGAGCTGCATCTCTGCTTCCCTGCTATTACCATACAGCACAAGAGCTTCCTGCCATTGCCTGTACGATGCAGTTTTCACACCCAGGGAAACTGAATCGCCCTTGTTAACATGACCCAGCAAAATATTCAGGTCCTCCAGTATAATACGCCAGGATACCCCATCCACTGCAAGATGATGGATAACCAACAGCAATCTGTTATGCGATTCTTCAGTACCTGTTTTAATTAATACAACTCTTACGATATCACCTTTTACAATATCAAGGCTGCGCTGGTAAGCATCCCCATGTTCATTAATAGCGATTGCAAGCTCCTGCTTATCCTTAATTGAACTGAGATCAAGCAATGCAGCCCTACCCGGCTGGATTCCGTATTTCTGTTCCCAACCCTTTGCTGTTTTACGATAGGTGAAGCGCAGCGCATCATGCTGACGAACCAGTTGCTCTGTAACAGTCTGTACCTCGTCCAGTGTTATACTTTTATCTATGCCCAGGAGTACCACCTGGTTAAAGTGCGATGGATTAACGGGATCATTATCAAGATACCAGTGCTGGATCGGTAAAAGACCGCTCATCCCTTCGAGCAATCCTTGTTCTGCACGCTCATGCCGATCGCCTGCTCTGCCAGCTATTACAATGCTGAGTGCCGCAATGGTCTGGTGAAGGAAAAGATCGCGTGGGGTAAGACGATATCCTTTACGTTTAGCACGGCTGATCACCTGGATAGTAATGATAGAATCACCACCCAGTTCAAAGAAGTTATCGTGCACACCTATTTTATCCCTTCCCAGCAGATCCTGCCAGATATTTACAAAAACCTCTTCCACTTCATCACGTGGGGCCACATAATCCTGTTGCGATGACGATAAAGCAAAACTTTCCTGCAGTTTTTTTCTGTCTACCTTACCATTAGACGTAAGCGGTATTGCAACCAGTTCAATAATTGCCGATGGTATCATGTAGTCGGGAAGCCTTCTTGCTAACTGCGTTCTTATTGCCTCACTGTCAAATTCTTCTTCAGTAACCACATATCCAACCAGCCTCTTACTGCTTTCTTCCTGATGCACTACTACCACCGCCTGCCTGATACCGTCAATATCCTGCAAAGCAGTTTCAACCTCTCCTAATTCAATCCTGTACCCCCTGATCTTTACCTGGTCATCTGCTCTTCCCAGGTATTCAATATTACCATCAGGAAGCCAGCGAGCCAGGTCTCCGCTTTTATACAGCCTAACTCTTTCTTTTTCATTAAAATTGTGTTCGATAAATCTTTCAGAAGTAAGTGCAGGCCTGTTAAGGTACCCCCGGGCTACACCGGCTCCAGCTACATACAATTCACCAGGTACGCCAATAGGTTGTACCTCCATATTGGCATTTAAAATATAGCATTGCAAGGTAGGTATTGGCCTGCCAATATTACTGGAAACAGAATCAGCCTCTTTATCAGTGATTTCTTTATAAGTAACATGCACAGTAGTTTCCGTAATACCATACATGTTAATCATCTTACATGAAGGCAAAAACGAAATCCATTGTTTCAGGCGGGAGGGATTAAGCGCTTCCCCACCAAAAATGACATAGCGTAAAGCATAATCGTCAGTTGCAGAAGAACTGCTGAGAATATACTCCTGTAATGCGTAGAATACACCGGGTGTCTGGTTTAATACGGTTACCCTTTCATCGATCAGTAACTGGTTGAAACTCACAACATCTCTGGCGGTTTCTCGGGAAACAATAACCATACGACCACCGTAAAATAAAGCACCGTACATCTCCCATACAGAAAAGTCAAAGCAGAACGAATGATACACAGACCACACATCCTTTTCATTAAAATCAAATAGCGGCTTATCACTCCTGAAAAGACGCACAACATTTCTATGTTCCACTACCACCCCCTTCGGCTTACCTGTAGACCCCGAAGTGTAGATAACATAAGCCGCATCGGAAGCCGATATCGATACCATTGGCTTTAATGATGCCAAAGATTCAATTTCCTGCTTTTCCTTATCCAGGAAAATGATAGAGAGCAAAACATCCGGAGCCAACTGGCAGTTACTCGTAGTCACCAACCACTGACATTGGCTGTCTTCAATCATATAACTGATGCGATCGGCAGGATAGACAGGATCAATGGGAATATATGCCGCTCCGGCTTTCAGAACACCAAGCATTGCCACAATCATATCTAAAGACCTTTCAAGACAAATACCTGCAAAATCGCCCGGCCGCATACCCTTATGTATCAAATACCAGGCAAATCGGTTGGAAGCCGTTTCAAGTTCAGCATAAGTTAATTGCAGGCCGTCGCAGCAAACCGCTATAGCTTCCGGAACTTCGGCTATCCATTCCCCAATAAGGTCCACAATAGTTTTATCTAAAGGATATCCTGCGAGCCTGTCATTATGTTTTTGTGATAGTTGCTGCTCTTCTCCCTCACTATACAAACGAAGGTCAGCAGTCGAAGTAATATTGCCGCTGGTTACTTGTTTAAGCACTGTTTCAAAATGTCCGGCTATCATACGCACATATTCTTCTTCCAGCACACTGCCCTTATAAATGAATTGTACCAGCATATCCGCACCCAGTCGTACACGTATAGTCAAAGGATAATTCGGCGTTTGCTCATACACCCCGGCACTTTCTATCTCCAGTTTCCAGTCACGAACACCCACCACCTCACTCACCGGGTAATTCTGAAAGGTAAGTAACACATCAAACAGGTCGCCCTGTATACCCGTCCATTTCTGAATCTCATTGATAGAAGAGTATTGAAACTCCCTTGCCCCCAACTGCCCATCCTGTATATGCTGCAACCATGCAATAACTTCCTGGTCAGAAGAAATATGGGCATAAAAAGGCAGGGTATTGATATACATACCTACCCTTTGCTCTACACCAGGCAGATCTTCAGGTCTGCCCGATACCGTTATACCAAAGCAAACTTCCTGGTTTCCCGTATAACGACAAATCAGATAAGCACATACTCCCTGTATAATTGTATTTACTGTCAGTTTTTGCAGGCGCGCAAAGTTTTGTAACGGCAAGACCTGTTCTTTATCCATTTTCAACTCAACAGCACGGAATGCTTCCACCCCCCTGTTTCTTTCAGCCGCAGATGAAATAAACGGAAGCAGGCTGGCAGCCTCAAATCCATGCATATAACCCTTCCACCAGTCCTCTTCCTTTTGCCTGGATTTCTTTTCTATATAGCGGATATAATCACCGAAACTATCCTCGGTAACAATATCCGGCACCTTACCTTCACCAAAAGATTCATAAAAAGTTAAAAATTCTTCCATCAATACCTGTAGCGACCAACCATCGCCAATAATATGGTGATGTGTCCACAACATCCGGTAATGAGTATCATCCAGACGCAATAAGCTTACCCTCATCAACGGGGCTTCTTCAAATTCAAATCGCTTGAGCACATCGGCAGATTGATAATCTGCCAGTACCCGCTCTCTTGTTTGTATATCTGTCTGCCGTAGGTCGACTATATCTATCGGCATTTCTACATGAGAGTACACACACTGTACAGGTATATTAAATCTGTCGTAATAGAACCCGGTACGGAGAATACTGTGACGAAGAATAAGACGGTTCCAGCTTTGCCGGAAAGCCTCTTCATCCAGGTTGCTTATGTTGAATATAAATTGTTCCGTGTAAGAATCTCCCTTTTCGTCATAAAGGCTGTGAAATAACAAACCCTGCTGCAAACCTGTAAGTCTGTAAATAGCTTGTAATTGGCTGTGTCGTGGTACTCCCCTGAAAGGTTCATTCAGGAATGCATCCAATTCTTTCCAGTCGATCTCTGCCCCCAGGCCATAATCCGATGGCGTATGCCATATACTCTCCTCTTTAGCCCTCCGGCAATGCTGCACAAGTGTTGCTATACTGTTATTATATATTGTTGCCAGTTCAGCGATAGACTCTTCATCATAATGTTTGCCTGAATAGCTCCATATCTGAATCAGTTTACCGTCAGAAACAATACTATTCAGGCTCAGCACGTGCTGCTGTACAAAATCCGGAGATATCTGGACACCAGGAGATTCAGATGCCCCCGAAAGTAAACCCGAACGGTTAAGTACATTATCCGTTTGCCCCAGGTAGTTAAAAACAATATCCCACTTATCTTTTCCCTGCAACGCTTTTTCCTTATTCAAAAACTTTAATACACCGTAACCTATACCCCTATCAGGCACAAGCCTTAACCGTTCTTTTACCGATTTGATGAGATCACCATGAGACGTTTCCAGGTCAGGTTGCAGCAAGAAGGGATACATACTTGTAAACCAGCCTGTAGTATGACTGGTATCCGCTTCCTCTCCAACCGCGTCGCGGCCATGGCCTTCCAGCCCAACCAGCACATTCCCCTCACCTGTCCATTCCGCAAGAGTCATAGACAATGCCGCAAGTAAAATATCATTTATCTCAGTATGATAAGCTGCAGCAACCTCCTGGAGCAGAACCGTGGTCAGTTCTGCGTCAAGCTCCTTGTGAAGATTTTGAATGTCTTTCATCAATACAGGGCCGGTATACTCTTTCCTGTGCTGAAGACGCTGATTATCGTTTAAGACGTTTTCCCAATAAGATTTTTGAGAGAGTAATGCAGCCGACCTGCTATACTCAGTAAGCACATCATACCATTGCCGGTAAGAAGCGGTTTTTTCACCAAGGTCAGCCTCCGGCGAACGTAAAAGCATTTCAAGATCTTCCAGCAATATTCTCCACGAAACACCATCAACAGCAAGATGATGAACGATAAAGAGTAGTCTGTTCTGTGGTTGCGAAGCAGGCGTCTGCATCAGCACCATACTGACCAGTATTCCTTTCTCAATATCAAGGCGCTGTTGATATACGTCACTATGTTGTTTGATTAAAGCACTAAGCCCATCTTCTGATACCCCAGTCAAATTAAGCAGCTCAAGTTTGGGAAAATGAGCACCATACGATTGTTTCCAGGCACCACCTGCATTACTGTAAGTAAACCTCAACGCATCATGATGCCAGAACAGCCGGTCCATAGCCTCCTGTACCCTTTCAGCCTCAATACTTTTATCGATCCCCAGTAAAACAGCCTGGTTAAAATATGAAACCTGCAAAGGCGCACTCTCTAAATACCATTGCTGGATAGGGAGCAGTCCGCTTTCGCCGGTAAGCAAGCCTTGCTCAGCAGCAGATCCGATCAACGCTCCCCTTTTTTCAATCCATGCAGAAAGAGCAGCAATAGTTTGATGATGGAAGATATCGCGCGGCACGAGTTGAATGCCCCTGCGCTTCGCACGACTGATCACCTGAATAGTAATAATAGAATCACCGCCAAGCTCAAAAAAGTTATCGTAAACACCAACCCTCGCCACACCCAGCAGATCCTGCCAGATAGCAACCAAAACCTGTTCTGTTTCATTACGGGGCGCTGCGTACTCAGTTGTGGTGACCGCAGCCATACTCATCAGTTCTTTTCGGTTCACCTTACCATTAGGTAGTAATGGCAGGTTTTCAAGGTGAATGATTACCGAAGGTATCATATACTCCGGCAGTCGTTCATGCAGGTAAGCTGTAATCGCTTCGCTATCCATTACGCCCCCGTTCATAAGAAAAGCAGCCAGTCTTTTGTGTCCCGGCTGGTGTTCCTGTACGATCACTGCTGCCTGCTTCATACCGGGCATTTGATTAAGTACCGACTCAATTTCTCCAAGTTCAATCCGGTAGCCCCTTATCTTCACCTGGTCATCCACGCGGTCCAGGTAAGCTATATTACCATCTGGTAACCAACGTGCCATATCACCCGTTTTATACATACGACCTCCTTCCCCATTGCTGAAAGGGTCCGGTATAAATTTTTCTGAGGTAAGTTCAGGCCGGTTGATATATCCACGGGCCACCTGTGCACCACCCAGATATAATTCTCCCATTGCACCAACAGGTACAGGATTCAATGCCGCATCAAGAATATAAGCACGCACATTGGCGATAGGCTTTCCGATCACAACCTGCCCGCTGTTATGCCATGGGGTATCAGTGAGTACAGAGGATACTGTATTCTCAGTAGGCCCGTATGCATTAATTACCCGGATGCCTTTTTGACGAATGGCTGCAGCAAGGCTACTGTTTAATTTTTCACCAGCAGAAATAATAGTGCGTATATGCAGAGGATGATCCTTAATAACCGCCTGGTAACTGGGTGGAAGTGTAACCAGTTCTACCTTGTGTTTTTCCAGCACAGCAGAAAATGCGGCTGCATCGTGTAATATTTCTGATGGAGCCATGATAAGCTTTCCACCATTGAGTAATGTACAGAAAACCTCATGACAGCAGGCATCAAAACTGAATGACGCAAACTGGAATACAGGCATACCAGGGTGAAGTTCCAGCGGTATTACCTGGTTATAACTAAGATTCACCGCGCTCCGGTGCTCTATCATAGCCCCTTTAGGATTACCCGTAGAGCCGGAAGTATAAATTACATAAGCGAGGTTATTTTCATTATGAGTATTTCCAAGGTTCTCCTTACTGAAAACAGTAAGCTTTTCGCTCACCTCATCCAGCAGGATCACTACTTTACCCTGTTCAGCTCCGGTTATCCGTTCGTCCAATGCAGCATTAGTAATAACATGACTGCAACCGCTGTCAGTGAGCATAAAACGAATCCTTTCAACCGGGTAATCAGGATCTACAGGCAGGTAAGCACCGCCAGCCTTTAAGACAGCAAAGATGCTCACGACCATATCAACAGACCTGTCTATACAAATAGCGGCCACCGATTCCTGCTCCAATCCTGTACTGCGCAGGTAATGCGCCAGGCAGTTTGCCCGCTCATTCAACTGGCGGTAAGTCAGCTCTTCCTTATCAAATACAAGAGCAATATCATCCGGATACCTTTCAACTCCTTCCTCGAACAAACCAACCAATGTTTTTCCTTCAGGGTAATGCGTATTAGTATGGTTAAAATCGTGAACCAACTGCATGCGTTCAGCTTCATCCAGCATCGGCATATCATTCAAGATTCTTTCCCCGGGCAATACCGCCGCCCTAAGCAGGTTGCAGTAATGCCCGAGCATCCTTTCCATTGTATCCTCTTCAAACAGGTCAGCACAATAGGTAATTGAAATCTTCATACCATCAGAATACGTTTCGATAGTCAGCGCCATATCTAAAATCGAGGTAACAGATTGGAGCGCTTCCTCTTCCAGCAGTACCGGGCCCAGGTGCAGTTGTCCCGGGGAAGGTGTGTTCTGCAATACAAACAACAACTGGAAAACAGGGTTTCGGCTCATATCCCGCTGTATATTGAGCGCCTCAACAATCTTCTCAAAAGGCACATCCTGGTGTTCAAAAGCCGTAAGTGTTGTTTGCTTAATCTGGCCGAGCAGGTCGGTAAAATGAGTATTACCATCTATCCTGCTACGGATCGCAAGGGTATTGATAAAGAAACCGATCAATCCTTCAGTCTCCTGTTGCTGTCTGCCAGCAACGGGGGTACCAATACAAATATCACTTTGCCCCGTATACCGGTACAGCATAATTTTAAAGCAGGCCAGCAATGTCATATATAGTGTAACTTCCTGTTGTTGCGAGAATGCCAGCAATTTCTCATAGCACTCAACGTCAACAGTAGTATGTACTGCCGCTCCTTTAATGGTTTGAACAGCAGGCCTTGGATGATCTGTAATAAGTGCAACCGGTTCAACATTTTTCAATTGTTCTTTCCAGTATGACAGCTTTTTCTGCAGCAGTTCGCCCGACAGGTAATGCCGCTGCCAGGCAGCATAATCGCCATATTGAACTGCAAGCTCTTCAAGCACAGGCTTACGATTTTCAAGTATAGCAGCATATAGCTCCCGTAACTCCCTTACCATAATCGCAATCGACCAGCCATCAAAAGCAATATGATGTACCATGCCAGTCATGATATGCTCATCGTCAGACAATCTTACCAACGTTACCTTAAGCATATAATCAGCCCCCAGGTCATAAGGCACTTTTACCATCTCTTCAATATAATCCTGCACACTGCTGTATGTTTCCAGCACCACTTCCTGTTTCATTACCTTCAGGCTCCAGCCCTCAGCATCCATCACCTCCT
>CAZPXP010000071.1:0-11777 GCA_964590975.1 uncultured Ferruginibacter sp. | reverse complement strand
GTGGAGGGTTGGGAGCAAGGGTGAGGCTGGCATTATTACAGATAACAGTATCGTTACCGAGAGTAAATATGGGCGTATTACGCAGGTTCACCACAATGCTATCTGTAGCGGTACATTCTCCAAGTTGTACTTTAACCCAGTAGGTGCCGGGCTGTGTTACTTGCAGTATCGTATCAATACTGTTATTGCTCCACAAATTACTGGCATTGGGCAGGGCCATGCGTAGCACCAGTGTATCACCCTTACAGATAATGGTATCATTACCAAGCGAAACATCAATACGCCCCGCGTGTATCAACTTTGTAACAGTATCCGCAGCACAGCCATTTGTATTTTGCAAAACAGCTTTTACTGTATATGTGCCTTGTGCACTAAATAAGTGCGTTGGCGTAAAAGATGCAGACGTATTGTTGGCCCCACTGGCTGGATCGCCGAAGTTCCATGAAATACTGCTTATACCAATAATGGGTTGTTGTACAGAGAACGTCATGCTCTGTGACTGACAGTTGCCAACTGTAATAACCGGGTAGCGAAAATAAGATTGTATAAAAGACGGCAAGTTCCCTGATGCCACATAAGGAAATGTAGATATTTCGAAGAGATTATAAGCGCAGGCCGGTCCAACACCTTCAGGGTTGCTTACTCCTGCAATAACATTGCCACTGGTATTGATATAAAGCTTGCCATTATTAGCAATTTGCATAGTCTGGAAGATACCCTGTATCGTATCCACCAAGTAACTGCTTGCTTGTATCGCCGTTTCAGTTAGTAGACCTGAATTAAACTGTGTAAGTCTGCCAACATTTGCATTACCGTTAACAGGAGGCCAGTAGGATTCATAAATCGAAGATACATAGAGCCGTTCTCCAGAAGTTGCAAAATCAACAGCCCAAACACCATAACCCGATGCATTTGCATTATACATCGCGTGCTGTGGTTTGGTAAACAGCTTTTTAGGATTACTAACGATGCCGGTTTGGTTATCAAAATCGCATAGCTCTACATAATCCAAACCCATGTGAGCAGCGGCCAGTTTATTGCCCGATGCGCTGACCTTTAACATACCATAATGATTCTCCATTCTTCCTGTTATACCAACACTGCCTGGTATCATATTGCAGACCGAATAAACCGGGTTGTTACTAATGCCTGCCGGTGAGATCAAATAACTGAAATACTTATCTGAGTTTTTAAGATGGCCCGTAAGCCATATATCTTTCTTGTTGCAGTGCAGTGTTGCAGTCAGCTTTAAACAAACGTCGGCTCCGTTCAGCAGAGGAATATCTGCAAGAATAACATCGCCCAAACCATTATCCCGGCGCATATCAACAATTGCATAGGATAAGGGTGAGTTGAAACTGTTATTGAAATCGTGATGAATATAAAAAAGAAAATATACGGAATCTTTGCCAGGCCAGGGGATAATCAGTGAACCCTGCCGGGCCGGACTGTTGATGCCATTAGCGCCGAACAAAAGGTTAGGGATACCACCACCATTAACCACATAGGGAAATGGAAGGTGATTACGGTTATAAATATAACCTCCGTTGTAATAGAATTGTATCTGGCCCGCTACATTACTAATAATACTGCTGTTTCTACTGTTTGCTGGTACCGGAGCCATGCTCACCGCAGGTGTACTTCCGCCGTTAAAGTTGAGCCAGGTATCACTTACAATCCAATTATCAGCTTCCCGCTGTCCATAAAGCAAACTGCCAGATATAAAGAATAGGATGATAAAGTATATTTTCATTGGTGCTAATGGTGTATGTTGCAGATAGCATCGGCTATTTTATTACGTTTGATCTAACCAATATTTCGAACCTTTCCGGTCGATAAGTTCTTCAAGAAAAAAATCGAATGAAGTACCGAATGGTTTCCATTCATCAGGTATTTGCTCATGAAAACAATCCAGAATCTGATAAGTACCGTCATCTAAAATCCTGAAACCAAGAAAATTTCCTTCCCCGATGCAGTCACAAAAAAGAATAATATTATCCTGCCAATACTCGGCATAATTTTCTTTTTGAAAAGCATTTTGTTTGACTATACTAATTGAGTTGAAAAATCTAAACCCATCAAGATTATCGTAGTTAAAAAAATCAGCTCCATTGGTATAGATCAGAAAATCAATGTAGTCTTGCGGTAATAAATCTTCAAAATAAGTCTTTACTGTCTGTATCTCTGAAGCACTTGCTCCGGGGTTAAGCATTGTCCTTCCAATAGCTTCCGGATTGATATCAGAGTTCGTCTGTAATAGTTTAGCTATTTTATCTTTTAATGATATATTCATATTTTTTAATTAAATGATCTCCACCAGTTTGTAAAAGGCTGATGCTCTTCAGGTTGAATTAATGGCACTAAATTACTAAAATCATTTGTTCCCCCCTTAGAAAGTGGTTTGATATGGTGGATATTAATGTTTCCTTCTGGCCAAGGGTGACCCTGGCTAATCCACCATTCTTTAAATGCTTCCTTATATGCCCTGGTAAAGCTTGGACGCAAAATAGTTGAATTATTGGGTACATAAGGGCCCTCTGGAAAAGGTACTTCGCCGTACCCAGCTACACTGATCTTAGGATACTCTACACCTTTTGCATTCTTTACAACTTGAGCAATTTTTTCTCCCTGTTGAATAACTTCAACTACTCGAACAGTTCCTCTTTCTATATCAACGATCTCTACAATTATATCTCCGGTACGAACCGCATCCAGTTCAGGTACCCCTATCAGGAATGGGCCTATATCCAGTCCTAATTCAGATAAGCCCTGGCTTATTAATTCCGGGTTATTCGAACTCAGTTTTCGTGCTTTATCCTTAGCATACAGTTTGGCAAGCCCATACCACATACTGCTGTGCGGGCCAGCTTCTTCCGAGCCGGCATGGTACGCTTTTTCGGTATTCATCCAAAATTCAGCAGTAGCCTTTGTATCGTTGTTAGCGACTTTAACCAGGTGAGCTATTCCCTGCAAAAAATTGGTAAAAGCCCGTAATGATCCTTTTGACACTGGGTCCCTGCAATCGTCAATAGCCTTGTCGAGAAAAGGTTTTTTAGATGGTACCATTCGTACACCGTTGACAACAACAGTAGTCAGTACATCCCAATGCTCGGGGCGTGTATCGTATGCTTTGCCATCCTCATCCAGATAAATTTTCTTTCCGCTTTTCGTGGTAAGAATGGCATGGTTACCAATATCATAGGCAAGTGCGTCGCCATACTTTAAAAAAGCCTGCTCAAAATCTCCATCAAAGAAGACCAGTGCCCCGCTAACCAGTATCAGCCAGTCGGCTCCATCAGGGTCTATCTTATTTACAGGATTATTGGCAACGGCATTATAATTACCGGCTTCAACAACTTTTGGGTCGGCCTGTATCCAGCGTGCAATCTGCGGATCATACGTCCTCATCGGAAACTCGTTATAGCCCGTTTCCTCATCTTCTATACTGCTTCCAGCCCGGTAGCCCAGTTTGCTTTTAGGGATTAAAGCAGCTCTGGAACTAATGCCATTGATCTTCAAGCCATGAGGGTAGAAGGCATTGTCTTCTATGATAGCACCTCGCTTGTGATTAACTACAAAGTCATCAAAGTAAACCGGGATATTTCTACTGTCGTTACTAAGATAGACATACACATATCCATTTTTTGGTACAGTGGTGCTGAACGGCAATACCCCCTCTATACTGTTGCCTCTTTTTATTTCCGCTACCGGCACAGCCCCGCTACCGGTGCTCACATACCGGAACTGCTCATCGAAAAATATATAGTTCAGGTAAGCACGGGGAGTAGTATTAAGCACATCTGGACGGTTACTGAAAAATGCCGTTAAAGGACTGGTTGCGATGTTCTGAAAGTTATTGAATAGAAGGCCTGAATTTTCCTTTACCAGCCCCTGTACAGTACCGTTTTGAAAAGTGCCGAACAGAGAACTGACCAGATTAGTGAGGATGGATTCATTCTGAACCGGTGTGCCATTAGGGTTCTCATAAAAATACTTAGCCGTGGCAGACAGTATATCACCGGCCATCACTTTTAAGATCACATTAGGCCCTATGCTTTTCTGTGGTATTACACCGGGAATACTTAACAGTTTACTGACCTTAAGTGACCTGTTCTGCGACCAGCCTGTTGGCACGTCTGCCCGTGTACTTATTACTTCATTATCCGTCTGCTGACCAAAAGTCACTTCTTCTTCTGTTGCCGGGTTCGGTGACGTACCTGATATGTTTTCCATTGAGCAAACCATTGTCTGCTTCCAGGATTCTTCAGTCAGCACCATTCGTAAATTGCCCAGGTGATCTTTGATAAAATAATCCCATACGCCCCACTTTTGTATAGTGCCAGTACTGATCAGCGGAATATTCCCTTTACGCTGTAAATAGTTTACCGTACCGGACGGCCCGCTCCATTTATCAATCGGCTCTATTATCCTAAGCCGCCCTTCTTCATTCAATATGTACTTGAGATCATTGTCCTCATAAATAAATTTACCGGCAAACGATGTTGTGGTAACTGATCCTGTAACCATATCAGTCACCTTTTTGGCCAACCTGTTTCCTGCGGCATCGTAAGTGTAATCCGTTTTGCTTTTGCCTTTTACCTGTATGGTCTGCGGCAGGTTAAGGTAATTGCTGACGATACCTGGAGCAGGATTAACATCAGAAATAGTTGCTGCATTGTCAATAATAGCTTTATTCTTATCATAAAGCAGGTTACCGTTAAAATCATAATCATAGTCGATACCGGAGTTATAATCTTTAAAATCACCCAGCTTTCCATTCACACTGGTATTAGGATTAGGCTCCGTAACACTTTTGAGCCGGTTGCTGTGTTCGTAATAGTCATAACGCAGATCGTCGATCAGTATGCCTCCGCTTATACCCGGCATGATACCGCTTTGTTTCAATTGCACTATATTACCATTCGCATCATAACTATCCACCCTGCTGGAAAAATCGGCCAGCGCATTATCCCAGGTACCACTGCCCATAACATCCATCTGCAAGAAGTCAGCTTTTACCAACCGCCCGACATTGTCATAATTGAAATTGTACTTGCGGGGCGTATTATCTCCCTGGCTTCGCCATATCACACCGGACAGGTCGCTATTATAGCGTGGTGCCGTAAATCTCCCTTCGCCCTTTTCGTAGCCGAGATAAAAACCAAAGTGTCGTTCCCATTGTCCGTAGTCTGGATTGCCTGCATACTGTGCCAGTGCATAATCCTTATTGATACCCGTTAACCAGTTCTGGATATTGTAACTGAAGTCCTGGATTTCCAAGGGCCGCGAAGGGTTATCAGGATTGGTCCCAATCTTTTTGGTACGTAATCTACCTAATGGATCAAAAGAAAAATGGCTTAACAGTTTGTATTTGGACCGATCGCTTATGTCAGCAGTATTCTTTGTATATAACTTATAGGTTTTAATGGCCCGGCCCAGCAAATCAAAGTCAGCCTTACTTACAGTTATAAGGTCGTTGAAGACACTATTCGGTGATTGATGCCGATTAGCAGTAGAAAGTATCTTTCCACTGAAATCATATTGAATAGAAGTCACGTCCGCTCCTTTCCTGATGTTATCAGAGAATGTTTGCAAAACATTCCCTTGACTATTATAGTAAACAGTGGAACTCAGAAACTCATCGTCAGTAATGATACCGTTATTGTATTTTTCATTCAAAATCCTCACCCGCCCCCCTGTGGCCATACCCAGCAATCTTTTTGTAGGCAGGAATGGCTCGATATAAGGGTTATCAGTAGGTGCAAACTGTGCAGTTGACATGACTTCGAATGGCTTGCTGCTGGCAGAATATCCGTCATAGTAGCTAATCGTATTTACAGTAACGCCGGAGCAACTGCTGCAATATTGTCCTCCGGAAGCATTGGGGATCTGCCCGGCTACAGGATTATATACCCTGAATTGCTCGTAAGGTAATATTCCTGTAAAGAGTTCAACCGTCGTATTTTCCCGGTTCAGGCTTTTAGCAAATTGAGTCATGCCACCAGCACCATCTCTTGACCTGTTATCATTCAGCAATCCAGTAGCTACCACACGATCAAATTCATCATACAGCGAAAACGACCACTGCCGTACCGGCTGCTGATGCCGCTGATTCTCATTCTGTGTTAATACCAACCTGTCCCTGTTATCGTAAATCAGGTAAATTTCGCCGCTCCCGGGCGCATGTTTGGTAATGATTCTGCCATACTCATCATATTCATAATAGAAACACAAACCCTCTTTCAAAGAAGCAGTAATTGTCCAGTTTGTAGCTGCTGAATTTAATATTTCAACTGCTTTAGGTGTAATAATATAACGAAGCCTTTTGAAATCATCATACACATAATAGGTGCAGAGCCAACCACTGTGTCCGTTAACATCCAATCCTGTACCCGTTTCCTTTTCCTGCACCTTTTTGAGTACCACCTTACCGCTGATATCTTTATACTCAATCATCAGTTTCCCTCTGTCATCCTTTAGGACATTCTTTAACAGGGAACCATCCGGGTAGATTGCTTCCGGTGAACTTAAGGGTATTGCCCCCCTTTCATAACCAATACTCCATATATGTACCTGTTCTGTTTGCCGATAGACTTCGATGGCACTTCCCAGGCCCTGATAAGCTGAACTGCTCTTATTCCACTCCCATCCCGGCACTTTAGCATTTACTGTCTTGTAAGCCGGTGAGCCATCAAAGGTCAGGGTGCTGTAAGTATATGGATTTGTTGATGGCTCGCCTGAAATGGTATTGGTAAACTGTTGCTGTTCGTTTTCCGCATTCTGTCTGAAAGTAGCGATTCCCGAGGTTGAAGCAAATTCATTATAATACCTCTCCACCCTGCCAAGTCCATCATACTTTATCATCTTGACCAGATCCTGGTAATTATTCGCTTCGTTAGGATCTGTCGCAGTTTCTTTCAGGCTGGTCTGGGTAGACACTTGCTGTATCATTCTTCCAAAACCATCATAATAGGCAGTACGCTGAATTTTTTTCCCGGTGGGTAAATTGTCAGCCTGCGCTAATGAGATCACGCCTGGCACAACAAGCGTTGTCGTGCGTATGTAATTTAAGTTCTCTATATTGGCAGAAATATATTGTAGTGTGAAGGAAACAATATTGGAATAGGCCTCCTCGCTGGCACAGGTTACTTTTCTTCTGATTCTGGTATTACTAAGCACCGGAATGCCAGACGGGTACTCAATTCCATTGCCGATTACCTCCCACGGTCCATTATCCACCGATCGTTCCCATGTATAATTATAATCGCTCGTTACGCATAACCCTCCGGTAGCAGCAGTTTGCGTTAAATAGGGTTGCTGTATATTATTTATCGTGCCTCCACCAAAAAGAGTCCCTCCCTTCAAATGATTCAAGAAGCTTACAATAGCCGTAGAAGAGTATAGTTGCTGGAGGCTGCCATTGAAGTAAAAGCTTGTTCTGCGCCGGTATGCTTTTATACCATAGTTGGAAAACGCAATTGGCGTATATATTGCATTAGTTGCTCCGTTTATATCTGTCCAAGTAGATGGCTCCTGGATGGTTGCTCCCGGAATTATATCCCCTATTTGCCATTGGTATTGAAAATCATAACTGTTTGCACAGAACGGAGAGCAGTCAATCACACTGATCGGATTCGGAACCTGTGCAAAGTTAACCGCCTGCATCTGCGGGTCTATCTGACTACAAAAAGAGGGTGCCGTTCCAAAAGTTAACACCGAAACGGAGTAGGTATACGATGTTCCGGATACGGATTCTGCAATCGTTATATTTCCCTTGTTGACACTACAATTCCATTTTACTTTAATACTTAGCGGTTCACCGTGATATGGATCAGTATTGGCAGCCAATACAACTCCGTTTGATACAGTAAAGCTGAACTGTAACCCAACAGGCATACGGCCACTATAGGGAAAGATATACTTTTCCGTGCTGCCTTCCCAGGCAGGATTACTTCCGGTTATGACGTACTGACTGAATCCCGAAAATACAAAGCCGATAAGCAAACAGAAGCTCGTAATTATTCTTTGCAACATAATTCCTGGTTTAATGGTAAATATTAGTCTTGTTTAAAGTGATACTCGTACACCTTAATCACATTTTTTCGTTCATCCCTCTCTTTGGAAATTCGTCCAAGGCCATCATACTCAAAATAGCTGATTCTGTTATTGATATCACAGACTGAAGTTTTGCCTAACCCTGGATCGTAGGTATATGTTGTCATGTTTGCCTGCTGCGGATAAAGTCTCAGTTCATCTATTCTACAGGAACCGGTTATCACAGGAGCAGGGGTGCCAGGTGCAAAATAAAACTGGTAATAGGTCCAGCCATTTATGGGTCCTTCAGTGATTGTCGGTATTACGGTGTTCCCATTGATCATAAAATCAGCAGAACTTGCCCAGAAGCTTAAGGTATAGGGTTTTCCAATTGTTACATTGGCCGTTACTTTAAAGATAGGATTCATACCCAGTTGATAACACTTTTTTCCGGTCGGACAATATTCTGTAACAACCCGAGCTGTATCATAATTCCAGTTTCCTTTTTCCAGGCTTTCGAAAGAAGTAAAGCCTGCTTCGTTTTTAAGTGCGTTCGATACCTCCGCCACAGGATACTGACGGTCATAATCAAAAAATACGCATCCTGATTTATTTGTCCTGGTATCTTTTGTCTGAATAGGTAGGCCACTACTATCAAAAGTTATCTCAGCAGTTGGCCGTATCAGGCTGCCGTTACGTATAAGTAGCGCGGGGTTAAAGTTTCCTATGTCACTTAGTGGTACAGGTTTACCAGTGATTAGGGCATAGGATCTTGTACCTTTAATATCACCATTGATAATAACAGAAAACTCTGCGACAGTTGAAGATATCAGTTCGGAAGAACCGCCTGGTTTTGTTTGCCATACCTCTGTTGATACTGGTAATTCGACCCTATTCTGTTCGACCAATTGGGCCAGTACACTATTGGCTGGTAATGATAAATCATAATCTTCTGGGTAATAGGTTTTAAGTTCTACTTTTTTTCCGCTATAATCAATACTCACTTTGCCGGAGCATAGATAGTTTTTAGGATTATAAGTGTACATCGTTTGTGCCGTCATGACATTACCGCTTATGTCGAACACTTTTTCTGTGGTTTGCGTAAGCAAAGCTCTTCCAGTCTTGATATTGTAAAAATCTACCTTAAGCTTATCGGGTATGGATGTGTTGGAATAGGTGGACTCACTAAGCCAATCTGGTTTATTTAAAGACCCGGAGTAGGTGGGCTCACAATTACACGATAACGTTAGATTGTCAGTGCCATCCCTGCTCAATTGCTGCGCGTACCTGTTTTCCAGCGAACTTACAACTTGGTTATTATTATTGTAGTTCAGCACCGATTTGGGTAAACCATACATCCAGTCCAAACATCGCTGCCCCTGTGAAAAGAAATGTTTTTGATACATATTGATGGGTAGTAATGGCGGAAAGTCTTCGTCTGAGGTAAACGTATGTATGCTACGCCCCGAATGCAGACCATTGCTTGCATATTTTTCCACTTCTACCCTTCTGTACTGAGTGGGCAAGACATTACTGAAATTAAGCGGTGTAAAGCTGTAGGCATATTTGGTGATCTGCTGGACATTACTTTCTCCACAACTGATCGCAATCCCGGTCAGATAGTTCAGAATACCGGTTACTGCCTCAACAAAATCTCTTTTATAAAAATGATCAATCACTCTGGAATAAGTCATGCCAATCTTCCTGACCCGCATCAACTCGCTATAAAGATTTTGCAATTCGCCATGCTTTCCTATGTTTGCGTAACCGGGGTACTTATACAAATAATCACAGCCTGATTCATTGAAAAATTTACCTTCGGTATTAAAGTATGATTTTTCTATGCGCTCACATTTGGGCTGTTCTACTCCCCAAAGGGAACTGCTGCCATCCGGCATCAGGTATTTATATTCGGTAATCTGCTTTACCGGGTTTTCTACAGTACTTTCGATGACCCTGCTAACACTAACCCCTCCTACAACCTGGTCCTCAGGGTTGAAGTACCCCTGAAGATTACCCTTATTCTGAACATACTCATATTCCGTTAACCCGCCATAAGGTGTTTTAATATTTTTTAATAACCCATTTTTTGCATACCCATTTTTATTGGTTGGGATGATTTCTTGTGTACCTCCCACATAGTTATGCCCCTGATTGTACACACAAAGACGGAACCAGTCTTCGACAGAGGTCGTTCTCGGATTCAATATCTGGTTAACTGGAAGACCGCAATTGGTGCCATTATAATACCCCCAGGGGTCTTTGGCATGAAAGAATATCGGTGGTACAAAATCTTCCACGTTGTCAGTACCTTGGTAATAAGTAAATCTGAAAGGCGGTTCTGTATCGCTATCCAGTCTTCCTGTTTTTTGAATACTATTCAGGCATAGTCTGCTCCATTTCTCTTCCTGTACTGTTACTGCTGACTTAGACTTAATATCATTCTTAACAAAAAATCCCTGATTAAGCTTTATCTGCCGCAATTGCTCTCGATCAATGCCGGTCAATGTAATCCGGGTAAGCGCATATCCACCCTTTACATCTTTACGCTCCATCTCATATTCAAAATCAAGAGTTTCGTTACCCGGAAAAGTGATGCCCTGAATTTCCTTTTTTGAAATATCAGTTTTCCTGATAATCCCGCTAACTTCCGATCTCTTAGTACTGATACAGGAGAAACAAGGCCCTGAAGGATTGTTGTCGGTTCCGTATCCGCCGAATACGGAGGGGGTCTTGGCCTGCAAACCTGTTATATTCTCATAGGTAAGACGCTGGGTAGCATAAGAAAATCTGATCTCTCTATTTGCCTTGGTATCTTTTATCCGTGAAGCATACCAGCCGGTTACTACGTAAGGAGATTCTGATAGGGGAATATCTTTAGCCGACTGCCAGGCAGTATTGTTTACGGGAAAAGTTGGATAATCCTCATACATGGAACTGTACCTGAAAACACGGCTATATTCCTTTTCGGAAAATTCATACAGAACTCCATTTTCATCAGTGACCTCAAAACGCGTTATACTTGTCCGGCAACTGTCTGACCGCCCATTCGCGAATGCTTTGATCTGTACCCGGTTGTCATTAAGCACAATTGCATTTTCCTGTAGACCCTGTTTTCCTTTAAGGATAAAAATGATAGACCTTGTTCCGAGAATAAGTTTAAAATAATCCAGCTCCCGGTCTGCCGTGGTTCTGTTCCGTTCAGCATATTTTTGTTGCCTGGCTCCAAACAGTGGATAATATAATAAAGAGTTTGGGCAACCTGCCGAGATCGCAGCAGTACTATAGAGTACCCCGGGCGGATAGTTATTTAGATTGTCAATATCATCTTCACGCAATATCTGGTCATCGGGCTGACCTTTTTGCAGACGGATAATCGCTGGCACGCCAGTCAGAGACCAGTTGGCCCCGATTGCGCTCGGAACTCTGTCCACCTGTAAGCCGTTTTCTGAGGAATAGTTCAGTGCAATTGCAAGCGTTAATCTGCTTAGGTTATCGCTGAAACTGTATACCGGATACGAGAATCTTGCAGAGCCATTCTGTAGCTCTACCTGTGAAAATAGTGTAATGGATACCAGATTTACCAGTAATAAAAGGATTATCTTCTTCAAAGTCATAACGATTGATATTTACAGGTTGATAATTTTATTGGTGATAATTATTTGAGTTTAAATGATGTCCTGATAATCAGCGGCTGGCTCTGTGGCTGGTTGCTGTAACTCAGAAAATCCCAGAGCAGACTG
>CAZPXP010000070.1:0-12018 GCA_964590975.1 uncultured Ferruginibacter sp. | reverse complement strand
ACATTCTTATTTTTTAATGGAGTTTATATGATTTTTCTTCATATATAATATGCTAACAGATATCATGGTATCAAGATGAAGCCTTGCAGCACAACGAAACAAGCTTAATGTTTCTACACGCATAATCACCCCATCGCCTCTTACTCATCAATATCGAGCGATTTCTCATCTTTCTGATCAAGGTAAAAAGAATCAGCATACTCAGCTTCCGACGAAAAATAAAGACTGTTGATATAATTCTTACGCATCAGTTTCTGGCTTATGGTGGCGAAAGACTCACCCGGCCGCACCTGTTCATCCGTAAATTTAAACAATGCCTTATCGGCCCTGAGCAATACAGAAAGATCAGCGGGTAATGTTACATATACGATCTGTTCGTTCTTGTTTTCCTGCTCCCGGTATTTGAAGAAGTAAACCGTATCCGTTTTGGTATAGGGAGAAGCGCTGCTTCCATAGAAGTAGAGAGTATCCAGTTTATTACTGTAACCCGCTTTGATCACCGAGCGGGCAAGCATATTCCTATTCCTGAATACTTCCGGCAGCAGTTCAGTATGCTTATTACGGAGAAAAGCTTTATAGATATCCAGGTAAAGTGTTTTTTCCTTTTCGAGGCTGTCGAGCATTACACTGATCCACGTTTTCTGTAAGGTCTTTTGCTTAAGCAGGGCATCCAGGAGATCGAGCCTGTCGCTGGCGCTACCCATTGTTTTGATCTTCTGGTACCCATCTACGAAAAATGAATCTTCAGGCAGCGACCCATAAAAGCCCGAGAACATGCCGGTGATAAACCTGAAATTATTATCGGGCAGGGAGGAGGACAGCTCTTTTTTCTCTGCTTTTTCGGGATAGCGGAACGATTCCTTTTCAGCTTCGAGCTGAAGGCTGTTTTTCTCGTTTGCCAAAAGTTTCTTAATGTCGGCAAAGGCAGCTTTTATCTCAGGCAGGGCATAATAGCCGCTGTCCAGCAGGGCCAGCCCGGAAAAATCAGCACCCTTTCCGCCAAAGCTCTCAAAATCTTTAAGCCTTACCCGCTTACGGGCAATGTCTTTATCAGGTATCCTTGAAAAATAAGAGATCAGTGCACTCTTGATCTGTGAGCCCTTAAAATCCTCGTTGCTGTTCATATTTTCCAATACCCATTCGAGATCGCTCATTTTATGCGCATCAAGTATCTGCCCCAGCGCAAACATCCTTATCGTGAGCAGTTCGTTATTATCATGGTAAACTTTTTTCAACCACCGGGATATAACAGGCCAGTTGGCATCATCGTCCGGCTGGTCGCAAACGGCTGCCACCAATTTCTTACGCAGGATATTATTCGCCGGTACCTGCTCCTTTAGCGCAATCATTGCACTGTCGATGCTGTGCAGGTCTTTAATGCCGAAATGATAGGTGTTAAGGCGCTCGGCTATATCAGGCTGACCATCCGGCGAGGCATTTGTGTAGGCTGCAACCAGTTGAGAGAGCCGGTTTTCATATATATTAAAATATGTATCGTTATTAAAAGGTTTGAAACTGCTCATAAAACTGTTGAAAAATGGCTGCGTTTCGTAACCGGGTGCAGACACAACAGATTTAAAGGAATATACCTTACGGTTATGCAGTATATAAGTAACATAAACACCTTTGGTGCTTTGGCTGTCGGCCACTACAAAGCTTACCCGTTGATGCGTGGCCGAAGCAGTATCATATACAAGTTTCACTATATAAGAACTGGGCTTAGGCAGTGAGCTTGCTTCCGTACCCCTTCCTGCGCCATAAGAGCGGGAAAGCCTGAAGGGATTGTAGCCATAAGACAAATTATCGCCGTCGGCAGTATTCTCCTTATAGGGTACAGGAATAAACGCCTTCCAGAAAGAAAAGGCATCCGGATAGTAAAAATTACTGTCGATACTGCATGTGCGCGCCCTTATAACTTCCATAGAGCGGGGATGCTGAAAAGTGTACCAGTCCCAGGGCATATCGTTGTAGATATTTTTGCTGTTGTACTGGAGAGCATCGGTCCTGTTCCGTTCTTTATTAGGGTCGGGTTTTTCAACTTTCTTTTCTTTTGCAGACTTCCATCTTTCATTAAAGGAAAGCGGATAGGCCAGTTTGACACTGATCCCTTTAAGGGAATCAGTAAACGGGTAGAGAGAAGATGGGGCTTCCGAAATAAAATTGACACCCGCAAACCAGGAAGTATCGGGTTTACCCTGTTGTGATGCGGAATAAAAAACATAGAGATAAGGATGGCGCAGCATGGTTTTGGCCACTATCTTACCACCGCTTTCCATATTATAAGAAACGGCCTGTTCCGAAAAGTTTTTTGAAAAATCAAGGCGCTGGTTCTCTTCTTTTTTAAGTGCAAAAGATGAGGTAAAACTTTCTGCTGCCAGCTTATAGTATTGCTGATCAGGCTGTACGTCGCCTTTATCAATAAATAGCTTGATTACGCCATTCATCGTGTTTCCCTTCCTGTCAAAATTTGTAAGCCTTACCTTCTGCAATGCTTCGCCAAATACTTCTGCATTCCAGGTATGCCATTTATCAGTATTGGTGTTGAGCCTGATACCGCTGGCGGGGTCAGGCGCTTTCTCAAAATCGAAGGCAAAAGAATTAAAGAAACTGTCAACCACAGGCATATTTACATACTGGTTTCTTCCACCGGCTTTTATGGTCAGTATCTCGTAAGGCGTTACTATAAAGCGGTACCGTTCATAATCTTTATTTTTCAACCTGCTCACCACTTCAAGGCCGGGCAACCCTTTATAGGTAATCCTTTTTTTAGACTGTATATCACCTTTAATGCTTTCGTACAGGAGACTGTCCATAGCGTTCACAACATCTGTATCTGTTTTACCAAAGTAATAACTGTTGTTGTAGAGACGGCTCAGCATATAATACCCCCCATTGCCCATATCGACGGCAGAATAACACCTGAGTAATACATTACTGAAATGATGGTACAGAGGGCCGGGAGCCATACAGGTAATACCACCATCTACCTGCTGCGGCAGCAGGCGTACGGGAATGATCATTTTCTTAATCGACTCAATCTGGTCCTTAGCATGTCCTTTCAGCTTTACCGGGCGCAGGCGGTATCCTTTCTTCTGCAAGATGCGTATAACACCTTCATCGCCCGGAAGGTGGGCGCTGCCCACTGCGGCAAAAACTGAATAGCCCTGGCGAATATAATAATCCAGGCTGTCTGCCTGGTCGTAGTTACGGGCCACGATAAACTTTTTGTAAAAAGCAGGACTGCTGTAATTGTACTTATCCAGCGAGTCCATCATATCAAGACTGTTATTTTTATACCCATCAAAAATGAGATCGGTGATATCATCAGCAGAAAGCCCGTCCGGCAGTTGCATGTTTTCCTTCTTCTCTTCCATCGCTTCATCCTTCTGTCCCTCAATGCTCCTGATCTCCGAGGTCATGGTGTTCTCCAGGCCGCCGATCTTTTTCCCCAGCTTGAAGCCAGCCGAAGAGAGGAACATATCGAGATAGGCTTCTTCCTCAAACCCCTCACCCGCAGAAGTGTTACGGTATAAAAAGTAATTAATGGCTGAAGGCTGAAAAGCCATGAAGTTAGACAGCTTCTGTATGGTATTTGTCTTACGCAGCGTGCCTTCATTGATCAGTTGTCCCGTAAGGTAGTTGTTATATATGCCGTAGGCATTATCAAGGCTGTCCATCATTGCCCTGTTCTTTTGCCAGGTCAGGTCATTAACTTCCGTAGCCACCATATCCACACGCCGAAGGGCATAAAAGATCGAGTCGCCAAGTTTGAAGACACCCTTACTGCTCGAATGATAGGTACCAAACAGGTAAGATGGTTTTGACGATGGGTTCTTTTTGATTTCCCACAGAATAGAGGGATATTTCATCTGTGCGGAGGCTGCTGCAAAAAGGAAAAGAAGCGTTATCATCGCTACGGACCGCAATAACTTATTTTTCAACTGGTATCTGTTTTAATGATCGGAGGGAAATATAATAGCAGGCAAGATGAGGAAAAGACGGGCAGCGACCAGCATATTGCTTTTCTGCATGATTGACCTGTACAGGATGCAAGATACAAAAGATGTGAGAAGGGAAAAGGGGATTACCAGTCTCCGCTGGCGCCGCCGCCGCCGAAACTGCCACCACCAAAGCCGCCAAAACCACCGCCACCGGAAGAGCCGCCAACCCCTCCGCCGCCGCCATCCCAGAATACGGGCCCCGTCCAGCCACGGTAACCACGACGGCTCATGAAGGAGCCTCCGTTATTACCCCTGCCGAACATAGAAAGTATAATGATGATGATAAAAATGATAAAGATGATCTTGAAAACCGACAAGCCCCCACCCTTTTTGCCATAGCCGGGCGGAGCAGTGTATTTTCCCTGCACGGCTTTCATAATGGCATCGGTGCCCATCTTGATACCGCCATAGAAATCCTGTCCGCGGAAACGGGGTTTGATCTCCTGGTCAATGATCTGCTGGCAGGTAAGATCAGTAAGCTCCCCTTCAAGGCCATACCCCACCGTAATGTCCATCTTCCGGTCGTCTTTGGCTACCAGCAGCACTACGCCATTATTGTACTTTTTATTACCAACAGCCCAGGCGCGGCCAAGTTCCACATTATAATTTGAAATACCCCTGCCGCCCAGTGTTGGAATAAGCACAACAGCAATCTGCGTGGAGCTCTCTTTGTCAAAAGCCACCAGTTTAGACTCCAGCGCAGCAACCTGATCAGGCGTAAGCGTATTCGTATAGTCGTTGACCAACTTACCGGGCGGGGTCGATTTGAGCAATGCCCCGGCATCGAAACTGCTTTGCGCTATAGCAAGTGATGCTATGAGCAGGAAGAAAATGCTGTTAAATAGTTTTTTCATGCAGATGCGGGCTTTACTCCCGGATAAAGGGGGTTACTTACCAAATACGATTTCGTCGGGTAATTCATTCCTGTCGGTATCCCTGGTATAAGGAAATTTTTCCCGGAGTGTTTCTCCTACCTTTAATACACACTCCGCAATACCACTACTGATATCATCTTTAGTAAACCGGGCGATCATTTCTTTTACAGCGTCATTCCAGTAAACTTCGCCGGTAGCTTTATAGATGCCTTCATCAGCAAACAAGGCCAGCTCGCGGTGTTCTGTGGCAAGGTAAAGAAGAACAGCGTTACGGTGCTCCGTCTCCTGCATCTTCAACTCGAAGAATACCTCCCTTGCCCTTTCAAGCGTACTTACAAGATAGTTCCGGCTTTCAACAAATACCCTTATCTCTCCACTGGTGGTCTGCTCCGCCTGACGGATCGCAGCAACGATTTTTTCCTTCTGCTCAGCAGTAAAGAATTCCTTTTTCCTGAAGAATGAAAAAATACCCACGGTTGTTAAAATTTAATTTCTGTACTGGTGCTCCCGTCCGTTGCAGTAAAGCCCTCTTTTACCTCAAATCCAAACAAGGCAGCGGCAAGACTTGCCGGGAAAGAGCGGACAGATTGATTATAAGTTTGTATCGCCTCGTTAAAATCTTTACGGGCTACCACTATGCGCAATTCCGTACGCTCCAGTTGGGTTTGCAACCCTGCAAAAGCGTCCGTACCCTTTAATGTTGGGTATTTTTCTACAGTAATGAGCAGGCGGTTAGTTGCGCCTGCAAGACTATCCTGCGCTGCCTTCTGCCGGTTATAATCTTCCGCCGAAATATTATTGGGATCTAAGTTAATACTGGCTGCACGGCTGCGCGCCTCTGCTATCTTCTGCAATGTCGTCTGCTCAAACTCAGCCTGCCCCTTTACCACATTTACAAGGTTGGGGATAAGACTCATTCTGCGCTGGTAAGCATTCTCCACCTCATTCCACTGCAGCTTTACCTTTTCCTCATTAGCTACGAGACGGTTGTAAGTAACGACAGCAAAAATAGCCAGCAGGATCAGAACGACGCCTGCTATATACAGACCATACTTTTTCCTGTTCATTTTCCTTTATTGTCAAAATTCACTTCGGGTACTTTATCTGCACCTGGGTCAGCTTTAAATCCTTCTTTCGCTTTGAAGCCTAAAATATCGCTGAATAGTTTTGCAGGGTAGGTTCTTACTTTGACATTGTACGTATTAACCTCTTCATTAAAGGTCTTACGCGCATTTTTGATATTATTCTCTATACTTTCCAGTTGGCCCTGCAGCTTGGTAAAGTTCTGGTTGGCCTTAAGGTCAGGATAGTTTTCTACTACGGCAAGCAGGCGGCTGAGCGAACCGCTCAACTGGCTTTGCGCTTCCTGGAACTTGGCTATATTTTCAGGAGAAAGATCATCAACTTTAATATTTACCGAAGTAGCTTTGGCGCGTGCTTCCACCAGTTTGGTAAGGGTTTCCTGCTCAAAATTGGCAGCGCCCTTTACTGTGTTCACGAGGTTACCCACCAGGTCGGAACGGTTCTGGTACTCCGTCTGTACATTATTCCAGGCCTTTTTAACACTTTCATCGTACTTAACTAAAGTATTGTACTGCCCGCAACCTATAAAGAATACAATTAGCAGAAAACCCAGTAAAATAAATAAAAGAACTTTTCCCATGTTATGCTTTTTTATTTTGAAATGTAAAAGTACTGCTTACTGAAGAACTCCGGCAAAAATATGGTGAACGGATACCCTGAGTTCCTTTCTGTTAAACAAGGTATAAAAAATGATGCATACCTTATATGTTATCATCAGATTAAATTTTAACGCAAAAGGTTGTCTGGCGGCATAGGTTAAGGTAGCTGCCTGTCGTAAACAGGTCTGCCACAGGTACAAAGACAATAAATACAGGTTTAGTAAATTATCAAATACCTTTACAGGCGGAAACTTCCGTTTGACCTGAAATAAAAGTATATGAAAGTGATTAAAGGAGATTTTTCGGGGAAAAGTGCAGAAACTAAGAAAGACCAGCCGGGCGAATCATACAGTGCCATGCTGCTTGACCTGGCACAACCTTATATTGGGCGTGACCCTCAACCTGAAGATATTGAAGAAAATCTTCAACTGGCCATCATTGCCTGGAATGCGGCGCTTTCAAAAGCACTGGGCCTGCCGGGTTTTGATCAACTGCTGGAAGCCATGATCAGGGAGGCCAATGTTACCGGCATTGGAAAAGATATTATAAAAGAACAGGTGGCAGCCAAGCTGGAGAAATACCCCGATCACATGAATTTCATACAGGATTATAAGATATGGAAAGACGATAAGGGAGTATTGCAGGTGGAGGTCATCAGCCAGTCTTTTGATGATTTTGTTGCCGATATCGGCCAGGAAGAAGAAGATACATTCGACGAATCGCAGTATGAGCAGGGTTATGTAAACCGCAGTGTGCTTATGGTAAAGCCTAAATCAGCTTTCTGGAACTGGTTCAGGCAGAAAGATCCCGGCTTTACCGAACCCGAAATGCCTATTGAATACCATGTTTATCTTGTAGAAGAGATCATGGCGGTACAGCAGGTAATGGCCTGCCTCAAAAAGCGTTTTGAACAGATATTTATTAATGAACTTTCTGCCTGGACAGCCGACGAAGCGCTCTGGCCGGCAAAAAGAACCTATAAACTTTTTTGTGAGTTCTTCGAATTTGAGTTTCACAGCCAGGTATTCGACCTGGAAGAAGAACCGGTAGTAAAGGGTTGAACGGCAACTCATTATTCCGGTTAGCCAACCAACCCTACAGGCCCCTGATCATATTCATGCGCTGACCGCCGCAATACCCGGCAGTGTCTTTCCTTCAAAATATTCGAGCATAGCGCCACCACCCGTACTTACATAACTCACTTTATCCGCCAGGTTAAACTGGTTTACAGCAGCTACACTGTCTCCACCACCTACAAGCGTAAAGGCGCCCTTTGCTGTTGCTGCGGCTACCGCTTCTGCTATAGCCCTGGTACCCTGCTGGAATTTTTCCATTTCAAATACCCCCATCGGTCCGTTCCAGAGAATGGTTTTACTCGCCATGATCACATCACGGAAGGCAGCTATGCTTTCCGGGCCTATATCCAACCCCATCCAGCCTTCGGGTATGGCGTCCTCCCCTACAGTTTGGGTATTGGCATCCGCAGCAAATTTATCAGCCACCACAGAATCGGTGGGCAGGTAAAAAGTCACCCCTTTCGCTTTTGCCTTAACAAGGAGTTCATTGGCAAGATCAAGCTTATCCGTTTCGCAAAGGCTGCTTCCTATCGCCTTACCCTGCGCTTTCAGGAAGGTATAAGCCATCCCCCCGCCGATGATGATATTATTGGCCCTTTCAAGCAGGTTTTCAATAATGAGTATTTTATCGCTCACTTTAGCACCGCCAAGAATAGCGGTGAAAGGCTTTTCGGCATTATGCAGCACTTTTTCGGCACTGTTTACTTCTGCTTCCATGAGCAGGCCGAACATTTTTTTATCAGGTGCGAAATACTGTGCAATTACAGCCGTGCTGGCGTGTGCACGGTGGGCAGTACCAAAAGCATCATTTACATAAACGTCGCCCAGGCTGGCCAGTTTTTCAGCAAAAGCCGCATCTCCTTTTTCTTCCTCTTTGTAAAACCGCAGGTTTTCGAGCAGCAGCACTTCGCCATTGCGCAGCATACCCGCAGTCATACCCGCCTGTTCACCAATGCAATCATCAGCAAAGAATACATTCACCGGGTCTGCAGCACCTTCGTTCAACAGCTTGTGCAGGTGCGAAACAAGATGTTTAAGCGAATACTTATCTACCGGGCCATCCTTTGGTCTGCCCAGGTGGCTCATCAGGATCACTTTACCACCGTCGGCCAGTATCTTCTTAATAGTAGGAATAGCCGCAGTAATACGCGTATCGTCTGTAATTTCAAGTGCATCGTTTAAGGGCACGTTAAAATCTACACGCACAAGGGCTTTCTGACCCGAGAAGTTATAATTGGAAAATGTTGACATGATTGTTACGATTAAGGAATGCTGAAAAAGATAAGAGCGAAACAGGGTTTGTTTCGCTCTTACAGGTATTTATATTTTTTACTTGCTGATAAGTCCGGCAAAATAATGCACGGTACGCACCAACTGGCTTACATAGCTCATTTCATTATCATACCAGCTTACGGTTTTTACCAGTTGCTTGCCACCCGCGCTGATCACCTTGGTTTGTGTAGCATCGAACAGGCTGCCATAATTGATACCGATGATATCGCTGCTTACAATCTCATCTTCCGTATAACCAAAACTCTCGTTACTTGCCTTTTTCATGGCAGCATTTACTTCTTCGGCTGTTACATCCTTTTCGAGGATAGAGTACAGCTCGGTAACAGAACCTGTGATGGTCGGTACGCGCTGTGCACCACCATCCAGTTTACCTTTCAGTTCGGGCAGTACAAGGCCAATAGCTTTGGCAGCACCGGTGCTGTTGGGAACAATATTGGCAGCAGCAGCCCTTGCCCTGCGCAGGTCACCTTTCGGGTGCGGCGCATCCAGTGTATTCTGATCGTTGGTGTACGCATGGATCGTACTCATGATACCGGTAACGATACCAAAGTTGTCGTTGAGAGTTTTGGCCATCGGTGCCAGGCAGTTGGTGGTACAACTCGCGCAACTGATGATCGTTTCGCTGCCATCAAGAACACTGTGGTTTACATTAAACACTACCGTTTTCAGATCGCCGGTAGCAGGCGCAGAGATCACCACACGCTTAGCGCCCGCAGTAATGTGTGCAGCAGCTTTGTCTTTGTCCGTAAAGAAACCTGTGCTTTCGATTACCACATCAACACCGTGGCTACCCCAGGGGATCTGTGATGGATCTTTCTGTGCATATATTTTTACTTCATGACCATTTACGATGATAGAGTTATCAGTGCTGGTTACTTCCTGTCCGAAACGTCCCTGCGCACTGTCATACTTAAGCAGGTGTGCCAGTACAGCCGGACTGGTTAAATCATTTATCGCTACCACGTCAATACCCTGCATGTTATAGATCTGGCGAAACACCAGGCGACCGATACGTCCGAAGCCATTAATGGCTACTTTTACTGTACTCATAACTTGTGTTAGATTTAAATTTACGTTTCTTTTTTGCGTGGCAAAATTACGAGGTTTTGCCCGTAATTGCCCGACTTTATTTTTAGCTCCCGGTTATTATAAGGACTGGCGAAGCGCCTTATACCAGCATCTTACCCCGAATGGGCGCCGCTCAGCACCTCAAGGTACCGATCTACGAAAACAGTCTTGGTTTTACGCCGGTACTGCATAATCCAGCGGGGATGCGGCAACGGTAGTATTTCATCAAAAAAGCCATATTGCGCATTAAGCGCCGAAAAGTATTTGAAATTGGCGCCCTCACCGAGGCAGATGCAGACTCTCCCACCGGGAATATGCTGCTGCTCGTAGCGGATACAGTCTACGATAAAGTCGCGGGCAGCTTTCATAAGAACTTTATCGTCGTAATAGTTCAGGTTGAGGCCGTTTTTGGTAAATCCAAGTGGGGAAACCGCCGTAAAGAAGAAATCACCATAGAAACGTTCCGGGCCGCCATAGGCCGCTATCATTTCGTAGATAAAGATTGAAGACAGTTCAGCCTTTTTAGCGCAGTCGTTTACAATACCACATTCCGCCTGCAGCCGTATGGGATCCGTAAAGGGTATACCGGTAACGCCACCACCAAAACGACCGGGGTTGATACCGAAGATATAGGTACGGGGACGGTGGTCATTATAAAACTTTTCATAGAAAGCGCTCGTAAGCGTCCATGCTGCGGGGTCGCCAAATGGGTTAAGTACTTCCACTCCTTCCGGCAGGGGAAAACCCGGGGTCAACTGCTGATAAAATTGAAGAATGGCAGATGCCTGTGTAATAAGGTTTGTATTGCTCATGGTTGTGGTGAGAAATAATCCAGTTCCGTAGCAAAGTCCAGCCCGGGGTATTCAGCCTGTAATGCCTTTGTCTTTTCAAGATAGGCAGCCAGGAATTTTTTATGCTCGTTCGATTGGGGGTTAAAGGGTTTATGCACCAGCGCAGCACGGAGCGCATATACCTGTTTCATCATTGCCGCCGTGGGCAGGTCAATACAGGTTGCGATAAACTTTTCCCATACATAATTGGTAGCGAGGTAATTGGGGTGCACCATATCCTCCGCATAAAAACGGTAGTCGCGCAGGTCGTCGATCACCAGCTCATAAGCAGGGAAATAAAACAGCTTATTGAATTTACCCACCAGGTGATGTACCGCCTGTATAAGTACGGCCTTGCTCCGGTTGTTATCGATAAAGCCCTCCCGCAGGTGACGCACAGGGCTGATGGTAAAAATGATATTTAGTTTTGGGTTAAACATCAGCAGGCGGTGGATGAGGTTATCCAGCACGCTCAGTACTTCCTCCACAGCCAGCAGGCGGCGGTTGAATTTGTCGGCCGGCACTTTATGACAATTGGCCACTACCCTCTTATTCTCCAGTTCGTACACAAAAGCAGATCCAAGCGTAAGCAGTACCCAATCCGCTTCTTTTAAAAAAGTATGGGCTTCCTCCTGCGACCGGTTAATCTTTTCGAGACAAACCGCCTGGTTAATATCCGAAAAGCGGGTATGGTGATCCCAACTGCCCCAGAGTTCGTGATGATAGAAAAGATCGTCGGCCGTATAGCGTTTGTTTTCGATATAAGTGGTAACAGAGCGGGCAATACTGACCGGGTTAAAAAGAATACCATGCGGATTTTCCAGCACACCGAACTTATGCTGCCGCAGCTTATCCCCCATGTTTTCGGTAAAGCAGGAGCCCGCCAGCAACAACTTATGCCGGTAGTTGATCAATGTGCCAAAAGGACGTGGGGTGAATGCCGCGCGAAAATCCATGCGTTTAAACTTGCGATGAAGTGCAAAGGTAATGTTATCAAAAAAAATTCTCCTGTGAATACTTGTTCTGTACACAGTGAATTGGGCTGCTTTTCTACAGCAAAAGCAACTGACATATTGTCACTTTCTGGGTACTGTACAACCAGTCGCAAAAAGGGCAAAACGCTGAAATGCAGTATGGACGCGGAAACATTAAAAGTGAACATGAAATCGGTACAGTTTGAATGGTCTGCAATG
>CAZPXP010000069.1:0-12920 GCA_964590975.1 uncultured Ferruginibacter sp. | reverse complement strand
TAATACAGAAGATGCTGAAGGGCATGTAACAGCCGCTGCGACGGCAGCAATGTGAATCACCATTGATGTATATAATAATACAAGATACCGGGTAAATTTTAATCAGATTTTAATCAGTTTTTAATCCCCTCCGGAATATGTACAGGTAGCTTTGAATAAAATATACAGTAAACACATACAGGCAGCTTATGAAGAAGACATTGCACATTGTCAATATAAAGCGGGTGCATAAATATTCCGGCAAAGTGTGGGAGCAACAGGCAGATCGTGGAAACCAATAAATTTGTGTTATGGAAGAGATAAGGATCTTACTGATAGAAGATGAAAAGAAAATTGCGGATACACTTGCCAAAGGGTTGAAAGAGCTCGACTATTATGTAGATATCGCTTATGACGGTAAAATAGGGTTAAGGCTTTTTGAGTCGGGCAGTTTTAACCTGGTAGTAACAGATATTAATCTGCCCGGGATAAACGGGTATGAGCTCTGTAAAACGATCCGGAGCCGTAACCTGCACGTACCCATCATTATGCTTACTGCGCTGAATACTACAGATGATAAGATTGAAGGCTTTGACGCCGGAGCAGACGATTATCTTGTAAAACCATTCGAATTCAAAGAACTCCTGGTAAGGATAAGGGCCGTACTGAAACGGACCATTAACCAACTCCTTCCTGCCGGTAACATCCTGAAAGTAGGAGATCTTATATTAAATGTAGACAGTAAGGAAGTAACACGGAATGAAAGAACCATCGTACTTACTGCAAAAGAATTCCAGTTGCTGGAATATTTTATGCGTAACCGTAACCGCCTCGTATCAAGGGCAGATATTGCCGAGAAGGTATGGGACCTTGATTTTGATACAAAAACCAATGTAATAGACGTCTATGTAAACTTCCTCAGGAAGAAGATCGACAGGGATTTTGAATCCAAGCTCATCCATACACAGGTGGGTATGGGATATATAATGAAAGAGAGATAACCCCATGAGTATAAAATACAGGATTGCACTGCTGTTTTCACTATTGGTTACACTCATCTTTGCAGTGGTAAGCCCTGCAATCTATTTTTTCAGCGCCAAGGAACGGGAACACACTTTTAAGAACAGGCTCATGAACCGTGCGTTGAGCACAGCGCGCATTTATACTGGTAATAAAGACGTTAACCTGTCTATCCTGCGCCGTATAGACGCGGGCATAACCGCTTCATTATACAAAAAAAGCATTATCATCACCAGTAACGGGGCGGTTACTTATGCATCTTCCGATGAGCCGGGAGATACCCTGATCCTCACACAAAACGATATCGAACAGGCAAAGGCCGACGGCGATTATTTTTTTCAGTATAAAGACAAGATGGCCGTAGCCATACACCAGTCTGACAGCGACGAAGATTTTATCATCAGTGTGGCTGCTTCTGACCCCGATGGGCGGGAATACCTTTCTCAGCTAAAAGACATCCTCCTGGTTGCCCTCACGATATCCGTAGCACTTTCTTTTCTTGCAGGGCTCGCCTTTGCAAAGCGGCTGGTGAGGCCGATTAAAGCCATTACCGGGGAGGTAAACCTGATCACTTCCCAGAACCTTTCGCAACGGATCAAGGTAAACGATTCCGGCGATGAGCTTACCAAACTGGCCCGCACATTCAATGATCTGCTCGACCGCCTGCAGGATTCCTTCTCTATCCAGCGCCGTTTTATCTCCAATGCATCGCATGAATTATCTACACCGCTCACTTCCATATCGAGCCAGTTGGAAGTTGTTATGCAGAAAAGGAGAAGCCCGGAGGAATATGAAGAAGTGATACAGAGCGTACATGAAGACTGCATGGAACTGCAACAACTTACCCGCAGCCTGCTCGACATAGCCAAAACAGGATCCGAAGGCAGCATTAATCTCGCCGAAGTAAGGCTGGACGAGGTAGTATTAAAAGTGGTTGCAGATATACAAAAGCAGAACAGGCATTACAAAATAGAACTTGACTTCGGAGTGTTCCCCGACGATGAAAAGCTGCTTACTGTATTCGGGAACAATAATCTTCTTTATATGGCCCTGAGGAATGTAGTGGAGAACGGGTGCAAATATTCGGAGAACCACCTGGCAGCACTTACTATGGCATTCGATAAAAACAGTATTATTATTTCTGTAGCCAGCATGGGCGATATCATTTCGGAATCCGACATACAAAATATTTTCCAGCCTTTCTTCCGCGCAGAGTCGGCCCAGCAAAAACCTGGCTTTGGGCTGGGCCTTACCCTTACCCGCCGTATCCTCTCCTTGCATAAGGGTACAATTGCAGTAGAATCCGGACCGGCGAAGGGTACCATCTTCACCATACAGCTACCGTGCATAGTTCTCAAACATTAGAACTTTTTAACAGGGTTTTAATCCGGTTTTAATACCACGGCTCCATCTTCGTACCATTAGTGACAGTCAATAAATAAAACTACTCACATGGTAACAGTAATAATACCCGCGTTAAATGAACAGGAAACAATTGCAGGCGTTATAGCCTTCTGCCTGGCGGAGCCAATTGTAACCGAAGTGATTGTGGTCGACGACCAGAGCACAGACCATACAAGAGCAATAGCAGAAACAGCAGGCGCCAGTGTAATACTGAGCGAAAAAAGAGGAAAAGGCATATCAATGAAAGAAGGCATACTGTCGTCTACCAACCAACTGCTCGTTTTCCTTGATGCAGATATACATCCTTATCCCAAAGGCACCATAAAAAAATTGGTTCAGCCGCTTATCGACAACGAGTACGATTTTGTAAAAGGTGCTTTTGCACGCAACGCAGGCAGGGTTACGGAACTTGTAGCCAAACCATTGCTTAAAATATTTTACCCCGACCTTGCCGGTTTTCAGCAACCGCTCAGTGGTATGATTGCAGGGAAAAAGAGCTTCCTTAATAAGATCGACTTCTTTCACGACTATGGCGTAGATATAGGTATCCTGATAGATATGTTCCTGATGCAGGCAAGGGTAAAGGAAGTCAATATCGGCTACATCGAAAACAAAAGCAAGCCATGGCAGATGCTGGGCAGAATGAGCAGTGAAGTAGCAAGGGCTATCATCAAAAGAGCCACACTACAGCCTAACGGACCGGTAACTCTTGATGAACTGGGTACTGTTGATATGATCAACAGGCAGATGGGTAAGGTAATAAAGGAAGAGCTGGGTGCCATACGCAAGCTGATCGTTTTCGACATGGACAATACACTTATACAGGGCAGGTTTATTGATACCTGTGCAGAAAAATACCGGTTTAGGGACGAACTCGAAAGATTAAGACAGGTTGAAAAAGATCCGGCTGTTCTTACAAAAAGAATCGCCAGGCTCTTATCCGGGCTCACAATGGGTGAGTTATTGCAGACAGCCTCCTCTATCCCTCTTATTGAAGACGCCGCAGAAGTGATAGCCAGGTTAAGAGAGCAGGGAAATGTAGTGGGGATCATCAGCGACAGCTACCAGTTTGTAACAGAATACATCAAAAACAAGCTGGATGCCGATTTCTCGATGAGCAACTCACTGGAATTTTTTGAAGGAAAAGCCACGGGCGAAGTAACCATACCTTCCTGGTTTTACTATCACCTCGAAAGCAAATGCGATCATGCCTTATGCAAGACCAATGCCCTCCTTCACATAGCGGGCAGATATGGTATTGCGTTAGATAACTGTATTACTGTAGGCGACGGCTTAAACGACCTCTGTATGATCGAAAAGGCAGGGATGGGAGTAGCCTTTTGCACAAAAAACAAAGCCGTACAGGCAGCGGCAGATATAATCATAGATCAACCTTCGTTTACAGCCTTACTCAACAACAGTCTTTTACAGGAAAAGAGAACTGTAGTAAAAGAAAGCATACCCGCATAGACTTATACATAACCGGCAGCATAAAAAATATGAATATGCAGAAACTGTTTAATAAAATATTAGTCCCTGTTGATTTTACAAACCATTCAAAAGTAACTCTTGAAAGGGCCGGAGATATTGCAAAGCAATACAACTGCAGCCTGTACCTGCTGTATGTATCCAGAGTATCATTATCATCTGTATCCGGCAACAGCAGCGATATCCCGGCAACAGTATTTGAGCAGATGGAAGAACTGCGTCTCCTTGTAAGGGAGTACACGGCCAACACCATTACTATCGACTACAGCATATTACCCGGGTCGTGGGATGAAATTATTATTGACATGGTCACAACCAAAGGGATTGACCTGGTACTGACCGGACAGGAAAAGGGGAAAAAGTATAAACCGCACCTGAATGCCATAAACCCCGATAAGATTGCAGCAAAGACAAATGTACCTGTACTGACCATTCCTGCGGGTCAGCAATTACTGGACAGCTATTCAATAGCAATACCTGTCACAAATTTTTTACCCGTTCGAAAGTTAATGTATGGCGTATATATGGCTTCGCACTATCATACCAGGATCAAATTGCTCGGTATTATAACCAGTGAAACAAAAGATAAAGTACAGTACTATATGGAAAAAGCATACCTGTTGCTGCGTGAGAACTGTGATGTTGAAATAGAGCTGAAAACCATTGCCAGCCAAGATGTAAGCACCGCTGTTAATGAGTACACGGCACACCAGTCTGCAGATCTTATCATCATCAACCCCGGAAACCAGGATAAACAACAGGGCTTTTTTGCAAAATTGTTTGAAGATATGATGCACAGGACTTTAAAGCCCGTGGTACTTACCGTGGCACCGTTTCAGTAGCGGTGAAAAGATTAATGAGCTGCGTCAAAACAACAGGCATAATCAGTGCAAAAAATACCTGGTTGGTCATAAAGTGAAGCTATCAATTTCCAGTCCGGAAAAGATCATGTGCGATCAAAACAAAAAAGGATGGACAATTGTAGTGTTGGGGGTTTTAGGAAAGGGGGACATAACATGTCCTCCTTCTTTTTACTGTGCTCCAGGCACTATCATGGAAGAAAACATATTCATTTTACCGGCAGTTAAAAAAGAGGCTGCCCTGTTTGGCAGGGCAACCTCTTTATATCGGTATAAGTGCCCGTTACCTGCAGCTTAATACCTGCATGCACTTTACTGTAACGGGTTGTAATGAACCACCTCTCAGCTATAGCTTTACCAGCTTGGCTGTGGCCAGTTTCTTATCATCAGTATATACTGTAACGGTATATATAGCTGGTGATAAGTGCCCAACCTGCAGGCTCAGCTTTTGCTGGCCTGCCGGGAATACTCCCTGGTACACAATTTTACCATACTGATCGACAATATTAATACCTGCTTTGGTCAATGGGATGTTGCCCATTACCAGGGTTACCGTATTGCCCGCCGGGTTAGGACTGAGCGTTATGGCAGGTTGGGTTGGCGCAGCCTTACTTTTTACAGTAGTGGTCTTGCGCATGTCCTCGTCGAAATAGACTACCGTATGGCAATCTCCTGCTATATCATCACCCTGGGTAACGGTTACGCAATAATCGCCGGGAGCATCCACATCAATGCTTTGCTCTCTTGATCCCGTACTCCACTCATAGTCACCATCCATACCTTCAGCAGTAAGCCTCACTTTAGTACCCGGGGTAATAAACCAGTTACCTTTAATGATCACTCTTTTTTTGTCGCAGGGCGTTTCGCAATAAAGCCGTGGTAATGGTGTTACAGGCGCGGGCGTGGTGCCGATATTGGTTTCTGCCAGTGTGTTGGTGGCGGTGTTATACATCCGTGCATCCTGTATATTTTGCATCGGTTTTGCTGTCGCCTGTATGGATTTTATAAAAGTACAGGCGCCGTTGCTGTTGCCCTGCGCATCAAGTTTGACCAGTATCAGTTGATTAGGCGAATAACTGTCTGATACCATACTCAGGTACAACGATCCATTTCTTTCTACGGCCGATGTAGCAATATTTTTACCGGAGATACCGAGTTGCCGTGCCCATTGCACGTTGCCGCTTTTATCGGTTTTTATTACCACCGTATAACCGAAATTACCCAGCGTGGGCAGGTACAGGCAGGCTACCATATAATACCCCGTGCTGGTATTCTTTATCGTAACGGCGTTGGGCCTGTTATAATTAGCTATTACGTATTCCATGGTCCAGTTTACGTTGCCTGTTTGTGTAGTTTGTGCAGCCACCAATTCAACCGGCCCCAATGTATAGCTGTTAAAGCCTACTAAATCGCCGGAGCTAAGGATAGCCAGGGCCTGGCTGGGATTGTCGACAGCCGGGGCCACGGGATACATACGGGTTTGCGTGGGTCCGCTGGCGTCGCCTCTTGATATAATGGAATTTTGCCATTGGAAGGCACCTGTATTAGCATTGTGAGAAAAAACGGCTACCCGGAAGTCACCGCCCGCAGTATAATACCGGCGACAGGCACCATACAGGTTGCCATTATCCAGGGCCGAGTAATAATCTCCTCCCTCGCCCTGCAAACTGTAAGCTGATACATTACCCGTGGCCTTGCTGCGTCTTTCCAATTGAGTAAAGCCTCCGTTATTGCTGGCGGTAACAATAAAATCGGCCGCACCCAGTATGTGCAACTGGGAGTACGCAATATTGGTTTTTGCTTTTATCCACGAAAAGGCAGTAGCGGTGGCGTTGCACCTGAAGATGGCAGACTGGTAGTTAGCTCCTTGTTTATGGGCAATGGCCAGCAGATCGCCGGAGGCGTCTACCTTTAAATCTCTGATTTGATAATAACCCGTGCCGAGTAAAAACTTACGTATCCACAAAATATTACCGCTGGCATCTTCTTTTACAATAACAGTGCTGTCTTTTAATAGGCCTGTTGCAAAAAAGCCTCCCGCCGGATCATCAAAAATACCGGGAGCTGTGCCGCCCATATTATCAAGGCCCTGGATAAATGTATTCCGGCAGGGATTTATGTCAATATAACCCGACAGCAAAAAAGCGCCTATGTAATCAATAAAATTAACGGTGACCCTGATTTTCCAGGTGCCGGATGCAGGCGATGCTATGGTGGTGGTAATGGGCTGAGACAGGTAATAGGCCGTCGTTGGCACCACGGTAAGGGGAGTGGTAACCGCAGAAGGGCTTACCAGCTCCACCGATACAAGAGCATCGTCGTAAGCTACGCCAAAGTTGCAGGTGAATGAGGAGGCACCAGCCGGTACGTTAAAATCTCTTTCGAACACATAGATACCCGGGATGTTATACCCATACGCATTGCCGGGCACATTGATCCAGCCGGCATAGGTAGGCACTACGGGTGTAGGCTGCCAGTACCCCGTATAGTAAGTACTTACCCTGGCCGGTGTACCAGGCGGGTTGGGGCTGCTGGCTATCTTCCAGTACGGGTCTGCGTTACCTATAGGTTCATTCGCCGTTAGCGCTGCATTCAGCCCCGTACTCACGGGAATAGTTTGCGCATAGCCAAAAAATACTGTTTGTAACAGTACTGCTAATAAGAACAGTGTACGTTTCATGTTAAAGCTTTTTATAATCCCCTACTCTCTGTTCGGCTTTTCGGGTTACGCCGGTGTTTGTAGCAGTTGAGCAGTAAAGTGGCTGATTGTTATGCATTGCATGGAGAGCCCCTGATACAGAGCCTGCACCAATACAAATAACGTCTTATCAATACGAGTGAAAACAGAATGGCATCAATGCCATTACAGCAGTGACATTTTGGTTGAAGGCAGAAGGTCTGAGATGGTATTTGGTATTGCATGATTACAGGTGTTACTACAAAGTTGAAACAGATAAGCAATCACGAAACCATTAAATATAGTGACAGTAATCAGCAGCTACAGATATGGCAGGAAGTACACTATTGTGCAAAAAAATTATTGCAGCCGTTTGTAGTAATAGGCAATAGCCTGGCCAACAGAAGAGATATGCAACTTTTCGTAGATGCGCTTTACATAGGTATTGAGGGTGGTATAGCTGATACTGAGACTGTCAGCCGCCATTTTATAACTAAAGCCTTCTGCCAGCAAGGCCAGCACCTCCATTTCCCTTGGACTCAGAGGCGACTTTATGACCGCAGGCTTAAAATAATCAAGTACTCTTTGAGCGATGGCAGGATTCATAGAAGCGCCACCCTGGTACACTTCCTCAATAGCCTGTAAGATGCGCTGTGGCCTGTCGTTTTTAAGGATATAACCGCTGGCGCCATTTTTTATGCTGGTAAATATCTTTTCATCATCATCAAAAGCTGTTTGTATCAGCACTTTAATATCAGGGTAGTTTGTCTTAATAAGCAGCAGCCCCTCCAGTCCGTTTACCTCGGGCATGTTAATGTCCATTAATACAACATCGGGGCAAACAGTTTCCATTTCCGCCAGTACATTTTTGCAGTTGGGCGCTTCGCCCACAAACTTCAACTCATTATTCAGGTTCAGCAGTGCTTTCAGGCTTTCCCTGCGTTCACTATTGTCGTCGTAAATAAAAATGTGTATGGCCATAATGTAAATTAGCAAATGAACAACAACCAGGTTGTCGTAAATTTAAGTGACAAGAGGTATCTCGGCTGATACCGCCGTACCCTTTTCCGGCGTGGAAGTAATGGTTAATGTGCCGCCCAGTTCTGCCGCCCTGTGATGCATATTGCCAATACCGTTACCCTTTACCTGTTCCGGGTTAAATCCTGCCCCGTCATCCACCACCTGCATATAAATGGTTTGATCCTTGTATTGCAGGCTAACGGCAACATAATTACCCCTGCTGTATTTTACAGCATTATGAATAGCCTCCTTTAAAATAAATACTATGTTTTTGCGTACAGTAATGTCTTTGGCCAGTTCATCTATATCAGGATGCACATTTACAGCATAGCCCATACGGGTGCCGCCCAGCATTTCACTGGTAAAGTTCTTTATACGGCTGCTTAGGGTCATAAACTCTTCTTTACCCGGCTTCATGCTCCATATAATATCGCCTATTTTACCCGCCAGGCTCTGCGCCTGCATTTCTATTTTAGATAGTATTGCCTTTGCCGAATCTTTATCACTGTTCAGCAACTGACTGGCTACAGCACTGTTTATCTGCAGGCTGCTGAGAGAGGCACCTATATCGTCGTGCAGGTCGGCCGTAATCTTTTGCCGTTGTCTCTCCAGTGCCAGTTGTTCCTGGAATTTTACTCTTTGCCGTACCAACTTTTGCTGGTTAATCAGCCTGAACACCCCGCCGGAAATAATGATAGCCAGTACTACCCAAAACCATGCTTTATGGTAAAAGGGCGCTGCAATAGTGATGAGGATAGACTTCTGGACGCCTTGTACAGTACTATACCTGTTGTACACCCCCAATTGCAGCGTATACCTGCCGGGCGCCAACCGGTTAAAATTAATGGTACTGTTATTAGGCAATTGTTTCCATTCTGTATCGTTTTCAGCAATGCGGTACAGCAACTGCTGGATATTGCCATTACCAAGATCTTTTACTATGGCTTTGATGGAGATATCGTTCTCGTTGTAGTTTAGTTGTAAATGTGCAATTTGATTGGCATTGGTATCCGGCAAATAAGACTTTCCGTTAACCAGTATTTCATCAATATAAACCTCTGGTTTGTAGTAATTTTTAGGCTGAAGGGGAAGATTAAAATAGTTAAACCCTTTTGCTCCCCCAAAAAAAAGTGTCCCATTACTCGCCTTAAAAAAGGCCCTGTTATGAAAATCCCAATCCTGCAGGCCATCGTTTTTATTAAAATTGATTACCTGAAAGGTTTGTGCATTAATCGTGCTTATCCCCCGCTGGTGGCTGCAGTACACATTACCAGCATCGTCGAGCAGCAAACCGTAAATATAAGTGCCGGCCAGTCCGTTATTAACATCAAAATACCTGAGTACAGTAAATGAACTGTCAAATAAAAACACGCCCTGGTTAGTGCCTGCCCAATAGTGCTGCCGTACAGTGTCTTCCTGCATATAAAAAGATTGTACACCAGGCAATATTTGCCGCAGCAGTTGCAGGCTGTCTCCGGCCGTTACATTATACAAAAGCATATTACCACCCAGGTAACTAACCGCTATCCTGTTATGGCCCAGTACATTTATCTTAAAAGCATTTGGCTGTACTGCCCCATACGCTTTTTTAAAAACGCTTTTTTTGACATCCAGCCAGTATAACCCTTCAGCAAAGGAACACAGAATACTGCCGTTAAACAGCACTGCCATATCTTTTTGCTGGCTTTGTATCTCTTTGTTTGCTATGCGAATAATTATTTTTTCCTGACTACTTTCTGTATAGAAGTACATCCTTTTTACCCGCTGGTCAAAATCATTACTTTCTTCCCATACCCATACACCTTTCCGGTATTTATCTGTACAGGAGCGATAGGTGATGATTGTTGCCAGCTTTAAGAAAGGGAAAGGCCGGAAGCTGATTTTTTTTGTTTTTGCATCCAGCACAACGTCATGCTGTATCAGTATATTGCCATTAGGAAATTCGGAAAAAGTATGACAACCTATGCCCAGATCATAGGTATCAGGATAAATATTTTTAGGCTCCTTAAGCAGCAATTTAGGAGTAAAGTCGAAAATCACAAGTCCCGTCCCGTCATCGCATCCCCACAACCGGCCGCTCTTGTCAAACGAAAGATTGAACATCTTTGCATATTCTCTTGCCTTGACAGAATCTAACCATTGCACCTTTTTATAATCTCTTGTAATAAAGGCAATACCCTGATCACACCTGAACGCGATCATATTGTTTTTACTCCCTAAACAAGACACATTACTTATTATTTTATGTCCAACCTCTGTTATTGGATATACTTCCCCTGTTCTGCTGTCGAACACAACTATACCCTGGTCGGTGCCGCAGATGATCTTATCTCCGTTACTGCTGCAACAGAAAAAGTGAAGCCGCTTCTTTTGTATATATTCACGGAAAGGATAGCTCAACTGCCCTGTTCTGCTGTCGAAAGCGACCATACTATTTTGACCCAATGCCCAGATCTTTCCCTGCTCATCCATGAACGGAAGCCGGTAGTAAAAAGCATTGAATGGCATACTGTAAATATGAACAGCAGGCGGGGGCTCCAGCCCTAATTGCGTTACTATTGTTACGCTACCGGTAGTTACATTATACGTCGCTAGCTGGTACCGCCTGTTAAAGCACCAGATATTACCATCCCTGTAAGCAAAAGGCATAGCTACGCTATCCGGGAACTGGTTAAAGATAGAATGCAATGTAAACCTGTCCTGGTTACGATGATAAACATACAAACCCCGAACACTGCCGATGTAAATATTGCCATCAGCATCCTCGGCAAAACCATACCCCTGTTGCAGGGCCGGGCAGTCTTTAAAATATTTACTCAGGTTATATACCTTTATCATCCTCCCATCATAGCGGTTTACCGCATCATTGCCGGTTAGCCACATAAAGCCCCGGCTGTCTTCATACCGGAAATAGTTGGAGCCTTGCGACAGACCATCGTCGGGTCTGATCCTGGTAACCGTAAAATCAGTGAATATATCCTGTGCCCTGGAAGTATAACCGGCACAGCAAATAAGGCTCAACAGCAGGATGTTTTTCAATTGCATGGGTAATATTCATTCGATGGTTATTGCTTCTGCAAATACAGGTAACAGGTACAAAGGTTTGCTTTTTTCGCGGTTTCAGCGATAAAGATAAAGATTTTGCTACTGGCACGATCGCTCACCCACAGATACTATGATCTGCGCTAAAGCCTTACTGGCAAAACAGCAGCACCAGTTAAATAAACACGCGTGTGGCTATTCCCGCCGCCTTATCCAACGCATCCATATTCAGTTCCTGTAAGAATCCGTGCTCACGGAAATAAGGGATCATCTTTTCGGTATCCATATTACCCACCAGTACATCATCGGCCATCGGGCAGCCCCCGATACCTTTCAGTGCCCCGTCAAAGCGGCGGCAACCGGCGGCAAGTGCAGCAGCTATCTTTTCCTCCCACTGGTTGGGCTGTGCGTGCAGGTGTACTCCGATCTCCACTCCGGGGTAGACAGGGATCAACGCAGCAAGGGCCGTACTGACCTGTACAGGCGTGGCAAGACCAACGGTATCTGCCAGCGAAACGATACGGATGTCTTTAGCGGTAATCTGCTCTACCCGGTGCAGCAGGATACTTTCATCATAGGGATCGCCATAAGGATTACCAAAGCCCATCGACATATACACCACCATCTCCTTATTATTCTTTATACAGAGTTCCTGTATCTCGTCTACCCTTTGCAGGGAAGCTTCGATAGAAGAATTGGTATTACGCTGCTGGAAAGTTTCAGAGATAGAGAAGGGGAAACCCAGAAAACGGATAGCATCATGCATTACAGCCTCTTCAGCGCCGCGGGTATTGGCAATAATGGCCAGGAGGTGGCTGGAGGTAGCAGAAAGATCGAGCCCCTCAAGTACAGCTCTCGTATCCGCCATCTGCGGTATTGCTTTTGGCGACACGAAACTGCCAAAGTCAATAGTATCAAACCCCACTTTTAACAGCGCGTTGATATAAGCAATTTTTTCCTCCGTGGGGATAAAATGAACCCAGCCCTGCATAGCATCGCGTGGGCATTCAACCAGTCGAAAAGGTTTTTGTTCCTGCATAAGTGCAAAATTAAGTTATGATGGGTTATAAGTGTCAGTGTCCCACCCCGGATAATGATCATTTCCCGTAATGCGACAGGGTGTACCCACAAAAAAAGGGTTTTCCCTGCCCGGAGTATCATTTTTTTACAGCAGCTTTGTTACACACTTAACCGGGTATCTATTTACCGCTGTACACCAGTAACACCATGACCAGTACATCCCGCACCGTTCTTTTACTGTTAACCGGCAGCCTGTTTTGTGCTGCGGGTAACGCACAGGTTGCGGTACCGTCTCCTTATGCCACCGGTACAAAAGTCAATTACGTACGCACCTGGGAGGCCGTAAAGCCGGGATTGGATACCACCACCATAGCAAACCCGGCTGTAACCGTTGCCCGGCAAACCACTAC
>CAZPXP010000068.1:0-13040 GCA_964590975.1 uncultured Ferruginibacter sp. | reverse complement strand
ACTTTAAGTGGTTTGGGACGGGCGCCCATAATACCCTTCATGTTGGGGGATGCGCTGTTCGGCCATACCTTTCTGGCAACTGATCACCACCGGCAGTGCAACACTGTTGGTTTCCTCACCGCCTTCGATCTCGCGGTTAACCGTAGCCTGTGTTCCTGCAATATCCAGCTTTGTAGCCAGCGAGATATATGGCAGGTCGAGCAGTTCTGCTACCATACCGCCAATAGATGAACCATTATAATCGATGGTTTCCTTACCCGTCATCACGAGATCATATCCGCCTTCTTTGGCAACAGCCGCAATCTGCGAGGCAATATAAAAGCTGTCGTGGCTATCGGCATTAACACGAATGGCCTCATCGCCACCCAGTGCCAGCGCTTTGCGTATGATGGGCTCCGCATCCGCCGTACCCACAGTTATAAGGTGAATAACACTCGAAGCATCGGCTTCTTTAAGCTCGATGGCCCTTACCAGTGCATACCATTCATCGTAGGGATTGATGATCCATTGAACACCATCTGCAGCAAACTTGGTGTTGTTATCGGTGAAGGCTATTTTTGCCGTGGTATCAGGCGTTTTACTGATACATACTAATATCTTCATACAAATGTTTTAAAGAAAGTTGTTTATGCAACTAATGCAAATATAGCGCGAAGATTGTATATAAAAATAACTTGCACAAAATAATTGTAACAATTTTGGACAGAATCGCAAAACTGAAGGAATTTCTTGCCGCCACACCCGGGGATAACTTCCTGCAACACGCACTGGCACTCGAATACATTAAACTTGGTGAAGACTCACTGGCAAGAACTTTATTCGAAAACATCCTCGAACGCGACCCCGGTTATACAGGCAGTTATTACCACCTCGGTAAGCTGCTGGAAAGACAGGGTGATGCACCCGCCGCCATAACTATTTATGAAAAAGGGATGGAAGCCTGCAAGCAGGCAGACGACCGGCACGCGCTTAACGAACTGAGGGGCGCCCGGGAAGAATTGACTGATGATTAAGACAGGAAAACCAGTCCTGCAGCCAAAATATCAATTATGCTTAAACGCTTTCTCGACTATATATATACCGAACGGCTTTTTTCCAAAGGAGACAGGCTGCTGCTTGCAGTAAGCGGGGGCCTCGATTCCACCGCGCTGGTAAAGCTGGTACACGAAGCGGGTTATGCTTTTGTAATTGCTCACTGTAATTTTGGTTTGCGTGGCGAAGAGAGCGACCGGGATGAAGCCTTTGTACGCCGACTTGGCAGGCAGTATGGTGCAGAAGTAGCAGTACGTTGTTTTGACACAAAAGCTTATGCTGCCAGGGAGCAGCTTTCTATACAGGCAGCGGCCCGGCAATTGCGGTACGCGTGGTTTGAAGAACTGCTGCAGGAATGGCAGGCATCCGGCAGGCCACTTACTTTTATCCTTACGGCGCACCACGCAGACGATAATATCGAAACCCTGCTGATGAACTTTTTTAAAGGCACGGGCATCAGCGGCCTGCGGGGCATACTGCCACGCCAGGGCCGGATCGTACGCCCGCTGCTTTGCTTTACAAGAGAAGAGATCAAAAGCTATGCAGAGGCGCAGGGGCTGGAATGGGTGGAAGACAGCTCCAACGAATCAGACCATTATACCCGTAACTACTTCCGTCATCACGTCATTCCCCTGATCGAAAAACAATACCCGGCGGCCATGCATAACCTGCAGGGCAACCTGCAACGCTTCAGGGATATCGAAGCGCTTTACCGCAGGCAGGTAGAGCAGGAAAAAAAACAACTGCTGGAACAGCGGGGTGGCGAAGTGCACATACCTGTACTGAAACTGCAAAAAAGTACCGCGCCGCGTACGATACTCTACGAGGTCATCAGCAACTATGGCTTTTCTGCGGCACAGACAGATGAAGCAATGGCGCTCCTCAACAGTGAAACGGGCAAATATGCAGCTTCTGCCACACACCGCCTTATAAGGAACAGGAGCTGGTTGATCATAGCACCATTATACGCAGAGGATGCTTCTGTATATGTATTGAAAGAAGAGGGGACTGTTGGCCTGCCGGGAGGCATGCTGCTGAAGGCCGAATGCCTTACGCAGGTTGAAGGGCCGGTTCCTGCTGCACCGGAGATCGCACTGCTTGATGCAAAACACATTCAATTTCCATTGGTAATACGACGCTGGAAGAGCGGTGATTATTTTTATCCCCTCGGTATGCCGAAGAAAAAGAAAGTAGGACGCTTTCTCAGCGATCTCAAAAGATCCGTTACCCGGAAAGAAGCCGTATGGGTAGTGGAAATGAACCGTAAGATCATCTGGGTAATGGGCGAGCGGATCGACGACCGTTTTAAGATCACACCTGCCACCACCGCCGTGATAAGACTTTCTTACCGTAAGAACGGGGGATGAACAAGGGCATTTAATGCCTGCCCCAGCAGGCCGGGTGAGAGCACCAGCATTGCTGCAGCCGTAAACACAAGGCCAAACAACGAACCCCATAAGTGGGCATCGTGATTGATGTTTCCGCCGCCACGTTTAGACATATACACACAATAGATCAGGTAGAGTATAGCGTAGGCGAGAAAGGGCAGGGGAATGCCATATATGCCTATGGTGCTCCAGGGGCTGAATAAGAGACAGGCAAACACTACAGCCGAAACGGCGCCGGAGGCGCCAAGGCTTCTGTAACCCGAATTATCCTGCTGCTTAAAATACGTGGGCAGGTCGGAAATGATCAGCCCCAGCATATACAAGGCGATATAAGAGGCCGTGCCCCCAAGGTCGTAGTATTTGAAATAACGTTCCACCGCGCTGCCAAAAGAATACAGCGTGAACATATTAAAGAAGAGGTGAATAAAATCCGCATGGATAAAGCCGGAAGTAATAAACCGGTAGTACTGGCGGCTTCTTTTTACGCCATAGGGCCACATGATCAGATCGGTAATGGTCTTATTACTGTTAAACCCGATCAGCGAAACAACCACGTTGATCGCAATCAGCAGCATCGTTACCGGAAACTCTTTAAAATCCATAATCAGTTGCTTCTTTAAGAATGATGATACTTTTCATTGCGCAGTATTGTACACGCCCTGTACACCTGCTCGGCCAGCACTAACCTCACCAACTGATGGGGAAATACCAGCGGCGATAAGCTCCACCGGAACCGGGCAAGCTGCATAACCGCTTCATCCACACCATACGCACCGCCGACCAGGAAAACAAGTGTTTTAACACTCTCGTTTGCACGCTGCTGAACAAACGCCGCAAGCCCCTCACTGCTCAGCAGTTTACCCCGCTCATCCAGCAATACAAGATAATCCTCTTTTTTCAGCAGGGCTGTAATACTTTCTCCTTCCTTCTTTTTTAAGCCGTCAGCGTCAAGCAGCCCCGCATTCTTTGGTGGAGGAATAAGTACCCATTCGGCGGCAAAGTAATTCGACAATCGTTTGGTAAACAATGCAACCCCTTCACTTACATAAGGTTCGTGCGCCTTGCCCACCGACCAGAACTGGATCTTCATACCATGCTTTATTTTGCCAGCTCTGCCACCCACATGGTTTTGGCAGGTACGCTGAGCTTTCCGTGCAAAGGTAGGGTCGACTTGTCAAATACATTCAGTCCCTGTGTAAAACCATCAGTACGTTCGGCAAAGCGGTCCATATCGATCTCAACCGCTTTCTTTTCCGGGTTCATGATACACATAATGGTTTGCCTGTTATCGTAGCGGAAGTAAACATACACGCCGTCCTGCGGCACAAACTGCATCAGTTTGCCCGTTTGCAGTGCAGAAGAATGTTTGCGGATATTGGCAAGTGTACGGATATAATTAAACATATCATTCTCCGCAGCAGTTCTGCCCGCCGCAGTGAATTTGTTACTGGCATCACCCGGCCAGCCTCCGGGAAAATCCTGGCGCACATACCCGTCGCTGGGTTGTGTAAGACCAGCAAGCAATATTTCATTGCCATAATACATTTGCGGTACACCCCTGAACGTGAGCAGCCAGGCAAAAGCCATCTTGTACTTCTCCTTATCTTCCTGCAGTACAGAATAAAAACGGGGCAGGTCATGATTATCAAGAAAGATCACCTGCCGCGTGGGGTCTTTATACACAAAGTCCTGCGCTGTGGTAGTATAGAGTTTGCTCACACCATCCGTCCACCCGAAATCTTTCGTGAGCGCTTCCTGTATGCCATAAAAAAGTAACTGGAAGTCGGTAGTGGCCTGCAGGTTGCTCTTGTAAGGTATGTTGTAGTTATTCTGGCAGAAATAGCTTTGGTTCGGTACGCCATGCACCCATGTTTCGCCAAATATGGTCAGCTTCGGAAATTCTGCATACAACGCCGCATTACAGCGGTTCATAAATTCAAGATCGTTGTACGTATAGGTATCAATACGCCAGCCATCAATGCCAAAATATTCAACCGTCCAGATGGCATGCTGTATCAGGAACTTTTCTACATAAGGATTACCGTGGTTGAGATCGGCCATGGAAGGAACAAACCAGCCATCGGCCATTTTCCTGGCGTCCGAAGGCGCTGCATAAGGGTCAAACAGCGTTTGTTCCTTATAGGTAGTGTTCGTATATTTCGGCCACTGGTGCACCCAGCTCTGCATGGGCATATCTTTGATAAAGAAATGCTCCGTGCCCACATGGTTATACACTGCATCCTGTATGACCTTCATGCCTCTGGCATGTGTGGCATCAATCAGCGACTGGTAAGCCGCATCGCCTCCAATACGCCGGTCAACACGGTAATGATTGGTAAATGAGTAGCCATGCTCTGTACGGTTGGGCATATCATTTTCTATCACCGGGTTGAGCCACAGCGTTGTTACGCCAAGGTCGGCAAGATAGTCCAGGTGATTCTGTATCCCCTTCAGATCGCCGCCATGGCGGTTAAATACCGTATCGCGGTTGAGCGACTGGTCGAGCATACCCGGTATGCGGTCGTTGCCGGGGTCACCATTGCTGAAACGGTCCGGCATGATCAGGTACACGAGGTCGGCCGAAGTAACGCCTTTGGCATAGCTGCTGCCGTTGCCCCTGCGCCTTGGGAGAATGGTAAAGTCGATCGAAGAAACACCCGATGAACCTTTAACCACGATCCTTGCCTTGCCCGGTTTGGTATCCGGTGCAATAACAAGATCAAGAAATACATAGTTAACGTTTTCTACCTTATTTACTTTTACCAGCTTTATGCCGGGGTAGCTGATACTGAAGCCGCCATCTGCATTGGCAATGGCATCGCCATGTATCATCACCTGTACCTTATTCCACTTCATACCCGGCCACCAGTTGGCAGGGTAGCACTGGTAAGCGTTCTCCTGCGCCAGGGCAGCGCATAAACAAAATATAAAGGCAGTAAAAGCTGTCAGTTTTTTTAACATACGTAAACAGTTTAATCAGATTCGGTAACACGCAGGCATAAAAATGCTGCAAGGATCATCAGTATGCCCCCCGTGCCCACAAAGGCAGCCCGGTTCCAGTTGTAGGCATGTTCCAGCAGCCAGTCGAAAGACAGGGCAGAGATGATCTCGGGTATTACAATAAAGAAGTTGAAGATGCCCATATAGATACCTATTTTGTTCTCGGGCAATTTATTCGACAGCATGGCATAGGGCATAGAAAGCGTACTTGCCCAGAGAATACCGATACCCACCATGCTCGCCAGCAGCATATATTTATTTGCAATAAACATCACAGCCAGTAAGCCGATACCACCGAGGGTAAGACAAATAAAATGGGTTCTCTTTTTACCGATACGGTTGGCCAGCACCGGCAGCATAAAGGCAAACAGGAAGGTAACCAGCGAATACATGGCAAAGCAGTTGCCACCCCATTCCACCCCATCATTGTATTTCTTCTTGTTGCTGCGGTACTCGTCAACAAAAACGGGTGCCGGCCGGCCATTCAGGCCGGAGCTGATCACTGCCCCGATATCCGTCTTCTCATTTTTTGCATCAGCATTATTGGCTTTGATCTTGTCGGCAATGCCTTTATAATCGGCCTGGTATTTTGGATCATTGAATTTCGTAACAATATCGGTCTGTATGGTTGCCAGGTCTGCACCCACTTCCTCCGGCAGCGCAGCACGCGTGCTGTTAAAGAATTTATTGATCTCTTTCTTTACCGGTTTGATCTTTTTCTCATCATTGCCCATTGCTTCGGCGAGGCGGATATTGGCCGTTTTCTGCATTGCTTCAAAGAGCATATCCTCTTTTGCATTGGTGTCTTTATACCCGAACGCACTCCGCGTAATGGTAACCCCAAAAAATATCCACATACAAAAAAGCCCCATCCAGGTAAAGAACTGTACCGGCGCCAGTTGCCGCATGATCCTGGGCAGGTGGGCAATGCTGTGTGTAATTTCCTTTACCCCGCCACCAAAGCCCTTGCGGCTTTCTTTTGCCTTCTCTTTATCAGGGATAGACGCCGGAGGGTATTCCTTTGTGGTGAGGATTGTGTACAGTACGCAGGTAAAGAACGCCGCCGCGCCTATATAGAACGACAGCTTTACACTGGTAGGGATACCGCCTTCCGATTCATTTTCTACACTAAACCAGTTGGTAAGTACAAAGGGCATTACCGAGGCCAGTACTGCGCCCACGCCTATAAAAAAGCTCTGGGTAGTAAAGCCCAGGGTGCGCTGTTCTTCCGGCAGCTTATCTGCTACAAAGGCACGGAAAGGCTCCATACTGATGTTGATAGAAGCATCAAGCACCCATAGTAAGCCCGCTGCCATCCACAGCGAAGAGGAATTAGGCATGAGTAACAAGGCGATAGACGACAGTACAGCGCCTATAAAGAAATAGGGGCGTCGCCTGCCAAAAGTAGGGTGCCAGGTATGATCGCTCAGGTAACCGATAATCGGTTGTACGATCAGCCCCGTTAACGGGGCTGCCAGCCACAGCCCTGCAATATTGGTAGCACCGAGGTGCTCGAATATGGCACTCATATTTGCCATCTGGAGTCCCCAGCCAAACTGGATGCCCAGAAAACCAAAGCACATATTGAGGATCTGGCTGAAGTGAAGTTTCGGCTTGCCGGCCGTAGCAAGTTCTGGCATAACAATCGTTTATATGAAAGAAGATGTGTATTTTTTACACAAACCTAAAAATAGGAAATTATTCATAACCCGGGTAAAGAGTTTTATATCACCGTACCATTGGGCAGTATGGCTCCTTTCTTCAGCACTACGATACCATCTTTAACCGTATACAGCGAATGATCGCCATCGGGCAGGTGTGCCCCCCCGTTGATGCGCACATCATTACCGATGCGGCAATTCTTATCCACGATCACGTTCTTGATATAACAGCGGTCGCCGATGCCCACTTTAGGAATGCCTTTGCTCTCCGAATGCGAGATCTCCAGCAGTGTTTCGTAATAGTCGCTGCCCATGATATAACAGCTTACAATAGTGGTACCGTCGCCGATGCGCGTGCGGATACCCACCACGCTGTTCTCTATACGGCTGGCATGAATGATACAGCCTTCTGCAATAAGCGTTTTCTCCAGTGTGGTACCGCTGATCTTGGCCGGTGGCAGCATACGCGCACGGCTGTACACCAGATGGGTATTGTCGAAAAGGTTGAATGGCGGAATATCCATGGTCAGCGCCAGGTTAGCTTCAAAGAAGGAATAGATATTCCCGATATCCGTCCAGTAACCATCATACTGGTAACTGATCACTTTGTATTTGTTGATGGAAGAGGGGATGATCTCCTTACCAAAATCTGTTGCATCTTTCTTTTCTTCGTTCAAAAGATCAAACAGCATGCTGCGGCTGAAAATATAGATGCCCATGGAGGCAAGGTAGTTACGGCCCTGCTGCTGCATTTCGCTGCCCGTATCACTCACCCAGTCTTCAAGTACTTCCTTTTTAGGCTTCTCAATAAAAGAAGTGATGATATTATCTGCATCCGTTTTAAGAATACCAAACTCCGGCGCTTCACGGTCGCCCACCGGTATGGTTGCAATAGAGATGTCGGCACCTTTATCCGTATGCTCTTTCAGCATCTTTGCAAAATCCATCTGGTAGAGCTGGTCGCCGCTCAGGATCAGCACATACTCAAATTCGTTATTTCCGATATGGCGCAGGCTCTGGCGCACCGCATCAGCCGTGCCCTGGAACCAGGTGGGGTTGTCGGGTGTTTGCTCCGCTGCCAGGATGTCTACAAACCCACTGCTGAATGCGCTGAACTGGTAGGTATTCTTGATATGTTTGTTCAGCGATGCAGAGTTGAACTGCGTCAGTACAAACATGCGGTTGATATTTGAATTGATGCAATTGGAAATGGGGATGTCTACAAGACGGTACTTGCCCGCAATGGGTACTGCAGGCTTGCTGCGGGTAGCTGTAAGGGGGTATAGCCTGCTTCCGGCGCCTCCGCCAAGGATGACGGCAACTGTTGACTTACTGATCATATACATTTTATTTATAGGTAGCCGGATCAGCCGGTTATTTCCGGTTGCCGGCATTATTTTGCAAGATTAAGCCCCATACACTTCAAGATACCTGCCCGCACTGTTTTCCCAGCTATGGTCTATCTCCATCATCTGGCGGCGTATCGCTGTCAAACGTTTCTTGTCTTCATAAAGTTCAACTGCCCGGTGTACAGAGTAGGTAATATCCCATACCGAAGCATTATTAAAGCGGATCCCAAAACCATCCGCCTCACCGATATCCGTTACCGTATCTTTCAGCCCACCCGTGCTGCGCACCAACGGTATAGTGCCATAGCGAAGGGCGTACAACTGGTTCAGCCCGCAGGGCTCCACGCGGCTGGGCATCAGCAGGAAGTCGGCCCCGGCATACATGAGGTGACTCAACTTCTCATTGTACCCGATGGTAGAATTGTAGTAGCCTACAAACTGGTTGCGCATGGCTTCCAACTGTCTTTCCACACCCGGGTCGCCACTACCCAGTACCAGGAAATTCATAGTAGTACCGATATGAACCAGTGCATCATGAATGGCCTGTGGCAGCAGGTCGGCCGCTTTTTCACCCACGAGGCGGCCTATAAAAACAAAAAGAGGTTTATCAGCGTCCAGCCCGTACTCATCACAAAGCTGTTTTTTATTCAGCGCCTTTCCTTCATCTGCATCTTCGGTACTGTAGTTATCAAGTATATAAGTGTCCGTTTCCGGATCCCATACTTTATTGTCAATACCGTTGATGATCCCTGTGCACTTGCCCTGCTCATACTCAAACAGTTTCTCCAGGCCATTCGCTTCGTGCTTCAGCTCTTCCATATAGCTTGGGCTTACTGTAGTTACCCGCCAGGCACATTTTACGCCCGCTGCCAGCGGGTTAATAACACCCGACCAGTCGAGCGCACCCCATTTCCAGTTATCCCATGCAGGCAGGTAGTGTTGTTTATCCCATCCCATCCAGCCCTGGTATTGCGCATTGTGTATGGTGAGCACCGTACGGATCTCTGCCAGGTGCCGATAAGCGTAGCAATGCTGCATCATAAAAGGGATAAGTGCAGTATGATGATCGTGCACATGCACCACATCGGGGCGGTGCTGCCACTTGCTCAGCCAGTCTGTAAATGCGATCTGGAAAGATGTAAAGCGCTCCGTATCATCATCGTAACTGTAAATGCGTTCCCTGTCCAGCAGCCCGTAAATGTCGATGAGGTAGAGGTCAAACCCCAGCCTGTTGGTCTTTTCCTTAATGATTGTGTAATCGCAGTAACGGCCACCCATGTTAAAGCCACCCTTATGCACCACTTCAAACTCATTCTCGTACAGGAACTTTGTCCGGTACATCGGCATAACCACTTTGGCAATATGACCCAGTTGATTCTGGTATTTGGGTAAAGCGCCCACCACATCGCCCAATCCACCCGCTTTGGCTACCGGGTAACACTCCGCGCTGACATGAATGATTTCCATCCGACTGCAATTTGTTTATTGGTTTTCAAATTAAGGAGTTTTTAATTAACAATCACTTTTATGTTTAGTTTTTAGCACAAAAATTAGTTTTCTGTTTGGGGCTTACGGAAAACTAATTTTCACGGGCTTGAAAAATCTTATTATTTTGGGCTTCTTAAATCAACATCACTAATGTCAACTGCACAATCGCAACAAATCAAGGAAACCAACTATGGTGCTCTTGGTACCCTTGTTACTGTATTCTTCTTCTGGGGCTTTATAGCCGCCGGTAACAGCGTATTCATCCCTTTCTGTAAGCACAAATTTGCACTGGATCAATTCCAGAGCCAGTTGATAGACTTTGCCTTTTACCTCGCTTATTATATAGGCGCCCTTGTTTTGTTTGCGTACGGTGCTTTTGGCGGTAAAGACCTTGTGGGAAAATGGGGCTATAAAAAGAGCATCATATACGGGTTGCTGTTTTCGGCACTTGGCGCCGCAGCAATGATCATTGCGGTAAATGCCAATACATTTACGGGTATGCTTGCCGGTTTGTTTATCGTGGCGCTTGGCTTCTCTCTCCAGCAAACGGCTGCACAGCCCTTTGCCATTTCGCTGGGCGACCCCTCCACGGGTACCAGCCGGGTAAACCTTGGTGGTGGTATCAACTCATTTGGTACCATGATCGGCCCGCTGCTGGTGGCTTTTGCGCTCTTTGGCGCCGCCACCGATCTTACAGACGATAAAATTGCTTCATTGAGCCTCAGCAAAGTGGTTGTTCTCTACGCCGGTGTGGGTGTACTGTTTATAGCAGCGGCCTGCCTGTTTGGATTCTCCAAAAAAGTGCCCGCAGGCATAAACGAAGAGAAAACAGAAAAAGCCGGTAAAGCATTAAATACATTATTGATCATTTCAGGTCTGCTCATCATCATGTTTGTACCGGTGTTCAGCAGCTACCGGAGCGAAGGAGCAAAAAAGATTGAAACAATTACCAAAACTATTGAACCAGTAAACAAGCAGATCGACTCTATCGATAACCTTACCCTTAAAATGTCTGATGCTGAAAAGAAAATGGCAGAAACTTCCATAGCCAGTCTTAAAGCTACCATCAAGCCGCAGACCGACGAAATTGCCGGGATAAAAGGACCGCTGGAAAAAACGAGGATGTACTGGCTCTTTGGTGCACTGGCCGTTGTGGTGATCGGGCTGCTGCTGGCCAACAGGGTAGCCTCCAGCAAACCCGAGGGTTGGGGAGCGATGCAATACCCGCAGTTGGTACTGGGTATGCTCGGTATATTCGTGTATGTGGGTGTTGAAGTGGCGATAGGCAGTAACCTGAGCGAACTGCTCAAACAAAAAGACTTTGGTGGGTATAAGACCTCGCAGGTAGCTCCCTTTATCTCTATGTACTGGGGCAGCCTGATGATCGGCCGGTGGACGGGGGCCATCAATGCCTTTAATATGAAGAATGCCACCAAACAGATACTCACTTTTGTTGTACCACTTATTGCCTTTGGCGTCATCCTTGGTGTAAATGCCCTGGCGCAAAAAGATATTACCCCATTGATCTGGTACGTAGTATGCGTGCTGCTGCAGATTATGGCCTTCTACCTCAGTAAAGACAAACCCGCCCGTACGCTGCTGATCTTCAGCATTATGGGCATCGCAGCAATGCTGATCGGTATTATGAGCACAGGCCCGGTGGCAGTATATGCTTTTCTCAGTGGCGGGCTCTGCTGCTCCATTATGTGGCCATGTATCTTCTCCCTGTCTATAGCCGGTTTGGGTAAACATACTACACAAGGCTCAGCCTTCCTGATCATGATGATACTCGGTGGTGGTATTATTCCACCCATACAGGGTAAACTGGCCGACATTATCGGTATCCACTCTTCTTTTATCGTAGCAGCACTTTGCTTTGTTTATCTTGCCTTCTTTGCCTTTGTGGTAAAAGGCATACTCAGCAAGCAGGGTGTAAATTACGACCAGGCGCCGAGTGGTGGCGGACATTAAGCAGGCTGTAAATATGATATAATACAAGCATCCCCGCAAGGGGATGCTACAGTTTTCGGATAATTAATAAAAACAACATTTATAATGACCAAGCGCAACGATTATGCTATCGGAATTGATATTGGCGGTACCAATACTGTTTTTGGAGTGGTAGACCATCGCGGGAATATATTGTACCGGGGTGCCATTTCTACCAGGAAGCACGAAGAAGTTGGACCATACCTCGATGAACTGTACGGGGCTTTGCAACCGGCGATTGACCAGGTAGGCGGCCCTAAAAGTATCCGCGGTATCGGCATCGGAGCGCCCAATGGTAATTATTACAAAGGCACGATCGAGTACGCACCCAACCTGAGCTGGAAAGGTGTTGTTCCTCTCGTTGAACTGGTGACGGAGAAGTTCGGCCTGCCCGCGGCACTTACCAACGATGCCAATGCCGCAGCGGTGGGGGAGATGATGTATGGCGCGGCCAGGGGTATGAAAGATTTTATTATGATCACGCTGGGTACAGGCGTAGGCAGCGGCATCGTGGCTAATGGACAACTGATCTACGGCCACGACGGCTTTGCCGGTGAACTGGGGCATACCATTGTTATTCCCGGCGGACGCCTGCACGAGGGCACGGGCGCACACGGCAGTCTTGAAGTATATGCCAGCGCAACAGGTGTTGCACTTACCGCTATAGAGTTTCTTGAACAACGTAAGCATGAAGACAGCCTGCTGCGCAACTATGCCAAAGAAGAAATTGACAGTCGCATCGTTTACGACTGCGCAAAACAGGGTGATGCCATTGCCAAAGATGTATATGCTTATACGGGTAAAATACTCGGGGAAGCCCTTGCCAATTTTGTGATGTTCTCTTCTCCCGAAGCGATCATTCTTTTTGGCGGCATGACCAAGGCCGGCGATCTGATTCTTAAACCTACCCGCGAACACATGGAACTAAATCTTTTACCCATCTTCCGCGATAAGGTAAAGCTCCTGTTCAGCGAGCTGAAGGAAGCCGATGCAGCCATTCTCGGCGCAAGCGCCCTGGTTTGGGAAATGAAATAGGGAGACGGCATTAATCCTACCCCGGATTGACTTAATCATACCCCGGATTTACTTAATCATAACAAAGATTTACTAAATAATAAAAAACATTTTCAAAA
>CAZPXP010000067.1:0-13387 GCA_964590975.1 uncultured Ferruginibacter sp. | reverse complement strand
TTTTTATTCAAGCTATTAGATCTTTATTTTTCAACATTTGTTAATAGCACAACACATTATAATTTAAGTAATTTGAAAAAGTATATGGCTTGCTTATTGAATCCTTCAGAAATGCTACTTATCTCAAGAAAAATGGCCCAGCATTGAAAACAGCCATTTTCCACCTATCACCCCTCTCTTTACACAATTTCCAACAATACCGCTCCATTTGCACTCACGTTATTTAATTACAGGCTTTAAACGGGAGATTCTTTGCAAATTTTCTAATGCCTGGTATTCAATGTAGTGGGGAGTTAAACAGACAAGGATTTCAGGCTGAAAGGCATGAACCCATTTCATTTGCATAGGATTTGCATAATAAAATTAATATTACTTCATTGGTCATTTAAGAAACTGTTTAATCAAAATTCAATTCAGTTGCCTGACAAGCAAACGTCATATTATTAGCGTAGGGGCCCCATTCTTTCCAAAATGATGGGGTATATAAAGTAAGAAAGAACCAAAAGCTATTTTTCGGTGAATCTGCCTGAGATTTTATAAGGGATGAGGCAGGCGGATTTTAGGAAGTTGGGATTGTAAAAAACTGATTATTATTGAATTTCTGACCTTTTTAAACTTCCACCTTAAAATTGACTAAGGTTAATTTAGAAAAGAGTGATTTCTGAAATAATACCGGTTTTTTCCTCGAAGTGTATAATGTTATTTACATTACAATATTGGGATAATATCACTTTTCAGTCTATCACTTTATATTGAATAAAATAGAAATAAAAATTAGTCTGATTGCAATTGAGTGTGTTAAGTATTATATTGGCAACTAAATAGTTTAATTTAAGAGTTGTAATATCTTTTCAAGTTACTCATGCAGGTTGGCTTCTACTGAAGAGGTTAACTAAATTGTAATCAAACAGGTTTTGAAAAATTCATAAATTATGCAATACAAGATATTTCTTTCTTATTCCCGAAAAGACAATGGTGGATCGAGTAATTACAAAGGCTGGGTTAAAAATTTTAAAGACTCTATCGAAAAAATCCACGAAAATTTATTTGGTGAAAACCAGATTGCAATATATTTTGATCAGGATAGCAATCGTAATATGGAAAACTGGAAGTTTCAGCAGGATGAAGAAATTTCTAATTCAGATGTTTTTATTGCATTTCTTTCCGAAAACTATATTAGAAGTAAATACTGTCGTCATGAGTGGAATCATTATATAAATGTAGCACAGCAAAAATCAAGAGGTGGGCAAGGCATTGCATTTATCTATTATAAACCTATTCCAGGCTGGGAAGATCCTGCAGCCGAAGAATTCCTCGAAAGGTATTATCTGGATAAGGAAGCAGTCGAATTCATAAATGAACACAAAACATTTTTTACAGATATACAACTTCATAAAGACAGCAAATCTGTTTTTAACAAGAATGCAAACTTTGATTTAAGAAGATGGAACCATACAGAGCCTGACTATTTACTAAAAATTGATTTGATACGCCGAGTTAAAGAATTAAAAATCACACTGACTCCCAACTTTGCGGATGATAATGACTGGCTTGCTTATCGTCTAAAAAAAATCAGTTATGATATTAATCTAAGACTACATAGGATACAGCTAGCAAGGCTTGCAAAAACAAATATCAAAAAACCTGATGCCAATTTTGTAGGCAGATGGCAACAGATACTTGAAATTCATAAAGCCATGAAGACCAATAATAAAGGTGTTATTTGTTCATTGAATGCGTTGGGGGGCATGGGCAAAAGTGCACTGGCTGTTCACTATGCGCATATTCATGCAGACAGCTATGCATCCGGTGGCATGTGGTTTACAGACTGTGAAAATATACACAGTTTTGCAGAAGTATTGTATTATACATTCAAGGCCATATGGAAAGAATGTGTTGATGATGAGAAGGAAACCTACAGATTACATCCCCCCCAGCAGTATTGGCAAGAAGGGCAACCAATAGACGCTACAGGAATATTGAATTCTTTAAAAGATTATTGCGTTAAAAGGTGTCAATGGCTGAGAGAGCAGTTGCCCATGACTACAGAAGCTTCCATAACCCCAAGCCTGCTGATAATAATGGATAATCTTGTAGAAAACGAATATCTCACACAAAGCGTTTTAAAGAGTATTCCGCCTGAACGATGGATTAATATAATAGTTACGACAAGGCTTTCGAAGCATACTTTTGTACATGAGAATATAAGGCCATTAAGTGATATTTCCTTTTTCACCGATACAGAAAGTAACGAAGTATTCAGAAACTATTTCAGGAATCGTTCGGATGAAAGAGATCGGAAACACTTTCTATCAGAGAACTACCAAACGGGCTTAAAGAGGCTAATTAATTATATTGAAGGCTATCCTTTATTCACAGCTTTGGCTGCCGCTTCATTAGCAAGCAATAAATATATTTTACCTAGTGAGTTATTAGAAAAAATTAGTGAAGAGGGACTTGAAGTGAATGAACTGAATGTAGCTGCTGATAAAACATACAGCCCAGGAGAAAAAGTCTACACAAAAGAACAATTGCACATAAAAACGCTCGGCGGCATACTTAAGTTTAGCATTATCCAAGTTACCAATCGATTTAATGCAGAAGATAAAAATAACCAACTCACAGACCTTTGCAGCAATATCCTAAAATATGCCACATTCTTACACAATGAGTATATAAATATACAATGGATCAAAGAATGGATATGGCGGTCTCAAGACAGAAAGATAGTATCCGAAGAACAGTTCAACAAACTATACTCAATAGCTATTGATTTATTGGAAGAGAATCAAATTTTAAAGAGCAAATCTACTGGCGATACTGAGTTTTATAAACTGCATCTTTTGGTTCAAAGTGAATTACTAAAACAGTATCATGGCAAGCATAGTGAAAACTCTATCATGATTCTCAAAAGCATTTACTACGACTCCCCATTTGAGTTTAGCACGATTCGAATCATAGAAAAAGAAAAAACGATATCCAAACATCAGGTTAATATTTTGTCCATCTTATCCAATGCGTTCAAGTTTGATATTGTCTCCTATTTAGATGCAAGACTTATTATTGCCTACATCAAAGACATTACAAACCTTAAAACGTTTTTTTCTGAGCGTTCAAATATGATTATAGGACAAGGATTATTGCCAGCTATCGATAAACTTTTTGATGCTTATTCAGTTAATGCAGAAAAGAAAATCCATTTTTTAAAAATGGATGAATCCCCACAAGACATATTCGAGTTCAAAGAGTTTTTAGAAACCCTTAACATACATCTACTTTATTCATTAGTATATTTCAGCAGCAAAACAGCTGAGATTTCGAAGGATTATTTAAAAATAATTGAGCACTCAATGACTGTAAATTTCAATGGGGTAAAAGAAATTACTGATCGTCAAAAGCAGATAGACACACTTGAAATGGATATGCAACTAAGATTTATTTCATTACAAGGGAATATGTTGTTTGATCGATTCAATACTGCAATGGCGAAAGCGCAGTACTATGGCGAAATAGAGCATGACAAAAACAGCGCTATTGATATTCTAAGTACAGAAATAATAAGTGAGATAGAAATACTCTTCACCGAAAATCCCAGCCTTATACAAACCGAATCCAGCTTATATCATATTTTAAACAATGCAAAAGCTCAAAGAGGTAGTTATCTGATTGCAATCGGCAAGGTTGTGGAGGGTCAAGAAGATTTAATTTTTGGTGTAGAAACAAGATTACGATTCTATTTAAAATCATTGCCTGCCAACTTTTCTAAAACTCGTTTTAATAATGTTATACATATTGCCGAAAGCTATTTAACTATTCAAGATTACAATAAAGGTGCGGAAACATATCGTATTGTACTAAGATATTTATCTACTTTAAAAAAAGAGATCCCCAATGAAGTTTACCAATGTTATGAGTGGCAGATTCTGCTTAAAAGCTCTATTGCCGAAGTTCAAGCAGGCATGATAACTGCATTTGAATATTGCAATACATTAAAACTATTAATGTGCCAATTTATTGACGACTTTACAGAAGATATTAAATTTAGCTTAGCCAGGCAAAGTGATACGCCCATCATTTCTTTAATTAGTTTTAGCAGTATCATTGTACAAAAACTATATCTTGAACCTAAGTCAAAAAACGAGCCATTTGAAGAGAGCCTTGTGATTGCGAAAGGGTTTATTGAGAAACTCAGAACATTTTACTACTCGGTTCTATACATTATCAATATTGAACCCATACGATGGAGCCTGAAAATTAACTTCACCCATAAATACCTTCATCTAACTAATATGGCAGATATTAAAGGCGAAGAACAAATTGCCATTGGAAGGGAATTGTTTTTAAAACTACCGATTGCTGAAAAACAAATTACTGAATCTAATATCGCTGAATCTACGACTTACTTATTATTCCTAATGGAATTGTTAATCTGTACAGAAAATAAAAATTTCATCAATTATGAAATAGTCAAAAAGGAGTTTTTAGATGGTATAAGCATCTATGGAAATATTGTTATGAATATAAATGCATCTGGCTTTTATGAAAAAGCTTTAAACAATATGACATGGTTCAGAGATACTATGTTGGTAGATGAGAGTAAAGATTATCTTATATCGATTGTAAATAAAAACCTCAGCTCCGCCGAAACTTTTTCATTTTTGGGACAGTTTGCCGAAGCACATAAAATTTTAAAGGATGTATATCCCAGCTATGAGAAATTGATGCAGTTAATAAATCAACCTACTGCAATCGTATTGTCATGGAGCTACAAATTAATGGCTGCTTGGTGTGAAAATGAACTAGGCAATCTGCACATTAAGCAAATCATGCAAATTTTATTGAAGTATATAGATAAATTCAATAATGAATATAGTCAAGATATAATTGAGAAGCTTGTCTTCGAGCAGTATGCAGCTTTGCCATTTTACATGCTGCAGAATAAATCAAAAGAAATTACAGAGCCAAACAATGGTTTTGCAGCAGAAAACATAATGCTACTTGGGATTTTCGAGATTCAACTACTGGAATATTATCAGGCCATCAAGGAAGTGTTGTATGCCAAGTCCGAAGCATACTTTATGAAAGCTTATTATTATAACATCTATATAGATGCATTGGACCAGTTTCCTAAGAAGAACATGCTTTACTTTTTGGAAGAAGGCAAATTTGTAACTGCTAATATAGCAAATCATGAACCTGATTTTAATACAATATCCTTTTTTGAAGGAAATGAATTCATTAAAGCATTCGAAACAACCGTTTACATTGCAGTATCGCATGATATTGGATTAGCAAAAAATATATTTCAAAAGTACCACTCATTAATAACTAATTTTATTTCGGTACATAATGCTTCTGAAATTCAAAAAGAAATTGAAGAAATTAGTAAAATAATCCAAGTTCATAATAGATTATCAAATCAATTATTCCCCAAAAATCAGGGTAAATTTCAGAAGATTAGCTTTTGGAAGAAATGGTTCAGAAGGTAATTCTGGCATCTATAATTTACACAAGATGTAATCGTATTTGTCAAAAAAAGCAATACACAGATATAAGTAGTAATTCGTTGAATAAAAACTCGTTTTTCAACTGTTCCGAAAGGCTGCTTCCCTCAATAAAAATGGCCACACCATTGAAAACACTCATTTTCTACCCTTCACCCTCTTTTTATACAATTTCCAATAATACTGCTCCATTTGCGTTCATGTTCTTCAATCATTGCCTTTAAACGGTAAATTCTTTGCAAATTTTAATACCTGATACAGGTGTTCCGGGCAGCGGGGAGGAAGACGTCGATGTCTGTAAACTGGTCGAATGCTACGATTACTGCTTTTTTCATAAATAATTTTTTAGTTGTTGTTACGGGACTTAAGGTCTGCTTTATTATTTTAATGCCTGGATGAGGGCTTCAATGTCGTCGGGTGTATTGTAAACGTGTGCTGATACCCTGATTGAATTACCGCGCAGGGATACGTATATGCGTTTATCGTGCAACTGCTTCAGCAGTGTGGTGCTGTTGGTATGGGAAGGTAGTGCAAAGCCGAACAAATGACCTGCCCTGTAAGCGTCTTCTTCGACCCAGTACTCTTTTTCGCGCAGGAACTGCAACAGGGGCTGCATGAGGGTAACAGCATACTCCTGTATGGCTTCCACGCGCCAGCTTAATATCTGTTCGAGCGACCGGTTGAGCATAGGCAGGGTGATAAAGTTGCCATACTCGCCCATGTTGTACCGTGCAGCGCCGGGCTTGTACTCATCGGTATATTGTATGAGACCGGAAAAGTCGGCAGCATTGGTTCTGTTTAACCAGGAGTCTTCGAGAGGAACACCGTTACTGAACTGTTCGCCATAATAGGCGAGTCCGATGGAATATGGCCCCAGCAACCATTTATACCCGGCACATACGAGTGCGTCGATATGGCATTTTACAACGTCGATGGGTTGTACGCCAACTGATTGGGTTCCATCAACAATAAACAGTGTACCTGTTTGCCTGCAACGCCTGCCGATCTCTTCGAGATTGAACATTGTTCCGTCTGACCAATTGACGGAAGATATGACTACGGCAGCGGTATCGCCGGTGATGGCTTCCATGGTGCCGGTCATCCAGCGTTCGCCCCTGCGGGGTGCGATGGCCGGGGCTTCTATTATTTTTATTTCCTTATTGTGTTTTTTACACCAACTGGAAACGGCATAGAAGCTGCTTGGGAACTCGCCGGATACCACGATCACGTGTGTGCCTGCATCAACAGGGATATTGTTTACCGCAGCGGAAAGGCCGTAAGAGGCGGAGGGGATGACTGCAACCTGGCCGGGATTGCAGTTGATAAGCCTGCTGAATGCTGACCATACGTCTGCACCTTCGCCAAAGAAATCGCTAACGTTGATGGTTGAAGGATTTCTCTTCCTGCTTATGGCTGCTATGCCGACTTCTTCTACGCTTGCCAGCAGCGGAGACATGTATGCACCGTTGAGGTAATGGATATCGTCTGGGAGCTGGAATAAATGTTTCTGTGCTGTCATGTTTTTGAGGCAGGTTTATTTTGCTTCCTGATTATATTGTGCCGGGTAGTTTAAGAAAGTCGCCATCGACAATCAGGAGTTTTACTCCATGCTCTGTAACGGAGCGGTGAGTGCTCAGGCCGTCTGACACTATATAGGTCATTCCTTTTGTGAGCGTAAATTTTTCGCCGGTATCCATCTCGCTTACAAATTCTCCTTCGAGGCAGTGTACGATATGCCCTTTGGTGCACCAGTGGTCTGCCAGATAACCAGGTGTATATTCTACTATACGCACGCGCAGGCCGGGGTGCTGTATGGTTTGCCAGAAAGCGGACCCTGTTTCGCCGGGATGGACGGTTTTTTCGACCGCTGACCAGTCTGTTACCCGGAAGCTGATGCCTTTTTGTTCTACCATATTGATGGGTTATTGTTTTATTTTATTTATAAAGCAGACTTATTTGTGCTGCACCTCCGTACCGGGAGATCAATAATGACCGGCATAAACAGCATAGCAATCTACATGACCATTCGAGGTGTCCGTTCGGTGTGCAGCGCAGGCATTTCTTTCCTGATACCACAAAATTCTGTAAAATATCCTGTACAGCACAGATACAATTTTATTAACTTTGACCAATACAGTTTTATGAGAAAGAAAAGACTAAATGGTAAAGAACTGCTTTACCTGAGGATTGCCAAGAACCTGGAACAACAGATCAGTAACGAAGTATTAAAGGTGGGCGATAAGCTTCCTTCGATACGGATGGTGTGCAGGCAGCATGGTGTAAGTATGAGCACTGCGCAGTTTGCTTATTATGATCTTGAGCGTAAATCGCTTATCGAGTCGCGCCCGCAGTCGGGTTACTATGTAAGTAATTCATTCAGGCGGAGACTGGCTATTCCTGAAACGAGCAAGCCGGAAAACAAGCTGCCGGAAAAAAGGGCACAGCATATTTTTGAGAACGTATATAATAATGTAAGCGAAAAGAATATCACGCTCTTTTCTCTCGGCATCCCTGCTACTACATTATTGCCTATTGCTAAACTGAATAAAGGGATTGTACAGGCTACGCGCGACCTGCCGGGCAGTGGCACCAGCTACGAACCGTTGCAGGGCAGCGAACGGCTGCGGCGACAGGTGGCCCGCTGGTCGTTTTCGTGGAGGGGTAATCTTTCTGAAAAAGATGTGCTTACCACATCGGGCTGCATGAGCGCTGTTGCCTACTGCATGATGGCACTGACTAAACGTGGTGATACCATCGCGGTTGAAAGCCCTTGTTTCTTTGGTATTCTTCAACTGGCACAAAGCCTGGGATTAAAAGTGCTGGAACTGCCTACGTGTCCGCAAACGGGTGTTGACCTTGATGCGCTGAAGAAGATCCTCCCTAAAAACAAGATCGCGCTCTGTCTTTTTGTAAGTAATTTTAATAATCCCCTGGGCAGTCTTATGCCGGATGAGCATAAGAAGGAAGCGGTACGGCTGCTTGAATACTACAATATTCCCCTTATTGAGGATGATCTCTACGGTGATATTTTTTTTGGCGACAGCAGGCCTACGTGCTGCAAATCGTATGATGAGAGTGGCAATGTACTCCTTTGCAGCTCGGTATCTAAAACCCTGGCACCGGGATACCGTGTGGGCTGGGTGGCGCCGGGCAGATTTATGGAGGAAGTGAGCCGGATAAAACTGTATCACTCGCTGTCGGGAACGGCTATTACCCACGAGGTGATCGCGGGCTTCCTGGAAACGGGGCGGTACGAGGCTCACCTGCGCAAACTGCGGCAGACACTGCACACGAATTACCTGCAATATGTGAGGGTGATCGGTGAGCATTTTCCTGACGGCACAAGGATAAGCCGCCCGCAGGGTGGCCTTTCACTGTGGGTAGAACTTCCTAAACAAGTGGATACTGTTGATCTGTACAATACCGCACTTAAAAGTAAAATCAGCATCTCGCCGGGTTGCATGTTTACTTTGCAGAAGCAGTTTGAGAATTGTATGCGGCTGAGCTATGGCCTGGAGTGGAATGAGAAGGCTGAAGGGAGTTTACGGGTGCTGGGGAAGCTGGCGAAGGGGATGCTGTAACCGCCAACAATAACGTTGCCCTGCTGGTGCGGGGTTTAAGGTATGCCAGACAGATTTTGTTAACTCTTCCTGCAAAAATGACACTTTACGGGGCAGGGCGCTGAGGAACAGGGCATCTGTGGCTTATCATTACTGCAACATCGCTTCAACATCACTGCAACTATACTATAACTCTAATGCAGGTATCTCCTGAATCGCCTCTACATTTTTTACTTATACCGACATAATGGCAGGCGTATACCTGCGACGGTCGATCTTTTCTTTACGTTGGGCTACGGGCGTTTGACGAAGGTCTGCTTTTATTTCAGGGGCTCTTGCTATAGCTGTAATGGCCCAGGGCGTCTTTACCTTAGAGATGCTGTAAGTACGGCCCGGGGGGATGTGTGCCCATTCGGTATCGGTGGAGGTGGCTGACTATACTTAGTAATGTTATGGCTATTTATGTTTCGGAGTGGGTATTATAAGTCGGCATGCCGGCTTAGGGGTTCTCTGTTGCTTTACTGATACTGGTATTAGTGGCGCAGACTCTACTGTAATTGTTACAGAAGGGATATTGGCGGCAGGCCGCGCCGGAAAAAGTTTTCAACACGGTGGCATTTGTTGCCATATCGCGTATGGCATTACCGCTATTGCCTTCAAGAATGATGTATCTTTTCTGGCCTGTTGTGGCATTTTAAAAACCGCGTAAAGTTTCCGGCGGGAGTATGAATGTTTGTATCAATGGCCGATGCGCCGGACGAACCGGGCTTACGGAATGCATGGTGTGTGTGCGATATCCGGGCGTAGCCGGTCAATGATACTGAAGGATTGCTGTAAGTGGCTGCGTAGCTGCCTACGTACACATCGCAGCTTTATGCTTTTACCTGTGTGAACCCTGATAAGAGAACGGCAATAAAAAAGGTTTACTGATGTTTGTTTTTTAATGATTAAAGCTGTTGGCGGCAAACTGAAGTAAAACGACATACCTTTCCCTGCTGTACAACCGTACGGGTATGAGGCGGCGTATAGAATAAGCTGATGAGGTGTTGTGTTTCTGACCCGGCAGACTGGTGTGCTATGGAAAAAAATTTGTGCAGAACACCGCCGGGAAACAGCTTGGTCACAGGGTTTTTATTTACTTTGCCTGAAATAATTTACAGATGAAGAGAATGGTTGTACTGGTGGGAATATTGGTATTTGCCGGAGCGGTGTTTGCTCAGCCTGGCAAGAAAACGGCAATAACAACCCCTGGTAAAAAAAATCCGCACCTGGCCGTTTTTGTGCAAAGCGCCATGAGTGGTGATATTTCCACGGCTATAACTGCGCTCGGCTACTATGTGAACGAGTTGAACGGTGTAACCCCGTATGCTGATACACTGGCCATGCTGTATATGCAGCAGGGCGCGTATGCACAATGCTATTACTGGGCCAACAGGAGATTGAAAGAGTTACCCGATAATATCGGATTGATGGAAATGAAAGCAGTCTCCCTTGATAAGTTGCAACAACCTACTGATGCTATTGCTCTTTTTGAACAGTTGTTTAAGCGTACACAGAGTCCTTTTCATGCCTATAAACTTATGGAGTTGCAATATGGTCTGAAACGCCTGATCGAATGTGTGGCTACCGCGCAGGCTGCTGAGCGGCTACAGTACAAGCCTGAATACATTATGCCTTATACTGTGGGTGATCAAACCGGCCGCACTTATCTCCAGGCGGGGGTGTATAATGTACATGCGCTTGCCTTATATGATCTGGACAAAAAAGCTGAGGCCAGGCAATATCTTGAAAAAGCGCTAGCACTCGACAGCACTTTTCTTTTGGCCCGGCAGAACCTCGAAGCTGTTAAAGCAATGGAGGGTAACGGAGGTAAAAATGTGCGGCAGAATCCATTGCCTGAGGCCCCACCGGCGAATAAGCAGTAGGGGGTTAAAATAATTTTGACGATAAGGGGCTTGCCTGTATATTTGCACCCCGTCTAAGTAAACTAAGGGGAATTAGCTCAGTTGGCTAGAGCGCTTGCATGGCATGCAAGAGGTCACCGGTTCGACTCCGGTATTCTCCACCAAAGCGGCAGAATTGTTTTCATCAGCAATACTTCCGCTTTTTTTATGCCCCGCAATGCCTGCCAGTGTTGCGATATAGCGAAAAACGCCATTTACTTTCGGGGTTCGACACCCCTCATTTTTCCGGTTATAATACATTCCTTCGGGAAAGACCAGATTTTGCAGCACTTGCTTGCCTGCATAATCGCTGTGTTCCCACAGGGGCATGAGTTTCGACGCATAGTCAATCGCCTTGTCTATACATTTATCAAGGTTCGACACCCCAGTTTGGCTTTGCTGCAATTGCGCCAGTATTTCGGTCATTTCGGCCTTATATTTTTCAGAGTATTTGGCATACATCGCTTTGTCAATTTCCTCCTCGATAAAGCGTTCTTCCAATCGTTCCAGTTTCTTTTCCACATGCTTCAATTGTGCCTCAAGGCTTGCCATTGTGTCCTGTTGCTCTTTGGTTAGTTGCAGGTAAGTTGCCTTCATTTGCCGGGCAATCAGGTACTTCATATCGGCGTTTAATGTTACCGTAAAATTGCCCAGCATGGAGCGGAACTTTTCGTGCATCACATCTGCCTTTTTGTTGCAGTTGCAGCCCACGGTATTGCATTTGTAATAGTATTGCTGGTTTTTGTATGCCTTATATGCCCGCAGGTAGCTGCCGCAATTTTCGCACTTGATAAAACGCTTAAGGGGTGCATCGTCATTTTCGGGCTTTATGTGGTAGCCTTGTTTGTTTTGTGCAAGTATGCCGTTTACCTGTAAAAAAAGTTCCCTTGACACAGCCCTTTCCTGTATGCCTTCCACTATTTCACCATTAAGGGCATTATGGGCAATCAGGCCGCAATAAAACGGGTTGCGCAGAATGTCGGACACACGCTGGTGGCAAATGTTGATGCCTTGTGCAGCCAGCCTGTTCCTTATATCAATAATGGCCATCCCCTGTGCCTTCCACATAAAGGCTTTTGCAATTAACCTGCCTTTTGCATTTACAACAAACTGCTTCTTACCTTCGCTCCTTACAATATCATAACCCAAAGGCGGTGAGGAACACCAGATACCCTTTGACAGTTTTTCCCTTACGCCAGCCATGCACTTTTCCCGGCGCAACTGGTTATCGTATTCGGAAAATATGAATTGTATGTTCTGTTGCAGGCTGCCGCTTGCTGTGCTTGCATCGGTGGGCTGTGTAACCGCAAAAAGGGCAATCCCTTCTTTGCGCAGCTTTTCTGCAATGTAAATAGCATTGCCGCCCGAACGGCTGAACCTGTCAACACTGTAAACAATAATGTAGGAGATTTTATCCCGGCTTTTTTTGATGAAGGTGAGCATGTTGTTGAACTGCTTGCGTTCATCTGTTTTGGCACTTTCATAAGTGCCGCCAAAATAACCCAGTATCGGGTAACCACTTTTCATGGCAAACTGTTCACAAGCTTTGCGTTGTATTTCAAGGCTCTGGTTGTTATCAGACTGCTCCTTGGTGGATACCCTTGTATAGATGACACAGTTGCCCCCTTTGTTTTTCTGTACCTGCCTGCCCCTTGCAAAGGGCTGGAACAATACAAGTCCTTTTTCCATTTTTTTCGTTTTTTCATTTGCCTTTAAATGTATCAACCACCTAAGCTGTTTTCCTGCCCATACAGGCGAAGAAAACCACCTGTGTAAATGCTTTCAGTGTTGCGGCTATTTCTGCTGCTTGCTCCCCGGAAAGTTCCCTGAAGCTGTCCAGTTTCAGCACATCTTTGGGCGTAATATCACATATCTGGGTTTCAGCATCTGCGGCCTGTGATACTTTTAATGGATTACTATGGTTTATTTTCATCTCTAAGGTATGCAATTAATTGATTATCAATAGAATATATTTATGTGCCCGGCTTCGGCAAATCGTAGATATGCCTGTATTCTGTGCCCCTTCAGCAGCACGTACTACTGATGGGGTATTGTTAATAAAAATTACACGGTTGTTACACCGTGTAATTTTTACAGCCATCCGGCGGGCAGTGCATGCTGACAATACCGTCAATCGTCATCTTCCTGTTCATCCTCATCCTGTTCTTCGTAATCGGCAATCATGTCCCTGATCTCATGGATGACTTCCCGCTGTTCCTTTTCATACTCAATACTCAGCGTCACACAGTCATCTTCGTCATCAGTTGCGATGATCTCGTTGGAGATACCGGCTTCAATTAACTGGTCAGCTGCTGCGATGAGCATTGCGAGGGGAACTTCCAGTTCCTCGCGGATGATAGTGGTTTTTACATCACTCATT
>CAZPXP010000066.1:0-13396 GCA_964590975.1 uncultured Ferruginibacter sp. | reverse complement strand
AGGTTATCGGTTTTAGCTTCAGCAGCAGCTTTATCAGCAGGTGCAGCCGCAGCGGGAGCGGCCGCAGCAGGGGCGGCGGCAGGAGTAGGAGCCGGGGCAGTAGCATAAGCTACAGGGGCTGCACCACCAGCTATTATAGGTTGAGGATCTTTCTTCTGTTTGATGGTTATTTTGTAACCACTCTCTTCTTCGATGGTTACTTCGCCAATATTGGATTTGTTGACGATCTTGATTAATTCCTGGATTTGCTTGAAGTCCATATTACGTATTTAAAGTTAAGTAAGTTAGAAACAGACGGCTAAGGTAACAAAGAAGCGTTATTAATAGTTGAAAATTTTTTATAAAAACTGCTCAAAAAATGCTCAAAAAGAAGCAAAAATGCATTAAAAAGGGACAAAAACAGGCAAAAAATGAATAAAATTGAGCTGAGTTACAATATACTGTCAAAATAAAAATCCCTGTGCTAAGACAGGGATAATATGATCAGGTATGGCAGTTATTCTTTTACCCTTTCTACGTATTCACCCGTTTTCGTATTCACACGGATCAACTCTCCTTCATTTACGAACAGGGGAACGTTAACAGTGGCGCCCGTTTCTACGGTGGCGGGCTTAAGCGTACGGGTAGCGGTATCACCCTTTACACCAGGTTCACTGTAAGTAACCAGCAAAACGATTTTATCAGGTAGTTCCACACTCATAGGCAACTCAGTTTCAGTATTGATCAATACCGACACCTCCTGCCCATCTTTCAGGAACTGGGGAGCATCTACCATGGTTTCAGCCACAGTAATCTGTTCAAAAGTTTCATTATCCATAAAACTGTACCCTGTATCATCCTTATAGAGATACTGGTAGGCCTTACGTTCAACACGTACCGGAAAAACAGTGTCACCGCTGTTCCAGGTCTTCTCTATGGTGCGGTTATTATCAACCCCTTTCAGCTTTGCCCATACTTTCGCTGCGGCACGCGCGGTTTTGTTTTCACCGAATTCGATCACACTGTAAAGGCTGCCATCTAATTTCAGGATCAGGCCCCGGCTGATGTCTGCTGTACTTGCCATTGTTATTTTGGTTTTAAGGCGGCAAAGGTAAGGCCGGATTACGTAATTCCCAACTCTTAATTCCCCCGCGTATGGGTTGTAATAAAACGGTTAGGCTGGCAGACAACTCCTATTACCTGTCCGGCAGCGGCTGCTCAAACGCCGTCAGTATCTTTTTCATGGCCACCGTACCCTCAAAAGTAGTAATGAGCTTTCCTTTTTTATCATAAAGCGCCATAAAAGGCAGACTGTTCAGTTTAAAGAAGGGAGGAAGAAAAAAGCTCTTGTCCCACCCCATGGTAATATTCGGGTAAGCCGCAATGTTATAATCGGTATAGAATTTCATCATCTCAGCATAAGGCAGGTAAGTAGCCATAACGATCTGTATCTTCTTAAACGCTTTTATCGTGTCGGTAAGCGCTTTTGTTTCATGCTGACAATGATCACAGTCCGGGCTGAAGATAATCAGCAGGGTCTTTTTCTTGCCCGCAAGATCATCCTTGGTAAACTTTGTGCTGTCCGGCGCTTTGTAGAGCGTAAAAGGAGGCACCTGCGGAAACCGCAGGTAAAGAGCCGTATCCGTTTGCGCCGAAGCCGTTGCTGCTGCCAGCAACAATGCCATAATACACATTATTTTCCTCATGATATCCAATTATGGCACAAAGATAATGCTTCAGCCTGCCCTGTAACCCAAGAACAAACAGAAGCATCAATCTTTAACATTTCAGGTATCATTTGTTATAGCCCGTGCCTCATCAACCACGATAAGTACCTTCACCGACCCAATAATAGCTTTACAAATGTTCCTGCTCTATTTAACCGCATTATAGTTATAGTTAAGCACTTTTGTAGCCCCTGCAGCAATAGTGATCTCCCACTCCATCAACATGATGGTATTACTGTCGCGGTAGTTTTCCTTTAGCTTTTTTGCGGTACCACCATCACTCTGTTTCTGTACAGCGCCTTCAACCGTTTTTCTTACCCTGATGGTTACTGGCTTATCCTTATAATTAATGAGCTTGATCTGCCCATTGTAAAATATCCTTTCGAGTGTATTATTAACGCGATAGGCTTCATTAACTTTTTCACGGTGTTGTTCTGTCTCATCATTCTTGATGGACATATCGATAGCCTTCGAGAGCCTCACTTCTGTAACACCTTTGACCGGCGTATATGCTATGCGGGTTTGGGCCAGCGGCTGTTCTTCTTTATTAAGCACCAATGCAGACCCCGTAGTAAAGGGTGCGCTTGTTGTATTAAGAAGGCGATAGCCGTGATATACTTCAAGGGGCTGATTCTCGTCTGCCTCGGTGCTGTTGATGCCAAGGTCAGCAGTATATACGTCTTTGTATTCAACCGTGGTACTCAGCACAGGCACAAGCACACGGGCACCCCTTTCCAGGTCAAGGTTACCGAGGCGGTAATAGAAAAGATCTTCAAACTTCTCCCCTTCTTTATCCCCGGCGGCGTCATCCTCACTGGCCTTCCCTGCTGGCTGGCCTCCGTTGTACAGATAAGGAGTTGAGTTAAGCATGTTAGCCTGCATACTGGTAAAGTTAAACTTGTTGTTATCCACCGTAAGAAGATCAGTAGCCAGGTAGCTGATACAGGCGGGGTCAAGCTGTTTGCCGTAAAACATTTCAGGGCTGCCGATGATGATATCAACGGACGTATTCATATAAGTGCTGCTGTTATTAACAATCGTAGCCTTCATTTCGAGGCGGGCTTCCTTATCATTGATGATACGGACGAGATAAGATGGATACCATTCGATTCCCGTTTCGAGCGAGACTGTGGCAGCCTTTATGGAGTTGACATCTTTATCGAGATTTACCTTGGTATATATCGCTGCCGTATCCCCCATAAACGTGCTCCCCGTGATACCGGTAATGGCTACCTGTTCAAAAGAGGAGGCTTTGGCAACAACCGTCTGCCCCTGTGCATTAAGCAGTGTTACCAGGTCTCCCTTTTCATTATAAGCCTGCAGCACGCCGCTGAGTGTCTGTAATGAGGCGCTTTCTACATTTCTGTAAAGGATTACAGTCTTACCAATGGCCAGCCGTAAGTGATCCTTTATATCTGTTATATTACGCTGGACACGAAAAGTATCTATTTTTATCACAGCAGACCGTATAGCCGCTTCTTTACCTGCCGATAACCAGTAGGTACCCATAAGTACCTGCTCGGGAGCAGGCATGTAAAAAGATTTATCAACAACGGATACTATGCCCTCACGTTTTACAAAGCAGGTTCCATTTTTAAATATAGCGAGGCGGGTGGCCTGTAAAGGCTGCATTTTCTTTTGAGCAGACACAACAAAAACCTGTAACAGGCAGAACACAAGGAGCCATTTCTGTTTCATATTCAACATTTTTTAAGTGGATGCTGCAAGTCAGTCAATTACACAGCAAAAGATTAAATTACCATATTAAAATAAAATTGGGTGCGGTTTATTAAAATAGGCCAATCCACAGTAATTTTGCGCATCTTTTAACAAAATAAACGATTGACATGAAAATAACAGTTGTAGGAGCCGGTGCCGTAGGAGCCACCTGTGCTGACAATATTGCCCGTAAAGAACTTTGCAGCGAACTGGTTTTGCTCGATATCAAAGAAGGCGTAGCCGAAGGTAAAGCGATGGATCTGATGCAGACCGCTACCCTGCTGGGTTTCGACACCAAAGTAATTGGCAGCACAAACGACTATAGCAAAACTGCCGGTACCGACGTAGCTGTTATAACAAGTGGTATTCCCCGTAAACCGGGCATGACAAGGGAAGAACTGATCGGTATCAATGCCGGTATAGTAAAAGGTGTTACCGAAAACATCCTGAAACACTCTCCCAACGCCATCATCATCATCATCAGTAACCCGATGGATACGATGACCTACCTGGCACTGAAAAGCAGCGGCCTCCCCAAGAACCGCATCATCGGCATGGGTGGCATCCTCGACAGCAGCCGCTTTAAATACTATCTCTCAACTGCTATGAACTGCTCACCCAACGATTTACAGGGTGTGGTAATCGGTGGCCATGGCGATACTACCATGATCCCTCTTACCCGCCTGGCTACTTACGCCGGTACGCCCGTTGCCAATTATCTCGACGCAGATACGCTGAAAAAAGTAGCTGCCGATACTATGGTAGGCGGCGCTACCCTCACCGGCCTGCTGGGTACATCTGCCTGGTATGCCCCAGGTGCTGCTGGTGCTGCACTGGTAGAAGCCATTGTAAGGGATGAAAAGAAACTCATGCCCTGCTGCGTAAGCCTCGAAGGTGAATATGGCCAGCAGGATATTTGTCTGGGTGTTCCCGTGATCATCGGCCGTAATGGCTGGGAATCAATTGTTGACTACAAACTTAATGAGGAAGAACAGGCAGCTTTCAACAAGAGCGCTGAAGCTGTTCGCAATATGAATAATGTACTCAGCACATTATCAATCTGAGCAGAATAATTAATAAAAAAAGAGGCAGCCTTTCGGCAGCCTCTTTTTTTATTGCAATGTCTGAAAGTCCATAACTAACCAGGCAGCAGCCTTAAGTAAATAAAAGCACCTTACTAATGTGCAAAATCAAGCTCATAATTACCCTTTATCCTTTCCATCGAAGGATTAAAATACCCAAACTTCAGCTTCGGGAACTCTTCCCTGATCAGCTCCATCATCTGTTTAATACCTATCGGATCACTGGTCTCAGTAATGCCCAGCTTACCCAGGTACCAGTCAGGGTCAATATTAAAATTACGCCACTGTATCATACTTAAATCTGTATCAATAATAAGGCGGCGCAATGCTTCATACTCTTCCTCGCAATCCGTCATGCCAGGGAAGGTAAAATAGTTGATGCTGGCCCACCCGCCAAAGCTGCGCACTACCTTAAGGCTTTCCACAATATCTTCAAACACATAGTTGTTCGGTCGGTAATACGGGGTATAGATACTTTCCCTCGCAGAGTTGGTACTCACACGGATACTGTCGAGCCCCGCTTCACAGAGTGCCCTCACCGCATCAGGCTTGCTGCCATTAGTATTGATATTGATACTGCCCTTGGGGGTATGTTTTCTGATCTCAATTATCGCCGCTCGGATGGTTTCCCACATCAGCAGCGGTTCGCCTTCACATCCCTGGCCAAAACTCACAATCGGGAAAGGTGCCGTTTCAAGATGCGGTACGGTAAACTCCACGATCTCCTCCACCGATGGCTTAAATGTAAGCCTGTCCTGTGTACTTACAATCGTTTCTTCCTGCGGCTGGAACGATATACAGCCTATGCAATTAGCATTACAGGCAGGCGAAGTAGGCACCGGGCATTCCCAGCGGCCAAGAGCGAAATTGCGTGCCGCAGGGCAGGTATAGGTCTGGCAGCAGTTCTCCATCAGGTGCTTTACCAGCCTGTTGTGTGGATATTGCGCCAGCAGATGGCCGGTTCCCCGGTCTATAGCCGGTTGGTCATAACCCGCACATTCCTGGCGGATGTCCTGCTCGATCCTTACCGCCGACACATAAAACTGGTCATTATACCATCCCGCAGCCGTATAACAAAATAATGGTAAAGTAGGCCCATCAGGCATGGTTTCGTAAGCCGCAAGGTAGAGGCCCGTATGCGCCGGAGGAATAAAGGCGGCCGTAGCCCAGCCCTTTTCACAGATACGCATCTCACCCGTTACCACATCAATCCCTATACCACGGCGTCCGGGCAGCTCATAGAGAGTACCCCCTTCAGGCAGTGGTATCCAGTCTTCCCCCGGTATTTCCACCGCATCCCAGCCTGTACGGCCCGCAACATAAAGCGTTGTATCTTCAAAAATATTACCATTCCCGTCTGAATATAAAATAAATGGGCGCATAATCGTATATCATTCAACAGCTATGCCCCGCTCCAGTATAATAAATCATACCTGCTGGCCAGACATATGCTGGCGGCAAAATTCGTCAATTTGTTGCAACTCGTCAATTCTTAAATTCTGGCGCAGGCTGAACTCCATTCTTTTATTCCGGGAAGTCTCAATACAAAAATGATGATACTGCGGGTTTACAGCTTTAATATCCGCCCAACTGATCTCGGCGTCCTTCAGGAAGTTAGGCAGCATAATCCCCGTAGGCCTTATGCTGATGCCCTCCGACCGGATCACCCGCCACTCACGGTAAAAAAGAAAAGCATAACCACCCGAGAGTAAGAAGTGCGACATACCAAAAATAGAATGCCCCTCCGTGAGTAGCGACGAAGCAATGCCAAAAATAGCCAGCGCCTCTATAAGACGGAAGATGAGGTTGAGGCGGGGAGCTTCGCGGAGCACATCGCCGCCAAAGAAGATGAGCAGGTATATATCAACAGCAATAATACCCTGTGTAACGCTGATAGTAGTAGCCGCGCCATGTTCGTTCCAGGCATGCCAGGCATTTACGAGGATAACCGAGGCCCCAATAAAGTGCAGTAGTTTGGCAGAACGTTTGAGCAGCTCAAAAGCAGGGTGCACTACCGGGAGGAAATAGTAAGTATTCATAACAGTAGTTTCTTGCATAGATGCAGAGGCATTTATTTTCCATAAAGCCCCAACTCACCTCTGCACCAGCATACACCCCGCTTGCAGGTAAATGATGTAACTTGCAGCCATGTTTACCGGTATTATAGAACAAACAGGCATTATTAAAAAGATAGAAACAAAAGGTACCAATACAATCTATTGGATAACAGCGCCCCTGTCCGGCCAATTATCCGTCGATCAGAGCGTTGCCCATAACGGCGTATGCCTTACCGTAGAAGCCGTCAGCGATGATAGCCACCAGGTAACAGCCATTGCAGAAACACTGGCCAAAACCAATCTTGCCCATTGGCAAACAGGCACCATCATAAACCTCGAAAGATGTATGACCATGAACGGGCGGCTCGATGGCCATATCGTGCAGGGCCATGTAGACACTACCGCTACCTGCGTACAATGCACACCACGGGAGGGCAGTTGGGAATACCGCTTCAGCTTCAACCCGCAGTTTGCCCCCCTGCTCATCGAAAAGGGATCCATCACCCTCAACGGCATCAGCCTTACCGTGTTTAATGTAACCACCGATACCTTTATGGTAGCCATCATTCCTTACACTTACGGGCACACCAATATGCACCAGTTAGAAGTGGGCCACACAGTCAATCTCGAATTTGATATGATCGGAAAATACGTTAACCGCTTTTTACAGCTCAGGTAAGCAGCCTGCGGGCTATCCAGGTATCCTGCATACCATCCAGTGCCTCAGGCATCCCACCCGGAATATGCCGGAGAATAGTAAACCGTTGTAATAACTGCTTCATAAAAGGTTCCGGCTGAAAAGCTGCAAACATACGGTTCCCCTCTTTTTCAAAGCTGCGTATCACCAGCCCCCCGCTGTCAAATACCTCCTGTTCCGCAGGCAGCAGCTTCCCCCTTGCTTTTTCACCCTGCACCGTGATCAGTAATACCCCACCCGGCTTCAGTAAACGGTACAACTCCCTTATCCATTCTATATGACTATCCGCAGAAAGATGCGTAAAGATGGATATACCATAGATAAGATCGCAGGAAGCGTCTGGTAATGCTACGGGAGGATGTAAGTCATTCTGCAAAAAATGAACGCCCTTAATCGCCGTACGGCACCATTGCACATAATCAGGGTTGTAATCCGTACCGTAGAAGGTGTACCCTTCCATCAGCCCCGGCAGATGCCGAACAATACGGCCCGGCCCGCAGCCCCAGTCAAGGATGGTTCCGGTCCCTTCATCAGGCATTAGAAAAGGCCGTACCAGTGCCACAATTTCTCCTGCCGTCAGCCGGCCATCTTCTGCATAAGCCCGGTAATCCAGCGCATAAGTTTCATACATAAACCACGCCGGAGGAAACACAAATTCCGGATGCTGCCCGGCATAAGCCGCATTCGCACGCCCCCGCACCCATCGCTGGATGCAAAACCGGGCCTGCTCAGCCCATTTGCTCAGCCCCAACACACGGACGACAGATGATATATAACGTTTTACAGTACTGATAACCAGCAGTAATGGTGATAGGGAGCAAAGTTAAGGGATGCAGGTGGTTGATTGACAGGCTCAGTCAACAGCCCTCCCCTGCCATTTTGACGTAAGAAAGCCTTACCAAGCCCCTTTTTACTGTTTTGTAAGATGCAGGTAACAGTAATGTTGCAGTGATGTTGAAGTGATGTTGAAGTGATGCAGGCGTATAAAAATAGTAAACCGACTATTTGGCAGGAATGGCACAAACCGCAAGCCCGCAGGCAATAAAAAATCCCGTTTTGTTTGCCCGGAGCAAACAAAACGGGATTAATATCAGAGAAGCCGCTGACCCGGAGGCCCGCAACATAATAATTGGTATTAGTAACCCATACCACCCATATCAGGAGCGCCATGGCTATGCGGCTCTTCCTTTTTGGGTTTGTCAGCGATCACACATTCTGTAGTCAGCATCATACCGGCAATAGAAGCGGCATTTTCAAGCGCTACACGCGTAACCTTGGTAGGATCAATTACACCAGCCTTGAACAGGTTCTCGTACTTCTCACTGCGGGCATTGAAACCAAAGTCAGCCTCGCCCTCCTTGATCTTGTTTACGATAACGCTGCCTTCCAGGCCTGCATTGCCTACAATAGTACGCAGCGGCTCTTCAATAGCACGGCGAACGATAGTGATACCGGTAGTTTCGTCTTCGTTAGCGCCAGTCAGCTTAACGATAGACTCAGCAGCGCGGATATAAGCCACACCACCACCAGGCACGATACCTTCCTCAACAGCAGCCCTTGTAGCATGCAGTGCATCATCTACACGGTCTTTCTTTTCCTTCATTTCCACTTCAGTAGCAGCACCAATGTACAGTACAGCAACACCACCGCTCAGTTTGGCAAGGCGCTCCTGCAGTTTCTCACGATCGTAATCGCTCGTCGTATTCTCTACCTGTGCTTTGATCTGGTTTACCCTTGCAGTGATATCAGCTTTCTTGCCTTTACCGCCTACGATGGTAGTATTATCCTTATCGATAGTTACACTTTCAGCAGTACCCAGGTAAGTCAGGTCTGCATTCTCCAGTTTATAACCCTGTTCTTCGCTGATCACGATACCCGCAGTCAGCACAGCAATATCCTGGAGCATTTCTTTCCTCCTGTCGCCAAAGCCCGGAGCTTTAACAGCAGCCACTTTAATAGTACCACGCAGCTTGTTTACCACAAGGGTAGCCAGCGCTTCACCTTCCAGGTCTTCAGAAATGATCAGCAGCGGACGGCCGGTCTGAGCTACCTTCTCAAGAATGTGCAGGATATCCTTCATCGTAGAGATCTTCTTATCGTAGATCAGGATATAAGGATTGCTCAGCTCAGCTTCCATCTTTTCGCTGTTGGTAACAAAGTAGGGAGAAACATAACCACGGTCAAACTGCATACCCTCCACTACATCAACTGTAGTATCAGTACCCTTTGCCTCTTCAACAGTGATAACACCTTCCTTACCCACCTTAGCCATAGCTTCAGCGATCAGTTGCCCGATAAATGCATCGTTATTGGCAGAGATCGTTGCAACCTGCTGGATCTTCTTGGAGTCGTTACCCACCTGTTTGCTTTGTTTGGTCAGGTTTTCAACAACCGCAGCTACCGCTTTGTCAATACCACGTTTCAGATCCATCGGGTTAGCACCCGCAGCTACGTTGCGCAGTCCTTCAGTAATGATAGACTGTGCCAGTACAGTAGCCGTAGTAGTACCGTCACCGGCTACGTCAGCAGTCTTGCTCGCCACTTCCTTCACCATCTGTGCACCCATATTTTCAATGGGGTCTTCCAGTTCAATTTCTTTAGCTACAGTTACACCATCCTTTGTAACACCGGGAGCGCCGAATTTCTTCTCGATCACCACGTTACGGCCTTTAGGGCCAAGCGTTACTTTAACAGCGTTGCTCAGGGTGTCAACGCCCTTCTTCATTTTATTTCTCGCTTCAATATCAAAATAGATCATTTTTGCCATAATTGTATTTTCCCAAACCTGCCGGGCAGGCCAATCACCCTGGGAAGACGGGCTTTACTATTTTTTAATGATAAGTTTATAGTTGTAAATAACACCAAATCCAGCTTAAACAATAGCCAGGATATCACTCTCCCTCATAATCAGGAGGTCTTCGCCACCAATAGTGATCTCAGTACCTGCATATTTACCATACAGAACAGTATCACCAGGTTTAACAGTCATGGGTTCATCCTTCTTACCAGGTCCCGCAGCCACTACAGTGCCACGCTGGGGCTTCTCCTTAGCTGTGTCGGGAATAATAATACCGCCTTTCGTTTTCTCTTCAGCGGCTGCAGCTTTTACAATCACCCTGTCGTGTAAAGGGGTAACTTCTACCTTTTTAGCCATAGTTTATCGTTTTTGGTTTTGTTTATTAACTTAATTAGTAAATATGTCGGTGTAAGTATCGACGCCAACGCCACGCCAAATTCGTACCAAACCATCCAAAACAGCATTGTTGACAGTCTTTATTGAAGACTTGGCAGTAAACAGCCTTTTTATGGCAGTTCAGATACCCAAAACAGGAATTTTTGTCACCCCGGGCCTTCTCCCGCAGGCCCCGGGTCATGCCAGAACCACTAACCCCCACAAACAACTGCCCTAACCCGCCCGGCCCTTTCAACAACCCAACTTCCCCGCCAATCCCTTACCTTTGCACTCTTAAAATAGTTCAGGCACTGATGATCAGCAGAAGAAATATCCGGGTAAAAGTGATGCAGGCACTCTATACCGTCGAGCAGATGGGCAGCGAAACCAAACCCGGCGAGCCGTTGGCCATACTCCGCAAAGGCATCGCACAAAGCAGGCAATTGTTTACTTATCTCGTTTATTTCCTCACAGAAGTAGCACGCTATGCCGAAACAGACGCGCGCAACAGGGCTTCCAAACACCTCCCCTCCGCCGAAGACCTGTCTATAAATACCAAGATCGCAGGCAATACCCTCCTCTGGAAAATACTCGACGACCCCGGCTTCAAAGCCGCAGTAAGCGAGATCAAAGCGGATAAGCTCATTGCTGCCGACCTCGTCAGGTCCATTTACCAGAACCTCGTGGCCTCCACCGAATACCACGATTATATCACCTTACAGGAAAGACCGGCAAAAGTAGAAAAAGACATCCTCGAATACATCTTCTCCGACCTCATGCTGCCCAACGAAGATTTTATCTCGCACATCGAAGACAGCTTCATTCACTGGGACGATGACGCCGAGATGATGAACCTGCTCATCCTGAACTTTATACAGAAAAATGCCAATTTCAGTTTTGGCGAGATGGTAAGCAAAGAAAAAATGGAGTTCGCCGAAACCCTCCTGCAGGCAGTGCTCGACAAAAAAGAGTATACTCTCGAACTCATTAAACCACGACTTAAAAACTGGGACGCCGAACGCATCGCCGCCCTCGATATGATCCTCATGCAGATGGGGGTATGCGAGTTCCTCTATTTTGAGACCATCCCCACAAGGGTAACGATCAATGAGTATATCGACCTGGCCAAAGCCTACAGCACCCCACAGAGCGGCCAGTTTGTAAACGGTATCCTCGATAACCTGCATAAAGAACTTACCGCCGAAAACAAGATCCACAAAAAAACCTTCAGGAACAGTACATTATAAATATATAATACCTTTGACAAAATTTCCAACGATGACAAAGACATTCGTTTTACTCACACTGATGACAACCGCCTTACTGAGCTGTAAAGACAGGAAGAATGAACACGCCTTAAGTGGCGAAGGTTCCGGTCACACAACACAGGTAACCAACGACGTCACACCCGTAATTAAAGACACAACAACTGTACAACTGATCGATTCACTATACAATTTCGGCACCATCACCGAAGGCCAGAAAGTAGAATACAGTTTCCGGTTTAAAAATACCGGTAAGAATCCCCTCGTGATTACCAATGCCGTGGCAAGCTGCGGTTGCACAGTACCCGAAAAACCCGAGCAGCCCATCAAACCCGGCGAGATCGGTTTTATCAAAGTAATATTCAACAGCAAAGGCAAACAGGGAGAGAACCATAAGAATATTGTGGTTACCTCTAATGCTTACCCTCCCTTCCCCGACCTGCAGCTCGTAGGTACCGTGTCAAAGGTATCCGAATAATATAAACATACAACAAACTTTAAACAGGATAACAACATGCAATTTTTAAGTATTTTTTTGATGCAGCCTAACGGCGGCGCACAGGGTGGAAGCAGCAATTTTACCCTGATCTTTATGCTGGGTATGATCGTGGTGTTTTACTTCTTTATGATCCGCCCGCAGGCCAAAAAAGCCAAACAACAGAAACAGTTCATCAACAATATGCAGAAGGGAGATAAGATCGTAACCATCGCAGGTATCCATGGCGTCATCAACAAGGTGAACGAAGACGGTACCCTGATGATTGAGGTTTCTCCCGGCAGCTATATCAAGATCGAAAGAAGTTCAATCAGCATGGAGTGGACGGCCAATGTAAACAAAGCCTCTACCGCACCTGCTGCAACCAAATCATAAGCAGCACCATACCCGTGAGAAAAGAGGAGCCGCTGGGTTCCTCTTTTTTTATCCCTTCCCTCCCCGTTTCCCGATAAGCAGTATCTTCATACCCTGAATATACGTTCATGCTAAAGATTGGCCTTACCGGTGGTATAGGCAGCGGCAAAAGCACCGTTGCAAAAGTGTTTGAAGTACTGGGCATTCCGGTGTACTATGCCGACGCCGAAGCCAAAGCCATCATGAATACAGACCCTGTGTTAAAAGAAGCGCTCACAAAACACTTTGGCGAAGCGCTCTATACCTCCGGTCAGCTCAACCGCGCCCTCCTCGCCTCCCTTGTCTTCAACAATCCTGAAAAGCTCAGCCTTCTCAACAGCCTTGTGCATCCCGCTACTATCGCCGGTGCCGCCGCCTGGATGCAGCAGCAGCACGCACCTTATGCCATCAAGGAAGCTGCGCTCATCTTCGAAAGCGGCTCACAGCAGGATCTTGATTATGTCATTGGTGTGTATGCCCCGTCCAACCTGCGCATACAACGCGTCATGCAGCGCGATGGTATTACCGCCGGGCAGGTCAGATCACGCATGCTCCAGCAGATCAGCGACACCATCAAAATGCGCCTCTGCGATTTCGTTATCGTCAACGACGATGAACAGGCAATCATACCACAGGTGCTGAAAGTACATGAGCGCCTCATGGCTACTATAGGCGATCACCTTAACTAACCTTAACGCCTTAATGTTTCAACCCCCCCGCACTAATCCTTAACTAACCTTAACTCCTTAATGTTCCAACCCCTCCGCAACGATTGCCTTAACTAACCTTAACCCCTTAATGTTTCCACC
>CAZPXP010000065.1:0-13716 GCA_964590975.1 uncultured Ferruginibacter sp. | reverse complement strand
AGAGCACGACCTTGCCAAGGTCGGGGTGGCCGGTTCGAGCCCGGTCTTCCGCTCACGCATCAAAGCAGATAGCTCTTTGTTATCTGCTTTTTTTTTCTCCGTAGGAGAGAATGAAATAGTAAAGATAGTGTCACCCGGGTGGTGGAATTGGTAGACACGCAGGACTTAAAATCCTGTTTGCAGCAATGCAAGTGTGGGTTCGACTCCCATCCTGGGTACTTTCAAAAGCCGATCAGTGTGGTCGGCTTTTTTTTATGCTTCTATTTGTTTGCATCGGTATGTACCTTTTGTGAATTGCCTGTTTTTTATTCAGCCCATCTATTAATGCGATGACAGTTTCTACTTTGTTCCCAAACATGTCTTTTGCCCAATGCTTAGGTTTTGTTAGTTGATCTAAAATTAAAAACAAAGCAAGGCCCTCATCCTGCGACCACCATTTTTTCCCTCGTCTTACACCCTGAATTGCAAGTTCCTTTTGTATGTTGGCTCCTTTGGGGTTTATCAGCCATAAATACATAGAATACTGCCCAAGCCCCTCCATTGTAAGAAAGAAGTTATCAATTTGATTCAAGCTTTTAAATTTTCCGGTGAAATACTCATTTTGTCGCTGCCGCATTATTTTCAAGCCTTCTTTCAATATCTTTCTGTCCAACCGGTTATTTTTTGTAGCACTGTAAAAAAGTTCAACTTCAGTATTGTATAGCTTTACAAAACCTGAGTCTTTATCAAAAACATTTTGTACTACATCATCGCTGAACTCTGCTCCAAAGGCGTTGTGCTGTTCATAATCCGTAATCTGCCTTCCAAAGTTCTGCATCTGTTGTGAGTGAGAAAACTCGTGTATAAAAACACCTGTAATAAGGTTTTCCAACCCTAACTCTTTACTTGTAACTCCTGCCTGTTCCCAAAAACCTGGTAATGGCATTACAAAGAATGAAGTGATGCTGTCGCCAGGAATTGGAGCCGCAAAAGATATTAAGCTGATGGGGACTACAGATCTGTCCGGCAGTGTAAGTGTGTCGTCATGCAATTCCTTTCTCCACTTAAGCTTTAGATTGATAAGATCACATCCTTTTACAGCATTCCCATTTTTAATCGTAACATCTGAAGTTGAGTAAACATATTTATCGTCAAAAAAAACAAAGTCAACGGGTTTAACTTTGCCAATTTTGTAAATCTCTTTACTTAACAGTTTCCAGGCCGAAAACCATTTACTCGCAGCATTATAAAAATTGACATCTCTTTGTTGCTCATCAGTTTTGATTTGACCGAGCACAGTCACACTGCCAATAAGAGAAATGGTAATAAAAAGGAGCTTTCGCATTTTATGTTTTTTAAAATTGGCTTGTGCCAGTACTTGTTTTATCGTTCAAATTGTCTTAAATGATAGTTTAAAGGTAAACAGGGCAGGATGTACTACCTTCAGTAAACAATTTTATTCCATGAAAAATCATTACGAATAGGTTATTTTTATATCCTGAAAAATTACTGCTGCTTTGAAAAACGTAAAACAACTTAAACACACAACGGTATTTCGGCAGATATACACTTATACAAAGTCGCCTGCTGCCTGGAAATATGCAACATCATCAGCAGTACACTATTTACCGGAAGACAGTACATAAACAGGCAGCTATAATAATATACCCGCGTACCAGGGCAGCTTTATTCTCCCTGATACCCAACCCCGCTCTAACCACCACACGGCAGTAAAGGGTTAATTGCTTATGATGAGACAGACTTGAAAAGAACAGGCATTTATTTTTCAGTAAGCAAAAATGAGCCAGAATCATACAATTAAAATCACGCTGGTAAAAGACGATAACCCGACCTGCGACTTCATCAGTAACGCACTCGCAAATATCGGGTACGAAGTAACCGGTGTCTGCAACAGCTATGATAGTTTTTTAAACTCTTACGAAAACAGCAGACCTGATATTGTTTTACTCGATATCAAAACCGGAGGTGCAAGAACAGGCATTGATATTGGAAGCTACCTCAGGCAGCACGATCATACGCCATTTATCTTCCTTAGCTCGGTGAATGATAAAAAAGCAATAGATGAGGTAAAGAAGATAATGCCGGCAGCCTATCTTATCAAGCCATTTAATGAAGATGATCTGTATGCCGCAATTGAGATCGCAGTATTTAACCATGCAAAGAAGCCGGCATTAAAAGAGCAACCTGCCGGGCCACCCGTTGTATTACCAGACTTTATATTTATCAGGCAGAAACAGGCTTATATTAAGATTGCCTGGAAAGATATTTTATACCTTGAAGCAACAGGGAACTATCTGAAGATCGTCGTTCTTAATGACGTATATACAGTGAGGCAAAGTATGCAGTCGCTAACAGGCACCTTTCCATCCTATTTTTTTAAGGTACACCGCTCTTTCCTGGTGAACCTTCATTTTGCCCTTAAAATAGAACATAACGCCGTTTTACTAACCAATAATACTGTAATACCCATTAGCCGGGATATCTATTCAACGCTCATCGAAAGTATCCGGGTACTTAATGATTAGGCATATCTTAGCCTGTTAGCCATCTGTTTGTAATAACAGTTCATAACCTCTCTAAGGCTTTCTGCACCTGTAATCACACATTTCGGCACATTCTGAAACAACGTATTTGCCGTTTTGTCTAATTTTCAACTTTACTGATATTTTATGAAAAAACCCATCCCGGCATTAACAGCCTCCTGCGCAGTGCTATTTTGTCTTATCCATTCACTGCAGTTTTCATACGAAACTATAATTACAGGCTACCGAACCGATCCATTAAACTTATTTGTGCTGAAGTGGCACGACCATTCATCTGAGCAGTAACATTTGCATTGCTGTTGTGCGCAGTGCAGTAATACCAGCTACAGGGATCGGTATGCCTGCGCGTATTGCAAGCGTCTGATTACAGGTAATAACCTGCCATGAAGAAGTATAATAACAGTAACCAACTTTTAAAAATAAATTAAAACAACATGAACAAAGAAGTGACAAACGACATTGAAATGTCTGTAAATGCAGTACCTACCGGTGGAACTATCCAGGTGGGTACAATAGTAGCCTACTTAGGTAAAGTAGTGCCGGATACCTGGCTGGCCTGCGATGGATCTGAAATACCCAGCCAGTATAATACTTTAATCAGCCTCATAGGAAACTATACGCCAAACCTGGGGGGACGTACGCTGATCGGAATAGGCAAAGGAACTGACGCCAATGACAAATCCAATACATACGCATTGAAAGCTACCGGCGGTGAGTACACCAATACGCTGACCGTAGATAATATACCTGCACATACACATGCAGTCAGTTACAGTTTCTGGGGCAGCGCCCAGGGTGGTGGTACAGGTGATAGCACTAACCTGGAAGAGAGTACTGAATCGAAAAATACCAGCTCTGCCGGCGGGGGAGATCCGCACAATAATATGCAGCCTTATTATGCAGTAAGCTATATCATATACGCCGGCACCAATTAACCAGGAAAGACGCAGGTAACCTTTTATTATACACCCGTAATTAAACCAATATGTTTAGAAAAACAGACCCCAATACCTATACGAAATTCTGCACCTTATCAGATGGTACCGAAGTGATAGGTACTTTCTCCCTGGAATACCAGGTAATACTTTATGAAGATGTACAATCTAATAATGCTGAATCTGTAAGTAAGCCTAAAAACCAGATGTTTTTAGTGTATTGTACACAAAGGGTAAATATTTATAACCCCAACAGCCAGAACCTGCAACCCACCAAAAACCTGACGGCTTATAACAACTACCCGGCAATGATCAATGCTACTATGTATATGGATCAGCCTGAAGGGGTGGAACGCCGGTTGATTGAATACTCCCCGGAAACAATCAATACACAGATCGAATCTTCAGGCACGATAGGCGACGAGAAGGGCACTACTAAAGAAAGTTCGAGCAGCTATACCAGTGGCTCTTCGGTTTCGCAAACAAACAGCTATGGCACTTCTGTTACCATCGGAGATACATTTTCCGGGGCAAGTTCAACATACGAGCACTCATCTACTGTTTCGCAGGAGCAGTCGAAAACCAATGGGAGAAGCGTGGCAAATAGCAGCAGCATTAATTCTTCAGCAGGGGCCTCAATGAGCATCAAAGACTGGGGCGCTTTTGCACTTGTAAATCCCATTACCCAGAAACCATCATGGACCTTCGGGCAGGAGTATCCCTGGGACGCTATTCAATGTAAAAACACCACAGGAACCACCTACCCGGATAATATCAACCAGGTAGAACTTCTTCTTCCAACCTCGATGCTGGTAAGGCTATACGATGGGTCGACACTTTACCCACCCAGCGAACTATCGAGATTCGGGATCAACTTTGTAATGAAAGCGTCCTGGGTGGTTACGGTAGATAACTCCGTATCGGCAGACATTACCATCGATCATGCTGTAAACTACTTTTCTGCTTCGCATGTGCTATCTGATTCATCAAATACCGTAACGGTTTATGTTGACGATGCCCAAACCGTATTGCAGGTAGAAGATGACGAATCGTTATCAACCACACTTAACCTCAATTTCATGGCACTCGATCCACTCGGGCTGCGAAGCATGGCTGCCATTATTGGCTTCATACCGGCTAAGTTTATTACGCTGCCACAACCTGCGTCAGCAACAACTGCCCCGATTGCCTTCAAGATCATTTCAACGACCAACGACCTGCTTATTACGGATACCAGCACCTATCTTACTGATTGTGACACCGGAGCCGGGTTTTCTGCCTCGCAGACTTCGCTTACAGCAACCTTTGCCGAAAACTGCACCACCCTGCAAATGACAGTGTACTTCAAGGTAATTGATGCGGCTGCCAATTATACGCTGTATATGAAGCATTGGAAAAAGAACGCTACCGGGGTAATGCTTACGCTCGTTATCAATAACGACGCTGATAATCCCATCGTGAAGTATGTGGATGCACAGGAGGCCGAAGGAGGGGAAAACAACCTGCTGTCTATTGTACTGCGTAATCTTGATTTTGCGTCTATAGATTATCACGACTACCTGCAGCTCGGGCTTAATTCCATACAGATAACCATACAGCCAATCGACAATAGTTACGGGGATTGCATCTACCAGGTAAGGGCTGTTTCAATTGAAAATGAGTAAAGATGAAACTGAAACCTGTTAACAAGAAAAAGTCTGCCCGCGCCACTCTCGGGAAAAAAAGCGCTGACATAGACCGGCCTAAATTCAGTACAGCCAAACAAAAGGCAGCCCGGCTGGAAGCCACACTGGCAACCGGTAAAAATTACATGAAAGCAAATCTTGTTGATGAAGACCTGGCGCAACCGCACCGGGCGCCCTACAGCAAGATCAGGGACCTGATATATGATGGCAGTCCGGCAGATGTTACCTCTTCGGTAACTACCCTTTTCAACGCCAGCCTGAAAACAGAGCATGCCCTTAAAGGAGTAAGCAAGGATAAATATGCATCTTCATACACTGAACTGGCTGATTTATACAAGGACACAAGAGAGATTGCAGAAAGAAGGCATAGTGAATATATTGCCCGGCGAAACGAAAAGAATAAAAAGAAGCTTACCATAGCGGTGAACAATCTTGCAAGCAATGCGCCGGGATTAGGCCCTCATTCCGGTATTAACCAACCCGTTTCAGACAGGTTACACCTTCATCCAACAGGTATTCCTTCCGAACCCCTTACGCCAAGAAGCCAGGCGGCGGTGGATGCTTTTCCCGACATTGCCATCGCAACCATCGATTCGGGAAGGAACATTATTTCGGTGACCGGCGACCTTAGTTATTCCAATCCCTTCTCCAGGGGCATGGCAACAAAAGATATTAATGTTAACAGGAGTACGGGTATTGTTGAGGGTTCACTGATCATAAAGGGCAACAAAGTTTATAAGCGAAGGAGTAATGGCAGCCTTAAACTAATTGAGTAGCATTTCGAAAAACTTACTTCAACCTTACCACACAAGCCTGGTAGGGTTGGAGTAAGATATTGCTGCTGTTTTGCTGCAGCGGCGATAAGTTGTTGATCAGCTCATCGCCAAGACTGAATCCTTTAGGCACCGGGGTACTGCCGGGCTGACTGGTAAAGTTCAGCAATACCAGGTATGTATTCTTTCCGTCTGTTCGCGTATAAGCGTACACGGCAGGGTTGGCAGCGTCGAGCAACTGGTACTTACCATAAACAAGTACATCTTTATGCTCCTTACGAAGGGCAGTTAAACGGCGCACATAGTTCAGGATTGAGTTTTTATCTTTTTCCGATGCTGCTACATTGACAGTAGTTTTGTTGCTGTTCACCGGCAGCCAGGGCTGGCCTGTGGTAAAACCCGCAGCGGCAGTACTGTCCCACTGCATGGGAGTGCGGCTGTTATCCCTGCTCAATTCAGCCTGGTTTAATAAATAGGCCGCTGCTTTTTCTTTGCTCTCCTTCAACGCCATGTAGTACCGGTTACGGGTCTGGAGGTCGTTATACTGCTCCACACGGGTAAAGCGGATATTAGTCATACCAATTTCATCGCCATTATATATATACGGTGTGGCGCGTTGGGTAAGCAGGAAGGTGTACAGCATTTTAGCGCTGGCCTCACGATAGGCAGGGTCGTCATTGCCATAACGGCTTACTGCGCGGCTCTGGTCGTGGTTGGTAAAATAAACAGTATTCCAGCCCTTGCCGGCAAACTTTTCATCCCACCTGGACACGATAGACTTTATACCCACCACATTGTGCCTTTTAATATCGTAGTCGCCTATATCTAAACTATCCCGCCCCCACACATTCGCAATCTCATCATGGTAAAGCGTATTGATTTCTTTACGGTCTTCGTTTACATAATCCATTACATCTTTAAAAGCAATAACGCCCCCCTCACCCACAGTATAAGCATCATATTTACTCAACACCTGCGTGTACATCTCGTTCAGGTACTGGTGCACTTTGGGGTCTTTACCATAGTAACGTACATACTGCTCATTGGTCCAGTCTTTTGGCATTACCGGCCAGCTCGTATCCTTTGCCATAAAGGGAAACGCATCCAGTCTGAAGCCGCTTACTCCTTTGTCCAGCCAGAACTTCATGATTGAGTACATCTCCTGCCGCAGTTTAGGATTCTCCCAGTTCAGGTCGGGCTGCTTGCGGCTGAAATAGTGCAGGTAATAACTGTTGGTCGTGCTGTCGTACCGCCATGCGTTGCCCTCTTCGTCAAAAATACTGTAGCGGTAGGGCGGTGTTCCTTTTTCGGCAGGCCACCAATGATAATAATCACGGTAAGGACTGGTGCGGCTGCTGCGGCTCTCTTTAAACCAACGGTGTTCGTCACTGCTGTGGTTGATCACCAGGTCCATAATCAGGCGGATGCCCCGTTGCTTCATACCGGCCAGCATGGTATCAAAATCCTGCATGGTTCCCATCTCTTTCATAATGGCCGTGTAGTCGCTGATGTCGTACCCATTATCATCGTTGGGCGAAGCGCATATAGGGTTCAGCCAGATCGCGTCGATACCCAATGCTTTGAGGTAGTCGAGGCGCCGGGTTATCCCCTTCAGGTCGCCCACGCCATCGCCATCGCTGTCCTGGAAACTGCGCGGATACAACTGGTAAACCACCGCTTCTTTCCACCATTTCCGGGGCGTGCTATCGCTAACCTTTGCGGCAGGAGTAGTACAGGAATACATGAATAAGAAAAGACAGGCAAAACAGAATGAGAGGGATCGTAACATACAGCAGGCATTTTGATTGCTTAAAAATACAGCATCGGTTTGAGCGATCGGCCCCGTCTTTTAAACAACAACCGTTTGCAAGCGATAAAATGAGGCCATATCAGTGATGCCCGGTTTTCAGATGGGCCGTCAGGATGCTTTGGATTACTACCCGGCATTGTCTATTTCAATGTCATATTTACGGAGGAGCCCCGGGAGGCCGGATAGCGAAAACTTTGCTTTCTTAATCTTATTGGTAGCCGGGTCTATTGTATAATCCGTAGCCTTGCGGAAGTCAGCTTTCTCAAGTATGGAATGATCGAATGTTGCCCCTGAAAGATCACAATCGTCAAATACAGCTTCGGTAAGGTCGCAGCCGGTAAAATCTACCTCAACTAAACGGGTATGTTTAAACACTGTTTTCCTGATACTTACCTGGTAAAAAGAGGCATGCTGAAGCTGGCAGTGATCGAAGCCGAAAGCAAGGCCAAAGGCATTGCATTGTTCAAAATGCAGGCCGAGCATTTTACAGTCCCTGAACTCAACTTCCCTGAAAGCGGTTTTGTGAAGCAGGGCAAGGCTGAGGTTACAGCCAATAAAAGTACAGCCTGCAAAAGCTGTATTGCCGAGGTCGATACCCGGGAAGTTGCAGTTGATGAACTTACACTGCTCATACTCTCCTTTGCTGAATGCCTCTTCTGTAAAATCAACTTGTTCAAAGGTTTTCCCTTCTCTGTAAACGGGTTCCATTTTTTAAATCTTTATAACTATGTTGCAATTGTTCTATCCGTCTGGATAACGGTCCGGGAGGTAAATGTAACACATCTGCAATCATCTTACACCACCATTGCCTGATGATGATTATCGGGGAGTGAGCCATTTAATGCAGTGTTCTGCCCTGCTGATTCATACGGCAGGTTCTTTTCTTTATGTTATTTGTTTTTTTTACAGATTTTTACTGAAATTTGATACCTATGGGTAGTTTACCGGCAAAAGGTTGGATTGCAGATGATTTCCAATGCATATAAAAATCAGTATGACTTTTTCTTTGCCACCCGGGGCTTACAAACACGACAAACACGATAATTATGAACCCTATCATTGCCGAACAGGATTTTGCTGCTACCCTCACAGATATGAACGATACGGATGCATTGAGAAAACTGCTTCAAACACCTGAAATTGAACTGATCCGTATACCCCAGCCGCCAGTACAGGAAACCGGCTTTGGTTTACTCTGCGAACAATTACTACAGGTAAAGAATTTCAACTGGGCTATTAATGATCAGCCTGAAAATATTATTGTTTCCCTCAGGAAGCATATCACCAGTGTCCTTGAGCCTTCTGATACAGTAAGCACCGAACTTCCTGTTTTTCTTGACAGGGTAGGAGAAATCATGCACCTTATGCTTAAGGCTAACCCCGGAACTGCTCACTTTGGCCTGAGGAATTTCTTCTGCCCGGGAGATGCCATTCTGCATCTTGATAATATGGCCCGTGGCAAAGCTGTGCGTTTTCTCTGGGCGATGGGCAGGCCGTCGGGTATGAAATATACCTGCCGGTCGAATGTTAATGTGCCGCTGTACTGGGATTTTATTCACCGTGAGTTACATCTTATCCGCCGTATGGATGCTATAGTATTCGGCGAAGGCAAAACGATTGATGAAGTATGGGCGCACAGACCCAGGCAGGTAAGCCTTTTAAAGAACGAAAAGCACCATTATATGCTGGATGCGTCTAAACTTGAGCAGGTTCCGGTGAACTGGAGCTCTATTCATTATGTAGATACTCCCGATTTTCCGGGTACTTTTCATTGCAATACATTCCGTAATGCAGAACAGCCGGGCCTGCAATTATTATTCACTACCGTAAACCAACAGTAATGCATTACAGAACATTTAAGGGGTTAAACCATCCCGTATCGGAAATAGGTATAGGCACATGGGGCCTTGATGCCGGTAAATGGGGTGGCTTCGATGAGCAGGAAATTACCAGGGCATACGCTATGGCAAAGGAGCTTGGGGTAAATTTTATTGATACTGCTGCGGCGTATGGTGAAGGAACCGCTGAAATGCTTATTGGTAAAATCATAAACCAGTTGGGCTGGCGTGATGTTTTGCTGGCAACCAAGGTGCAACCTCTTATTACCCTGATGACACCGATCCATGCAGACCAGGCCTTTCCGGGTAAATATGTTATTGAGTCTACAGAAAGGTCTCTTCGTAACCTTGGTGTTGATCATATTCCACTGCAGCAACTGCATATATGGGACTCTACCTGGTTTGGACAGGGAGACTGGCTTGATGCGCTTTACCTGCTGAAGCAGCAGGGTAAGATCGGTGCTATCGGTATTTCTCTTTTCGATCATGCTCCTGATACAGCGCTGGAAATTGTAGACTCGGGCTATATTGATGCTGTGCAGGTTATCTATAATATTTTTGATCAGTCGCCTGCCAATGAGCTGTTTGACCTTTGTCTCAAACGGAATGTGTCGGTCATTGCGAGATCGCCATTATATGAAGGAGTTCTGAGCGGCAATTTTACAAAGGGCCACCAGTTTGAGGAAACAGACTGGAGGAAGGGATTCTTTGCCGGAGGGCACCTGGAAGAGTGCCTGGACAGGCTTTCGGAAATCACGGAAGGTATACCCGGAGTGAAACTGAATGGACCGGCCGATTATGCGTTGCGTTTTGCCTTGTCGCATCCTGCTGTAACTACTGTAATAACGGGTATGCGTTCTACGGATCATGTATGGAACAATTGTAAAGCGTCGGCAGACTACCTGCTCGATCCTGAAGAATTGTATGAGTTGAAACAATTTGACTGGATGTCGACCTGAGGATTTCAGGCAACCGGGTGAGGCAACCGGTTTAGCTGGTTATTACCAGCCAGTAAGCCGGATAGTCTTTTCCCTCCCTCATACATATATTGTTGCCTGTACTCCTTCTTATATGCACCGGGTTGAATGACCCTGAACACCCTGTAGCGGGAACCAGCCATACGCGGGTCTGTAAGGTCAACAGCTATGGGCTCATTACCATATACATCGAGGCAGGAACGCAATAGTTTTCCGATGCTGGTCTTTTTTACGGAATAAGCAGACCCCTGGGGTTTACTCCCAAAATATTCCATGATCTTACCGCCGTTTCTCCATCCGTAGAGCAGGTGCATTTCGCTGGAGTCAATAGCTTCGTCGGGAAACAGGGGGTAAACACCTTCCAGTGCGAGAGCAGATTTGCGCAGCATAATTGCTTCGAGGGCAGCCTTATTTACATCGTGCTCTCCTTTTCCACAGCTTGAGCCAAGGGTTACCTGCGTGTTATCGGCGTTGTGCAGGAGCGCTACTACTACAGGAAGCAGTGCATCATCTCCCACGTTGTAAAGCGAAAAGGTAAGATTATTTTTAACAGCCCATGCGCTGAGCTCGGGAGAAATAGCGGCTTGTTCGATTATAGTGGCAGGCCAGTTTTTTAAACGCCAACAGAGCATTACGGCATCGCGTTCCAGCACTTCACAAAGGGCGCGGTAAATGATTGCATCCCGCTCCCAGGCAAAGCCGCTTGCAATACCGCTGCCATCCGATTCGGGAATGGGTGTATGGTTGTATGCACCAATAAAACTCTTCCATCTCGGAAAAACGGCGAATGCAGGAATATTGTAATCCCGGCCCGTGAGTAATCCTTTACCTGGTACATGGTACTGCAATGCGTGGTTGGATGACCTGTGGATCAGCTCAACCTGTTCCTGGCTGTAAGGGCAGAGTGCCTCCCAGGGGATAAATATTCCTGATGATTTAATGCTGCCAAGACATTTGCGGATTGTAAAACCAGATAATGCACTGGCTCTTTCGATGAGCTCCATGAGGCATAGAAACTGTGCCTCAGGCGCAACCTGTGCCATACCGGCACCATCAATATCGCAGAAATTTGTTGTGCCCGCAGCATCAGCAAAGGGTAAGCTTAAACCAATATGAGATTGATAGAGGTCTAAACCATCAAACTTTGTAACCGGAAAATCTGCAGCACTGGCATATTTTTCTGTAGCGAGAAAACCAGGTACAGGAGCGGCTTTATAATAATCAGATGACATAGTCCCGCGATTTGTTCTCGTACTTCTTGGGATCGGGGTCGGGGTAGATGGTTTTTAACCGGGTCTGGTATTCTTCCATTTGTGTAAGCAGCACGCGTCCTGCTTCTGTAAGCGCCGCCCGTTCTGATAATATCTTCATGCCGTCGTAGAATCCTTTGATATGCCTGTTGAGCCTGAACATCACTTCTTCAGACTGATCTGACGCTACAACAACCTCAAAGAACTGCGCCAGCCGCATAAATACAAATGTTGCATGGAAGGTGCCGTAAAGAGGCCGGGGATCGGGCCTGATCGGAGAGTCGTTGTGCAGTTCGAACGGGTTATGCATCACTGGATGCATTTCGTTACTGGCGTGCAATAAAAGATGTGCCGCTTCATGAATAATATGATCGGCAAAAGTGATGGGCGTCCATGTATCGTCGGGGTTAAATACGGCTATGCCCTGGTACCAGATATCGGAAGAGCCTACAAACCGCCGGCCACTTACTATAGTTATTCCTTTAATAACAACAAGCACTTCTTTATAAATCTCTTCAGCGCATTTTTTTATGTAATCGTAGCCTTCGGTAAGGTTTTGCAATATGCCCGGATAGGTGTCTTTCTTCAGCCCGCAGAACCGGATTACCTGGAGGTTTTCAGGCGATTGGATAGGCGCTGAAGCCTGTTCATCCAGTTCAGCTATCATTTGCCTCAGCACAGTACCTGTTTGATGAAGATAGGCTTGTCCTTTACGACCAACATAAAATTCATCTTCAGGGCGGTAGCCGTCTAAGTTCGAAAGAATATCACCGGCCGGGATGGAAACGGTAATGCCGCCGGATGAGAATATACACGCTGTGCTGGTGAGGCGAACGTCGATCCATCCATTATGCTGAAAGTCTCCGGCTATAATATCGTCAATTTGTGGAAGGCAGAACCCCGAGCCCGGTTCTGCCCGCAATGTAAAGTCGAGCGGCTGGTCTATCTTATCGTGGTGCGGGAGCACCCGAACAAAAAGGAGAGCAGGCAGGTTCAGCAACTGGTAAGAACATTCTTCCCAATCGCCGGTTTTAATACCACGCGAAAAGAAACCAAGCCAGCGGAATAACTCCGGACCAATATACTCCGGGTTGGTTTCATCTGCTGTAATCCTTTCCAGAAAGCGAATTGCCCGGAAGCTGTTCTGTAACTCATACAATTCAAGAATATTCCAGTCAACGGTAATACGGTTGTACATCGCGTCGTGGACGGCTCTGCCTATATCGGCAATAATATTCCTTTGTAAGGATGCAAAAAGGTTTTCTGCCTCCCGGGCAGAAGGCTGACTTATACTGTATAACATATTTTCCATAATAATTATCCCGGTACACGGGCTATTCTTCAGCAGGGGCCTGGTCTGTAGTTGTTTTCGATTGCCCGCCTGCGTCAGGCGCAACTTCAATAGTGGTTAATCCCAGTTTTCCTGTTACCTGGCCCAATATTTCAAGCGCTTTGTTCTTTCCTTCCTTATCCATCAAATCTCTGAGGCTTATTTCGAAACGTGCTGCAATTTGTTCGGATGAGGTTAAAGGCGAGGCACTGCGATCATAATCCTTCCTGTACCGGATCATGGGCTGGGCTCCCTGGAAATCATAATCTTTCCTGTAACGGATCATAGCCTGCTGACCGAAACGTGGGTCGCGCGCATCATAATCCTTCCTGTACCGGATCATAGCCTGCTGGTTAAAGCGCGAATTTGCGTCGTAGTCTTTCCTGTAGCGGATCATGGGCTGTGGCCCCTGGAAATCATAATCTTTTCTATACCTGATCATGGCCTGCTGCCCGAAACGTGGATCACGTGCATCGTAATCTTTCCTGTAACGGATCATAGCCTGCTGGTTAAAGCGCGGATTTGCGTCGTAGTCTTTCCTGTAGCGGATCATGGGCTGTGGCCCCTGGAAATCA
>CAZPXP010000064.1:0-13924 GCA_964590975.1 uncultured Ferruginibacter sp. | reverse complement strand
ATTCATGAGCGATATGCTTAACACCGGGTTGCTCTTTATATGCCACATGTGTTATTATATTAGCCTGTTTTACCTTTTAGATATCAACAAAACATAAAGGACAGAGAATAGTTTGAAAAGGAATGTACACTAACGAGGAATTGCCGCAATGGCCTTAACGTTTTTACTGAGATTTGGTGCAGAATTAATACTTTTGTACTTCAACTGGGCGGTAGGGTTTCTATTCCCGCTCCGGCAATTCCCCAAAACGTTACCTGCTATTTTATAGCACATTACAATTTATGAACAGACTTATTGTGTTTTTTTTATTCTTTATTGTTCAGACAAATTTGTTTGGACAAGATTGTAATTGCGACAGCACTTTTAAAATTGTTAAGTATCATATTGAGAATAACTATGCAGGTTGGTTTGACAAGACTAAACAATTTGACAAATCCAAGTTTATTGAACTGACAAATCAAGTTGGCTTGAATACTAAATCGATTACTGTTGACAGCTTGTGCTACAAAGAAATAAAAAAATACGTTGACTACTTCAATGACGGGCATTTACATCTAAATATCCGAAAATCAAACTCTAAGGTAACTGATGAAATAAAACCAATTGTTATTGAGAAGCTTGAAATGACCGAACCTGAAATGCTGAATTATTATAAAACAGCAGTTCAGTTAGACAAAGTTGAAGGAATTTGGGAGAATGATACTTATAAAGTGGGAGTTGTAAAATCAAAAGTAAATCCAAACCTTTTTAAAGGGATTATTATTAACTCGAAAAATAATAATTGGACTGCGGGAGAGGTAAAACTAACGATTCAAAAGAGCAAGAACAAAATCTATACCCTGAAATTTATAACAGGTGATAAAACTGAATCCGTAGAAAATAAAGTTATTTTTTTTAAAAATATCTTAGATGCCAAAGATTTAATTTTATCCCGGGTGTTTCCTAAGGTTAAAGCCAAAATTTCACCTGACGATTACTCTTTAGAAAATGACCCCACAAATCCCAAACTTACTTTTCTAAATAAGGATGTAGCAAATTGGACTTTCCCTAATTTTTATCCTCAAAATGCTGATGTTGTAAAAATACTTTTAGAGAAACATAAAGCTATACTTGCTACTACAAAAAAATGGATAATTGATTTACGGGGAAATGAAGGTGGCGATGTTCGGGTAGGAAATATTCTGCTGCCATTCCTATACACTAAACCAATTATATGGTACAGTGAGTTTTCAAGGCTCACAGCAGATAATTTTAACCATTGGTATAACACCTATGTAAAAGACTATATAGAAAGTCAGCCAATAGAGAAGCAAAGGGAATATGACAGTGTATTCGCCATTACAAAAACTCATTTTGGGGAGTATGGGCATTGGGATAATGATAACAATATTGCGGATACTATAAAATTTGAAAAGAGATTGGCCTGTCCTGAAAAAATTGTTGTGTTAATAGACAAGAACACATTTAGCAGCGGAGAACTATTTGCTATTTTGGCAAGGCAAAGCGACAAAGTAATTCTAGTAGGCGAGAAATCTGCAGGTTCAATTGATTATGGGAATGTTGTGACATACAAAACTAATTGTTCCATTATTTCGCTAACATTTCCAACATCAAGAAACAATTGGCTTGACAAGGGAATTTCTATTGACAGAGACAAAGTGCAACCGGACAGATATGTTCCAAAAAACATAACAAATTGGATTGACTTTGCTTACAGAGAATTAAACGGTAGGTTGAAGAATAACGGCAGGTAACATGAACTGTGCAAGTGTGGCTTGACAAACAACTTTCAGCCTTGTTCTTGATTTCAACTTTATATCTTCAATCATTGGCGGTTGGAATTTTAATTCCATATCTACAGAAAGCCCCGGGTATTCGCTATACCGTGAATCGTCGGACAACATCATCAGAGAGAAGAGTACCTGGCGATGAGATTAAAATAAAAAAACGGATAAATTTTATCCGTTTTTCTAAAATTTTTGAAAGTGCCCGGGACTGGAATCGAACCAGCACATCCTTGCGAATGGCAGATTTTGAGTCTGCTGCGTCTACCAATTCCGCCACCCGGGCAGTAAGATCATCCTGTTCAAGCAGGCGGTTTGCAACAGCCTGGCAAGCATAATGGATGCTTAATTTTGGGATGCAATATTACGCAATCTTTCCTTAATGCGTTCTAAATATTTTTTCTTAAAGTAATACTCCTTCACGGCTAAAAGAGCGGTTTCGCTGGTCACTCCGTCGCTGTAATTTTCCACGATAGACCGAACCTCTTCGTACAGTTCAGATTCAATGCCAGCTACCTTTTCTTCCAACACCGCAACTGACCGGGGTTCGGCTTCCGACAGTTCTTCGTTCAGGTCCATCATATCCATTAAAAAGTCGGGCGGCAGCTCGTATTTTTCCTCTTCCTGCAAAAGCCCCTTCTGTTGCAGCACGTATTTGATGGTTTCGTCGGGCTGCTGAAAGATTTTATAGGCTTTATTCACCATGGCCGACTTTTCCAGCACTTCGGCTTTTTCTGTGTCATCGGCCTGGGCATAGAAATCCGGGTGATACTTTTTTTGCAGCTCAAAGTACTTCTGTGCCAGCGTTGCTTTGCTAACAATAAGGCTCACGGGCAGCTCAAACAATTCAAAGTAATTCATCTGGCAAAGATAACCGGAAAGTGGTATCCGAAGGCATGGGTAAGCGCTCAAAATCGAGTAACTTGCAGCGCAAATAAACAACGATTAATGCTTAAGATTGGACTAATACGCGAAGGCAAAACACCGGCTGACAGCCGAGTGGCCTTAACCCCGGAACAATGCCGCTATATTGTTACCCACTTCCCTGCTATTTCCTTACAGGTACAGGCTTCACGGACACGCTGCTATTCGGACGATGAGTACGAACGCGCAGGTTTTCGGGTTACGGAAGACATGAGTAACTGCGATGTGCTGGTGGGTATTAAGGAAGTGCCTGTAGAGATGCTTGTCCCCAACAAAACATATATCTTCTTTTCTCATACGCGTAAAAAGCAGGCGCATAACCAACCCCTGCTCCGCGCTGTACTCGATAAAGGAATTACACTTATCGATTATGAATGTCTTACGCACGAAGACGGTACGCGTATCATTGGCTTTGGCTTCTTTGCGGGTATTGTAGGCTCTCATAATGGTATGATGGCTTATGGTAACCGTACGGGCACTTATAAAATGGGCCGCGTGTACCAATACCGCGACTACCGCGAACTCATCCATTCTTATTTTGGTTTAAAACTGCCGCCTGTTAAGATTGCCGTTACGGGCAGTGGCCGCGTGGCGCATGGTATACTGGAGGTAATGAATATGCTTGAGATACATGAAACGGAGCCTGATGAATATATGTCTGGAGAGTTTGACTACCCGGTATATGTACACCTCAAAGGGCCAGACCTGTATATGAACCAGTTTACGGGTAAATACAACCGTAACGAGTTTCACGAGCGGCCGGATCGTTATGTGTGCAAATTCCTGCCCTTCGCCGAGCAAACGGATATACTGATGAATGGGGTGTACTGGGAGAAAGGTATTCCCCGCCTCTTTGATGCTGACCACATACAGCACCCTGCTTTCCGCATCAAGACCATAGCGGATGTAACGGATGATACCAATGGATCGGTACCCATTAACCTTGGCGACCAAACCATCGAAGATCCTGTTTATGGGGTTAGCCGTGCTACGCTGGAAAAAACGGCACCTTACCTGCCCGCCTCGGTGGACGTGATGGCGGTTGGTAACCTGCCCAACGAATTGCCCCGCGATGCCAGCCGTTATTTTGGCGAACAACTGATCAAATATGTACTGGAAGACCTGCTAAAGGGTAGCTCTCCCATACTCAACCGCGCCACCATGGCAAGAGCGGGTAAACTGAATGAGGGATATGGTTATTTACAGGCTTATGCGGATGGTGTGCCCGAATAACAGCAGGGTGGGGGGCAGCGCTCCGCAACCTATTTATCGTTACAGTTTCAGGTAATACTTTTTCAGCAGGGTGGCGAAGGCCGTACTGTATATGTTTGGTGCATCTGTAATGGCCAGCTCGTCTGCCAATCCGTCTGTTTTGTTATTACCCGGTTCATAGCATACAACACGAAAAAAATCGTGTGTGGGCGACTGCCTGATCTTCAGTATATGATAATCTTCAAACTGGTATTGAGTAAGTAATTGCTTTGCCGCTTCCAGTCTCTTATAGGGTAATAAAATAAAGAATTGTCCCCCGGGTTTCAGGTACTGTTGTACAAAAGCAAGCACATCATTCAGCGTAAGCGCGGTACTGTGATGCGCGAGGTTACGCGTAGCTTTTGGGCTGGCCAATTCATTTTCATAAAAGGGCGGGTTGCTGAAGATCACATCGTAAAGAGCGGCAGGTTTATAGTCCCGGAGATCAGCCGTAATAATGTTTATGCGTTCATTCCAGGGTGAGGCCGCGATATTTACTGCTGCCTGTGTGGCTGCCTCCGTGTCTATCTCAATTGCGTCTATACTGCCTTCGTTTTGCTGTGCTACCATCAAAGACAGTAAACCGGTGCCTGCACCGATATCCAGCATACGGGGGGGCACAATACGGGATTGTTGTTCGTGCTGCAAAACGGCAGCTACCCAGGCGCCAAAGCAGCAACCGTCTGTTGTCACTTTCATCGCACAATGATCCTGCTCTATACGGAATTTCTTAAACTGGAAATAAGTGTTGGACATATAGGACTGTGCAGGTTTATTTACTCCTGATGGCAACAACAGGGTCGAGCCGGGCTGCGCGGAAAGCTGGTATAATACCGGAAAGGATACCCACGAGCAGGCAGATCACAATAGTAATGATGAGCATGGGTAAGGAAATATACATGGGGAAGTCGAGCGCTTTTGTAAGAATAAATGTAAGGATGTACACAAAGATCAGCCCGATAAAACCACCGATGATGCAAAGCAGGGTGGCTTCGGTAAGAAACTCAAAAAGGATGCTGCGGCTTTTGGCGCCGATGGCTTTTTTTAGCCCGATGATATTTGTTCTTTCTTTTACTGTAACAAACATGATATTGGCAATGCCAAACATACCCACGATGAGGCTGATGCCGCCGATGATAGAACCCACAATATTGATGGTAACAAAGAAACCGGAAATGGCCTGGCTGAATGCTTCCACACTGTTCAGTGAAAAATTATCTTCCTGCAAAGGCGAGAGGCGGCGCAACTGGCGCATCACCCCTTTCAGCTCATCCATCAGCGCAGCGGTGCTTACTCCTTCTTTACCTTTAACGATTAGTACGGGGTTAGAAAGCTTTTCGTCGAACAACTGTTTGGAAAGCCGGTAGCTGATCATGATACAGTTGTCGTAATCCCAACCGATAAAGTTCTTTCCTTCTTTCTTGATCACGCCCACGATGGTCATTTTTTTACCTTTCAGTTCAATGGGCATGCCTATAGACCTGTCTGTTGAACCAAACAGTTTTTCTGCAATGTCAAAGCCTACTATGCATACGGGCGTGCCATTATTGAATTCTGCTGAAGCGGGGTAACGGCCTTCCTGGAAACTGATGGGTTGTACAGCGGTCTGGCTCTCTACAATGCCATAGATAGACACGTTTTGGAGCATATCGTCTTTATAGGAAATATTCCCTCCTGTACGCAGCAGGAAAGATACTGCATCGGTAAGCTGGGAGCGATCTTTTATAAAATTCATTTCGTCGTACTCTACCTCGGGGCGGGCGCGGAACTTCCAGATGGGCTGGTCGGGCCCGCCGCTGTAGTCCCATTTGTCTACATAGATGGTATTGCTGCCCAGGGATTTGACCTCGTTCTGGATATTGCGCTCCAGGCTGTTTACGGTGGCGAGTACGCCTATGATACAGAATATACCAAATGCTATCCCGATCAGCGAAAGTGCTGTGCGGAGCTTGTTTACCCTAAGCTCCTGGAAGGTGAGCTTCAGCGAATTGCGGAGTATATTCAGCGATTTACGCATACCCAAAAATACGGTTTAGGAATAACAAATGCGCTGCTAATATGCAGGCGGGTGATGGATACGATGACTGGTGCGCCAATTGCCCAACTAGCCTTACCTTTGCGCGGTTTTCAGGGCTCCAGGGTACTTTGTACGAACCGCTCAGTACCGCATACCAACAACAAAAAATGAAGTATACTACAGAGATCAACAGGCGCAAGACTTTCGCTATTATTTCGCACCCGGATGCGGGTAAGACGACTCTTACGGAAAAGTTCCTGCTTTTTGGCGGCGCTATACAGACGGCGGGTGCTGTTAAAAGCAATAAGATCAAAAAACATGCTACCTCCGACTTTATGGAGATCGAACGCCAGCGTGGTATCAGCGTGGCTACCAGTGTTATGAGCTTTGAGTATAAGGACAAGCTGATCAACCTCCTGGATACCCCGGGCCACAAAGACTTTGCGGAGGATACTTACCGTACGCTTACAGCGGTTGACAGCGTTGTGCTGGTGATCGACAGCGTAAACGGGGTGGAAGACCAGACCCGCCGCCTGATGGAGGTGGTGCGCATGCGCAATACGCCCGTTATCGTTTTTATCAATAAGATGGACCGTGATGGTAAGAACCGTTTTGACTTGCTGGAAGAAATTGAGAAGGAACTGAATATATCCCTACACCCTATGACCTGGCCTATCAATTCGGGTAAAGACTTTAAAGGTGTTTATAACCTGCACGATAAAAACCTGGTGCTGTTTACCGCCAATACGAAGGCTGCGGATGAAGATGTAGTGCAAATCAATGACCTTTCTGATGAAGCCCTCAGCCGGAGGGTAGGGGAAACGGATGCGGATCTGTTGAGGGAAGACGCAGAGCTGATCGATGGGGTATATGGCGAACTGGACGTAAACGCATACCTGTCGGGCAAAACTGCCCCGGTATTCTTCGGGAGTGCGGTTAACAACTTTGGGGTAAAAGAGATGCTGGATACTTTTATCCGAATTGCCCCGGTTCCTATGCCCCGCGAAACCTCCCTGCGGGAGGTAAGGCCTGAAGAGGATAAGTTCAGCGGCTTTGTTTTTAAGATACATGCGAACCTCGACCCCAAGCACCGCGACAGGATCGCTTTTCTGCGCGTTTGCAGCGGCCGTTTTGAAAGGAATAAATATTATCACCACGTGCGTATGGACAGGGATTTCCGTTTCAGTAACCCTTACACTTTTATGGCACGCCAGAAGGATGTTATTGAAGAGGCTTACCCGGGTGATGTGATCGGTCTTTTTGATACGGGCAATTTCAAGATTGGGGATACGCTTACGGAAGGGGGGGATTTCTTCTTTACCGGTATACCGAGCTTCAGCCCCGAAATATTTAAGGAAGTAGTGAACAAAGACCCTATGAAGACCAAGCAACTGGAAAAAGGATTGTTACAATTGACTGACGAAGGTGTAGCACAGTTGTTTACGCAGTTTGGCGGTACTAAAAAGATCATTGGTTGCGTGGGTGAACTGCAGTTCGAAGTAATCCAGTACCGCCTGTTACAGGAATATGGTGCTTCTGTACAGTTTAATACATTGCCGTTTTATAAGGCCTGCTGGCTCACCAGCCCGGATAAGAAAAAGCTGGAGGACTTTGCCAGGTTCAAGCTGGGTAATATAGGCGAGGATAAAGATGGTCACATGGTGTACCTGGCGCAGAGCGAATGGTTCCTCAATACGGAACGGCAGAACAACCCGGATATTGCTTTTCACTTTACGAGTGAAATACATAAGTAATAGCAGGGTGTGAGTAGCAAGATTGATTTAGCTACCTTAACCTGTCGCTTTCTTTAACGATTCGTTCGTCGCGGCTGATGCCTCTTGCAGCAAGAAATAACCCCGCCAGTATACCTCCGTGCAGGATCGCGCTCAGGCTGAATGTACCTGTACTGTAATCCTGCATCTCCCTGAAATATAAGAAGATCACCAGCACATCTACCAACATACCCACAATGCACAAACGCAGTTGGAGCTTACGTTGTTTATAGAGAAAGATATTGAAGAGGATCAGTCCTGTCAGTATGATAGTAGTGGCCACCAGTAATACGCTGGAAGTGCCTGTAAGTAATTGGGTGGTATTGTCTTTGATATAATTACCACTATAAAAAGGATATTTGAGGGTCAGCGCCGCACAGGCTGCCGCCAGCAGCAGCCACAAGGTTTGTACTCTTTGTATCATAGCATTCTTTTCACGAAAGTAGTTTTTTGGGATGAATAAAAAAAGCCGGAACAATTGTCCGGCTCCGGGAAAGAAGGATAGCTTATTACTGTTTAATAAAAGGATATACGGTAACCGTTCCCCGGCAGGCTATGCTGATAAAATAACTGCCCTTTGCCAGTGGGAGAACGTCGAGTTCAATACTACTGCCGGCAGGCTTACAGGCTGCGATCTGTTTACCGGAAACATCATACAGCGACAGCGTTGTGTTGCCTGCATAGCTGCCCGGCATCTGTATATGGAGTATGGTGGTAGCGGGATTGGGGAACATCCTGACAGTTGGAGCATTTTCATCAAAAAACAGTTTCCGGATGGCGGTATAAGTTACTTTACCGGTTTTGTCTGTAATGCGTAGCCGGTAATAGTTCCATCCTCGTGCAGGGCTGTTGTGGTAACTGGTATAGAGCCATGCCATTTTTTGCAGGGAGGTTATGGTACTGATGCTGCTGAACCGGCTGCCATCAGTAGAATGCTCGGTAGTATAAGTAAGGATGTCCTGTTCCTGCTCCACATTCCAGTTAAGTCTTACCCGCTCACTGTCGGCGGTGGCTGTCCAGTAAAGCAATTTTACGGGCAGCGCGTTAAACTGGCTGAAAGTACCGAGGGTAAACCTTCTTTCGTTAAAAGTAAAACTACCGATGGGGCCATTGCTGGCCACATACCCTGAAAGGCTGTCTGCTCCTGCTGCATTACCTGTTACCCATCCGCCCGGCACATCCCACCGGTAGGGTGGTGCATTGAGGTATTGGGCTACGAGAAGGCTGTCGCGTATGACCGCATTATTGCTTACGCGGCTGTACCCTCTCCAGGAAAGATAAACCCGGGCATCATCACCTGTACCCGAAGCAATGTCACTGCTGATCTCCCAGTATTCAATATCACTGATGTGATCGACGGGTGGCGACATTACGTTATTACGGTCAAAGGGTTCTTCTGGAAAGTATTCAGCCGCATAATTGGCTACAGTGGTACTAAACCTGGCCAGCTTCACCGGGGCATATAGACTATCGCCATTTTTGAGCTTACCGACGGGGAACAGGTATTGTGCGGGCGATGCTGCCGACGCTGCTCTTTCGAGCCTGCCATGTACCCAACTGTGTGCGAAGTTATTGGTGGATTGTACACTGTTGATGGCGGTATTACTGACCCGCAGCTTTGTTAACGGCGAGGTATAAAGTAATCCTTTGTCTAAGTCTAACTGGTTGCGGGCTTCCGTATTGCTGTTAAGATAAATGCCACTATCGCTTGCTACGCGCAAATTGTAAAATGCGGTATTACCATAAATGTATTGCAGTGAATCGCTGGTAAAATGAACCCTGCCTGTACCGGTGTATGCACCAGTGGTTGTAGAGTCTGTCCAGTTCTCCCTGCCTCCGAGTGTATTCTTTGTAATGAATATTTCGCCGCTATCGGCCCAGTTGCTGTTACCTGTAAATGTTATCCCGCCATTGATTACTACTTTAGTGCCTGTGGCTGTAATGATCCTGCAATCTTTTACCTTAGCTACCTGCTGACCCAGTGCTGTCATTTGCGGCAGGCATATAACTATAAATATGATCCAGCATTTCATGTATATATATTTAATGCGGTACATCGTGCTTACCGTATTACTGTGATATAATAATTCATTGCACCGGTGGTGATATTGGCGCCGGTGGTATTGGTAAAGGTTACCTCTACCACCCCTGCTGCTGATACCCGTGCATAGGCAATGATGAGCCCGTTGGCAAGGGTACCGGCTGGTGAGATACAGACCGCACTTGCTGCCTGTGCATTGGGTACGGTAAAGGTTTCCTGTGAGGAGCTGTTGGCGTTTACGGTGCCGATATTTTTATTTACCGTTAGTTTGATCACTTCTGTAAGTATAGTGCCATTGCTGCCGAGTTTGAAATCGGCTGCTACATCAAGGCGGGCGGTAGGGGTGGTAGTACCGATGCCTACATTGGTATTGGCGGTGGCGCCGTTTATGGTGCTGATGGCACCGAGCACGAGGGCATTGCTTTGGTTTACGGCTGCATTGGCGCCGATGGCGGTAGCATTGGTAAGGCCGGTACTCATTACATCAGCGTTATAACCAAGGGCGGTATTATTGCTGCCGGTAAGATTGGTGAGGAGTGCTTCGCTGCCAACAGCACTGTTGTTATTACCGGAAGAATTGACAGACAGTGCACCACTGCCGATGGCCGTATTCCTGGCGCCTGTTTGTGTAGAAGCAAGGGCGCGGTAGCCAACAGCGCTGTTACTGTCTGCCGTATTTACACGGTGCAGTGCCTCAAAACCCAACGCCGCATTATAGCTGCTGGTATTATTGGAAAAAATAAAATTGGCATTTGACAGCGCTCTTGTGCCTATGCCTGTATTAAAGCTGCCCCTGTCTATCAGGATACCGCTCTGGCTGCCCATAAACGTATTGGCCGTACCATCTTTGTTTTCCCGCATACTCATATACCCAATGGCAGTATTGGCATAAGGCCCGCCTGCCAGGTAAGGTATCGTGCTAGTGGTATCGCTATATAATGCGTAGTATCCAATGGCAATATGGGCATCGCCTTTCCTGTTGGAAAACATAGCGGTGCTGCCAATGGCGATGTTTTGTGAGCCGCTTCCAAGGCTGTAGAGCGATTGGGCGCCAAGCGCCACATTTTCGCTGCCTGTCGAATCGTTTGATCCTGCCATATAACCCGCAAAGAGATTATAGTCGGCCGAACGCAGGTCCTGCCCGGCATAAGCGCCAAGGGTAGAATTACCCTGTGCACTGGTAGCACCCGCAATATTATTGCCGGAAAGTCTGCCTACAAGAGTATTATTATCTCCGGTATTCAGGTACGATCCCGTGCCCTGGCCAATAAAGATATTGCTGCTGCCCGTGGCATACAGGCCAGCGTCTTCGCCGATATAGGTATTGGCATCGCCTGTGGTGTTGCTATAGCCCGACTGTTCGCCAAGAAATGTATTCTTCTGTCCTGTACTGTTGGTATAGCCACTCTGGAAGCCGGTAAAAAGATTGTATGAACCGTTGTTGTTCCTGCCCGATTCATAACCCAGGTAGGTGGTATTGGAGCCTGTTGTATTGAAAATGCCGGCGCTGCTGCCTATGGCGGTGTTGCCCCTGCCGCTTATCGTATTTTGCAGGGAGGCTGTTCCTACTGCCGTGTTGGAAAAGCCAATACTGGTATCGGCATGAAGGCTTAAACTGCCGATGGCTACTTTGCCGCTGCCGCTTTTATTATTGTATAGAGACTGGTACCCTACTGCTGTATTATTGAAGCCGCTTTTTTGTGAATAGCCGGAATATGCGCCAAGCATAACGTTGGCTACGCCTGCTGTGTCTGCCTGCTGTGCAAAAGCACCTGCCGACAGGTTGGAGTTGCCCCTTTTTATTTGGGTGCTTGCCTGGAAGCCAATAGCTGTATTATAATCCCCGTCGGAAGCGCCGACTCTTCCGACGGCAGTATTGGCGAGGGTAAAAGCGCCTATGGCAGTATTATAGTTCATGCTTTTGCCGGATGACATACTTCCAAAGCCGATGGCTACCTGGTAGCTGCTCGCCGTATCATCGCGCAGGGCATAGCCACCCAGTGCGATATTGCCTATGCCGGTTTTACGACCCCTGCCGGCATTGAGCCCGACTGAATAATTTGCTCTTGTGGCATCCCATTCCCCACTCCAGTTATTGTCTACCTTAAACCGGAGGGGCATATTTGTAGTTGTGCCTATAAAATGCCGGGCGGTATCGGTGCCTGCATTGCCGGTAGCCTTCCACGCGATGGTATCTGCAATATTGCTGACGGAAAGCCAGGTCCATATTGTTCCGGTGTAAAAATGAAAGCCGGTACTGTCAGGGCCGGTCTGGTAAATGAGCAGGCCTGCAGCGGGGCTGCTTATAGCGGCTTTCTGTGCCTTAGTCATGCGTGGCACGAGTATGCCTTTGTTGCTGCTTTTCAGATCGAGAATGGCTGAAGGATCGGCATTGCTGCCATCGTTATTAATGGCAAAGTTTTGTGCCAGAGTACCGATTGAAAGCAGGAGAAATAAGGAAAAGCAGAGTAAAAGTCTCATATTGAAAATTTACGGAAAAGTAGAACAGGTAAGAGTAGTGTACAATACCTTAATATGGGGATGCTGTCTCACTCATCCCGTGTTTTGTTAATTAACAAAAAAAGCCCTGGTTGGCAACAACCAGGACTTTTCGTTACTTAACTATTGTGATTTATTGCTTAATGATCGCCTGCTGGTGCACCAGCTTACCTGCCTGTTGTATCAATAACCAGTAGGTGCCCGCTGGTAAACTATGCAGATCGAGCGTGGTGGCCGGTGCCGACGTGGTAACGGTTTTTACCGGTTGCTTTGCTGCATTGTACACACTGATCTGCACCGGGTTGGTGATGCCGCTGATGTTTACGTTGCCATTGGTAACGGTTGGATAAACCAGGAATGGTTTTTCTTCATTCATCCGTACGAGCCGGGTTGGGGAGTAGATAAAACGCCCGTCGCGATCTACCTGTTTGATGCGGTAGTAGTTGAGGTTAACAAACGGCTGAAGGTCGGTATAGGTATAATCTCTTCTGTCGTTACTGTTGCCTGCTGCTGCTACCTGGCAGATCTTTTCGAAGCGGTTACCGTCGATGCTGCGCTCAAGTTCAAAATGACTGGTATTGATCTCGGTGAGGGTGTACCAGTCTACCGCTACCCGGCTCTGCTCTTTGCGTGCGGTGATGTTAAGTCCGGTTACGGGTATAGAGCCTGCTACGGTAAGCGTGTCGAAATCAAACAGTCCCCATACGCCGTTGGCGTCTCTTACGCGGATGGCAATAAAGTGCTGTCCATCGGGTGTGCCGGGCGGAATGAGCAGGGAAAATGTTTGGTTGAATGACTGCCCGGCAGGTACGGTTATGGCTGTTGCATTACCTGTGCCGGGATCGTTATCGAGGAAATATTCGGCGGCGGTGATATCGGGCATATTGGCGGACTGAACGCTGATATAAAAGCCCCTGCTTTCGTACAGGCCCCACTGACCGCCGGCGTCTTTTGTGCGGATGGCCAGGAAGTGAAAGCCCGGAGCAAGTGCTGTAACGGGCAGGCTTGCTGAAAGGTTAACCGTACTGCCCGAGGTAACAGGTGCAACCGCTGTGCCATTACCTACGCCGGGGTCGGTATCGATAAAGTATTCTGCTGCGGTAAGGTTCCCCGCGTTTGTTGTTGAGGTGCTGATGTAAAAGCCCCTGCTTTCGTACAGGCCCCACTGGCCGCCGGCGTTTTTTGTGCGGATGGCCAGGAAGTGAAAGCCGGGTGTCAGCGAAGTGGCAGGTAAACTGGTGGTAAAGCTTACTGTATTACCCGCGCTTACGGGTGTAATGGCGATGCCGTTACCTACGCCGGGGTCTGTATCTATAAAATATTCTGCCGCTGTAATGCTGGTAACATCTGTTGTTGAGGTACTGATGTAAAAGCCCCTGCTTTCGTACAGGCCCCACTGGCCGCCGGCGTCTTTTGTGCGGATGGCGATAAAATGGAACCCTGCTGTCAGCGATGCAACAGGTATGCTGGCAGTAAAACTTACCGTATTGCCCGTGCTTACAGGCGTAATGGCAATGCCGTTGCCTGCACCGGGATCAGCATCTATAAAATATTCTGCTGCTGTGCTGCTGGTAACGTCTGTTGTTGAAGTGCTGATATAAAAGCCCCTGCTTTCGTACAGGCCCCACTGGCCACC
>CAZPXP010000063.1:0-14380 GCA_964590975.1 uncultured Ferruginibacter sp. | reverse complement strand
GGTCGTTGGTGCAGGTTGCCAACTGTTGGGATAATTAGCCCCGAAGTTAACCACAAGCAATATCTTATTACTTGATGTAAAGATAGGTTGAAGCATATCTGCTATTCTTGAATCGGCTACCACAATAACAACAGCAACATCTTCTTCAAATAGCATCTTTTCAGCTTTGGCATAAATTTCCTGTTCATTGATCCCAAAGCCGATATTATCTATAATTAATTTCACTTCATCTGTAGCTTGTATATACTGAAGGCATGCTTTTAGGCCATTGAGTATATCGATACCCAGGGCTGGGAAAAGAGAAGAGCGGGGTAATAATAATCCTGTACGCAACATAAATAGTAAGTAGTAGTAGTAGAAAAATTAATGGTGTTAAATATGAATGGCTTGTAAATAGTATCCCCCTTCTTTGAGTAAGAAGAGGGATACACATATAAAGTTTCGGAGCCGAATTAATTTCTGCTTGGGAAAATACCTTCTACGCAGAAAATATAATTTATACCGAGAAAAGGCGATTGGTTGCTAAACGGTGCGTTGGAACCATTTATGGCCACCTGTAACGACGAGTAGTCTATTTCGCCCGGGTTCATTGGGTTCAAATCGCCGGTTTCGTCAGTGTAGATATTTGATTGTTGTAAATATCTGTTCTCAGGATCAGAGTTTTGGCCTGCGGTAGTATTATTGACTTTTACGGTAAGTGCACCAGTTAATGTATGATTATGCATAGGCAGGTTAGGTAATATCAGGGTAGTATTCTGTACACCTGCCATCTCTCCAAGATCAACAGATGGTAAACCCGCGCCATTTCCTGTACCTAAGGGAATACGTCCCCTGAAATCAGGAATGCCGAATGTAGTTTGACCATTACCGCCGTAAGTTGTACCAACAAGGGCAAATACCGCTGTCCATTGTGAAATGGACAAAAGCTGGCCCTGACATAACATCCATCCTCTGGGAGCAAAATTACCGGCAAACATGCGGATCTCCGCTAATGTTCCTTCCATATTAAAAAGTTTAATTGTTAAATATAATAAGGTTATGCACCGGTTAATCCCTTGATGGGAAAATACCAAACAGGCAAATGATATAGTTCATACCAAGATAAGGAGGCATAATACTAAATGGCTGACTGCCACCATTAATACCTACCTGGAGTGTATTGGTAATTGCCGCGGGGTTCATTGCCACGAGGCTGTCGTTGAGATTGGTATATATTGATGCTCCTGCAAGGTATCTGTTGGTTGGGTCTGTATTCAGTCCGCCGGTATCATTGTTACCCTGCATCTTAACGGTTCCAGTGAGTGCATGATTATGCGCAGGCATATTCAGTGTAGAAAGTGTAACTGTTGGTGAACCTGCTTTTTCACCAAGAGTAATATTGCTCAATCCTGCGCCAGTACCTACACCTACAGATGTACGGCCTTGAAAATCAGGCAGGCCAAATGTAGTCTGGCCATTACCACCATAAGTAGTACCCAGAATTGAAAACAACGCTGTGTTCTGAGCAATTGATAAAATCTGACCCTGGCAGAACGCCCAGGAACGGGGGGCAAAGTTGCCCGCAAACATACGGATCTCTCCAATGGTTCCTTCCATAAATATAAGTTTTTAAGGTTTTAAAATGATGCAACAAATTAAAACCTATTTTCTTATTATGAAAGTTTTACATCTTATTTATTTTTTAAATTAAGAAAAACACGTAGAAATACGCGTTCGCTTTTAATGATTGAAAAACGAAAGACTTTTTCTAATAATGCCAATGCACTCCCCAACCTGTTCTTTAGTAATGCAAAGCGGCGGCGCAAACCTGATCTTATCGCCATGCGTCGGCTTTGCAAGCAATCCATTTTCCTTCAGTACAAGGCAAAAATCCCAGGCAGCTTCAGGATTGTCGTGACGAATGACAATAGCATTGAGTAAACCCTTGCCCCTTACTGTTTCGATGTTAGGAGACTGCAGATCATTCAGTCCGTCTCTTAGTATTTGCCCCATAGCCTCGGCATTCTCAGCCAACTTTTCATCCTGTAATACTTTAAGGGCTTCGGTTGCAACGGCACAAGCTAATGGATTACCACCGTAAGTACTTCCATGTTCTCCGGGTTTAATCGTCAGCATGATCTCATTATCCGCCAGTACGGCACTAACGGGCAATACACCACCACTTAATGCTTTACCTAATATAAGAATATCAGGTCTTACCCCTTCATGATCGCAGGCAAGCATCTTGCCCGTACGTGCAAGGCCAGTCTGTATTTCATCAGCAATCATCAGTACATTATATTCGGTGCACAATGTGCGTATACCTGCAAGATACCCTTCATCAGGTACTACTACGCCAGCTTCGCCCTGGATAGGCTCAAACATAAATGCAGCAACATTTTTATCCTGCAACGCCTTCTCAAGCGCTAACAGGTCGTTATAGGGAATTACTTCAAAGCCGGGCATAAAAGGACCAAATTGGGCATAACTGCTCGGGTCAGTGCTGCTGCTGATTGCAGCCATCGTCCGGCCCCAGAAATTACCATCCGCAAAAATGATCTTGGCCTTATTCTCTTCGATGCCTTTTACCGTATACCCCCAGCGGCGGGCTAGTTTGATGGCAGTTTCACCACCTTCAACACCCGTATTCATCGGAAGCACTTTGTCGTACCCGAAATAAGAAGTAATAAACTGCTCGTATTGGCCAAGCAGGTCGCTGTGAAAAGCACGACTGGTAAGAGTGAGTTTTGAAGCCTGCTTTACCAGGGCGTCTACGATACGGGGGTGACAGTGACCCTGGTTAACAGCAGAGTAACCACTCAGGAAATCGTAATAACGCTTTCCGTCAACGTCCCATACAAAAACACCTTCACCACGGTTGAGTACTACGGGCAGGGGATGATAGTTATGGGCGCCAAATTGTTCTTCGAGCTCTAAATAGCGTAATGTATCTGTAGTTAATTGAATTGTTGAATGCATAATAGGTATGTGTTTTGAATCGTTGAAAGTATAATAATGGAAAATCATCCCCGGCTGGCGGGGCAAGCACTGAATTATCCTCGATGGTTGAGCAGATCGAGATTCAAAGAAAGAAAAAATACTATGTGTGCCTTTGGTATAATAAGACCAATTTTGGTGCAAGATAGGTCGATTTATTTTAATATCCAACCCTACCGATACCACCACTGAAGGCAAACAGGCCTGCTGATAGCAGTAGGAGTACCTGCCGGGCTGAGTCGGCCTGTCTTCGGATCACGGCTGAAAAGGGTGATATTATCTGTTTCCTGGTTAGCAACCAGCAGGAATCTGCCATCTTTGCTGATGGTAAAGTTCCGGGGTTTACGCCCTCCCGTAGCTTCATAACCCACTACCGTAAGAAACCCATTCAGAGGATCTACACTATAAATACCAATATTATTAGCTTCATGGCGATTGCTGGCATATAAAAACATTGCATCAGGCGAAAGATGTATATCTGCACTGCCGCGTTGTCCCGGTAGGTTGATCGTATCGTTCAGCAGGGTTTGCATCATTTTTACACGCCCTTTTTTGTTGTAACGATATACCGATATCTGGCCAGATAGCTCTTCCATCACATACCAAATGGGCAGGGTAGGGTGAAACACCACATGCCTCGGCCCGGCACCCTCCGTAGTCTTGGCAACAATAGCATTGGTATCAAGGAGCTGCTTCCCGGGTTTGGATACAACAGGATAGAAATAGAGTTCGTCTGTGCCCAGGTCGGTCACCAGCAGGTTTTTGTAGTCAGGACTGAACACTGTTGTATGCACATGAGCTGCTTCCTGCCGGCTGCTTACTATACTGCTGCCGCGGTGGGCTATAATCTGTGTAGCTACTCCTAATTGTCCATTCTTTTTAATGGGTAGTACAGCAAGATTACCACCCATATAATTGGCTACTACAGCATTGACACCTTTCTTGTCCAGTGTAATATAACAGGGACTTCCGCCGCCCGCAGACTGCTTATTCAAAAAACTAAGCTTACCCGTTTTAGCATTAAAAGCATAAGCACTTACTTCACCAGCGGGGTTATTCTCATTAACAGCATATACATATTTACCATTGCGAGAAACAGTGAGATAGGAAGGATTCTCAGCCGCTGCTTCACTTACATATTTCAGAGTACCCGTTTTGATGTCAAACCTGTACACATAAATCCCCTTGCTGCCACCATCAGTATAAGTGCCGATAAACAAATAAGGGTCTTTCTTTTGTGCACCTGCAGAGCCATAAAGCAGCACACAACACAGAATAAATAAGGTAGAACGAACTATCGGTAGGGCCATATCTTTTCTAATAATCATTGCCGGGATTAGGTTTGGGTTTATCCGGCTTGACAGTTTTCTTATTCTTATCATCTACCGGTTTTGCAGAAGGCATTGTTGCCGGGTTTTTATTGTCTTTATCTTCAGGCTTTTTATTCCTGTTTGCTGTAGCCGTATCACCCGGACCAGGTTTGATCTCGCTTTCTATCGGCACATTTGCCGGCGCCAGGTCAGGAGGCGTACTGCCTGTTTCTTCAATGATAAAATCACCCGCATCGCCATTACCCGCGTCCTCATTATAGTTGCTGCCATCGCTCTGGTTAGCAATACGAGCAAAGCCCAGATCATCTGCATAAATCGGATCATTGTTCAACTCCGTGGGCTTGTCAAATTCCTTTATTTTACCATAGTTCAGCGATTTGTCCGCATATACCTTTTTCATGAAATATCCCCACTTGGGCAGGGCCATCTCATTACCACCCGTTGTACCAAAGAGTAGCCTGAGAAAAGGGTCGTCACAACCCACCCAGGTACCCGCGAGCAGTTCAGGAGTGTACCCGATAAACCACCCATCCGTATTGTCATTCGTAGTACCCGTTTTGCCCGCTTTCTGTACAGGAATACCATAACCATTCAGCGAGCGCCCTGTACCAAACTGTACCACACCCTGCATCAGCTTCACCATGGTAAAAGCATCAGCCTGGCTCAGGATCTGTTTGTTCTCCGTCGTAAACTCCTGTAACAGGTTACCATTCTTGTCTTCGATACGTGTGAGCAGGATAGGTTTGGTATTGAATCCCTTGTTGGGAAACATAGTATACGATTTCAGCATTTCCAGCATGGGAATCTCCGCCGCACCCAGCGCAATAGAAGGGAAGGGGGGGATCTTGGTGTCGATACCACAATTCTGGGCAAACTCTACCGTACGCTTTACACCAATAATCTGCATCAGCCGGAAAGCCGCAGCGTTCTTGGAATGGGCAAGACAATAAGCCATCGTACCTGCGCCTCCAGTAATCGTCTTACCACCGATTGTCACTGAACCACCCGCGATAGGTGTTTCAGGCGTATAACCCGCATCCTGCACAGCCAGTGTATAGAGTAGGGGCTTAAAAGTCGAACCCACCTGCCTTTTAGCCGTCACATGGTCAAACTTAAACCACTTAAAATCTATACCACCTACCCAGCATTTTACCTCGCCCGTCTTCGGATCCATAGCTACAAAAGAAGTCTGCATCAACTGTTTATGATACTTGATCGAATCATAAGGTGTCATGGCAGTATCCATCTCACGTTTTTCATTCCACGCAAACACTTTCATCTTTACCGGAACCTGAAAACTCTTTTTGATCTCTTCCGCACTCTTACCATCCTCCTTCATATTCTTCCAACGCTCGGTATACAACATTGCGTTGTCAATGGCGTTTTCATGCCCCTTCCACATACGCGCTCCATTCGTCTTAAGTACCGAGTTCAGCTTTTTCTGTATCACTGGCATATGTTGTACCACTGCCTCTTCTGCATACTGCTGCATCCTTGAGTTGATAGTGGTATATATCTTCAGCCCATCCCGGTAGAGATCGTAGTTCTCACCCGTCTTGGGGTTTTTATGTGTATTGCACCAGTTCTTTAAAGTATCGGCCAGTACCGTTCTGAAATAAGGAGCAATACCAACATTCTCATCTATCTTCTTATAATTCGTTAAAAGCGGTTTGGCTTTCAGCTTAGCAGCATTAGCTTCGGTGATATAACCCGCCACCAGCATCTGGTTAATCACAGTATTACGTCTCAGCAGCGATTCCGCCGGGTGGCGGATAGGATCGTAGTTAAATCCTTTAAGCATACCCACCAGTACTGCCGCTTCTTCAATAGCAAGATCTTTAGGCTCTTTCTGAAAATATGCCCTTGCAGCATTGCGAATACCATACAGGTTACCCCATGCAGCACGGTTGAGGTAAAGGGTAATAATTTCATCCTTCGTAAAGTTCCGTTCCAGCTTTACCGCTACGATCCACTCTTTCAGCTTCTCAAAAGCACGCGTAACCATATTCGAGTGACCCTGCTTGAGCATCATCTTTGCAAGTTGCTGCGTAATGGTACTGCCACCGCCATCACTGCCCAGCTTACCCACCGCACGGGCAAGCGCCTCACCATCAATACCCGAATGGTCTTTAAAACGTACGTCTTCCGTGGCAACAAGTGCATTGATGATATTGGGCGATATCTCACTGTACTTTACTTCGCTCCTGTTCTCCGCGTAAAACTTACCCATCAACTTCCCGTCGCTGGTATAGATCTCGCTCGCCAGGTCCGCCTCTGGGTTCTGTAATTCCTGTATGGAAGGCATCTTGCCAAATAAACCAAAATTGGCAGCGAGAACCATACCAATAAAGCAGGCAAGGCCGATCCAGAATGTCAACCACAATATTTTAACTGACCGTTTCATATTTAAAAGATATTATCGTCTGATGTTGTACCCGTTTTTGCAGGATTAGAATTTACCCGGGAACTGCGTACTCAGCAGTTTCCTGTACCCAACCAGGTCCTTATTATTTTTAAGTAGCTCAAGATTGCCAGGTGTGATGATAAAGAAACTATACTTATCTGAAGGCAACCATGATATTTCAGATGGCGCACCACGTTTCAATTTTTCGTAATATTGAAGCGCCGCCTCCGCATTATCGAAGGGCGTAAACAGCAGCAATGCCCTGTCATTATCCAGCACCTCTTTTGTGATCTCTATAGGCGTTCCGCTTGAAATCTCCCTGCCAAAGCGCAGGAAAGCATTTCTTGCCTCGTTAATATAAACGGGGTCAACCTTATCCAGCAGCATTACCACAACGTGTGGAGAGTCAGGTATCATACGAAATACACCATTACTCAATATCGGGTTTACTTTCTTAACCGAATCTTTAATCGGTTGTGTAACAGGCGGTACAGCCGGGTCATTCTTTGGCGTTACGACTACCGGTTGATCCACTTTCGGAGTAGCAGCAGGCGTTACCGGGCCATCATCCACCTTCACCGGGGCATCATCCGCAGCCCTTGTCACTTCCAGTTTGGTCAGGTAGTCTTCAATCTCTTTCCTGCGCCCGAGCACATCAATCATATTCTGTGCCTTTGCCTTCAACGGCGATTTGGGATAGAGGCTGATAATACTGTTCAACAACAGTATAGCTTCATTATCTTCCCGTTGCCTGATATGATATACTGCCTCGATATACAGCAACTGTGGCGACCAGTAATTGCTGCCATAAATGCTGTCCGCTTTCTTCTTCTCCCGTAAAGCCTCTTCAAATTTACCTTCTATAAACAACGTATAAATAGCATCATAACGTTTTGTGGCTTCCGGAGTCTTTTGCGTGGGGTCGGCAGCACCAGGATCGCTGATGATCTTTGCAGCCTTACTGCCCGCGAGCTTACCACCGGTCAGCAAACGCTTATAATAATCAGCCTTGCTCTTATTACCCAGTTTATTCCAGCAATAGAAAAGGTTCAGGTAGAGCTGTCCATCATAAACACTATCCGGATAACCCTCTAAGCTTTTTTCGTAAACATTGATGGCACTCTCATAATCCTCAAGGTCTTCCTGATATACCTTCCCCAGCCTGAAAAGACTGGTAGCGATAAGAGAATGACTCTCAGCCAGCTTTTCCGGCGTAAGGGGCAGGGTGCTCATGAGCGAGCGCACAGATATCTCTCCCAGGGCATCCGCTTTATCCTTCGGAGCATCTCCGTTGCCGTCTTTATTCTTTACCGGGTTGTTATTAACAATGGGATTCCCTCCTGCCAGTGCTGCCGCTTTCCTGCGCCAGTTATCTGCATTGCTCCTGTCACCCCATTGCCTGCGGAAATCATTAAACCCTTTGCTCTTGGCGGAGTTATTATAAAAATACCAGGTGCCACTCCGGCTGCTGCCTGATTCAAAAAGATCGATCGGTTTGTTCTTATCACCGTCAAAAGTTATTGGCCCCGTATTACCAGGGTTATTGCCATCATCTTCTTTAAGCCCCCTTTCCTTGCGCAGTTTGCGTACGATCTTCTTGAGCGCCGCTTCCCTGTCGGCCGGAGCCATGGCAGCAAGTGTTTGCAGGCTGTCTTCTTTTTCAATGATATTGATCTGCTCCACGATCTTGGCCAGCGCAGTGCGGCGTATGCGTAGATCCTCCAGCCGGGAAGCAAGGCTCGTGTCTGTAAGCAGCAGGCTGTCATACCAGGCATTGGCCTCTTTATAGTTCTTACGTTCAAATTCTATATCACCAAGCGTTAAGAAGGTCTTGTTCTTCATGGGGATATTGCCCTGGCTGTAGTTGAGGCTGCGGCGCAGGTAACTCATTGCTTCAGCAGTATCTGGCTTTTTCAGTGCGATCTGGCCTGCAGAGAAAAAAATAATGTCACGGTAAGACTCGAACTTATCCCGCTTTGACATACGTAGCAGGTTGGCGATACTCTTGTCCAGTTCAGCTACAGTACCTGTGGTACGCAGCATCTTGGCATCGTTCAGCTTGGCATAAATATCCATCAGCGGATCGTTCGTATGTTTCGCCGATTTATCATAAAAGTCAGAAGCCTTCTCAAACTGGCCCGAAACCTCCAGCAATTGTGCAAGCAGAAACTCCCACCGGGCCTTGTCCTGTTTGTTATCAGCATTGCTCAGTCCCTTTTCAAGATGTACAGCAGCACTGTCAAAAATGCCCTGGCTGTAAAACCAATAAGCCGTTACCTCTTCAAGATCAGGGTAAAGCCTTTTGGGCATATTCGGATCGTTCTGTAAAGTATTGATCAGACCGGCAGCTTCACCGTAGTCTTTCTGTTCGATAAAGTTGCGTACCAGCCAGATCAGCGATTCATTACGGCTATGGGGACGGGAAAAAGCTTTCTGGAAAAAGTTCCGCTTTTCAGGATTGGCAATACTGATCACATTGCCCGAAGCGGCAGAATTGGTACCCACCACCCGGTTATCATCCTCCCCTTTTTTACGCGGGAAGAGATTGTAGTTGATAAACTGGAAAGTCATACCCGCCGAATCAAAATCCTTCCGCAGCAGGTAAGCCTTGCCGATCAGCAGGTAAAGATTATCCACCCAATCGTTACGCAGGTCATGCAGCAGGATACCCGCTGTAGATTTAAGGATTACAGAATCCAGGTCCTGAGTTTGTGTAGACGTATTCTCAAGGTTGTAGGGGTAAAAATCAAGCAGGCGCGTATAATCATCCTTCTGCGCTATCTTGGCCCGTTCAACAATAGCATTCAGCTTACTGTTGGCGTTGAAAACAAAGTTGTAATGAGTAACAGTGTTCTGAATAAAGTGACGGGGCAGCGTAAATTTCTTATCAGCCGTCTTCTCCGATCCCAGCTTTTTATTCTCAAACTTCTCAGGCTTTTTCTCTTTTCCCAGCAGGTCAATCGTCCACGACGGCGGTTGCGCGTGCAGGCTGGTGCATAGGCCGCAGAGCACAGATAAACAGGCGATCAGCAGTTTATGATTTCTAAACATGAATGAATCTTAAATAAAACGGTTAAATATCGGTTTTTTTTGGCAAATCGTAGTGATAATCGGTAGTGTTTGTATAATTTTAACACCCGCTTAAGGGGTTGAATAAAGCCCGGGTTTCCGGGCAACCCACCACAAGAGGCAATAATTCCGTTTATTTTGAAATTAGATACCAATACAACGTTAAAAAGACTCCGCAACAGCTACCGGCTGGTAGTCATGAATGAGGATACCTACGAAGAGGTGGTAAAATTCAAGCTCAGCCGCGTAAGCGTGTATGTAACCCTCTGTACCATATTCGTTTTGCTGGTAGGACTTACCGTAGCCCTGATCGTGTTTACCCCCCTCAAATATTACCTGCCAGGGGTGGGATACGGGGATGCCAAACAGGTAAAAGAATACAGGTCGCTCAAAATACGCACAGACTCGCTGGAACAGGTAGTGCAGCACAACCAGCAGCAGATGGATGATATCCGTAAAGTGCTCCAGGGCAAAGTGCCCAAACTGGATACCACGCGGCTCGACCTGCCCAAAGTAGAAAACAGCGACGATTGACAGATCCGGGATGAAAACAGGGAAAACCATTAAAACTTGTTGATATGTTCAATGCAAAATCCAAATCAAACGCTGACACATCCGTTGGAGCCAACAGCATCATCGGGGCAGGTACTACCATCCACGGTGATATCGAAAGCCTGGGCGATATCCGTATAGACGGTACCCTCAAAGGCAATCTTTTTGCCAAAGCCAAAGTACTGATCGGGCCTGAAGGTGCCGTATTGGGCGATATTGAAGGCCAGCAGGCCGATGTGCTGGGCAGCGTAACAGGAAAGATCAAGATCACCGACCTGCTCAACCTCAGGGAAAGAGCCGTCGTAACAGGCGATATCAGCGCAGGCAAGTTGCAGATAGAACCCACGGTAACCTTTAACGGACAGTGCCGGATGGGCGCAAGCATAGTAGAGCTGAATACCGATACCGCCCATGCCATCAACCAGTAATACCAACAATCCGCAGGGCAGGAACCTGCTCTGGCAGTACGCCGGGCTCACAGCCCAGTTGCTGGTAGCAATAGGTCTGGCAGTATTTCTTGGTATGCAGCTCGATAAATGGCTGAAATGGAGCATACCCGTTAGCACCATCATCCTGCCAATGCTGGTCATTACCAGTCTGATCATAAAAGTCATCAGGGATACATCACGTAAAAAATAGTGTGTGCAGATATGAGCGAACAAAACAAACAGATAAAATTTTCCGGTAAATGGTTCAGGCCCTTTATCCTGATTTTCGTGCTGCTCAATGCCTTTGTCTTTGGCAGCCGGAGTTGGTTACAGCACAGGGGAGTAGATGCAGACGTACTGCTGATCGCCAATATCCTCTTCCTGCTCCTGGCCATAGCCGCTTTCATGTTGCAGCGTAAGGCCATGAACAACCCCAATCCCAATGTTTTTGTGAGGGGGGTAATCAGTACCATGATGATCCGGATGTTTATCGTAGCCATTGCAGCCGTAGCGTATGCCCTGCTCGCAGGTGAAACCTTTAACCGTCCTGCTGTATTTATCTCTCTTTTTATTTACCTGCTTTACCTCGCTGCCGAGGTAGGCGTTATCATGAAGCTGAACCGGTCAAAAAATGGCTAAAAAGGAAGCCCCGCTCTCACAATTGCAGGATTTTCTTCCCGATGGGAGTTTTGAAGACGTACTGTATTACCTGCAGCACTACCACGTACACCTTACCATTAGCCGGGCCAGGGCCAGCATTCTTGGCGATTACCGGCATTCCCATGCCAACGAACACCACCGCATCAGTGTCAACGGCAACCTCAACCAGTATGCCTTCCTCATCACCCTGCTGCACGAACTGGCCCACCTGCTCACCTACGAGCGTTTTGGCCACCGCGTGCAGGCACACGGACAGGAGTGGAAAAACGAATTCAGCAAAATACTCACCCAGTTCCTCCTGAAGAAGATATTCCCCGCCGATATAGAAAAAGCCCTGCTCAAAAGCATTCAGAATCCCGCCGCCAGCAGTTGCGGAGACGAACAGCTCCTGCGCGCACTGCATAAATACGACAAACGAAAAGAAGGGGTATTCTTCGTGGAACAACTACCCGAAGGAGCCATATTTGTCATCCGCGGAGGTAAGATCTTCCGTCGCGGTCCCCGGCAACGTAAGCGCATCCGCTGTGAAGAAGTTGCTACAGGTAAAGTCTACCTGTTCAGCCCCGTGTATGAAGTGGTGCTGGTAAAAGATGGCCCGGGTCATCCCCCACCAGGAAGTTGACGGCTGAAAAACCCCCGGTGCAACCACAGATCACCATCCCGGCAGTGCCATCAAAAAAAGAGCCGTTTAACCCCCGAAATAAAGCATAGTTCCAGTAATGTTGAAGCGATGTTGAAGCGATGTTACAGTGTAGATGGCTTAGCGGCGCCCCGGTCTGAAATGAATGGAAAATAACAGTACAGGATAGCACCATTGTATTTGCCCAAAAACAATTACTTTAGCATCAATTTCAGCCATTGACCCCCCAACGGAAATATACCGAGGAAGAATTGATACAACTGCTCCGCCGGCAGGATCATACAGCATTCGCTTATCTGTACGATAACTATGCAGGCGCAATAAACGGAGTCATCAGTAAACTCGTACCCGACCAGGGCCTCGCAGAAGACATTTTACAGGAAGCCTTTGTCAAAATATGGAATAATTTCAGTCAGTACGACAGCTCCAAAGGTCGTCTTTTTACCTGGATGCTTAATTTAGCCCGTAACCTCAGTATCGATACCCTGCGGAGCAAAGGCTATAAAAAGCAGTCCAAAATCTCATCAGATGAAAACTCCGTATATCATTACGGCGATAGCAGTTATGGAGCGTCAAGCTTCGACGCAATGGGAATCAGGAATCAGTTGACACTGCTCAAACCCGATCAGAAAACAATCATCGAGATGTCTTATTTTGGCGGCTATACGCAGGACGAAATAGCAAAAGAACTGGAAATACCGCTCGGAACAGTAAAAACGCGCATGCGTGCAGCGATGATAGAACTACGTAAACGACTACAAAACGATTAATAGATATTGAACCAGCAGGAGATCATATCATCAGGAATACTGGAGCTTTATGCTGCCGGGCTGACAGATGCACACGAAACCAGGCAGGTAGAACAGTGGCTCCAGGCCTACCCCGGCCTGCGCGCCGAGCTCGACGCCGTAGAAGCAGCCCTCGAAAGCTATGCTATGGCACAGGCTGCCGCTCCTTCACCGGGGGTTAAAGACCGGCTGATGGCCGAACTGTTCCCCGCTGGCGCTGCCGCTCCTGCCATCGTGCCGTCATCCGCGCCCGTACGTCGCCTCAACCCCTGGAAATGGGCCGCCGCAGCCAGCATCATTTTATCGCTGGGTATGGGTTGGGTGGCATGGTCAAACTATCAGCAGAAACAGGATATTACAAAAGAACTTGCATCAGTAAATACAGAACTGCAACAACGTACCGAAAAACTTAAGCTCCACCATCACCAGGAAGAACTGCTGGCAAAGGCAAATGTCCAGCCGGTAGTGCTTAAGAAGGTTGACAAAGCTCCCTCCGACTGTGTCGCAATGGCTTACTGGGATAAAAATAGCGGGGTGGTCTATATCGATCCCTGCCGTATGCCCGATGCCCCCGGTGGCAAACAATACCAGCTATGGGCGATTGTAGACGGCAAACCCGTCGATGCCGGTATGATCAAAACAGCTTCCGCGTCAGACAGGTACAGCATACAGCAGATGAAATCCTTCCAGAACGCTACAGCCTTCGCTGTAACCCTCGAAAAAGAAGGAGGTAGTCCTACGCCTACTATGGACCAGATGTATGTTATGGGAGAAGTATAATCCTTACCGTGGTGCTCTCCTTACCGTACTTTCAGGTTTTCCACCTTTATCATCACTTCATCATTCAGGAACTGTTTAAAAGCCTTCAGCTTTTCCGTAATCGTCGGGCTGCTCGTGGAGAGGATCTGTGCAGCGAGTATACCCGCATTCTTTGCACCATTGAGTGCTACCGTAGCTACGGGCACACCATTAGGCATTTGCAATATAGACAATACAGAATCCCATCCGTCAATAGAGTTGGAAGATTTGATCGGTACACCGATTACAGGCAGGATGCTTATCGCCGCAACCATACCCGGGAGGTGGGCAGCGCCGCCTGCGCCTGCGATGATAACCCTTAAGCCTTTATCGCGTGCGTTGGCAGCATAATCAAATAACCGATGGGGCGTGCGGTGAGCAGATACAATAGTAATCTCGTAAGGAATACCAAACTCTTCAAGGATCAGGGCTGCGTTATTCATAACTTCCAGGTCGCTGTCGCTACCCATGATAATACCAACTAAGGGGGTCATTGTTTTTGATTTTCCGCAAAGATAGTGGTTAGCAGTTACCTTAATGTTTTCAATCCCTTCAGAAGCGACATAATAATCTGTCCTTCATCACCTATGCCCAACGGCCGCCCTTAATGCCCTCCCTCCGCACTAATCCTTAACTAACCTTAACTTCTTAATGTTCCACCCCCTCCGCACTAATCCTTAACTAACCTTAACTCCTTAATGTTTCACCCCCTCCGCACCGATCCTTAACTAACC
>CAZPXP010000062.1:0-17423 GCA_964590975.1 uncultured Ferruginibacter sp. | reverse complement strand
GCGGAGGGATAAAACATTAAGGAGTTAAGGGCCATTAAGTGCGGAGATTAGTGCGGAGGGTTAAGGTAGTTAAGGGGTGGCCGACGGGGTTGTAGGGAGGGGCATTAGCGTATTGATTACTATTTGCTTTCTAATATTTTTATAATAGTATTTAAAACTGATCGGGATAATCGGAGATGAGGCCATCTACGCCTAAGGATTTGAGGCGGTTGATGTCTTCTTTTGTGTTTACTGTCCACGGAACGAGGCGTATACCCTTATCGTGGCATTGCTTTACGAGTGCGGCGGTTACGTGCGAATAATGCGGACTGTATATGGCAGGTGTGTAGCCGAGCTTCTTTAACTGTTCATCGAAGGGAAGTTTATCGGTATCTTCTATAAGCAAGGCAGTGGGAATAGCAGGGTGATGCTGGTGAAGATACTGGAGGGGGCGCATATCGAAAGACTGGATGATCACATATTGCTCCATCTCCTTTTCTCTGATCTGCTTTACGAGCAGCTCTGCAAATACTGATGGCACGGGATGAAAGATATTATCGGTTACGGGCAGGGTCTTGATCTCGATATTATAATATGGAAAGGGTCGCCTGCTGCTCATCATATAGGTCTTTACCTGGTCGAACACCTCTGAAAGAAGTGGCTTTACTGCTTTTATCTTCTGCTGCTTCGGGAACCGTGGATGGGGTTTCATGCCCACATCGAACTTCTGCACTTCGGCATAGGTCATCCGGTAAATATTATAGTTTTTCTCGTCTTTTTCGTCGATATATGTTCCATCTGCTTTGGTGGTGATCTCGTGGTTGAAGAAGGGTTCGTGCGAGAGTACCAACTGGTTGTCTTTGGTGACACAGACATCCATTTCGAGGGTGGTAACGCCTAACTGCAGGGCCTGCAGCATGGCTGGCACCGTATTTTCGGGCATGAGACCACGACAACCGCGGTGGCCTTCTTTATCGAATGTTTCGGGCATGGCAGTGGTATTGCTGCGTTCGGGTGTGGTTGGTTGTTTTATTGTATGGCAGGCCAGTCCTGCAAAGACTATAATGCCAATCATCAATTTTATCATGGTGGTTGATTTATGTCTGCCTTTGCAAATACCCTGCCGCTATACAGTTACTGCCTGTATTTCGGCGGGTGCCATATTTGCATTACGCATAGCGATACCGCGGGCGGCTTTACCTGCAAAATCTATAAATGCCTGCTTTGTGACTTCATCGTTGCCGGCCATAATGGGCACACCGGCATCACCGCCTTCGCGGATACTTTGCACGAGTGGGATCTGCCCGAGGAAGGGGATGTCGAACTCTTCTGCAAGATGACGGCCGCCGTCTTTTCCGAAAATATAATATCTGTTGCCGGGCAGTTCTGCGGGGGTAAAATAGCTCATATTCTCTACGAGGCCAATCACGGGCACTTTCAACTGGGCCTGGCCAAACATGGCGATGCCTTTTTTGGCATCGGCCAGCGCTACGGTCTGCGGTGTGGTGACCACGATGACGCCTGTTACGGGTACTGTCTGCACGATCGTAAGGTGGATATCGCCTGTACCGGGGGGCATATCAATAACGAGGTAGTCGAGCTCGCCCCAGTCTACATCACTCACAAACTGGCGTATGGCACTGCTTACCATCGGGCCGCGCCATACGACTGCCTGCTTTTCATCGATGAGGAGGCCAATACTCATGACCTTAATACCATACTTTTCGATGGGCACGATCAATCCTTTATCGCCATTATCGCGCATCATTGGTCTTTCGCCCCTGATGCCAAACATAATATGTGCACTCGGGCCATAGATGTCTGCATCCATCAACCCTACTGTGGCTCCACCTTCGGCCAGGGCCAGGGCCAGGTTGGAGGCAATGGTGCTCTTCCCTACCCCACCCTTACCGCTTACTACGGCGATGATATTTTTTACTCCTGCAAGGGTTTGCTTATTGTCTTTACGGTTGCTGCTGGTATTGGCTGTAAAATTGACCGTAACCTGCGCCTGTTTGTTTACCAGTATTTTGACTGCATTTTCGCAGGCAGTACGGATCATATCTTTGAGGGGACAAGCGGGTGTGGTGAGTACCACTGTAAAAGAGACGGCATCCCCACTGATTGCAATATCTTTCACCATATTCAAGGTAACGAGGTCTTTTCCCAGATCAGGTTCCTGTACATTACTGAGGGCCCTGAGTATGTCTTCTGTTGTCATTCGCGCAATTATTTGTTAAAAAAGGGAATTTTGCCGTAAAATTAACCGTTGTGGTTGTTACTTTGTTTATTAATTCCGGAACAGTGGTGCTGTTTGTTTAGTATTTTTATTTCCCGGGATTGACGCATATATTAATTAACTGGTTACGCATGAAGTTATTTTTACGATACTTTTTTATTCTGGCTATCCTTTTCCCTATCTGTGCGAAGGCGCAGTTTGAAACGGTGAAAGACTCTGTGGTACAATTGTACGGCGTAGTGATGACGGCAGACAGTCTTAAAGGCATTCCTTCTGTGAGTGTGGTTGTAAAGGGGCAGAACAGGGGTACCATCACCAATGGCCAGGGGGTATTCAGCATAGTGGTGCTGAAGGGTGACGAAGTGGAATTTACGAGCGTGGGTTTTAAGCCCAAGTCTGTTTCGATACCCCGGAATCTTGAAGGTAACCAGCACAGTATTATACAGCTTATGGTTAATGACACCGTGTACCTGCCTGCCACCATCCTCAAACCAAGACCTACCCGACAGCAGTTTGAACGTGATTTTTTGAGTACGCAGATCCCTGATGATGATATTGCTACGGCGAGGAAGAATAATGACGAAGCCAAACGTAAGGTATTGATGGCAAGTCTCCCTTCGGACGGCAGGGAGGTTACGAGCGGCTATCTGCGTAATTATGCCAGGAAGGCTTATTATGCGGGCCAGGCACCTCCACAAAACATTTTCAATCCCTTTGCCTGGTCTGAGTTCATCAAGGCATGGAAGCGCGGCGATTTCAAGAAGAAGAGCTAAGGGCTGCCAATCATCCCCCATTTTCCTAATTACTGATATATACGTGTCTAAAATCTATCTCGTGGGCTTTATGGGCACCGGTAAGTCTTACTGGGGCCGCCGCTGGGCCAGCTTTTATCAACTGCCATTTTTTGAGACTGATGATATGGTGGAGGCTATGGCGGGTATGCCTGTGAGCCGAATTTTTGAGGAAAAGGGCGAGGTTTTTTTCCGTGAGATTGAACGGCGGGTACTGGAAAGCCTGGAAAAGGAGGGCCCGGGCATTATCTCTACGGGTGGTGGTATGCCCTGCTTTGGGGATAATATGGACCGGATGAACGCCGCGGGTATTACGATCTTCCTGGATGCTGAGCCTGCTTTGCTTGCCGAGCGTCTTTCCAAAGCAAAGAAAAAGCGCCCGCTGCTCAACAATATTACACCAGATGAACTTATTCCCTTTATTACTGAACGGCTCGGCGAGCGGATCGCTTATTACCGCAAGGCTGCTTATACCTTTTCCGTAACGGATCTGCGGGATGATTCCCTGAACGATCTGCCCGGGCTGGGCTGAGAGGGGGTTATCGTTACTATTCGGTATATGTGTTAATTTGCGGGTTCTAATATTTGTGCAATGAACAAGCTTTTTCTGAAAACGGCGGCTCTGCTTGGCGCGGTTGCCGTAGTGCTGGGTGCTTTTGCCGCGCATGGTTTGAAAAAGATCTTACCACCTGAGTCGATATTGACTTTTGAAACGGGTGTACGTTATCAATTTTATCATGTGTTTGCGCTGCTTGCTGTGGGGATCATTTACCGGGAAGGGCGTGCCAGGCTGATGAACTGGAGCGGAAATCTTTTTATTCTTGGCATTCTGCTGTTCAGCGGTTCGCTTTACCTGCTCTGTTTTATATCACCGGATTATAAATGGATAGGTGCCATCACCCCGGTTGGCGGGGCTGCTTTTATAGCTGGCTGGCTTTGTATGCTTACAGGATTATGGAGGAGGGGATAAGCTATTATCAGAGATTGCATTCCAGTGTTACGAGGGTACCTTCCCTGTTCTCTATGATAAAATCGCAACCGATCCGTTCCATCCGCTTTTTCATATTCTTCAGGCCATTACCGAACTCGCGCAGTTTGTTCATATCAATACCTTTACCGTTGTCGTGTATGAGTATGAGTACGCCTTTGGGCACGGGACGAAATTCGATATGCACGAGGGTACAGCCTGAGTGTTTGAGCGCATTATTGAGTGTTTCTTTTACTGTAAGAAAAATATTTCTTCTTTTTTCGCCGGGTACGTCTACCTGTGGTATTACTTCGGGTATGGTAAACCGGCAGTCGATACCTGTATTTTCAAAGTATTCTACCGTGTACAGGCGGATATAAGAGATGAGGTTACCGAGGTTATCGTTGCTGCTGCTCATCGTCCAGATGATGGCATTCATTTTATTGAGCAGGTCGTTGGCATAGGTTGAGATGCGGTCGATCTCGGGTACCTGCTGTGCATCGATCTTCTTTTTAGCGAGCTCGCTGAAGAGGCGGATGGCGGTCATACCGGAGCCAAGGTCGTCGTGCATATCTGCGCTGATGCGATCGCGTTCTTCCTGCTGCGCCCTGATGACAGCGAGCCTTGCTTCAAATTCTTTTTTCTCTGCCTCCAGTTTCATGGCGGCGTGCTGCTGTGTGGTGGCAATCAGGTCTTTCCTGTTTTTGTAGACCAGGCCAAGCATAAAGAATACGATCTCAAGCACGATTCCTATACTGTAGTAGAAGTAAGCGCTTGTAAATATGCCATACCGCTTTCCTGTATAGGAGATCAGCACAAAGGAAATGATGGCGAAAAATATAAGCACGGCATTACCGACGGCGAGGTAGTTCATCAGCCTGTTCTTCTGCTTAAGGGCAATAACGATATATACAATACCAAGTACGAGGGTAAGGACCTTCATACTGTTTTCGAGCAGGTCTTCAAGCCAGAAATAGGCAGTAAAAAAGTGAATATATGAGTACAGGATGACGATCAGCAGCAGGGCAAATTCCTCTGCCCGGAATATTTTATCCAGCAACTGGTAATTGGACTTGGTATCGAGGAATTTGCGTGTGAAAGCGATGTAAAAAATGGTTCCTGTGCCGAGCAGGATAAAATCGAGGTAGCTCAGGAAAAATATATACACTTTACCCGATGTACGAAGCAGTAGCGGGTATATAAAGATGAGCCCGAACATACAGATTGAATAGGCGGCATTGTACAGGAACTCCTTTTTATTATTCAGGAAGTAGTTGGCGGCCATAAACAGGATCATCATGAGCAGTACCCCGCTGAGTACGAAGCCTGAGATGCGCAGGGTCATTTCTTCGCTGTACACTACTTTCTGGTACACGTCGAAGTAGCTATCGCTGATGACTATGGGTGTTACATAGTTCTTATGGTTGCGGCTGAATTCGAGTTTATGGTAGAACTCTGCTGCTTCGCCTCCTTCGAGCTGTATGAGCGAGAACCCATGCTGGGCGGAGAGGTCGGGCAGGGGCCGGGCTTTACCACTGCTGTCTGTTTTAAACAGCATAATGGTATTGAACAACTGACCGGGGAAAAGGTAGAAACGGACGGGCTCTGTGCTGCTGTTCTGCAGCCGGTAGCGCAGGTAGAGTGTTTTGGGAACGATGTCTACGGGAATATCATAATATTTCCTGAGCTTCCTGAGGGGCCTGTAGTTATGGCTGGCGGGATTGAGCTCGCCTGCATTGTCTGCACTGTCGATAAAATAGGCCACCCGCGAAGTGATCATCATTGAATCGCCCACCGTTGCCACATCTATGGTGTCGGTTGCTTTTCCCTGTGAAAAAGCGGTGATGGTGAGGCACAGGAAAACAAAAAGAAAGCAGCTATTTTTCAAAACTAATTGTTTGCTCAAACCTACAAAAAAAATAATAAAGGTATTTACTGCCGCGGGTTACGGCTTAGCTGCCTGCCTGAAACCTCCCGGATTTTTACCTTATGTATTTACAGTACGGCTTTTATTTATCTTTGTTGTCCATGGCCAATAAGATCAAATCGGGCAATAAAAAAAAGGCGCCCTCGCCTGCTGCTTTACAGGAAGAGAAAGACGAAACGGTAGAGGTAACGCAACTGCTGAAGGATGAGCGGACTCATAAGATTGCAGGCAGCATCTGCCTGCTGATCGCGTGCCTGCTTTTTATTGCATTTACCTCCTACCTGTTTACCTGGGATGAGGACCAGGATAAAGTATTTAAGAATGGTTACCGCCTGCTGCTGGCCAACGATACCAAAGTGAGCAACCTGCTGGGCACGTTTGGCGCTTTTATCGCCCATTTTTTTGTGTACAAGGGTTTTGGTGTGGCTTCCTATCTCTGCTGTACCTTCTTTTTTATTATCGGGGTGAACTTATTCTTTGGGAAGAAGGTGTTCTCTATCTCGCGTAATATCAAATATCTTTTACTGGGCTTGCCGCTGCTGAGCGTGGCTGCGAGTGTGGCCATGAGCGAGAAGGCTTTTCCGTGGGGTGGCGCTGTTGGGGATATGCTCAAGGACTGGCTCTACCTGCATATTGGCCAGGTGGGTACACTGGGCTTGCTGCTGGTGGGCGTGCTTGCCTATATCATCTGGCGTTTTAACCCGGTGTTCCGGCTGCCGGGGAACAGGACAGCTCAGCAAACCGCTCCGGTGACAGTACCTGAGGCACCTGCAGGCACAGATACTGCCGAAGAGCCTGAAGCGGAAAGTAAGGAGGATGATAATATTCCGGCGGATAACAATAAACTGAATAATAACAGTCTTAAAGGTGAGGGCGGTATGCTGGCGATTCCTCCGCAGGACAACCCGCTGCTGAACCATGATATCCAGATCGTTGAAAGGGATATTCTTCCCATCACTCCACCGGAGCAAGCGATATCGCTGGCGGAGCCTGAACCGGAAGAAATAATACCGCTGGTACCGGAGGAGAAAGTGGCCCCACCGCCCCTGCAAATAGAAGTGCCGGTGGAGCCGGTTGCTCCTAAAGCCAAGGGCTACGATACGGCACTGGAGCTGGAGATCAAGACAGTACCTGACCCTGCTGAGGAAGAAATGACGCCTATCACCAGCGGCCCCAAGCCTATTGAGAGAGAACCTTATGATCCTATTCTTGACCTCCGCGATTATAAATACCCTGTACTGGACCTGCTGGAGAATCATGGCAGTGAAAAGATCGTGCAGGACCCTGCTGAGCTGGAGACGAATAAGAACCAGATCATCAATACACTCAAGAATTACGATATTACCATACAAAAGATATCTGCTACGATAGGCCCTACCGTTACCCTGTACGAAATTGTTCCTGCGGCGGGTGTACGCATATCGCGCATCAAAAATCTTGAAGACGATATTGCGCTGAGTCTTGCAGCGCTGGGCATACGTATCATTGCCCCCATACCGGGCAAGGGTACGATTGGTATTGAGGTGCCTAATGTAAAGAAAACGGTAGTGAGCATGAAGACGCTCCTGGCATCGGATAAATTTCAGCATAATGCCTTCTCGCTTCCTATTGCTATTGGCAAGAAGATCGACAATGAAAACTTTATCGTTGACCTGGCCAGTATGCCGCACCTGCTTATGGCGGGCGCTACGGGACAGGGTAAATCGGTTGGGCTCAACGCCATCCTTGTTTCGCTGCTTTACAAGAAGCATCCTTCGCAGCTCAAGTTTGTACTGGTGGATCCGAAGAAAGTGGAGCTGAGCATCTACCGTACTATTGAGAAACATTTCCTGGCCAAACTGCCGGGCGAGGAAGAGGCGATCATTACCGATACCAAAAAAGTAATCCATACACTCAATGCCATGTGTATTGAGATGGATAACCGCTATGACCTGCTTAAGGAAGCGGGCTGCCGTAACATCAAAGAATACAATGAGAAGTTCATGGCGCGCAAGCTCAGTCCTGAAAAAGGACACCAGTACCTGCCGTTTATCGTGCTGGTGGTGGATGAGTTTGCCGACCTGATCATGACGGCGGGTAAAGAAGTTGAAATGCCTATCGCAAGGCTTGCGCAGTTGGCGCGTGCTATCGGTATCCACCTTATCATTGCTACACAGCGACCTTCTGTTAACATCATCACAGGTACTATTAAGGCCAACTTCCCGGCGCGTATTGCCTTTAAGGTAAGCAGTAAGATCGACAGCCGTACCATACTTGATGTTGGCGGCGCTGAACAACTGATCGGTAAGGGGGATATGCTCATCAGCTACAATGGTGAGCTGGTGCGCCTGCAATGTGCTTTTGTGGATACCCCCGAAGTGGATAAGGTTACGGACTTTATCGGCGATCAACGCGGCTATCCGCAGGCTTTCCTGCTGCCGGAGTATGTGGATGAGAAAGAAATGGAGGGTAAGGATTTTGACCTCGACAATAAAGACCCCCTATTTGAAGATGCTGCGAGGCTGATTGTATCGAGCCAGGTGGGCAGTACTTCGCTGCTGCAACGCAGGATGAAGCTCGGCTATAACAGGGCGGGCCGCCTGATGGACCAGCTTGAAGCGGCGGGCGTAGTGGGCCCGGGGCAAGGCAGTAAGGCAAGGGATGTGCTGGTAAAGACTGATGCTGACCTTGCGGAATTACTGAACGGTATGTTCTGATCAGAGATTATTTATTTATAAACCAAACCTCATGGGTATTTATTCATTGCTGGCCGGAACGATATTTCTTTTGTGCACCTTCCGGGTAAGTGCACAAAGTCCGGAGAAAAAGGTGAACAGACCCGTCGTTTATGATTCTGTGCTGGCCAAAAAACTGGGCGCTGATCAATATGGCATGAAGACATATATAATGGCTTTTCTGCGTAAGGGCCCCAACACAATCACCGACAGTACGGAGCGGGCTAACCTGCAGATGGCACACCTGAAGAATATTACGCGGCTGGCTGAGATGGGTAAACTCATTGTTGCCGGTCCTTTTTTGGATAAGCAACCCATCCGCGGCATTTTTATCTTTGACGTGACTACTATAGAGGAGGCTAAAGCATTGACTGAAACCGACCCTGCCATAAAAGCGGGTACACTGGAGATGGAGCTTCACCCGTGGTATGGTTCTGCTGCGCTGATAGAGAGTTTGAGGATACATTATACGCTTGAGAGGAAGAGCGTAGCGGATCATTAGATTGATACAGCATATTTGAAATACAGGCGGTGTAATAACGCCAGGCATATAATAATACCACCTATAATAATGTCACCCCGGGCCGGGGTTGGGTGGTGCGGAATATTTGCGATAATGATCGGTTATAATAATGGCAGCCATATAATAACGCCTATAATAATGCCACCCCGGGCGGGGTTATGCGACGATTATGTTATCGATCATGTTTTGCTATAATAATGTTACCGCTGGCGGGGTTGGGTGGTGCGGAATATTTGCGATAATGATAAGTTATAATAATGGCAGCCCGACAATAATGACGGAGACATAATAATGTTACCCCTGGCGGGTTGGGGAGTATAAGGATTATATGATGGGACAAAAATCCCCGTTGGCAAATGCTAACGGGGATTTTTATAATTTTATCAGCGGGTTGCTTTATTGCGCCTGGCGTATGCCGCTGTTGCGACGCGGGCGCCAGTTGCTGCCGGAACTGCTCCTGGAACGGTTGCCATTATTACCTCCACCTGTGCCGCCGGGCCGGGTCTGCGGCCTGTTCTGGGGGCGGTTATGGTTCTGGCCCTGCATGGACTGCTGCGGCCTCGGCTCGGCGGCAGCCGGGGTACTGTGAAACTCGTGTTCTACTACAGGGAGGGTTTTGTTAATCAGTTTCTGGATGTCTTTCAGGAAGGCTCTTTCTTCCCTGTCGCAAAAAGAAATGGCGATACCGGCATTACCGGCACGGCCTGTACGACCGATACGGTGTACGTAAGTTTCGGGGATATTGGGCAGTTCGTAGTTGATGACATGGCTTAGTTCATCGATATCGATACCGCGGGCAGCAATATCTGTGGCTACAAGCACGCGGGTTTGCTGGGTTTTGAAATTGGTAAGTGCGCGCTGCCGGGCGTTCTGCGATTTATTACCATGTATGGCTTCGGCGGTATAACCTGCGCGTACAAGGTCTTTTACAACTTTATCTGCGCCATGCTTAGTGCGTGTGAATACCAGTGCTGAGATAATGGCTTTGTCTTTCAGCAGGGCTGTAAGCAGGGCTTTCTTATCATTCTTTTCTGCATAGTATAGCGACTGTACAATTGTATCTGCTGTTGACGAGCGTGGTGTTACCTCGACTTTTACGGGCTGGTGGAGGATGGCATCGGCCAGTTGCTGTATTTCCTGTGGCATGGTAGCTGAGAAAAACAGGTTCTGCCGTTTGGCAGGCAGCTTGGTAATGATCCTTTTTACGTCGTGTACAAACCCCATATCGAGCATACGGTCTGCTTCATCCAGTACAAAAAACCGGATGTTTTTGAGCGTAATAAAGCCCTGGGAGATGAGATCGAGCAGGCGGCCGGGGGTGGCTACGAGGATATCTACGCCTTTGCGGAGCGCCTGCACCTGTGGTACCTGTGATACGCCGCCAAAGATAACGAGATGCTTCAGCCCGGTATAACGACCGTAGGCTGCGAGGCTTTCTTCTATCTGAATGGCGAGCTCGCGGGTGGGTGTTAATATCAGTGTACGGATGACGCCGGGCTGGGACAGGGCCTGCTTTTCGGCAAACATCAGTTGCAGGATGGGTATGGAAAAAGCGGCTGTTTTGCCTGTACCCGTCTGGGCACAGCCGAGCAGGTCGCGCTGCTGTAATACGATGGGAATAGCCTGTTCCTGTATGGGTGTAGGCTGGGTGTAGCCCTCTGTCTCCAATGCACGGAGCAGGGGATCGATGAGGTTCAAATCCTTAAATAACACAATAAATAATTTAGATAAAAAAATATGGTAAGGCTATCCTCGTGGGATACTTTACCCGCCTTAACCGTCTGTACTGACACAATTTTGAGCAGGAAAGAAACCAAAAAAGGTAAGAGAGAGCGAATATTAAGTGATGTAAAGGTAAGGGTTTTGTGCGAGACTGCCTAATGGCTGCCTGCCGGAGAGCGTTTTAGGGTGGCAAGGAGTGCACCATCTGACAGAATGGCCACTTTAAACTCATACCTTTCCTGATAGGCTGTTACCTTGCTTTAGGATCACTGTAACATCACTACAACATCGCTGCAACATTACTGCAACATTACTGCAACATTACTGCAACATTACTGCAACATTACTGTAAGTTGGGGTGCTGATTTGCCGTTGAAGCCGGTAAAAGGGGCGGTGGCACTGCCAACCTGTCGTATTCCTGCTATGGGAAATTCGTTTAGTTGAGGGGGCTGCCGGGATGGGAACAGGTAAGTTAAAAGAGGAGGGGTACCGGGAGGTAAAAAGGTGGAAGGGGGTGTTATGCAGGCCGGGCGTGATAATTGTTGATAAAATGGTCCTTGATATCAGTTTTTTCAGTACCTTTGCCCTCCTTTAATTTCGGGTCAGTGGCACTTTTTGGAGTACTTACTTGATATTCAAAGGCTTCTGCACATTAAAACTTCTAATAAGTAATATGTCTGTAACAAAATCAGTAGCTGCTAAGCGTCTCAATTTCGGTAAAGTTGAACATTTGGCAGAAACCCCCGATTTGCTCGGTATCCAGATTCAGTCGTTCAAGGACTTTTTCCAGTTGGAAACAACGCCTGATAAGCGTAACGTGGAAGGGCTCTTCCGCGTATTCAAGGAGAACTTCCCGATTACGGATACCCGCAACATCTTTGTACTGGAATTCCTGGATTACTTTGTTGATCCTCCCCGTTACACCATTGAAGAGTGTATCGAACGTGGTCTTACCTATGCTGTTCCCCTTAAAGCTAAGCTGAGGCTGAGCTGTAATGATGAGGAGCACGTGGATTTCCAGACCATTGTACAGGACGTATTCCTGGGTAATATCCCTTACATGACGCCCCGTGGCACTTTCGTGATCAACGGTGCTGAGCGTGTGGTGGTATCCCAGTTGCACCGTTCTCCTGGTGTGTTCTTCGGACAGTCTACCCACCCCAATGGTACTAAAATATACTCTGCGCGTGTGATTCCTTTCAAAGGTGCATGGATGGAGTTCGCCACCGATATCAATAACGTGATGTATGCGTACATCGACCGTAAGAAGAAATTCCCGGTAACGACACTGCTGCGTTCTATCGGTTTTGAAACTGATAAGGATATTCTTGAGCTCTTCGGCATGGCTGATGAGGTAAAGGCTGATAAGAAACTTCTGGCTGATTACCTCGGTAAACGCCTTGCTGCCCGTGTACTGCGTACCTGGGTAGAAGACTTTGTGGATGAGGATACCGGTGAGGTAGTATCGCTTGAAAGGAACGAGGTGGTACTGGAAAGGGATACTGTTCTTGACGAAGAAAATATCCAGATGATACTGGATATGGAAGTTAAGAGTGTGTTCATCCAGAAAGAAGAGGTTAGTGGTGACTACGCCATTATTTATAACACACTGAACAAGGATACCAGTAACAGTGAACTGGAAGCTGTTCAGCACATTTATAAGCAACTGCGTGGTGCTGACGCCCCGGATAATGAAACTGCCCGTGGCATCATTGACAAACTGTTCTTCAGTGAAAAGCGTTATGATCTTGGTGAGGTTGGCCGTTACAAAATCAACCGCAGGCTGGGTATGGATTACCCCCTGACCAAGAAAGTACTTACTAAAGAAGATATCATTGCCATTATTAAATACCTGGTACTGCTGACTAACGGTAAGTCTGAGATCGATGATATTGATCACCTGAGCAACCGTCGTGTACGCACCGTGGGTGAACAGTTGTATGCCCAGTTTGGTGTGGGCCTTGCGCGTATGGCACGTACCATCCGCGAGCGCATGAACGTGAGGGATAACGAGGTGTTTACACCAGTTGACCTGATCAATGCCCGTACGCTGTCGTCGGTTATCAATTCTTTCTTTGGTACCTCGCAATTGTCGCAGTTCCTCGATCAGACCAACCCGTTATCTGAGATCACCCACAAGCGTCGTATCTCAGCCCTCGGACCCGGTGGTCTGAGCAGGGAAAGGGCGGGCTTTGAAGTACGTGACGTTCACTACTCTCACTATGGTCGTCTCTGTACGATCGAAACGCCGGAGGGGCCGAATATCGGCCTGATCTCTACGCTCTGCGTACATGCCAAGATTAATGATATGGGCTTTATCGAAACGCCTTACCGTAAGGTGGATGAGGGTAAAGTAGATATGAAGCGTATTACTTTCCTGAGTGCTGAAGAAGAGGACAATAAGAAGATCGCCCAAGCGAATGTAAATATTGACGATAAAGGAAACTTCGTTGAAGATAAGATCAAGAGCCGCCAGACTGGTGATTTCCCGATCCTTGAAAGGGATGAGGTGGAGTTTATGGACGTAGCGCCTAACCAGATCGTGGGCCTGAGTGCTTCACTGATCCCATTCCTTGAACATGATGATGCGAACCGTGCGCTGATGGGATCGAACATGCAACGGCAGGCTGTACCGCTTATCCGCCCGCAGGCGCCTATTGTAGGTACGGGGCTGGAAGGCAAGGCTGCCCGTGATGCAAGGATTCAGATACACGCTGAAGGTGATGGTGTGGTTGAGTTCGTAGATGCCAATGAAATTCATGTGCGTTACAAGCGCAACGAGATCATGCAGCTCGTAAGTTTTGAAGATGACCTTAAGATATACAGGCTCACCAAGTTTGTTCGTACCAACCAGGAAACTTGTATCAACCTCCGCCCTGCGGTGGTGAAGGGACAGAAAGTTGCTGAAGGCGACTTTCTGACAGAAGGTTATGCGACGAAAGATGGTGAACTGGCGCTCGGCCGTAACCTGAAGGTGGCATTCATGCCCTGGAAGGGTTACAACTTCGAGGATGCCATTGTTATCAGTGAGAAAGTAGCTCGTGAAGATCTCTTTACGTCTATCCACATCAGTGAATTTGAACTGGAGGTAAGGGATACCAAGCTGGGTGAAGAAGAACTGACGCCTGATATTCCGAACGTGAGTGAAGAGGCTACCAAGGATCTTGACCAGAACGGTATCATCCGTATTGGTGCACATATTAAGGAAGGCGATATCATCATCGGTAAGATCACTCCTAAAGGAGAAAGCGACCCTACCCCTGAAGAGAAGCTGCTCCGTGCGATCTTTGGTGATAAAGCCGGTGATGCCAAGGATGCTTCGATGAAAGCACCCAGTGGTACTGAGGGTGTGGTTATCGATAAGAAACTATTCCAGCGTGCTAAGAAAGATAAGAATGCCAAGGTGAGGGAAAAAGCGGCACTGGAGAAGATCGAGAAGACGCATGAGAAGAATGAGGCTGACATCAAAGATCTGCTGCTGGGTAAACTGCAAACCCTGTTGAAAGATAAAGCGAGTGCAGGTGTTACCAACAACTTTGGTGAATCACTGATCGGTAAGGACGCCAAGTTCAATGCCAAGAACCTGAGTAATATCGATTACCTGAACGTAAACCCACTGGGCTGGACAGGTGATAGTAAGACAGATGAACTGATCAACATCCTGCTGCATAACTATACCATTAAGTATAATGAAGAGCTGGGCCGTTACAAACGTGAAAAGTTTAACATTTCTATTGGTGATGAACTGCCTGCTGGTGTATTAAAACTGGCGAAGGTTTACCTCGCGGTAAAACGCAAGCTGAAGGTAGGTGATAAAATGGCGGGCCGTCACGGTAACAAGGGTATTGTGGCCAAAATTGTTCGTCATGAAGATATGCCTTTCCTTGAAGATGGTACGCCTGTAGACATTGTACTGAACCCTCTCGGGGTACCGAGCCGTATGAACCTCGGCCAGATTTATGAAACTGTACTTGGCTGGGCTGGTGAAAAGTTGGGATGCCGTTTTGCTACTCCTATCTTTGATGGTGCATCGGTTGAAGAGATTGCACAGCATATTAAGGACGCTGAGTTGCCCAGTTTCGGACATACTTACCTGTATGATGGCGAAACGGGAGAACGCTTTGACCAGAGGGCTACCGTGGGTGTGATCTATATGATCAAACTGCACCACATGGTGGATGATAAGATGCACGCCCGTTCTATCGGTCCGTACAGTCTTATTACACAACAGCCTCTGGGTGGTAAAGCCCAGTTTGGTGGTCAGCGTTTTGGTGAGATGGAGGTATGGGCACTGGAAGCATACGGTGCATCCAACATCCTGCAGGAACTGCTTACGCTTAAGTCGGATGATATCATCGGAAGGGCTAAGACTTACGAGGCTATTGTTAAAGGTGACAATATCCCGAAAGCGGGTGTACCTGAATCCTTTAATGTACTCGTACATGAGCTGCGTGGTTTGGGTCTTGATCTGCAATTTGATTAACAGTTCAGTTGTATATATTTTTAAGGCCATCCCCCAAGGATGGCCTTTTTTGTTTTGGCTGGTGTTATATAAAGCATTGGGGGCTGACGGGTTTTGCCATAATTAAGAATGGCATCATATGGCGCTGCACTAAGTATTAATGGCTTACTACTTTTTCGTAGCTTAGGCCAAATTTTTAACCATGGCTATAGAATGGAAGGGTGTCTTCCCTGCACTAACCACCAAGTTTACCAAAGACGATCAACTTGATCTTACTTTATTTGGAAAAAATCTGCAGGCTCAACTGGATGCGGGTGTAAACGGCATTATTCTTGGCGGTACGTTAGGTGAAGCCAGTGTACTTACAACCGCAGAGAAAGAAACGTTGGTACGCTTTACTGTTGAACAAACAGGGGGCAGGGTGCCGGTACTGCTGAATATTGCTGAAGGGGCTACACGTGAGGCGTTGCAACAGGTACAATATGCAGAGGCCTGGGGGGCGGCGGGGTTGATGGTGTTGCCACCGATGCGGTACAAGCCTGATCACCGCGAAGCAGTACAGTATTTTACCACCATCGCCAATGCAACCTCACTGCCTATTATGATCTATAATAACCCCGTGGATTATAAAACAGAAGTGACACTGGATATGTTTGCTGAACTGGCATCATGCACCAACATACAGGCCGTAAAGGAATCTACGCGTGACGTGACCAATGTAACACGTATGATCAATCGTTTTGGCGACCGGTTTAAATTACTCTGTGGTGTGGATACACTGGCGATGGAAGAGCTTTGCCTCGGGGCCGTGGGATGGGTGGCTGGTTTGGTTTGTGCTTTTCCCCGGGAGACTGCAGCGATCTACAATCTTGTACTCGCCGGGCGTATTGCTGAGGCTGCTGCTATTTACCGCTGGTTTATGCCTTTACTTGAACTGGATATACATCCCAAACTGGTGCAGTATATCAAGCTGGCAGAGACACAGGCAGGTATTGGAAGCGAATATGTGCGTGCACCGCGGCTTACTCTTGAAGGTGAGGAGCGGGAGCATATTTTAGATATTATTAACAGGGGTATTGCTACCCGTCCGACATTGTAATTGCTGATTATGTTTACAGACGCATCTTCTACTACCATACATACCGTTATGCAGCAAGCGCTGCAGGCTTTTGAACACTACCGTGGCGTTGACCCTGAAAGGAAAGCTGTTTTTCTTGAAACGATTGCCGAGGAAATCAATGCCCTTGGCGACCGGCTAATTGAAACAGCATCGGCAGAGACCAACCTGCCTGCTGCAAGGCTGCATGGTGAGAGAAGCAGAACAACACTACAGCTTACTCTCTTCGCGGCAATGGTGAGGGATGGTCGTTGGCTGGAAGCGAGTATCGATACCGCCCTGCCTGACAGAACACCTGCGCCAAAGCCCGATATCAGAAAACTACTGCGGCCTATCGGCCCTGTAGTGGTATTTGGCGCCAGTAATTTCCCTTTTGCTTATTCTACGGCGGGCGGAGATACTGCAAGTGCGCTGGCCGCAGGTTGCCCGGTAGTGGTAAAGGCGCATCCTGCACATGCTGAAACAAGCGAACTGGTATATGGTGCTATTCGTAAGGCGATAGGCAGGTGCCAAATGCATCCTCACCTGGTACAGCACGTGCATGGCCAGTCGTTTGAAGTGGGCAAGGCACTGACACAACACCCGGCTACTGCCGCTGTGGGATTTACGGGCTCTTTTGCCGGGGGCAAAGCATTGTATGATTATGCGCAGGAGCGCCTGCAACCGATACCCGTATTTGCTGAGATGGGCAGTGTAAACCCAGCTATTTTTTTACCCGATACTCTACACCTGAATGCCGCCGCTCTGGCTAAACAATATGCCGGCTCTATTACAATGGGCATGGGCCAGTTCTGTACTAAACCAGGGCTGCTGCTTGCTATTGAAGGCGAGGGAACAACACATTTTATACAAGAGCTCGGGGGGCTTTTTGAGTATACAGAACCGGCACGTATGCTGCACCCGGGTATCCTCAGCGGATATACCAGCAAGATGGCAGCAGCGCTGGCAGACCTTCAGAACAAGGCTGGAAATATCAATGCTC
>CAZPXP010000061.1:0-17937 GCA_964590975.1 uncultured Ferruginibacter sp. | reverse complement strand
ACCCGATCCCGAAGGGATCAGTATGGCCAGCGGTATAGAGTATGTAGCGCCGCGGAACACTACAGAAGAAAAACTGGTAGATATCTGGCAACAGGTACTGGGCAAAGAAAAAATAGGTGTTAAAGACAATTTCTTTGCATTGGGTGGGCATAGCCTGAAAGCCACCCACCTTGTTACCAAAATACACCAGGCATTCGATGTAAAGCTCGGTCTGAAAGACCTGTTCACAGCAACCGTGCTGGAAGACCAGGCGCGCATCATCTCTGCCGGCCGTAAAGAATCCTTTATATCTATTATGCCCGCCCCTGCGCAGGCCGACTATGTGATGTCGTCTGCACAGCGCAGGCTTTGGGTACTCAGCCAGTTTGAAGGTGGCAGCATGGCGTATAATATGCCCGGCATATATGTATTTGAAGGCCGGTTCGACCTGCCCGCACTTGAACGTGCTTTTATTACCATGATAGAAAGGCACGAGATTATGCGTACTGTTTTCAGGGAAAATGCGGCGGGTGAAGTAAGGCAGTTTATACGCACAACAAGCGAAGCAAACTTCCATATACAATACACTGATCTCCGCAACGAAGCAGATAAGTCTGCCATTGTAAAAGAAGCAGTGCAGGCCGAAATGATAAAATCGTTCGACCTTGCAGCAGGCCCGCTGGTACGTGCGGGTATCTACCAGTTGTCAGACAATGAATGGGTGTTTACCTATACCATGCATCACATCATCAGCGATGGCTGGTCGATGGAAATACTGATCGCTGAATTGCTGCAGTTATATCATGCATGCACGCACCAGCAGCCCAGCCCGCTGCAACCCTTGCGCATACAATACAAAGATTACGCTTACTGGCAGCAGGAGCAACTGAAGGAAGGCGCTATCAATACGCATAAGGATTACTGGATGGAACAGCTTGGCGGGGAACTGCCTGTACTCGATTTACAGGGAGACCGGCCAAGACCCTTCATCAAAACATATAACGGTTCGGTTGTGGGGGCGAAGCTCAGCAGCGAACATGGTGAGCGCCTGAGACAATTGAGCCGGGAGCAGGGATGTACCCTTTTCATGGGCATGCTTGCACTGGTAAAAACCCTCCTGCACCGCTATACAGGCCAGGAAGATATTATCGTTGGCAGCCCTATTGCAGGGAGGGAGCATGGCGACCTGCAAAACCAGATCGGTTTCTACGTAAACACGCTGGCATTGCGGTCGCGCTTCAAAGGGTCAGACAGCTTCCGCGATCTGCTCACCAATATCAGGCAGCTTACACTTGATGCCTACGAACACCAGTCTTATCCTTTCGATGAACTGGTAGACGCGCTGAATCTCAATCCCGACATGAGCCGCACACCACTTTTCGACATCATGGTAGTGCTGCAGACAGATGCCGCACCAGAAGGAGAAGCAGTGCCGCAGCCCGGTGAATTGGGTATCAGAACTTACAGCGAAGGCGAACACACCACCAGTAAGTTCGATATGACGTTTTTCTTCCAGGAAGTAAATGGCGAGTTCCATACAAGAATCGAATTTAATACCGATATCTACGACAGGGCAACCGTTGAGATAATGCTGGAACGCCTCGAAGTATTGCTCAGTGCAGCAGTAAGTACGCCCGATAAAGCGATCAATACATTACCACTGATCACCGATGCAGAAAAACAGGTCTTGCTGTACGACCTCAACCAGACAGCGATACCTTACCCCGAAGACAAAACGATCGTACAGGTATTCGAAGAAGTAGTAGAGCGCGCACCCGGAAATGCAGCAGTGGTTGTAGGCGAGGCCGGCGTAATGGCTATGACCTACGGCGAACTCAATGCTTTTGCCAACCAGTTTAGTGCATACCTGCGTCAGCAACACAATGTGCAGACAGGCGATGTGATCGGCATCGAGATCGACCGCAGCGCCAATTTCCTCATCGCCGTATTTGGGGTGCTGAAAGCTGGCGCCTGCTATCTGCCCATCGACCCGTCTTACCCGCAGGATCGTATTGATTATATTATTGAAGACAGCGGGTGTAAGCTGCTGGTTACAGAAGAGCTTCTCGATAGTTTCCTCGCCCGGAAAGATAATTACCCGGCAGAGAACCCGCCACTTGCCGCAGGTCCGCGCGACCTTGTCTACGCGATCTATACTTCCGGTTCTACCGGGCTGCCCAAAGGATCTCTCCTTGAACACAGGAGCCTGCTCAATCTCTGTCACTGGTATATCACAACGTATAATATCAACAGTAACTCGCGCAGTACGCTGTTTTCGAGTGTCTCGTTTGATGCATCAGTATCCGAGATATTCACCAACCTGCTGGCAGGAGCCGTGCTGTACGTAGTGCCTGAAATCATCCGTGCCGACGTTAATGCACTGGCAGCCTTCTATATCACACACGGGCTCACAATCTGCTTCCTGCCCACCTCAATGGGCGAGAAGTTGCTCCACCTCGAAACAAACGATAAACTTACCTCGTTGCGTACGCTCGTATTAGGTGGCGATAAGTTGAATGTTTATGCCGATCGTGGGTATGATATATTTAATAACTATGGTCCAACGGAGGCCACGATCATGATCACCTCCTTCCATGTCACGCGCTATTACCCCAATATCCCCATTGGAAAACCGATCAATAATACGCGGATATATATTCTTAACGAAGCACTCGAACTGCAACCCCGGGGCGTCATAGGCGAAATATGTGTGGCAGGCGCCGGTCTTGCCCGTGGTTATCTTAACCGTCCGGAACTCACTGCAGAGAAGTTTGTAGAAGCGCCGTTCCTTCCCGGTGAGCGGATCTATCGTACAGGCGATCTTGCACGCTGGCTGCCTGATGGTAATATCGAGTTTCTCGGCCGCCGCGATACACAGGTAAAGATTCGCGGCTTCCGTATCGAGATAGGGGAAATACAAACCATACTGCAACAGCATCCCGATATCGAATCTTCAGTAGTGGTAGCTTATACCAACCGTGATGGGGAAAAGGAACTGGTGGCGTATGTGGTAAGTGCGAACACACTGCATATTGCGGATATGCGCGCGTACCTGGGCAGGACATTGCCCGCCTACATGATACCCGCGCACTTCATACAGCTACCGGAACTGCCCTATAATGCCAATGGTAAGGTAGACAGGCAAAAGCTGCCTGATCCGGCAGGAGGTACGATGAGCACGGGTGCAGAATATGTGGCGCCAAGGAATGAAACCGAAGAAACACTCACGCGCATCTGGCAGGAAGTGCTGGGCCGCGAAAAAGTGGGTATCGGCGATAACTTCTTCGACCTCGGTGGCAACTCAATCAAGATCGTAAAAATGGTGGGTTTGGTAAACAGCGCGCTCAACATCAGGATATCTGTTGTTACCGCCTTTAAGTATCCCAACATTGGTGCACTTTCCGAACACCTGCACGCGGAAACACCGGCAGAAGCCCGGACCTCCGACGAAGAAATGCAAACATCAGTAAACATAATGGACGAAACTATTAACGTATTAAATAACTTAAACAATGAAGAGTAATCAAAATTACACCGGGCTCGAAATAGCCGTTATCGGAATAGCCTGCCGCTACCCGGGCGCTGAGGACTGGCGAACATATTGGGATAACCTTGTAAAAGGAGTGGAGTCGATTGACTTTTTTACAGACGAGCAATTAGCCGCTGATGGAATGGACGAAGAAACGATAAACAAGGAAAACTATGTAAAAGCGGCTGCATTGCTTAAGAACAAAGACAAGTTCGACCATAACTTCTTTGAATACAGCCAGCAGGAAGCAGCCCTGATGAATCCCGTGCACAGGATATTCCACGAGTGTGCGTGGGAAGCACTCGAAGATTCGGGCTACCATCCTGAAATGGTAAAGGGACAGATAGGTGTTTATGCCGGTTCCGGCGAAGACCTCAACTGGAAAGCCTATGCACTTTTAGAGAATAATGAGAAAGAAGAGGTCGACGCTTTTATGCTTGATCTTATCAATAATAAAGATCATCTTACCACCCTGCTTTCCTATAAGCTCAACCTCAAAGGCCCTGCTTTTGGTGTAAGTACTGCCTGCTCAACATCGCTTACAGCCGTCAACCAGGCCTGTAAGAGCCTGCTGCTCGGCGAAGCCAGGATGGCCCTGGCAGGTGGTATCTCTATGGCTACCAACAAGAAGAACGGTTATATGTATGAAGAAGGGCTGATACATGCCATCGACGGGCATTGCCGCGCATTCGATGCCGCATCCAGCGGTACCGTAGCCAGCGAAGGCGTAGGCGTGGTGGTATTAAAACGCCTTACCGAAGCCATCAACGACGGCGATCATATCTATGCCGTTATAAAAGGCACGGCCATCAATAACGACGGTAACCGTAAGGTAGGGTACACTGCACCCAGCGTGGAAGGACAGGCAGACTGTATACGCAAAGCCCACGCGTTCGCCAAAGTTGATCCCGCTACTATATCTTATGTTGAAGCACATGGTACAGGCACCCGCCTTGGCGATCCGATAGAAATAGAAGCACTTAATATTGCCTTCAATAAAAATACCGAACAGAAATGTGCGATCGGTTCCGTAAAGACCAATATTGGTCATGCAGATACGGCCGCCGGTGTAGCCGGTTTGATCAAGGCAGTGCTAAGCCTCAAATACAAAACCCTCCCTGCCACGCTGCACTTCAAAGAACCCAATCCGGAGATAGACTTCGCAGGTGGCCCCTTCTATGTAAACGCTGCCCTTACACCATGGGAACGTAAAGGCGATGGTCCGCTCAGGGCCGGGGTAAGTTCTTTTGGTATCGGTGGTACCAATGTACACGCCGTACTCGAAGAAGCCCCCGCAAGAGAGGAAGGGAGCGCCGGTAAACCTTACCAGTTGCTCACACTTTCTGCAAAAACAGAAGGCGCGCTGCTGCGGTATATGGAAAAACTTAAAAACTTTACAGAACAAAACCCCGACATCAGCATCGCAGATATTGCTTACACATTACAGACAGGCCGTAAATCCTTTACCCGCCGTCGTGCCATTACCTTCAGTAACCGTGAAGAACTGCTTGCCGCACTTGATCCCGGCAACCTGAAAGAACAGGTAACAAAGGTGAAAGACAAAGCCGCTTCAGTAGTGTTTATGTTCCCCGGTCAGGGCGCACAATATGCCGGTATGGCCAAAGACCTTTATGATAAAGAACCTCTCTTCCGCGAAGAAATGGACAAAGGATTAGCCCTGTTGCAGCAACTGTCGGGCAAAGACTTTAAAGCCGTGCTCTATCCTGCCGAAGGCGCGGATACTAAAACCATCAATGAAACACAGTTCACACAGCCGCTGATCTTCGTAATCAGCCACGCACTGGCTAAACTTCTTATGTCTTACGGTATCGTACCCAGGTACATGATCGGGCACAGTGTGGGAGAATATGTAGCAGCATGTATCAGTGGTGTACTCACCATGGAAGATGCAGCCCGCCTGCTGGTAAAACGCGGTGAACTCATGAGCAGCGTACCACGCGGCTCTATGCTGAGTGTACCCATTACAGAAGAAGTAGCAAAAACCTATGCAGACGATAAAGTATTCCTTGCCGCCGTTAACGGACCCGAACAGGTAGTGTTCTCCGGCGAAACGCCTGCCATCGAAGAACTCAAAGAAAAGCTGGACGAAGCAGGCATACCCCATATTACCCTGCACACCTCGCACGCCTTCCATTCAGGCATGCAGGATCCCATCCTGCCGCAGTACAAAGCCGAACTGGAAAAAGTACAGTTCAGCTCTATCCAGATCCCTTACCTGTCTAACCTTACCGGCGACCTTGTACGGCCCGAAGAAATAGTAGCGCCGGATTACTGGGTACGCCACATGCGCGAAACCGTGAGGTTCTCCGATGGGTTGAAGAACCTGCTCGCGAAAGGGGGCGACTATGTGTTTATTGAGGTAGGGCCCGGGCAGACGCTCAGTGGCTTGCTGCGTCAGCAGCCAGCCAAAACGATGCCCGTATCTGTAAACCTCATCCGCCCCGTCAAAGAAAAAGAAGACGATCTGAAATACTTTACCAGCCGTCTTGGACAGTTGTGGACACGAGGAGTAGAAATAGACTGGAAAGCATGGTATAAAGATGAAAAACGCCTCCGCATTTCACTGCCCGCCTATTCCTTCGACCCGAATCACTTCCCCACAGAAGTAGATCCGTATAAGAGCAAATCGCTCAGCGTGGTGGAAAAAGACGATAAGAAAGATAAGGAGGAAACCAAAACAACTGCACCCGCAGCCACCGGCCAGCCGGTAGACATTGCAGATGTTGAAATTGACCTCGATGCAGTTGAAGATACAGAAGCCAATGTGCCCATGTATAAGCAGGAACGCCCCGATCTGATGACGGAATACGTGGCGCCCTCTACCGGTACAGAGAAAAAACTCGCCAACATCTTTGAAAACTTCTTTGCCATTGAAAACATCGGTATTGATGATAACTTCTTTGAACTGGGTGGCGACTCGCTGAAAGGAATGGTAGTGCTGAAACGGATCAAGAATGAGTTCGACATCAATATTGCCCTTAAAGACTTTTTCGGAAAACAAACCATTAAGGAGATCGCGCAGGAGATTGACGAGATCAAGATGCTGCTGGAGAAAAAGACAGATGAACCGAAAAAGACAATTAAAATCTAAATGATCTTTCTTTTATAGCGGTAACACACAACTACAAAATCAAAAAAGATTAACACATGACAATTCGTGAATTAATTAAGCACCTTAAAGATAATAAGATCGACATCAGTTTGTCTGGCGACGAGCTTGAAGTCAGCTATGCCGGCGATGATCTGCCCGAGGTCTTTATAGACCAGATCAGGAGCAATAAGGCAGCCATCGTCAACTTCCTCCGGCAGGTGTACGGAGAAGAAGTGGCACAGATACCCGTAGCACCCGAAATGGATGGCTATCCCATAACGCCGTCGCAACGCCGTTCGTGGATCGTGAGCCAGTTCGAAGACAGTAATATTGCCTATAATATGTCGGGCGTTTATGCCTTTCATGGCAACCTCGATAAAAAAGCTTTCGAAAGTGCATATAAAACACTCCCCGAACGCTATGAGATCATGCGCACTGTTTTCCGCCAGGATGAACAGGGAGATATCAAACAGTACGTAAAACCCTTCGATCCGGAAGAGTTTAACATAAAATTTATCGATTGCAATGGAGATGAGGCCAAACTCAACGGTGATATCCCCGGGCAGATCTGTATTCCCTTCAACCTGAAGACCGGCCCATTAATGCGAGCCTATCTCTATATCGTAAATGATCAGAAAGCCGTATTCCTTTTCGTGGCGCATCACATCATCAGCGACAGTTGGTCGATGAACCTGCTTGTGCAGGAGCTCTTTATGCTCTACAGCACTTTCAGGCAGGGTATTGGCAACCCGCTGCCGCCCATGCGTATACAGTACAAAGATTATTCAGTATGGAAAAAAGAACAGCTCTCGGGTGATGCACTTAACGCTCACCGCGAGTACTGGGTAAAACAGTTTGAAGGGGAAATACCAAAACTGGAACTGCCCACCGATAAACCACGCCCGGCGATCAAGACCTACAACGGTCTCGAAATGAAGAAACACTTTAATAAAGAAGTGTACAAGAAGTTCAAGTCGTTCTGTACCGATCATGGTGGTACACTCTTTATGGGTGTGGTGGCTGCACTGAACACATTGTTCAACCGCTACAGCAGCCAGGAGGATATCGTTATCGGTTTCCCCATTGCAGGCAGGGATCACCCCGACCTGGCAGACCAGGTAGGCTTCTTTGCCGATACGATCGCCCTCCGTACAAAATTCAAAAGCACAGATACCTTTACAGAGCTGTTCAATAACGTAAAAAAATCTACCATCAATGCCTATGAGTACCAGACCTTCCCGTTCGACCAGTTGGTAGATGAGCTCGATGTCCCGCGCGACATCAGCCGCAGCGTGATCTTCGACATCTTCGTGGTAATGCAGATGGGAGAAGAGAATACAACCAATAATGCCCATCAGCCCGGTGTTGAAGTGGAAGCCACGAACGACCTGTTTGTAAGTACGCATGATGATAGTGAACGCCCCATTACACCTTTTGAGCTGGCACTCAACTTCTACGAACGCGGCGATGAATTTCACGTACTCACCGAATACAATACCGATCTTTTCTATCGCGATACCGCCATCCGTATGATCGATCATTTTGAGCAGATCATGAAAGTGGTACCAGGAAACGCCGATATACCCATCAACCAGCTCGACTTCCTTACCGATAAGGAAAAGAAACAACTGCTCGAAGAGTTTAATACCCCATTGGAAGGGCAGGTTGCCGCAACCGCACTGGCCGATGTACAGGTAAAAGAAACCCCCGCCGCAGCCGAAACCATTGGCGAAACAGTACTTACAAGGCCGATGGATTTCAGCCTGTACTATTTTGGCAACCTCGGTAACGAAAGCCACCAGTACCAGTTGCTGATGGATGGAGCACGCTATGCAGATCAGAATGGCTTTACGGCTATCTGGACCCCCGAGCGTCACTTTCATAAGTTTGGCGGCCCATACCCCAATCCCTCAGTGCTCAGCGCTGCTATTGCCGCTGTTACCAAAAATATCAGTATCCGTGCGGGTAGTGTGGTAATTCCCCTGCAAGACCCTATCCGCGTAGCCGAAGACTGGTCTGTTATCGATAATCTTTCCGGTGGCCGTGCCGGTATAGCCTGCGCTTCAGGCTGGAACTACAACGACTTTATCCTTTCACCTGCCAACTTCTTTAAGAGGCATGAGATCATGTATAAACGCATCGACATGATCCAGAAACTCTGGCGCGGAGAAACATTGACGTTTGAAGATGGTATCGGCGAGCAGGCAGAAGCGCGTATCTATCCGCGTGGTGTACAGGAACAGTTGCCAATGTGGATTACGTCGGCCGGTAACGTAGAAACTTTTGCCTCTGCAGGCAGGCTTGGATTTGGCGTGCTCACCAACCTGATGAATATTACCAGCGACGATCTTGCAGCCCGCATCGAAGCATATAAGCAGGCATACCGCGAAGCCGGTCATCCCGAAGGGAAAGAAAGGATTACCCTGCTGCTGCATACTTATCTCGGCGATGATACCGAGAAGGTATATGCAAAAGCACGCGGGCCTTTCCTCGATTATTTACAGCACTCGCTCGACCTGTCGAAAAATACGATCGTAAAAAGTAACCCCGGGGTAACAGCCGAAGAGTTTACAGAACAGGACCTTGAAGATATGCTGGATTATGCTTTTTACCGTTATGTAAACAACTCCAGCCTTATCGGTACTAAAGAAACCGTAATGGGCATCCTGCAAAAACTGGCGGGCATAGGGGTAACGGAGATCGGTTGTTTGATCGACTTTGGTATCGACTATGAATCGACCATGGAAGGGCTTAAATACATCACCGAGCTTAAAGACACCTTTAACGCCGCCGTAAGAGAAAGGGCCATCACATTACCATCAAATGGTAAACAACCAGCCCTCGCTAACGGTAATGGTAATGGTACACACAAACCATCAGCACTGCCTACCATTATTAACCTGTTTGAAGAGCAGGTACGCAGTCAGCCTGACACTATAGCGCTTATTGTAGACGAAACTGCCCTCAGCTACCGCGAACTGAATGAAAAAGCCAACCAACTGGGCGGCTACCTGAGGAAACAGTATAATGTTAAACCCGACGACCACGTAGCGGTTAAGCTCGAACGTACCGAATGGATGATCATTACCCTGCTGGGTATCCTTAAATCGGGCGCTGCTTATGTGCCCATTGAGCCCGACTACCCGAAGGAACGTATCGACTACCTGCTTTCCGACAGCCAGAGCAAGCTCCTCATCGACGATAAAGAACTTACCGCTTTCCGCAGGGTACAGGATACCTTCAGCACCGCAGACCTGGCAGCGAACAACGATGCCGGTAACCTGGCTTATGTGATCTATACCTCCGGTTCTACCGGCCAGCCCAAAGGCGTAATGGTAGAGCACCGCAGCGTGGTATCTTTCTTTAATAATTTCGAAGAGCGGTTTGGCCTCAGGGCCGGTATGGTAATGGGCGCTACCACCAACTACTCTTTCGATATTTCTGTTCTTGAATTACTGGGTACACTTGTTAAAGGTGTAAGGCTGTGCCTTATCAGCGATACCAGCCCCGATACCATTCTCCGGTACATTTCTGAGTTCCGCATCAATACATTGCAGGTTACGCCTTCGCGCCTCGGCCAGCTACTTGAAGCAGATACAGAAAGCATCAATATTTTAAAACAGCTCAAAGTACTGCTGATCGGTGGTGAGGCGCTGAGCGAAGCAGCCTACGATCGCGTAAAGGCGTTGAAAGCGACGAGGGTTGTAAATGTGTACGGCCCTACAGAAACCACCATCTGGAGCAGCAGCCTCGACATTAACGGCAGCCGTGAGCTTTCCATCGGTAAACCACTGGTAGGAGAACAGATATATATCATCACCCGCGAAGGAAAATTGTGTGGAATCGGTATGCCCGGAGAGATATGCATCGGCGGTAGCGGACTCGCAAGAGGTTACTGGAACCGCGCAGAGCTCACTGCTGAGAAATTTGTAGCCAATCCCTTTATCCCCGGCGAACGCATGTACAAAACGGGCGATCTTGGTAAATGGGCTTCCGACGGTACCATCCGCTTCCTGGGCCGTATGGATAACCAGGTAAAAGTAAGGGGCTACCGTATCGAACTGGGCGAAATCGAGAACGCATTACAGCACCACCCCGAAGTAGACAGCGCTGTTGTAACGATCTTCCGCAGTCCCGATGGCGACAATGAGCTCGCCGCTTATATCGTGAGCAAATCGGCACTCAATATGGCCGACATACGTGCACATCTTGCACAGACACTGCCCGGTTATATGATACCTGCTTATTTTGTGCAACTGGACGCGCTGCCGCTGAACAGCAGTGGTAAGGTAGACCGTAAACAACTGCCCGATCCGAAAGGCATTGGTATAGTGGCCAGTACAGAGTATGTGGCGCCCCGCAATGAAACAGAAGAAATACTGGTAGGCCTCTGGGAACAGGTGCTCGCCAGGGATAAGATTGGTATTAAAGACAACTTCTTTGAGCTGGGTGGGCATAGCCTTAAAGTGATCCGACTGATTTCGAGAGTGTACAAACAATTTGAAGTAAGGCTCGAACTCAAAGACCTCTTTGTTAAAGTTACGCCCGAAGACCAGGCCCTGCTGATACAAAGCGGTGGTAAGATCGCTTATGAAGAGATCAGTAAAGTGGCAGAACAGGAAGATTATCCATTGTCTGCTTCACAACGCCGCCTCTGGGTGCTCTGCCAGTTTGAAGAAGCCAATGTAGCGTATAATATGCCCGGTGTTTACGTGTTTGAAGGCGACCTTAATGTTGACGCACTCGAACGCGCTTTTGCATCACTTATAGAAAGGCACGAAAGCCTCCGCTCGGTGTTCAGGATCAACGATGCAGGTGAAGTACGGCAGGTAATACTGCCCGTCGGCTCAACCGGTTTCAGCATTGTTCATCACGACCTGCGCAATGATGCCCGCAAAGAACAAAAAGCAAGAGAACTGGTTGATGCAGCAATGCACCAGTCCTTCGATCTCGTTACCGGGCCGCTGGTAAGTGTGAACCTCTGCCGTATGGAAGACGACCAGTGGATATTTGTATATACCATTCACCATATTGTTACCGACGACTGGTCGATGGGTATTCTTATTAACGAACTGATGCAGTTCTACAATGCATACAACCGCGGCAGCGCCAACCCGCTGCAGCCATTGCGTATACAGTATAAAGATTTTGCAGCATGGCAAAATGAACAGCTCAGTGGCGCTTCGCTGGAAGCACACCGTGCTTACTGGCTGCAGCAGTTTGAAGGCGACCTGCCCGTGCTGCACATACCCGCCGATTACCCGCGTCCGCCTGTCAAGACGTACAATGGTAATATGATTGCTTTCAGGATCGACCCCAACGCAGGCAAGGCGCTCAAAGCACTTACGCTGCAACAGGGCGGCACCCTGTTTATGGGCTTGCTGGCCGCAGTAAACAGTATTCTGTACCGCTACAGCAACCAGCAGGATATCATCATCGGTACGCCTATTGCCGGGCGCCCGCACAGCGATCTGCACGACCAGATCGGCTTCTTCGTTACTACCCAGGCCCTGCGTACACGCTTCAGCGGCAGCGACAGTTTCAGGCAACTGCTCAGCAATGTAAAAGAAGTTACCCTCGGTGCCTTCGAACACCAGGTATATCCTTTCGACGAACTGATCAACAACCTGGCCCTCAACAGGGATATGAGCCGCAGCGCGCTGTTCGACGTGATGATCGTACTCCACAACAACGAACGCCACGAAGAAGGCGCACTGGTACAGCCCGATGGCCTCAAAGTAGGCGCTTATGGCGGAGGTGGTGAAGCCAGCTCAAGTAAGTTTGATCTCATGTTCAGCTTTGTTGAAATGGATGACACCATCAACCTTATGCTGGAATATAATACAGACATCTATGCGCGCGAAAGCGTAGAACGTCTTGCAGCACACTTCCAGCAGTTGTTGCAGGCCATGACTTCGAACCCCGATACAGCCATTGGCTCTATCGAGTTTATGACAGCCGGTGAGAAAGCACAGGTAACGAGTGAGGTAAACAATACAGCTTCATCTTATAATACCGATGCTACCCTGGTAACCGGGTTTGAGGCACAGGCAGCAAAAACACCCGATGCCATTGCACTTTCTATAGGAGAGAATAACGCCAGCTATGCGGTGCTCAACGAACAGGCCAACCAGATCGCAAATTACCTGCGTCAGCGTCACGGAGTTAAGCCCGGCGACCTGGTAGGTGTAATGCTCGACCGCAACGGATGGCTGATCGCTTCATTGCTGGGTGTGCTTAAATCAGGCGCAGCCTACGTACCCGTTGATCCGGCATATCCGCAGGAACGCATCGACTATATTCTTGCCGACAGCAAATGCAAACTGGTGATCGACGAAAAACTGATCGCACAGTTTACCAGCGAACAGTCGCAATACTCATCCAGCAACATCACCCCGCTGCATCAGCCCGGCGACCTCGCCTACGTCATCTACACATCAGGATCCACCGGTCAGCCTAAAGGCGTTATGATCGAACACCGCAATGCGGTGGCCTTCCTGCACTGGTGTGACCAGGAATTTGGCAGTGAAGTATTCGACGTGGTCTTTGGGGTAACCTCTGTATGTTTCGATCTCTCCATCTTCGAAATATTCTATACCCTCAGCACAGGCAAACGCCTGCGCCTGCTGGAAAATGCATTGGCCATACCAGAATACCTGGCCAGCGAACGCAATATCCTGCTCAACACCGTACCAGGCGTTATCGGTACCCTGCTGCGCGATCAGCATGAATTTGAGCACGTAACCGTGTTGAATATGGCTGGTGAGCCGGTGCCCGCGCATTATGCCGAATACATAGATACCAACCGCATTGCCATCCGTAACCGGTATGGCCCGTCGGAAGACACCACATACAGTACAGTTTACCGCCTGCGCAGAGGTGCACCCATCCTCATCGGTAAGCCCGTTGCCAATACACAGGTGTACATCCTTAACGAACAGAACCAGCCGCAGCCCCTCGGTGTTACCGGCGAGATATGCATTTCAGGCGCTGGCCTTTCACGCGGTTACCTCAACCATCCCGATCTTACGGCGCAGAAGTTCGTAGCCCATCCATTCAACCCCGGAGAGCGCATGTACAAAACCGGTGATCTCGGTCGCTGGCTCCCCGGTGGCAATATTGAATTTGAAGGAAGGAAAGATGAACAGGTAAAAGTGCGGGGATACCGTATTGAACTGGGTGAGATAGAAAGCTGCCTGCGCGAACACGGGCAGATCAGCGAAGCAGTAGTGACTGTGCGCGATAATGCTGCAGGTAACCGTGAACTGGTAGCTTATGTGGCCAGCAGCGCCGAACTGAATAGCGCTGATCTCAGAGCGTATCTGAGCCGCAGGTTGCCCGCTTACATGGTACCCGGTTATTTTGTAGCGTTGAAAGAACTGCCTTACACGCCTAACGGCAAGGTAGACCGCAAACGGTTACCCGAGCCCGAAGGTATCAGTATGGGCACAGGCGTAGAATACGTAGCTCCGCGCAATGCCACTGAAACACAGCTTGTACAACTGTGGGAAGAAATACTGGGCCGGCAGGGTATCGGTGTAAAAGACAGCTTCTTTGAACTGGGCGGGCATAGCATTAATGCCACACAGGTACTCTCACGCGTAGCCAGTATATACAAGGTTAAAGTGAGCATGCAAAGTATATTTAAGAACCCAACCATCGAGAACCTCTCCGAACAGATCCTGTTTATGATCGATCAGAACGACAGGATGAAAGGCAGGGACGGACTCGTGGAAATTGAGCTGTAAGCACAGACTTTTACGGCCAATATTTTTGAAGGCAGCCTGGCAGGAGGAACGGTTGTTTCTCCTGCCGGGATTTATGCACGCATGACCACGATCAGCCGATTTGTGATAGCTTTGCAGGCATAATAATTATTAAAAAAACCGCGGCAGCGGTTCAATCAGTTGAACGAGAGATGATCAAACCACAATTGTTCTTATTGCACTTCGCGGGAGGAAATGCTTATTCCTTCCAGTTTCTGGCACCATACCTGAATGATTTTGAACTTGTTCCGCTTGAACTCCCCGGAAGGGGCAGGCGGATATATGAAGACCTGCTTACCGACTTTAACCAGGCCGCCGACGACATCTACCGGCAGGTGCGCGAAAAGCTGCGGCCCGGTAAGTTTCTCATTTATGGCCACAGCATGGGCGCCTACCTGGCGCTTAAAGTAACCTGGCTTCTTGAGAGAAATAACCTGTCCCCGGCTCACCTGTTTGTAAGCGGTAATGCCGGGCCCGGACTTCGTACAGACAGGAAGGACTACCTGCTCGACGACGGACCCTTTATTGACCTGCTCATTGAAATGGGTGGTATTCCCAACGAACTGCTGGAAAACAAAGAACTTTTAGAATTTGTGCTGCCCATACTGCGGGCCGACTTTGAAATAGTGGAGAAAAATGACCTCACTGTTGACCCTCCCGTTAAAACGCCCGTATTTGCGATGATGGGCACAGGAGAAGAAGACGTAGACAAAATAGAAAACTGGGGCGAATACACTTCCGGTGGTTTTGGGCACCGGGTATTTGAAGGCGATCACTTTTTTATTCACCGTTACCCCAATGAGATCGCATCGATCATCCGGCAGGGTTTCGACGCAGTAAACCTGCGTCGTGTACAACGCCAGTACTGATACCCATTTAACCCAACCATTTGATAAACAAGACACATAAACAAAAACACATTAAAAGCACCCCGATATGAAGATGAAGCTTTTCCTGGCCGCTGTTATAACCGTACTCGCTGCAGTAATGACCGCAAAAGCACAATCCACCAGCGCAAAAATAACAGGTGTTGTAACAAGTGCCGGGGCTAAGCCTCTCGACCTGGTTACAGTATCCCTGCTAAAAGCAGGCGATAGTGCTGTTGTGAAAATTACTTCAACAGCCGCAGATGGCAGCTTTACCTTTAACGGTGGCTTTGCACAGGGCGATTATCGTATTAAAGTGACCCTGATTGGCTATAACGACTATATCAGCAGCCCTTTCAGTATCACAGCCAGCAGTACTGCTGTAAGTGTTCCCGCCATTGTACTCAATATCGTATCCAGGGATATTCAGGGCGTAACAGTCAATACAAAAAAACCAGTAGTAGAACGTAAGATCGACCGTACAGTAATAAACGTCGATGCTGTAATTTCTAATGCAGGCTCTACCGCTATGGATGTGCTGGCTAAATCTCCCGGTGTTATTGTTGATCAGAATGGCAACATCTCCCTCAACGGTAAGAATGCCGTGGTCATTTTCATCGACGACAAACCCACCTACCTCGATGCTACGGGACTGGAAAACTACCTGCGCTCATTACCCGCTTCAGCACTGTCACAGATCGAGATCATGACCAACCCGCCCGCCAGGTACGACGCGGCCGGTGGCGCAGGTATCATTAATATCAAAACCAGGAAAACAAAGATCAAAGGCTTTAACGGTGGCCTCAACCTCAGCATTAACCAGGGCGTGCTTACCCGTACCAGCAACAGCTTCAACTTCAACTACCGTAATAACAAGGTGAACTATTTTGGTAACCTGAGCGTTAACTACCGCAACCGATTCCAGGACCTCGATATTTACCGCGACTATACCAATCCCGATGGCAGCCCAAAATCTTATTTCTCGCAGGATATATATAATAAGCTCAAAGGCTGGATGTATAATATCAAAACAGGGTTCGACTACTACCAGACCGAAAAAACTACTATGGGGCTTGTCTTTACCGGTATGGGCTGGTGGGGAACAAACGACGACGATAACGTAAGTACATTCCTGAATGTCGCACAGCAACCTTATTCCGTGGTGAATGCCTTTAATGCCTCAAAAAGAGAATTACAGAACTACGGCGTAAACTTCAACTACAGGCACCAGTTTGACAACGACCGCCAGGAGATCAGTGCCGATGCAGATTATGTGTTGTACAAAACCCGCCGCGACGATGCGTTTACCAATAAAGTGTATTCGCAGGGTAACCCCACGCCATTTGTAGACCTGCTCACGGGCGCGCTGCCGGCCACGATCGATATTTATGCCGTTAAGGGCGATTATACACGTGTGCTCAATGGTGGCTATAAACTCACTGCGGGGCTCAAGAGCAGCTTTATTAAAACAGACAATGTAGCAGAATATTTCTATACCGCCAGCGGTACCACGTCGCCCGACTACGATAAGAGCAATACCTTCCTGTACAAAGAAAATATCAATGCCGCTTATGCCAGCGTAAGCAAAGAATGGAAACGCTTTGCATTCTCAACCGGTCTGCGTTTAGAGAATACAGTTATCGATGGTCACCAGTTGGGTAATGCCATCAAGCCCGATTCGATGTTCAGCAGGTCGTATACCAGCCTGTTCCCCACATTGTACCTGTCTTATACGCTCGATACATTAGGTAAGCACCAGCTTGGTCTGAATTACGGGCGTCGTATCGACCGTCCTTTTTATCAGGACCTGAATCCCTTTATCGCGCCATTCGATAAGTTTACGTTCTATGTAGGTAATCCCTTCCTGCGTCCATCGTTTACCCATAGCGTAGAGCTATCATACTTATATAAGAACCTTATTTCAGTAGTATTCAGTTATAATGGAGGTAAAGACCGGGTAAATGAAACCATCGAGATCCGTGACAGTCTTTATTTCAGCCGTCCCGGTAATATCGGTACCATGGATGTGGTAAGTGTAACCGTTAATGCCGGGCTGCCGTTAACCAGGTGGCTGAGCATGAACCTGAATACATCCGTAACAAATATCAAGTCAAAAACCAATTTTTATACCGGTCCGCTGCGTACCTCCGGCGCATTCCTGTATGTAAATCCATTGTTCCAGTTCAACCTGGGCAAAGGCTGGAATGCCGAGCTGAGCGGTACCTATGTAGGTAAGATTGTGGTGACGCAGTTTGTACACCGCAACTATTGGCTTGCCAATACAGCCATACAAAAGCAGTTTCCTAAAAACCTCACGCTTAAACTGGCCCTTAACGACATCTTCTATACCAGCGTTAATGCAGGAACCATTTATAACCTGGCCAACACCAATGCGCGCTACCAGAACATTGGCGACAGCCGTAACGTATCTGTTTCACTCAGTTATCGCTTCGGTAAAGCCATCGCTAACGTTCGCCGCCACGATGCCACCAGCGCAGACCAGGAAAAGAACAGGGTAAAGAATTAGGAAGAAGGCTGATATTTCCCCTTCCCGTCAACCACCTTAACTACCCCTACGCCTTAATGCCCTTAACTCCTTGATGTTTTATTTAATGCCGCCATAGTTGTGCCCTGTCACCACCTTAACAACCCTTAACCCCTCCGCCCTTAATGCCCTTAATTCCT
>CAZPXP010000060.1:0-18551 GCA_964590975.1 uncultured Ferruginibacter sp. | reverse complement strand
CGTTTACGAGCACACAGTTTTGTGTGTTGAGCAGGGTGGTTCTTAACTGCTGCAAGTCGTCTTCCCGGCCCAGTACACTACCGGGATTAATGGAGGCAAAGGGGGTGAGGTAGTGCGGAAGGGTATCCCCGGCCGCTTCGGGGTATTGCTGCGCCAGTAATGCTGCTACGGCTTTTATTTTATTAAAGTCGTTCTGCCTGTTCAGTTCGCGGTAGAGGGAACTAAAATCTATAATATCGGCATCGGCGTCAAAAGCAAACCGGCCATTCACCACGGCGGCAATACTCTCCTTTTTATAGGATGCCTGCCTGGGTTGCAGCAGCATCAGTATTACCCTATCGTAAATATTATACAGCTCATATTCCCCATATTTCTCCAGCGTATGCTTTACTTTTTCGAGGCCGCTGGTGGAAGTTACCTGGAAGGAGATCCGTTTCCCGGTATCGGCAAGGTCGATAGCGGGGTAGGCTTTATGCGCGTAGTTCATATTAACCAGCGTACAATCGTATATAACATTCAGTATTTTGATCAGTACATTTTCTGCATGGGTATTGATGCCATACTCGTGGTTGCTGTTCTGCAATGCTATGTTATGCTGAAAAATGGCAAAATAACGGGTAATGGAGTTTAACAATAGCTGCTGTTCCATAAATGATTGCTGGTATAAATAATAGTAAAGCCGGATAAATTTACGATTATTATCCTTCAGGCAAACTCATCCCCCTATATTACTGGCCATGGCAGCAAAAAAATAACATTGCAGGTGTCAAAATGACATAAAGAAAATCGACATTACGCCGTGCAGATACGGAAAAATGATTTTGACGTATCACTAAATGGTTTTGAGATATGTAAATAAGGCGTCGTGATATCTCAAAATGATTTCGAGATATCACGGCGGGGCGACGACGTACGTAAAAACGAGTTCAAGGTCTGGAAATGCTCCATTGTGATGTGCCGAAATCATTTTTTCATGTCATAATGTCGGAAAGTGATATCTCAATGCGGCAAAGTCATACACCAAAGCCCTGTTGAACTTTTCAAAATGATTTTGAGATATGTAAAAACCATTTTAACGTATCTCAACGGCGCATTATGATATCTCAAAGTCATTTTTACGTACTGCAATGCCGCAAAGAGATACGTCATTGCCTTATTTCCGTACTTCACTCTCTTGCCGCAGTATCAATTTACCGGTTACAGGTTTAACAGTGCCATATATAAGAGGAATAATACCGTATACTGGTTCGAAAATGCCCGGAAGTAGTACAGCAATGGAGCGATGCAGTATCAAATAACGGGTTGGCGGATGAATGTAAAGAATTATTACACAGGCTTTTTCAATATCGCCACCGTAAGGCGGCTGATGCAAACGAGCTTATCCCTTTCGTCATTAATGCGAATATCCCATACATGGGTGCCGGAGCCGATATGCACAGGCCGGCAGGTAGCGGTTACAAATCCTTCCCGCGCACTCCTTACATGGTTGGCATTGATTTCCAGTCCAACACAGATGAACTTTTCCAGGTCGATTACCATCGCGGATGCCACACTGCCTATCGTTTCGGCGAGCGCACAACTGGCGCCGCCATGCAGCAATCCATAGGGCTGCCTGGTACGCTCATCGACGGGCATACGCATACATAAATAGTCGGGGCCGACTTCGGTCCACTCCATACCTAAATGCGACCCCATCGTATTAATGCCCAGCGGGGCCAAATCGGCGATGGTGAGGTTTTTATTGTGCCAGATCATTTTTTTGAAGCAGTACCTAAATAGTCCATATCAGGAAAATACACCTGAACCGGGCTACCCTGTCGGCTGAATTTTATTGTTAGAGAATCAAAATACGGTTTACTCTTCTATACCTTACCGATAGAGGTATTTACCGCGCCGGGTAAAAACTGGCTTACATCACCGCCATTGCGCAGTACATCGCGCACAAGGGTTGATGCTACTGAGGTAAACTGGGGCAGGCAGGTTAAGAATATCGTCTCAATATCGGGGGCAAGGCTCCGGTTCATATCGGCAATGGCTTTCTCATACTCAAAATCATTCACATACCGGATACCGCGCAGGATAAACCGGGCGTTTACCTTCTTACAGCAGTCGACTGTTAACCCCTCATACACAATACCTTCCACACGGGGTTCGTCTTTGTATATCTCGCTGATCCATTGCAAACGCTGCTCCTCGCTGAACATCGGCACTTTACTGGAATTACGGCCGATACCGATCACGAGCTTATCGAACAAAGGCAGGGCTCTTTCAATGATATCGGTATGCCCGAGGGTAAGCGGATCGAAGGTTCCGGGAAAAAGGCAGATGTGCTGCATATCGTTTTTTTATATGGTAAAGATATTCATCCGGGGCAATAAAAATGAAACATTAAGGAATTAAGGGTGAGCAATGATGAAAGATAAAGGGATTAAGGGTAGCAGGGTGCGGGATGTGAGACAGGGGCCGGGCATGGAAGAGCCGACAGAAGAAATAAAAGGGTAACCCTAAACCCGCAGGGTATCTGGGCAGCTAATATGATGTTTCTGAACGGACAACAACCGGCTTCGGTTTACCAGCGGGCCAGATATTTCTTGCGCGTGATGATAAAGCGTTGGCAACACTACCTTCTTTATCAAGATATAATAATAACCCGGCCAGCATGGCGAAGAAGAAGCTGGGCAGACCGTGAATAACAATAATCATAAAATGAAAGCCAATACCAAGGAATAAAAATATCTGCTTAATCCCTTTATCGGTAGCAAGTATACACGCAAAAAGACCAAGTTCCAGAAACAAAACAGACCAGGTAAGAACGGGTGTGTATTTCGAAAGCGTAAAAAATTCTATCACTGTATAGATTGAAGGAGAAGCACCAAAAGTATTGTGGGTAAACCAGTAATACAGTGGAGTGCCTGTTAGCCATTCTTCCTGGCCCAGTTTACCTGTAGCAGCATGCAAATAGATAACTGCCATTTGCAGTTTGACCAGGAAAAAAAACGTATTACAAAAAATATTTCTCAATGGCGCAACGGTTTCGTTGTTGATTATCCATGCATTTACCCTCCGGTCGAGAATACAGACGGGCAAAAGCAGCAGTGTGATATTAGACGTAACCTGGTCACCACCATCAAGCACTGTTATAGAGTTACAAATGGAAAGCGACACCCAGGCATGCAGAATGCAACTGATGCGGGGCAGAAACCCGCTGATGACAAAAAGCAGTATAATAATACAAGCGGTTTTGCCCCACAAGGGGGTAGTAATTTTAAAAATACTTATGTGCTCTACAATTAAAAACCGGCTCTCGTAAATGGCCCCATGAAGAAGTACATCCCGGTTCAGGAGGGTGCTAATATCGTTAGAAATCAGGGTCATTAAAGTACCAAAGGCAAGTAACGCGCGGGCAAATATCAGCGTACTGTTAAAAGGATTCTGCTCTTCGAGTTTTGTTATCAGTGAATTCATCTTTATTGTACTATTAACGGGAAAATGAAAAATCTCGATTTATAATTACGATCTGCATTAAGCAGGGCCCAGGGCAGCCTTTCTTGAAGAACCAACAGAACTTTTCCTTTTATATGAGGCACCCGCTTCTTCTCAACAGTAATTGTATCATAACGAAGGGTATCGGCTGAAATCGTGTTCAGTACCCCGCTCAGGTTTAATGCCTGTTTCTGATATACGGTAGCGCTGGAATGTTTTTTGGCTTCGAAGAGCAAAGTAAGACTCTCAATCCCGACAACCCTGTTCAACCGCCGGAATCCAAAGAAATTTGCTACAGTACCGTTACGAAGATCAACGGGTTGTAATACATTATTTGCTGTATCAACTGAAACAATATGAACAAGTGGCTCTTTGGAATTTCGGGTAAAAAATGCCCACCCCTCGGGTATTATTGTTGTAGCATAAATCTTATTTTTAGACTGGTAGTTGATGGGATTATATCCGAAATAAAGACTAACCAGAAAAAAGACAAGAAAGGTATTGAACAATACAGTAATTAAAAAAACTGCTCTCTTCTTATCGAAAAGACCGTTTACTTGCTTAAACATTAATCAGAATTTTTAAATGACATTGCAACATCTGGCCGAAAGAATGATAATAAAGAACTGCCCCTGTAACAGGGGCAGTTCTTTTACCTACATATCCTTAAACTGTGTAGTAACGGTTGTCAGATATTTTTCGGTAAGAAACTCTGCATCTTCAGCTCCATTATCGGCAAAAGGTATCACCAATACCCATGCGATGGCTATCGCAAGAAAGAAATAAAGTGCTACAGCTACATCAGACGGACCGATCGTATTCAGGTCTCTGTTTTTTCCTTTTGCAGCGTCATAACTTATTTCATCAAGTACCTGGCTAACCGGTTTATTACCTTCACTAAGCGAGTTTGTTACTTTACTCTTATCATAAGCGCTTTTTATAAACTCCATATCAGGATCACTTACACCTGAAACACTCTGCACTATACTGGTCAGTTTTGTCCTCGAATCCATAACGGCTGTCTTTACTTTATAATAATCGCCTGAAGTAACGTCCTGCCTGAAGGATTGAATATAGCCGGGATATTCGCCATGCATACGTTCTATTACACTCTTTTTAAAATCAACAAATGCTGCATCATTCTCTTTTTCTTTGAGTGTTTTCAGCAAATCAAAATCAGTAAAAGAGTACAAGGGGCCGCTTGCCGGGCCGCTAAACAGCATAACAGCTTCGAATACCTGGTCGTCGGTATAATCACTGGTTGATTCCATAGCACTACTCATTGCAGTAACTTTTTCAACCTTATCATTCACAAGTTTATCCTTGGAACAGCTAAACAGCAGGATAAAAACAGGCAATACCAGTCCCGTTTTTGTATAAAGGAGAAATCGGTTAATTGACTTTAATATCATAAAATTAAGAATTAAGTGAAGTAAATGTTTTACAGGTTGTTTTCGGCAGCATAATGTATGGTGGGCTCAGCCCTGTTACAGATACAAACCATAATAAAGGGTGGGTTATTTTATACAAGGTGGATAACAAAAAGATATTCTTCATATTCCAAGGCATTAGATTAGTTGAGCTATTCCATCTGAAAGCACATAAAGTTATCATTTTTTTTAAATTCCCAAAACCTTCAACCACGGATAACGGCTACCATACCGCCTAAGTCCGTTCCTCAACGCACAAAAATAACAACAACAAGAAGAAAATTGTTTATCCGGCAGTCATTCGTTTTACACTGTCAACAAATTCGACCGGTTGGTCGGGGCTTATGATAATCTTTCTTTTGCCGGCGCATATAAAAACGGCATTGGAAAGATTGGTAGCAAATGAAAGTACCATTCCAACATCGCTGATATAATAATAACCAATATGACCAAAAAAGCCGCCACTCGTAAGCATTTTAAATTTAAGAGCAGATTTAAAGGAATGATAAACCGATATATCATCAATTTCTTTAAGGTCAATTTTTATCGTATGAAAAACAAAAACTATATCTACATGCCCGGTGGCCAATATAATCCTGCGGGGCAGGCATATCAGCAAAATGGCTATTACCACAAGCAACAGGCTATAAGCAGCAATAAAAATAAAATGCATAAAATGTTGCTTGCTGCCCGGCATAAACTGCCTCATGCAAACAATAAATGCAATAACAGCAATAACAAGGATAAGCAGTGTAAAAACTAACACGAAAAAAGAAAAACTGGATTTGAATTTTTTTTTCTGCATGGTGTTTAGCGTTTATGTATTAACCAGTCATTTGAATGGGCTGCCCGTAATATCGCTTTTTTTTGTGCCGGCACCGATTTATAATACGGTATTTTTATACGCTACAGCCGGAGTAAAGTTAAGATTTTATGATCGTATGTGCCGGGTGTTATGGGTACTATATCAACCAAAGGTCGCCAGGTAGTGAGTAGCGGGATGTGAGACAGGATCGGGCATGGAAGTACAGCCCATCAAACACAGGTACTCAGAGCTTCACTGCGGCTTCGTTCTTTTTGCCGGCGAGGAGGTACAGCACGGCCATACGAACGGCGACGCCGTTTTCTACCTGTTGCAGTATGATGGACTGGTTGCCGTCGGCTACGTCGCTGTCGATCTCTACGCCGCGGTTGATGGGGCCGGGATGCATGATCACGATCTCTTTGCCCAGACTGTCGAGCAGCCTGCGGGTAACACCATAGGCAAGGTTATATTCGCGGAGTGAAGAGAAGAGTACCTGGTTCTGCCGCTCTAACTGGATGCGCAGCACATTGGCTACATCGCACCACTGCAACGCTTTTTTAAGATTGTATTCTACTTTTACGCCGAGGGCGGGCTCGATATATTTGGGGATCAGCGTCGGGGGGCCTGCCACCATCACCTCGGCGCCCATCTTCTTCAGCAGGTAGATATTGCTCAACGCCACGCGCGAATGCATAATGTCGCCGACCAGCACAATGCGCCGCCCTTCGAGGCCACCGGTCTTCTCACTGATGGAAAAGGCATCGAGCAGGGCCTGTGTGGGGTGCTCGTTTACACCATCGCCGGCATTGACGATGGCGGCGGGGATGTGCTGCGCCAAAAAGTGGGGGGCGCCACTGGCGCTGTGCCGCATCACCACCATATCGACCTTCATACTGAGGATATTGTTTACCGTATCGAGCAGCGTCTCGCCCTTGGATACGGAGGAGGAACTTGTGGTAAAATTGATGGTATCGGCGCTCAACCGCTTTTCGGCCAGCTCGAAAGAGATCCTGGTACGGGTAGAGTTTTCGTAAAAGAGATTGACAATGGTAACATCGCGCAGCGTGGGTACTTTCTTAACGGGCCGTTGCAGTACTTCTTTAAACTGCCCTGCGGTCTGTAAAATAAGGGAAATGTCGTTGGGATTGAGGTCTTTAATGCCCAGTAAATGTCGAGTGGAGAGTTGCATTAAAAAGCAAAGTTAGATAAAATTATTTACAACGGCATTTATGTGTGCCGGAAGGGCTCAATATCAGTAGAGTACTACTTCTTCCCTGTCCCACTCTACCTTTACCTTCTGCGAAATGATGGTATCGAGGGCTTTACCGCAGAAATCGGGCTGGATGGGCAGCTCACGGTTAAAGCGGCGGTCTACCAGCACACAAAGCTCCACCTTACGGGGGCGGCCAAAATCTTGTATGGCATCCAGCGCCGCACGGATGGTACGGCCGGTATAGAGTACATCGTCTATAAGCACTACGCGCTTCCCCTCAACGGAAAAGGGTATATCGGTCTGGTTGGCAATGTGCAGCTCATTACGCACATCGTCGCGGTAAAAAGTGATGTCCAGTTTACCATACCGGAGGTCCTCACCCGGGCAGAGACGGCGCAGTTCCTCCACCATCTTATCGCTCACCTTAACGCCCCGCGGCTGCAGGCCAAGAAAGACGGTATCGGCCAGCGAGTCCTGGTTTTCAATGAGCTGGTGGGCGAGCCGGCTGATGGTAAGGTATAGTTGCTGCTTATTGAGAATAACTTTCACGTTGCGGGGGGTTGATTGGAGTGCAATTTATTGTTTTTTAGATTCAGGTAGTGGGATGCGGGCAGCAAGAGAGTTATGAGCTATGAATGATTCCTGCTTCATAACGCTATATCAGCTCTGCTACATGCTTGCGTATACCGTCACTGATCTTTTCGAGCGGGAGGTCGTTGGGATCGGTGCCAAAGGGGTCTTCGATCTCTTCGGCCACCAGCTCAAGACTGGTAAGCACATAAAAGATAAAGGCTACCACGGGTATGGCGATATACCCCAGGCTGAATACATAACCCCAGGGCAACGTCATCACATAAAAGAATATGAATTTTTTCAGGAATACACTATAGGAAAAGGGTATGGGGGTATTCTTGATGCGCTCGCAGGCGCCGCAGATATCGGTAAACGACAGCAATTCTCCATTCAGCAGTATCAACTGATCACCCCTGATCTTCCCTTTATCGTACAGGTCGTTCACCTTTTTAAACATAGCTGCTGCAAGCTGGTTGGGCACATGCTTATCGTGATCGATATCTTCCATCTCAGCGCTTACGTCTTCGTCGAGCTCCAGGCGGGTATGTTCGCTCCGCAGGTGATTCTTCAGGGCTACGGCATACTGTGGTATCAGGGAGCGAAAGAAAGCACGGTCGGTAACATCATTTTTGGGCAGCATACCGCTCAGCTTCAGCGCCAGGTTGCGGCTGTTGTTTACCAGCGAACCCCAGAGCTTACGCCCCTCCCACCAGCGGTCGTACGCGGTATTGGTACGGAACACGAGCAGCAGGGAGATCACGAAGCCCAGCAGGCCATGCATCACGGTGATATTCTTCATGTGGTGTTCGGGGCCGAGCTTAAGATAGGCTATTTCGAAATAGGCTACCGCGGTGGTATAGGCGGAGACAAATAGTATCGTTGGTAATAACTGGCGAAGGGTATCGGATTTGTTGAACCTGAAAATAAACGTAAGCCACTTCTTAGGATTGTACTGAATCATGCCGTTCTTTTTGTCAAAAATACAATTTCCGGGCGACTGCCGCAGGTTCTTCTCCTGCTCCAATATTTGGAAAAACAGCGGGAATCGAGTTACTTTGAAAAAGGAAATTCGATCCCCGGTTTAACAACAAGGACAGCACCGGATGACAGTACCTGCCTCACCATCCTGCAGGAAAAGTCACTCCCTGCCCCATCCACTTTACTAAGCACATGAACAAACAGAACTGTACAGAGGCTATGGCACAGCTTTTCACCACTCACACCGGAAAAGCTTCGGCTATCATACGCCGGCTACTGCCTGTTTTCCTGGTTGCCATAGCTAATATGGCGTTTGCGCAAATCTCCATAAAAGGTACTGTAAGCGACAGCCAGAACCAGCCTCTCGGCTTCGTTACCATTGTCATAAAACAGGATTCAGCACTCATCGCTACCACCTTATCGGCTAAAGATGGTGCCTTCGGCTTTGTACTTAATGCACCGGGTAACTATACTCTCTCTGCCTCCCTCATCAACTACCAGCCACTGGTACAGCAACTGGCAGCAAAGGAAGGGGTGACTGTAGTGCTCCGGATGACAAGAAAGACGGAGCTGCTTAAAGGGGTAACTGTTACGGCTAAAGCACCGCTTATTGAGAGAAGGGCCGACCGTATGATCCTTAATGTGGCACAGAGCATCAGCGCGAGCGGCAGCACCTACTGGGATGTGCTCTCCCGCTCGCCGGGGGTTACCATCACGAACAGCGGCGATATACGCGTGCTGGGCAAGAGCACCCTCGTACTGATTGATGGCCGCCCCGCGGGCGTAAGCGGCGAAGACCTGGCGGAATGGCTGCGCTCAAAACCTGCCGACCTGATCGACAAAATAGAGATCTTTACCAACCCACCGGCCCGCTTTGACGCACAGGGGGGCACGGTAATCAATATCATCACTAAAAAAAGACAGACTACGGGGCGCGACCTGGCTTTCCGCTCTACCTACCGCCAGGGCTATCTTGCCCGCTTCAGCTTTGGCACCGCCTTTAACATCAGCACGCCCAAATTCCGGCTATCGGGTAACTATGGTTTTTCTCCTTCTAAGGTAAGGGGCACGGAGGATGAATATGTACGCTACGGTACCGACCCCAACTATACCTACTGGAACATGGGACATGTGCGCAGGGTAAAAGCGGAGTCGAACGACTTTGGTCTCTCGGGTGAATACCAGCTCAACAAAAAACAGGTACTGGGTTTTAAAGTGGATGGCTTCTTCCGCTACAACCAGGGCAACAGAATGGTGTTTACTGATGTGCACAATGCTTCTGCACTGCGTGACTCCTCCCTCATCACCAGCAATGCCAACAGCGTTAAAAGAAACCAGTTTACGGCTAATATCAACTACCGCATCCTTACTGATACTACGGGTGGCCGCCTTGAGGCCGACCTTAACTATAACCAGTACAATGCCCGCACGGCTCAATATATCTATACCCAGAGCTATGATGCTGCGTCGCAACCTAAACCGGTTTACTTCGACGCGAGGAGCAACTCGGATCAACAGATCAGGGTTAAATCTGCCCAACTGCGCTACAGCAAACCTTTTAAGGGCGCAGCACTGGATCTTGAAGCGGGCATAAAAATAACCAGCAGCAATACTACTAACGAGCTTGACTTTACTCGCCGCAACGGCAGCGGCCCCTACCTCGACGACCCGCAACGCAGCAACGATTTTACTTATAAAGAGGATATCCAGGCGGCTTATCTCTCTCTCAACCGCCACTTTCCTAAAACGGAACTGCAACTGGGTCTGCGCGGTGAGCTTACCCAAACCAAAGGCATATCGCCCACCCTGCAACAGGTAAGTACCAACAACTATTTTAAACTGTTTCCGACCTTCTTCCTGCAACATACTTTTGTTCCTAATAAACATGCAATTGGTCTGCAATACGGCCGCCGCATCAGCCGCCCGGACTACTGGCGCCTTAACCCCTTCCAGTTCTATACCACCCCTTATGCTTACCTGCAGGGTAACCCCTTCCTGCAACCGGCATTCCTGCATAATACAGAACTGAGCTATACTTACAGGAACGCTTACACTTTTGCGGTTTACTTTAACTATACAGATAACCCCTTCACGAATATTACGGAACAGGATAATGTGAATAAACTGCTGCTGAATACCCAGGTGAACCTGAAAAATAATATTGACTATGGGGCTTACTTCAGTGCGAGCAAAGCCCTCACTTCCTGGTGGGAAAGTACCCTCTTCTTACTGGCTTCTCACCGGGTGGAAAAAACAAAAGTGATCAGCCTCGGCGGGCAACTGGTAACTCTTCGCGCCTGGACGGGTAACATCAACACGGTGAATGGTTTTACCCTCTCTAAAAGGAAAGCGATACGCGCGGAGATCACGGCATGGTATAACGCTCCTTCGATACAGGGCATCTATAAACTGAAAAGCAGTAACGATATTTCTATCACCTTACGCAAAACTCTCTGGAAGGGCAAGGGCACTTTTGCAATTGGCGTACAGGATCTGCTCTTTGGTAACTTCTACCGCATCACGGTTAATGCACCGGGGCAGGCGAACGGCTTCTCGGGCCGGAATGACACGCGCATGTATAACCTCAACTTCACATACCGCTTTACTAAAAACAAAGTGACGCGTATTAAAGACAGGAAGACGGGATCGGAGGAGGAGAAGGTGAGGTTGGGGAATCTTTAGGGGGGGAAACATTAAGGAGTTAAGATTAGTTAAGGTGCGGAGGGGTTAAACATTAAGGGATTAAGATTAGTTAAGGTGCGGAGGGAGGGAAACATTAAGGAGGTAAGATTAGTTAAGGTGAGGAAGGGGTTAAACATTAAGGGATTAAGGGTAGTTAAGGGGTGGAGGGGGAAACATTAAGGAGGTAAGATTAGTTAAGGGCGACCTGTGAGATACTGATCATGGTGCGACGGGTATGTACCTGCTATGATATTGTGACCGCTTTTAAAATAATGCACGGACGCTGGCTCTGCCGGTATGTACGATGCGAGCTTCGCCGGGCTTACGGCCCTCATACTGCAAACTCATTTCAAGACTGGTGCTGATGCGGCGGGTATAGTCTACACTCCACAGGTAGTTTTTGCCGGGCAGTAACCCATCGAGCAGCAGGTATCCTACTGTTGTGTTTTCTGCACCTGTATATGCCTTAAAATTGATCTGGTTAAGGGTAAACTTAGCTGTTACACTTCCTTTATTGAGGATATTATACCGCAGGTCGGTAGTGAGTGCGTTGTTGGTTGCCTGCTCCAGAGAGTCGATCTTATTCTGTTTTTCGGCATAACTCCAGGTGAGGCTGATCCGCAGCATACTCTTGTAACTGTAAGAAAGGGTTGGCTCAACGATGTGCTGCAACACGTTGTAGTTGCGGTTGTTGAACTTGGGGCCGGTGGTGTTCAGTACGTTCCTGATCTGGCGCAGCGAAGTGGTAAAGAGTATCTGCCTGCTCAGGTTCAAACGCAAACGGCCCGACAACTGGCGCAGCCGCCTGCTCTCGAAGCCATAACTGAGCAGGGCTTTATTGTCGTTGATGGCATGGGTAAGGTCGGCCCCCCACTTTACGCTGCTGCGGTTGATGAATAGTGTATTGGACAGGAAAGTGGTTAAGCTGATGAGGCTGGTATCGGTGAGCTTACGGGCAAAGGGATTGAACTGGAACTTACCGGTTGCGAGGTCTTTTTTATTGATCTGTAATGTTGAACTGGTATTGAGGCGGCTCAGTATTTTGCGCATACCGCTTACTGAACTGCCGAAGATGGCTTTGGGGTTCACATCGAGGTTGTAGTTGAACTGTACATAGTTTGCCTTTACAAACTGGTTGCTGGGGGTAAAGATGCGGATGTATCGCTTCTGGTCCTGGAACACGGCTACCTCAAACTCGTTGAGCTCTTTAATACCGTTTGCATTATAATCGATCCAGGTAAATTCTCCCTGGCCTGCGGGTACCTCTATATAGGTAAACTCGCGCTTCTGCTCCTGCCCTGCCCCGAGCTCGTATAATACGCTGCCGGAGAGTAATCCTTTCCACTCACTAAAGGTATATTCACCCCGACCGAGCAGGCTTTCGTCTGCCTTCTGGCGGCTGAGGCTGCTGTTCTGTATGGTGAGCTTCCGGTAAGTAAGGTTAAAGCGAAACTGGCGGTCTTCATTACGGGCGAGGGTGACGCTGAGGGTGAAATTGTCGCTTTTATCTGCGCGCAGGAGTTTGGACCCTGCGGGTTGCAGGTCGTTACGCCGGAAATAAGACAGTTCCCAGCGGTTGAGCTTTGTGGCCGGAGCGCGCAGGTAAGCCTGCCAGATATTAAACCCAAAGCTTACGGGTGAGAGGGTATCGTACACCTTATTTTTCAGTTTGTTGTGCTCGGCGGTATAATTGAGCCCGGCTTCTATGCCGCCAAGGTATTTGAAGGGGCGCGACAGGTCGATCGTGGGGCGGATAAATAACCCGCTCACAATGGTGCTGCTGATCTGTGTAAGGCTTAGCTGGCTGGCGATTTTCCATCCTTTGCTGCGGTGGAAAAAGTCAACATACTGGCGGATACCGTGGTGTTTGTCGCTGCGGCTGTAACTGGTAATATCGTAGCGCAGCCGGTTACCACCTGTATCGGTAACAGCGGCAGACAAGCTGATGAGTTGTTCATTTGCGGGCGCTGCGTTGAAGGGCAGGCTCCAGTCGCGGAGGAACTCTACGTTGCGCAGGCGTTCGAGTGCTTTAAAACGATCCTGTACAAACTCGTACCCCACCTGTGTTTGCAGCACCAGTTTCTTACCTGCTATTCTTATGGCGCTGTCGCGCGATTCCCATTGCAGTTTGGTGGCAAAGCCCTTATCGTTTCCCTTGTCTTTTGCAGAGAAGAGATTGATGTCGTAGTTGCTCATGGCGGCCTCTGCGCGTATGGCAGATCGGGGGCTGAGCTTGTATTCGGCGGCGATTGAAACGACCTGCAGTTTCTTGGGAGTTACCAGCAGGATGACCGGCTCCCAGTCGCCCTTTTTCTGGCCCGGCAGGTCGGGTTCCACCCACTGGAACACTTTGCCGTTGGTGCCATTAAAGAGTTGGGTGTAATTGCCCTTACCGGCGCCCACATACATAAAGGACAGGTTGTAAAGGATATCGTTGGGGTTGGTGGAGAATACAAAGATGGAATCGTGCCTGCCACCGGTGTAGAGGGTATCGATCTTTTTATAGAGCAGCTTACCGGTTGCAAAGGTATCTCTTACGGCGTTGAGGTAAAAGGCGGTATCAATACCATCGCCCACTTTTGCGAGGAACTGTTTTTGTGAATCGTCGAGCACCTGGTTGATGGAGGAGTTTTTGGCATCGCTGTTGTGAAAGGCGCCGATGCTGAGGAAGAGCTTATTATTGAGGGTGAGCTCGTCGCTGGCATAGAACTGTGCGTTGAGGAAGTTGCGGTCGGCGTATTCAAATTCGGCCTGTATGCGCCTGTCTTTTGTGATCATGCGTTTGGGGGTGAAGGTAAGCTCGGCGGTATTGTAGTTGATCACATAGTCCTGGTCTTCGCCTCTTTGCAGCAGTTCTCCGTCGATAAATATCCTTTCGGTACCGGCCAGTATCACAAAATAAAGTTCGTTGTTGGCGCCCTGCAGGCGGTAGGGGCCCTGGTTGCCTTCCACGGGTTGCAGGATGTTGCGCGTAAACCGGCCCTTGGCTACGGCGCCGCTTACCAAAAAGGAGTTGGTAGCTGTACGGCCGATCTTATTATCGGTACTGAAGGCAACGCCCTGGAGGCGTTTATAGAAGTTGAGGAAGTAGTTTTTGCTCTGGCGTATATCTATATCGCCAAAACTGGCCTGCCAGCCTTTTTTCTTTACCTGGAGGAAGATGCGGTCGAAGTCGCGCAGGTCCTGCGTATTGCCGTCGGGTTGTATGGGGATGTTGTTGTCTGTTACCGCTGCGCTGAGTTCGAGGCTGTCGCCGATATAGCCATTGAGTTGGAGGTTCATGCTGCTGTTGACCACGGCGTCCTGGTTATTACCGAAAGAGATGCCACGGCCAAAGCTGCCTTTGTAGTCGATATTACCAAAGTCGAACAGGGGGTTTTCGTTTCTGGCGTTGTACCTGAAGGTGAAGGGTTTTTCGCTGATGAAGTTGTAGCGGATGCTGTCGTAATTAAAGCCTTTTGCCACGGGGTTGAGGCGGTAGGGAAAGACGCGGTACTGCACCGTTACTGCCGGGCTGGCGGGCAGGGTAACCCAGGTAAGCCGGGCATTCACTTCATCGAGCAGGTAAGTTGCGGGGGATATGCCCGGGATGGAAAAACTGCCGGGGATGATGCTCAGGGTGTCGATGGTGGTGGCGGCTACTGTTACTTTAATATTTTTCTTACGCAGGTTGGACAGGGGTGTTTTCACCTGGGCTGCCAGTTGCTGCACACACAATATCACCATTAAGAGTAGGTATATCCTGATCCTTTTCAACACCCGGGTTTAGTAATGTTGCTAAATTACATCATTATTGATAAGACCCTGTAAACTAATGATTTGCTGCAAAAAGCCCCCATTGATAAACAACGGGGGCTTTAGCAAATTACTTATTGCGTATGAACGGCTTATTTGTCAGGAGCCTATGCCTTCGAGCGCCAGGTAAAAGGAGAAGGCCAGCGCGGTTTCTTCGAGGCTGGTAAACCGTCCGGAGCGGCCTCCATGCCCCGCTTCCATATTGGTTTTCAGGAGCAGCAGGTTTTTATCCGTTTTCATTTTCCGCAACCGGGCTACCCATTTGGCGGGCTCAAAATACTGTACCTGGCTGTCGTGCAGCCCTGTTGTTACGAGCATATTGGGATAGTCTTTGGCGGCCACGTTGTCGTAAGGGGAGTAAGATTTCATGTACATATAACTCTCCTTATTGGCGGGGTTGCCCCATTCGTCGTATTCGTTTGTGGTTAACGGTATGCCGGGATCGCTCATGGTGGTGATCACATCCACAAAGGGCACATCGGCTACGATACCTTTCCAGAGGTCGGGGCGCATATTGGCGATGGCACCCATCAGCAGCCCACCGGCGCTGCCGCCGTTGGCATAGAGGTGTTGCTTACCGGTGAATTTGGAAGCGATGAGAAATTCGGCACAATCAATAAAATCGGTGAAGGTGTTGATCTTTTTCATCATCTTACCATCTTCATACCACTGACGCCCCATTTCCTGCCCGCCACGTACGTGTGCAATGGCATAAACAAAACCCCTGTCGAGCAGGCTTATCATACTGGCATCGAAAGAGGGGTCGGTACTGTTGCCGTAAGCGCCATACGCGTATAAGAGGCAGGGGGCATTGCCATCTTTTACCAATCCTTTCTTATAGACCAGCGATACGGGTACTTTTGTACCGTCTCTGGCGGTGGCATAAAGGCGTTCGGTTGTATAACCTGTTTTATCGTATCCACCGGGTACTTCCTGTTCTTTCAGCAGTTTTTTCTCTTTGGTATCCATATCGTACATGAATACCGAGTTGGGGGTGGTGAGGGAGGTATAGTTGTACCGCAACTGGTGTGTACCGTATTCGGGGTTGCTGTTGGTAAAGGCGAGGTAGGCGGGTTCGCCGAAGTCGATATAGTGCTCGGCGTTGTCTGCCAGCTTATGAATGCGCAACTGTATGAGGCCGTTCTTTCTTTCTGTAGCCACCCAGAAGTCTTTAAACACGTCTACCCCTTCCAGTAATACATCGGCGCGGTTGGGGAGTAGTTCTGTCCAGTTACCGAAGGTTGTTTTACCGATCGGGCATGTCATCATCCTGAAGTTGATGGCGTCGCGGTTGGTTACGATCACGAAGCGGTCGTTCTGGTGCTCTACATTGTACAGCACATTTTTTACGCGGGGCTGAAATATTTCGAAGGCTTCTTCGGGTTTACCGGCATCAATGTAGCGCGTTTCGGAGGAGAGTGTGGCTTCTGAGTTGATGAAGATGTATTTACCGGAACGGCTCTTGCTTACGTTGATGTAGTTGGATGGGTCTGTTTCTGTGTACACCACCGGATCTGCTGAGGCATCGGTACCCAACTGGTGTTTTTTGATCTTCTCTGACAGCAGCGTTAAGGGGTTCCTGGCGGTATAGAAAAAGGTTTGGCTGTTGGCTGCCCAAACGGCGTTGCCGGTAGTATTGGTGATCTGGTCTTTCAGTATCTCGCCTGTTTCGAGGTTCTTTATGTGTATGATGTACTGCCTTCGTGATACCGTGTCTACTCCATACGCCATCAGTTTGTTGTCGGGGCTGATATTGAACCCGTTTACGGCAAAGTAATCGTGTGCTTTGGCCATCTCGTTTACATCGAGCAGTACTTCTTCTTTTGCATCGAGGGTTCCTTTTTTACGGCAGAAGATATAATAGTCTGTGTTTTCGAGGGTACGTGTGTAATAGTGGTATCCATTACGGAATACGGGTACGCTTTCGTCTTTTTCCCTGATGCGGCTGCGCATTTCGTCGTAGAGTTTTTTACGCAGGTCTTTGGTTATGCTCATCATCGTATCGAGGTAGGCGTTTTCGCGTTTGAGGTAGTCTACCACTTTGTTGCTGTCGGGCCCTTTGAGCCAGTACTGGTTTAGCCAGTAATAGGGATCGGAACGGGTATCGCCGTGTGCGGTAAGGGTTTTAGACTGGGTATCACAAACGGGTGGTACTACGCCCTGTGGCCATTGCCATGTTATTCTGTTCACTTTTGTTTTGTTTTCTGTGTTACAGGCTACGATGAGCAGCGTGCATGCTGCGATAAGGGAAGATCTTTTCATACCTCGTGTTTGGTTGGAAACATGAATTTAACCAACCTGCATCAAAAAAGCACCCTGCGGGTGCTTAAATTATATGAGTGGCGATACGCTTTTTGCTGCTGCCGGCGGCGTGCTGCGCTCTGCTGTCTTATTCTTCGCTGGCAAGGCTGGCCGAGATAAATTCACGGTTCATGCGTGCAATATTGGCTACTGAAATGCCTTTAGGGCATTCTGCTTCGCAGGCGTAGGTATTGGTGCAGTTACCAAATCCTTCTTTATCCATCTGCGCGACCATATTGAGGACCCTTGTTTTTCTTTCGGGGGCACCTTGTGGCAACAGCGCGAGCTGAGATACTTTGGCACTTACAAAGAGCATGGCCGAGCTGTTCTTACAGGTGGCTACGCATGCGCCGCAACCGATACAGGCGGCGGCCATAAAGGCGTCGTCTGCATTCTTCTTGTCGATAGGCAGTGCGTTGGCGTCTACGGCATTACCGGTATTTACAGAGATGTAACCACCGGCCTGGATGATGCGGTCGAAGGCGGTCCTGTCTACCATCAGGTCTTTGATCACGGGGAAAGCGCCTGCTCTCCAGGGTTCCACCACGATGGTATCGCCGTCTTTAAATGCGCGCATGTGCAACTGGCAGGTCGTGTTTTTCTGCCATGGGCCGTGTGCCTGCCCGTTGATGTACATACTGCACATACCACAGATGCCTTCGCGGCAGTCGTGGTCGAACGCGATGGGTTCTTTGCCTTCGCGGATAAGCTCTTCGTTTAGCACGTCAAACATCTCAAGGAAAGACATTTCTGAAGAAATGCCTTTTACGGGGTAGGTTTCGAAGCTACCGTTGCTGTTTGCGTTCTGCTGGCGCCACACTTTGAGTGTGAGGTTCATGTTATAATGTTCCATACTGCTTATTGGTTCATGTCTTTACGTTTTACCGTAAGGCTTTATTTACTTTTGTTTCAAAGAATGGCGGCGTTACTATTTATAGCTGCGCTGGCTGGGTTTTACCACTTCAAACTCAAGGTCTTCTTTATGGAGTTCCCACTGGCCGTCGCCTTTCAGTTCCCATGCTGCCACATAACGGAAGTTATCATCATCTCTGCGGGCTTCGCCATCTTCTGTCTGGCTTTCTTCGCGGAAGTGACCACCACAGCTTTCCCTGCGACCGAGGGCATCGATACACATGAGTTCGCCCAGTTCTATAAAGTCGGCTACGCGGTTGGCTTTATCGAGCTCGGGGTTCATTTCGTTTATGCTACCGGGTATGCGTACATCGCGCCAGAATTCTTCTTTCAGCTTCCGGATTTCGCCGATGGCCCAGTTGAGTCCTTCTTCATTACG
>CAZPXP010000059.1:0-18907 GCA_964590975.1 uncultured Ferruginibacter sp. | reverse complement strand
TTGTGTGTATATTTATAAAGCGGCGGGAGTTTTTTCACAAACTGCCGTTGTGTGCCACCTTATCGTAACCTTTTGTTAAATTTGAAGTATGACAACAACGAGCAGACGGCCAACGCTTCGAAGTCAAGCACATTTGCAAGGCACACAAAGCCAACGCCGCAAGACCCAACCTTGTAAAAGAGCTTGTCTGCACCCACGCCACACAACACACACTTTTAAAAATGGACTTTCCCTACTACCAGGATGAATTTCAAAAAGCCGCCGGTAAGCTCAATAAGAAGCTGCTCCACAAAAAACAAATTGACATTGCCGTAGGTATAGTTTTAGATTCTGTCTTTTTGAAACTGTATAAGAAGTCGTGGGCAACGCCATTGCAAGACCCATTAACTGCGGAATCAAGGATATTCTTTTCTGTTTGGGTAAACGACGCAGCAATAGAAGAACAAAAAATACTGTACAATATACACGCCCTGAAGCTGAGAAAGCTAAAAGGCTATTCCATACAAAGCAGAAAATTTGCAGATGCCTTTAGAAACAGCTTTAAAAATTTCGCCCATACATGGGAAAATGTAAATGTAGATTTTGGGCCACTTACCTTAATGGAGGGCTGGGTAAAAATGGACCTGCAAAACTTGCAGGATGATGTTTTGAAACTCACCAATAATTTTTTAGCAATAGAACATTTGGTTGACGATACGCTTGCCCGGTTTCGGTAGACAAATAACACAGCAGGTAACATTAAGTGCCCAATATCAGGCTAACCCAACCCCGGCCACTCCCCCACTTCTACCAGTTGACCCGCCTCATTCTTAAAAAGACAAGTGTATTGCCCGTTAGTAATAGCAAAATAAGGCACCTGTAAGGTTTGGTTGTACCGCAGCGCCTGGTGCACGGCAGCATCCGTAAGCGGCGCCTCCATTTCCTTGCACTCCACCAGCAGGAAAGGCTTCATATCCCGGTCGTAAACGATAATGTCACAACGCTTCTTCAACTCACCCAAACGGATCTCTTTTTCAACAGCAATCAGCGATGCGGGGTATTGCAGTACAAGCGTCAGGTATTGCAGTATATTCTGCCGTACCCACTCTTCGGGTGTAAGCGCTACCCATTGCTTACGGATGCCGTCGAATATCTGCGGTTTTTTGTGCTGCTCCCGTATGCGTGGCTGGTATGGTGGAAATGTTATAGCGATCACGGTGTAAAGGTAAGAATGATCGGGTATGAATGATGAGCCTGTCGTAGGCAGGCTTATCATTCATACCCGAAAAAAGCGTATATTGCGCTATTTATTTGTAAAAAAAAGACATGAAGACAAAAGAAGATATCGTTAATAACTGGCTGCCGCGTTACACGGGCGAGAAGCTGGAAAGTTTTGGAGAATATATCCTGTTAACTAACTTTTCAAACTATGTGGAACTGTTTGCCAAATGGCATAAAACCAAAGTGATTGGCCGGGACCGCCCGATGCAGTGCGCCACTTCCGACAATATTACCATCATCAATTTCGGTATGGGCAGCCCTACTGCCGCTACGGTTATGGACCTGCTCAGCGCCATCAACCCCAAAGCTGTTCTCTTTCTCGGTAAATGCGGCGGGTTAAAGAAACGCAATACCATTGGCGACCTCATCCTTCCCATTGCGGCAATACGCGGCGAGGGTACCAGTAACGACTACTTCCCCCCCGAAGTGCCGGCACTACCTGCCTTCGCCCTGCAAAAAGCGATATCCACTACCATCAGGGATTATTCCTGCGATTACTGGACGGGTACGGTGTACACCACCAACCGCAGGGTATGGGAGCACGACGAAGCTTTTAAAGAATACCTGAAAAAGGTCAGGGCCTATGCCATCGATATGGAAACGGCTACTATCTTCAGCGTAGGCTTTTACAATAAGATTTCTACAGGCGCACTCCTGCTGGTGAGCGACTCACCGATGATCCCCGAAGGGGTAAAAACAGAGGCCAGCGATAAAAAGGTAACGGCACAGTTTGTAGAACGTCACCTGAAGATCGGTATCGATTCATTGAAACAATTGATGAACAATGGCCTCACCGTAAGGCACCTGCAGTTTTAAACGAACTTCATTATATGTCCCTTCTGCAAGTCAACCATCTTTCTGTCAGTTTCACGGCAGATGGTATTACCACCAACGCAGTAAGGGATATTTCATTTTCTGTAGAGCCGGGCCAGACGGTTGCCATCGTTGGCGAATCGGGCTCGGGTAAATCCGTCACCTCCTTATCATTATTACAATTGCTGCCCCCGTCTGCAAAGATTGAAGGGCAGTTGCTTTTTTCGCGCAATGGAGAGGCGCCTGTAAACCTCGCCAGTGCAAATGATACCGTTATGCGTACGGTGCGTGGTAAAGATATTGCCATGATCTTCCAGGAACCGATGACCTCCCTCAACCCGGTATTTACCTGTGGCACGCAGGTGATGGAAGCGATCCGCCTGCACCAGGCTGTGGATAAAGCCACAGCGAAGCAACAGACCATTGCTTACTTTGAAAAGGTACAACTACCCAATCCTGCACAGTTATTCGACCGTTACCCCCACGAGATCAGCGGTGGCCAGAAGCAGCGGGTAATGATTGCTATGGCCATGTGCTGCAATCCTGCCCTGCTTATTGCAGACGAACCCACTACAGCGCTAGATGTAACCGTACAGAAAACAATACTCGATTTGATCAAATCTTTACAGCAGCAGAATGGCATGGGCGTCATCTTTATCACGCACGATCTTGGCGTGGTGGCCGATATAGCAGATAAGATCATCGTTTTGTATAAAGGGGAGATTGCCGAGCAGGGGGAAGCAGCAACGGTGCTCCGCAACCCGCAGCATCCTTATACGCGTGCACTGCTGGCCTGCCGCCCCGCCATACACCCAAAAGGACAACGCCTGCCCGTGGTAAGCGATTTTCTCGGGGGCAGTAATACCCATAAACCCGTTGTGCACGATAATCCGCCGGTCATTCTCAATATGAACTCCACAACGGCACCCATACTCGACGTGCAGCAGGTAAAAGTATATTTTCCAACAAAGCAAAAAGGAGCTGAACAGTTTTTTAAAGCAGTAGATGATGTTAGTTTCTCCGTACAGAAAGGCGAAATACTCGGGCTCGTTGGAGAAAGTGGCTGCGGCAAAACAACGCTTGGCCGTGCTATCCTGCAACTGGTACCGGTAGCGGGTGGGCGCATCCTGCTCGACGGGAGGGACATTGCAATGCTGAAAGGCAGCGAACTGAGAAGGGTCAGGCAGGACCTGCAAATCGTTTTCCAGGACCCCTATGGCTCTCTTAACCCGAGAATCAGTATCGGAAGTGCTATCCTGGAACCCCTGAGGGTGCATAAAGCGGGAGGAAATGCCCGTGCACAGAGAGAGAGGGTAATAACATTACTGGAGAAGGTAAACCTGCAGGCCGATCACTACAACCGCTACCCGCACCAGTTCAGCGGTGGCCAGCGGCAGCGTATCTGTATTGCGAGGGCGCTCGCGCTCAATCCTTCTTTTCTTGTTTTTGATGAAAGTGTATCCGCACTTGATGTAAGCGTACAGGCGCAGGTGCTCAACCTGATCAACGACCTGAGAAAAGAGTTTGGCTTTACAGCCATCTTTATTTCGCACGACCTTTCGGTGGTGCGCTACCTCTGCGATCGTATTCTCGTAATGCGTAAGGGGAAGATCGTGGAAGAAGGTGGGGCCGAAGCCATTTATACCAACCCGGCCAACCCTTATACCCGGGCGCTTATAGAAGCCATACCCGGTAAGCAACTCCTCCCGGCTTAGTCTTCGTCATCATCGTTATCAGCACCTTCCATCCTTCTGAACCGCGCATAGTTCATATTATCATTTTCAAAAAAGTTTCTGCCGCTATCGTGCATGGCAAAAAGCCTTTTCTTTAAGAGCTTATTGTATTGCTCTATAATGGGTTCATCAGCTTTTAGTTTTTTATCCGTCATGCTGGTAAACTCGTCGTCGATGCCTGCTTCTTTTTCATTTTCCGGCAGCAGACCGCTAAATCCGATCTTCCAGTCGTCTTCTTTTTGTATGCGGTATTTAAAAAAGTACACATACCCTGTTTTATTCTCGTAATGCACTTTCTGTTTATCCACGTAAACAACGGAGTCTATCTTATCATAGTCTCCCCTCTCTGTAACCATCCGGCTCCTTGCCAGGTCGAGCGGGTTATTATACCGTGCCGGAAATTTAGCAAGCAGCTTGTTTTTCTTCATTCTTTTAAAAAGCCGTACCCTGTATTTATCGTCGGCCGCCAGGGTATTCAGTACACTGTCGGCCACGGGCTTACCGTTACGTAAAAGAGAAATGGCGGTATTCATCCGCACCACCGGGTCTTTTGATTGCAGCAACCGGCTAAAGTATTTCTGTACGCCCGTGTTCTTATCATAAAAAGGCATCAGCAATACCCCGTACTGTTCAAGGTCGTCGTTATTACCACTGCCGCGGTAAACGGGATTATAATTACCGTTATCCTCTTCTTTATCTTTACGGCTTTCGGCCTCCATTCTCTTTTCATCCTTACCCTGGAGCTTCTTCAGCTCTATCCTCGCGTCAAAATAGATCTTGCTGAAATAAGGTTCATAATCTTTAGCCTCGAGATAGCCACTGTCTGCCAGGTTACCCAGCAATGTCAGCAGGCGGCCTTTATAATCGTCTAATGAAGCGAGCTGCATAATATCGGGAAAAAGTGTTTTAGCCAGCTTCAGGGTATCGTTCAACCGGCTGAACAGTGTGCTGTATTCATAACTGTTGTCGAATACGGGCGGGTCCTGCAAAATAAGCTCTTTCAGCAGGGCATACGATTCTTTAGTCTGGTGTCGTGCAAGAGCGATAAGCACTTCGTTCTGGAACAGGCTGGTATCCGCTGTTTGCTCATATATCCTTTTTAAAGCAGGCACCACTTCATGGTAAACCGTATCACGTATATAGCCCAGTTCTGCAATGAGTTTAGACTTGACAGAAAAATATTCCCTGTCTCCATTTTTCAGCCGGTCAATGGCTTTTACAATCTGGCGCACTCCCCCCTCACCATAGTAGACGTTAGACAGTTGCTGCTGTGCCTTTACCTGTACAGCGCTGTCTTTACTGAACAGATCGGCAAAGAAAGTATCCAGCCGGTTGGCAAAAAAAGATTTGCCTGTACTGTCTTTCAGCGGCTGAAAAGAAGTAAGAAAGTTTTGTATAAAACCCGATGCGTGGTTAAGCGTATCCCCCATCGTTACCATCGAGAACATATAATTGCCGCTGGCCAGTACAGAACGGATAATTACCCTTGATGAGCCCGTATCGCGCAACTGGAATGTATAGCCCAGGGTATCGCCCGAGGCTGTAACGGGCGTTTTACTATGAACGGCAAGAGATGTTTTCTCATAGTAATCGGATAGCTCATTATCCCAAAATTTTGCTTTATCCCTGATATAATAGTACCTGGGATATTCCTGTACACTCAGCCCTATCGCTTCGCCGGTAGAATCGCTCCGGAACAGGGCTTTCATATCTTTTGGCCAGAAGGGTGTGTACCTCGCCCCCTGCCCGTTATCTGCTTCTTTTTTTGCCTGCTCAATCAGCCTGCGGTAACCGGGGTCTATTTCGGGGCTGACGGGGGTGTTAACAGCAAAACGCATAAAGGTGTCGGTATAGGGTTTAGCCGCAGCATAACGGTAAGGGCTGAACCGGAAAGAATTGATAAATGCGGCAGCCTGCTTTTTATCTCCACCCCGTGTAGCAATTACATAATAATGCGGGCCTTTGATGAGGTAGCGGGCTGTTATCTCCCTGCCATCTTTGAGCTTTTCGGTAACGTCGAGACAGGGATAACCATTAAAGCTGCTCATCTTCCTGCTTACCTGTTTATCGAAATAATCGGGCGACCGGAACGATTCTTCAATCATGGCAAGATCGAAAGAGTCCTGGTCAAGAAATTTAAAATTGTATATGCTCCGCCGGAAGATGAGGCTGGCTGTTCCGGTCGGTTTATCTATAGCCTCATACTCCCAACGACCTTCCCCGTCACCCGTACCTGTAAATGTGGCATTGGGGGGTTGCGAAAAGTTAACAGAGAACCCACCCTGCGGCGGTTCGTAACTGACTATATTCTGCTCCTGCGGCCGCAGGGCTACAGAATTAAAAAAGCGTTCGGCTTCGGCGCCCTGCACATAGCCTTCCTTACCGCTCATTTTAAAGATCAGTATTTCAAAAGGGGTTACATAGAACTGGTAGCGTTGCACGTCGCCCCTCCTTGTTTTGTTCACTACATCATATCCTTTATAGCCGTTCTTTGTAATGAGGGTTTTGGTCAGTATCTTACCAGGTATATTCTCATACAGCATACTGTCTATTTTCTTCAGTACGTCGTCGTCTTTTATGCCCAGGAACCCGGCATGGGTTTTAACCCTTGTTACTAGGTAATAAGTGCCGTTACCCATATCGGAATATTGCAGCCTGTCGAGGCCCCCATACTCGTTGTTCATTTTATACAGCTTTCCCGGAACGTCAACGGAGTACAGTCCATCGGCAGATTGATATTTTGAAAAGGTAACCGGTACGGTAAGCTTGTCGATCGTTTCTTTTTGCTGGGCATTGCGGTCGGCCAGTTTAACGGGGCGCAGTGTGTACCCCATCGTGCGCAGCATCTCAATTATGCCTCTTTTGCCCGGCAGGTGGGCCGCACCCACACCTACAAAAAGAGAGTTCTTTTTCAGGATCGTATCGATGGAATAGGCCTGTATCTCGTTACGCCTGTACATAAACTTTTCGCGGAATGCGTCCGACCTTTCCATCATAATGTCAAGCGAATCCATCAGGTCAAGGTCACCACGCCGGTAAGCATCTTCTATCTTCCGCTGTATTTCTGCATACGATTCACCATCTGTATCAATCACTTTCCGTTTCTTCTCTTTCGACATGGCCGTGTACGCTTCTATTACCACTTTTTCCGATTCAAAAAAGTCTTCCACCCCGGTGGCGCGCTTGCCCAGTTTCTTTGCTGTCTGAAAAATGTACAGATCGAGGAAGGTATCTTCCTCAAAGTCTTCCCTGGTGCGGTAACTGCGGTAGAGCAGGTTATTAACTACGGTAGGCTCGGTACGGATAGCCGCCTTTAACTCATCGTCGTATTTACTGATCCTGAAGCCGCTTTCATTAAGGTAATTTCCCCCTGCCGCACGGGTATAATTGCCATACTCGTCTTTTATCTTCTCTGTTTCCACCATTTGCTCCTGCCAACTGTCGGGGTTGAGCTCAAGGGCAACCGCGTCTACACTTTTTAGGGCATTGTAAAATGAATCGCCAAGGTGAAACACCATTTTATTGCTCACGTGCATGGTGCCAAAAAGATAGGAGGGCTTTTTCAGACCGTTGCCGGTAATTTCCCAGAGCAGGCTTGGATATTTTGCCGCTTTGCTCTTTTGGGCATTACTGTTACCGGCCAATACAAACAAAACCAACACCACAAAAACGATCCGCTTTCCATGCATAATACTGTAAGATTAATTAAAGGGTACGTTATAAAGATGCAAAGAAGTGCGGAATTGGCAAAAAATAAGCAGGGCATTAACATTTCTTTACGTTTTGCCTGCTGCGCTGCCCGGCAACCTGTTTCGCCGGGCCTTAGTTCTGCCCGGATCTATAGGCAGATGGCGCCTGTATGATAAATAAGACGGCCGTTTACTGTGAAATATACGACTTCAGGTAGTCGATCGTTTCTTTCTGCGATTGTATGATTGCGGTTACCACATCGCTGATCGAGATCACACCTGTAACTTTATCCCCCGTCATTACGGGCAGGTGCCGGATATGCCTGTTGCTCATCAATTCCATACAGGTATCAATACTGTCGTCTGGCGTTACCGTAATCACTTTGGCCGTCATAATCTCTTCAACCATCGTTTCTTTAGAAGTTTTGCCCTGCAAAACCACTTTACGGGCATAATCGCGTTCAGAAAGAATGCCCTTCAACCGGTCTTCTTCTATCACCAGCAGGGCGCCGATGTTTTTTTCTCCCATCAGGCCAAGCGCATCGTAAACGGAGATGTTGCCGGTAACTGCATATACCTGGCTGTCTTTAGTTTTAAGAATGTCTGCAACTTTTAGCATATCACAATCATTTTGGCTTGAGTAAAAAACAGGATAGCCCATTTACACGGGTTACTTCTGTCTGAACACCAATATACGAAATATATACATGTGCAGGCAGTGGCCGCTGTCATCAGGCTGTCGCCCATCACCAGGTCATCAGTTTTGATCTCCTGCACCACCCCATCGCGTATTACCTTGCAGCCCGGCCTGGTAAAGTCTTTCAGTTTTTCGAGAGCATTGCGGCTTTTCGAATCCTGGTACAGCGAAATAAGCGATACCAGTACAATAGACGAGGCAAGAAAGATACCATCGCCAATGCTGCCGCTTACAAAATAAATGGCTGAAGCCACCATCAGCAAAATCACCATCGGCTCTTTAACGAGGCGCAAAACAGCATCAGCGAAACCGCTTTCTTTTTTATAACTCAGGCGGTTATAACCATACTTTATACGCGACTGCAGTACTTCTTCGCTGGTCAGTCCCTTTGTATCAAGATCAGTAGCAGGCATAATAAAGATGAATTGAATGGAGTAATATTCATCACAGCAACAACGGGGGCATGTATCATCCGGAGAAATATTTTATTCCCCCGTATGGAAGGTACGAAAGTTAAAAACACAGTTACAGGTGTACCGGCACTTTAATCACGCTGCTGCCATACCATTTTATACGCAGCGGTTCTCCCGCATCCGCAATCGTTTCATCGCTTACTTCTTTTCCCGTGCCGTAGTTGATCTGCCAGAATGGATTTTTATGGATGCTCACCACCACTACCAGCCTGCTGCCTGCGCTGATTTTGCGGGAGGTAAAAAATATGTCCGGGAAAGATATGGTTTCAGTTTTGCCGGGTTGCAGCAGTTGCCGTTTACTCCTGTCTTTAGCATAGCTGGCACGTACCTGGCCTGTACCGAGGCTGAAATGCTTTCCATCGGGCATCCGTTCGTACATGGCAATGGCGATGTCCATATCTTTTTTATTGATACTGGCTTTCAGCTCAGCCAGGTAAGAGCCATTGATCTCGAAAGCTCTCGCAAACGGCTCCGACACAAAGGCAATGCCGTTGGTTACGTCCAGCGCACTGTCTATAATATTACCCGAAACAGCGGGTATGGTATCGCCTCTTTTTGTAAAATCCACTTCCTGGCCGATGAAGCCGGTACCAGGTTGCGCATCAAGCTGGTAACTCCCTGCTGTACGGCCGCTGGTAAGATACAACTTCAGTGTATCGTTGTTCATTGCAGCCATGGTGGGTACGTGTTTCCACTGATTGGTACCCATTACCTGGTAATTGATCTTATCTTCCAGTATAGCAGGGCGGGCGCTGTCTTTCAGTATATAGTTGAACCACTGGTAAGTCAGGGTATTGATGCTGATGTTTGCCACCGGGTCTACCGGGTAGCCGTTGAGCACTGTTGAAGGTATGCCCTGTGCTCCGCCATGATCGTAGGGGCCGATAAGGAGGTAATGATTAGCATTTTTGTTCCACAAATGGTGCTGCTTAAAGTAATACATGGCACCAAGCTGGTCTGCATCGTAATAGCCTGTAGTAGTAAGTATGGGAATATTGATGGCCGAAAAGTCTTTTTTATAAGCCACCATGTTTTGCCAGTAGGCATCGTGCGAGGGGTGTTTAAGCCAGCGCTGGAATATAGCGTTGGGCCGTCCTTCAATTGTATCCAGCGCACGGAAGGCCCTGCCGCTACGGTACCACTTTCTAAATACGTTGTTCCAGTATGTGTCGTTGTCGAACTCTGCCTGGTCCGTTTCTTTGGAATTGGTAACATAATGTATCCAGCGCAGCATATAGGTCATAAAGATATTGCCCTGCATGGGGTAGTCGATACCGATGCCTACCGATACCTGCGGGATGATGGTTTTTAAAGCCGGGTGCAGGCGCTTGGCAGCAGCCCACTGGCTGAACCCAAGATAGCTGCCTCCAAACATACCTACCTTACCATTGCTCCAGGGCTGTTTGCTTATCCAGTCGATAATGTCGTAAGCATCGGTGGCGTCGTGTTCGAAAGGCTCAATCGCTTCAGGGCTGAGGTATTTACCCCTTGTGTTGACCACCACGCCCACATAGCCCTGTATGGCGGCTTCCTTGGCAAGCGATCTGTCTCTGGGGGTATTATAGATATTAAATACAAAGATGGCCGGTTGCCTGGCCGTTATATCCTTTCTTCTTGTAATGGTAGCGGTAAGCGTTGCGCCGTCTCTCGACCTGATCAGTACACTGTCTTCCCTGATAAACTGTTTATTATCCAGCTCTGCAATAAGTGGTTTGGCAAGGCTTACCACCTGGCTGTAAACGAGCACGGAGTTGTATGCCCGGCAGAGTGATTGTGCCTCTGCAAGGGGTATACTGTCGCCACCGTCGGCATCACCCAGGAACTTATACAGGTTTTTCCGCATGGGCGCAACATCATAATCGAAATAGCCCGAAGCCACTACTGCTGCATCTTCAGACAACGCGTTGAATAACCGGGGAAACATTACCATAAAGGCATCGTTGAAGGATACCTTACGCTCTGCCTGCCGCATTTTTGCAGCGGCATAGGCCTGGAACTGGAAACCAATACCTGCGGCGTGTGCGGGGTCTGAAACTTTGATCAGGTTGCGCAGGGAGTCGAGCGTTTTGATCGATTCTGCGTAGCGCCCTGCTACCACCTGGTAGCGAAAGAGATTGTCGTAATAGGTTTGTTTGTCTGCTTCCTTGTATAAAGCTATTACTTTGGCTGCCAGTGCCGGCATACTTTTAGCGAGACTGGCGCTGTCTGCATAAGCCGTTTTGGGAAAATAGAGTTCCTGTGCGTGCAGTTGGGCAGCAACACAAATCAATATAAAGGAGAGTAATTTTTTCATTGTATGCCTGTGCGTTTGTTGAGGTAACGGACTCACTATCCAAAAATAAGTGAAAATGATACACCCCTCTGCTAATATAGATGGGCGGTTCAGGAAAGAGGGGGTTTCAGGTAATCAGTTCTCCCGTGGCAATCATACACACATCCCCTTCTACAAATACATCCCGCAGCGCACCAGGTGCGCCCGTTACTGTAACCATCAGTTTACTGGGCCGGTTTACAAAATCACCCTGCCGGAGTACGATTTCCGTATTGGTTGGGGCAAATCCATATTTGACGAGGTAAGCACCGGCAGGACCCGCCGCGCTGCCCGTGGCAATATCTTCCACAAGGCCCGCATTATCCCAGGTTCGGCCCTGTTTATTCTCAACATCGAGTATAAAGAAAAATTTAGCCCCAATGGCAGACAGCCTGCTGTCGAGGTCGGCAGTCGTCACTTTAACCTTTGCAAGCGAATCTGCCTTTACCGGCACTATTAAATATGGCAGGCCGGTCGTTACCATCTCAAGAGGCAGGCCATCAAACCTGTCTTCCGGTAAAAGGTTAAAGCAACGCAGCATTTCTGTTACCTGTTCATCAGGCAGTATCCTCCCAAAGCCAGCTTCACCCTGGTTCATTTTAGCTGAGTAGTAGCCTTTGTGTTTAGTAGTATTGACCAGTACCGGTTTGGCGTTTAATTCAATCGTCCAACTGGCTTGTTCTTTATCAGCAGCATATAATTGATGCAGGAGGGCAGCAGCACCAATTACCGGGTGACCGGCGAAGTCCAGCTCTTCTTCCATCGTAAAGATGAATGCCCGGAAACTGGTTAAGTTTACCCGGCTGAGGAATATACTTTCAAACTGCCGCATCTCCTGCGTAAGGGTCTGCATCATGGCTTTGTCCATACCTTCCGCGCCGGGGAAAATGGTGAGGCCGTTACCAGAGTATTTTTTATTGGAGAAAACGTCGGCGTGATAATATTTCATCTTTTAATCTCAATATCCATAGATCAGTTGCCGTTGCCGGTCCAGGTTTTGTTTGAAAAAAGGATTTTTAATTGCTTTTTCTTCCAGGAGATCTACGGGCCGGTTAAACATCTTCTGTAGTGAAAACTTGAATGCGAAATAGTTATCAGCATATGAAGATACATCTATTGGGTCAAAATCCACAACCAGGTCAACATCGCTCTCCTTATCAAACTTATCCGCCAGTACCGATCCAAAAGCATACAGGTATCTAACCTTGTGATCCAAACAAAGTTTCCTGATATCACTTATATGCTGATCAATCAAAGTCATAACTTCTTACTGTTCTGAAAATTTACTGAAATCCCGATAAAGCACAGAATCTGCAACAGTAGTTACCTCTTTTTTACTTTCCTGCCCTTTGCTGCTTCTTTCAGCAGCATTTCATCTGCATTTTCTTTTATCCTGAACTTAACAATACCGGTAATCAGTTTTACGGGAAGCGGCTGATCGATCGGGAACTGGATGGCGCCTTTACTCATCTTATACCCTGCCAGTTTATCTTTAAATGCTGCTATGGCATTTGGCCGTGGGTAGAGACCCAGGTGTTTGGTATAGGCGGCGTACCAGACCAGTACACCCCCGTCTTTAAAAGCAGGCATGCCGTAGCTGATCACCTCTTCTGCCTTTGGTACCATTTTTTTAATGAGTGCACGCACCTGCTCAAGCACAGTTTTTTGCAGCGGCTCCTGCCCTGCTATGTACTCATCCACTGTAGTGGCTTTTTTACCTTTTTCCATGATATACAATTTATTAAAAACCAATACTATTTATTGCGCCGGTGCACTGCCCAAATAATAAGTTATTTCCCCGCCGTTAACCAGCTCGCTGTGCAGCAGGTAGTTTCTTTTGATCGCCTTGCCGTTTACGAGCACTCTTTGCACATACACATTCTTTGGCCCCTGGTTGATTGTTTTGATTGTAAGTGTCTTACCATTGTCGAGGTGGAGTGTGGCGGCCATCACCGCCGGGCTTCCGATGGCATACTGGTCTGAGCCGGGTATAACGGGGTAAAAGCCAAGTGCGCTGAAGATGTACCAGGCACTCATCTGGCCCGCATCGTCGTTGCCGCACAACCCATCTGTACCGGCGGCATACATGGTATTCATGATCGTTCGTACCCGCTCCTGTGTTTTCCAGGGTTGGTTGGTCCAGTTATAGAGATAAGGAATATGATGCCCCGGTTCGTTACCGTGCACATAAGCCCCGATGATGCCATCTCTTGTAATGTCTTCATTCTTTTCGATATACTTATCATCCAGCGTTGTGGTGAATATGCCATCAAGATGGGCCGCAAATTTTTCCTTACCCCCCATCAGGGCAACCATACTGTCTATCTCCTGCGGCACATACAGGCCGTAGTTCAATGCGTTGCCTTCAATAAAGCCCTGGCCGTGCGTATCCAGCGGGTCGAAGCTGTCGCGAAACTTACCGCTGGCCAGTTTGGGCCGCATATAACCAATAGCAGGGTCATACACGTTCAGGTAATTCTTTGCACGTTTTGCATATTCCTGGTAAGCCGCGTTGTTGTTTGCTTTTTTGGCGATCTGTGCTATGCACCAGTCGTCGTAGGCATATTCCAGCGTTTTGGAAACAGAGCTGCCGCTTTTATCTTCCGGCACATAGCCGTCCTTCATATAATATTCCAGCCCGTCGAAGTATTTAACCGTGGCAGTATTGGTACAGGCTTTGAGCGCGCGGGCAGGATCGATATCAGTGGTTCCTTTCGCCATGGCATCGGCTATCACCGATACGGAGTGATACCCGATCATACACCAGTTTTCGTTGGCATAATGGCTCCAGACGGGCAGCATGTGGTGTACGCTCTGGTCGTGGTGGGCAAGCATGGATTTTATCATGTCGTTATTCCTGCGGGGCTGTATAAGGTTGAACAGGGGGTGCAGTGCCCGGTAGGTATCCCAGAGGGAGAAAATGGTGTAATTGGTAAACCCGCCCGACTGGTGAATGTTCTGGTCGAGCCCGCGGTACGAGCCATCCACGTCTTCATACAAAACGGGGCTGAGCATGGTATGGTAGAGCGCAGTGTAAAAAGTTTCCTTTTCTTCTTTTGTGGCTGCGTGTACCACTACCTTAGACAGCTCTTTGTTCCATTTTGCCTGCCCCTGGCGTTTTACCGCTTCAAAGTTCCAGCCGGGTACCTCTGCCTTAAGGTTCATCATTGCCCCGGCCGTACTTACAGACGAAAGGGCAAACTTTACCTTTATCTTCTCCCCTGCCCCTGTTTTGAAATTAAAATAAGCCCTGATCTGTTTACCCGCCATTTCGGGGAAGTTTTCCTTTTCATTAAAGCGCCGGTAAAAACCATTATAGGCAACAGGGTTATATTTTTCGTGCCCATAGGAAGTAAAACGTTTTGAGAACTGCATTACAAAATAAACCGTGCGGGTACGCGCCCAGCCATTCGTTTGCCGGTATCCCGTAATGGTGGAGTCGTTTTCTACGCGCACAAAGGTCCATACGTTTTTATCATCGTAGTTGTAAATGTTATACATGAGGTCGAGCAGGATATGCGCACTGTCCGACTGCGGAAAAGTGTACTGGTGAAACCCCGTTCGCTCCGAAGCGGTAAGCTCGGCCGTAATATTATAGCGGTTCAGGTGCACTTTATAATAAGCGGGACTGGCGATCTCTGTTTTGTGCGAAAAGCCCGAGCTGAACCCCGTACCGGGCGCTGCGACCTGCCCGGGGCTGAGGTTGAGCGGCCCTGTGGTGGGCATAACGAGAAAATCGCCAAGATCGGAATGGCCGGTACCGCTGAAGTGGGTATGGCTGAATCCGTAGATGAGCGAATCGCCATACTGGTAGCCGGAACAATACTTATATACGTCGGGGTTATACTTACCGTTAATGAACATGCCGCCATAACTGGTTTCGGGGCTAAGCTGCACCATGCCAAAAGGAACGGCAGCGCCGGGAAAGGTATGCCCCATACGCAGCGTACCGATCAGGGGATTTACATAGTTGACCGGGCTTTGACCGGGGGTAACCTGTGCTGAAGCATACAGCGCAGGGAGGAGGCATAATAACAGCAGTTTTCCTTTCATTTCTGAACCATTTTTCTACGGGCTCAAAAATAGAAGATAATCGGGTAAAGAATAGTTATTTAGTAAGGGCGATACCGGCCGGGGTGTTTATTTCTTATATACCAGTACACTATACTGGTTGCCCCAGCCCGCTTCGTATTCCACCCTGGCATCTGTCATTCGCAGAAAGTATTTACTGTTATGATAACAGAAAGCGGTTTCATTTTCCTTTTCTCCGGCGGCACATTCCGTTTCTGTAAACTTAAGCTGCGTGCGCCGGGAGGCGTACAAAACGGTAAGATCGTCGGTAACAACGAGCCTGATCAGTACAGAGTTATCACTATCCCAAACGATATAAATGATACGTTCGGTCTTAATTATAGCGCCCTTTGTGTATTTGCGTAAAATACTGTTACAGATATTTATTTACCGGTAAATTAAGTCAGGGCGCCGAAAATCCATATTTGTTGTTGCTTACGCGGCTTTCAGGCCCAGCAGCTTAGCGCATAAAGGAATAAGCGCTATTGAGAGGGCGATAAACAGACCCACCCGTATATAACTGACAGCTACTTCAGGCATCCGGCGTACAGGTATTTCCTCAATAATGAAATCGATAATATGCCCGGTTGTGTCTATTCTGAAACTCACATAAAAGTCGTACGTGCTGTCGAGCGTTTTTAGTTCAGCCATCGTTTTCCTGTTATATTGATCGAAATATTGGCCTTCACCTATATACATGTAGCCATCAATGCAGGCGGTTCTATGGCGTTGGGCAGTTGTATTTTCTACAGACGCATGCAACAGGAGTAGACATGCAACGATATACTTTATCAATGGTATTTCATTTTAATATTAACTACCCCGACCGTCTTATTGTTGCTGTTTACTATCTCCACGGCATGGATCGTTGCTGCCATAATAGTTCAAAGCGAGGCTTTTCCCTTCAGTGCCCAGATAATAAAATTTTTCAGCGATGGCATCGTATTCTTTCGAAAAAGCATGATAATATAAAAATTTTTCACTGGCTTTCATACTTTCGGAAAAGCTCTGGTTAATTTTCTCAGAAATAATATGCCAGATCTTTTCACCCGATACCACTTTATGTCCATCCTTCATTTCTGACCCCCATTTTCCATTGGCAGACATGAACACTTTTGTTATATATTTCTTAAGTACCTCGGGCAATTTACAAATGCGTATTTCAATAATGGCAAGATCGATAACATTGCCACTGGTATCTACTTTAAAGGTAACATAGCATTCGTAGGTGCTGTCAAGCCCTTTCAACTCGGCGCGGTTTTGCAAATGCCAGTCACGAAGAAGGGAATATCCATTTTGCATTTTATCCGAAGCCGCAAGATTAGCCACTTGAGCGACGAGTTTTGTTGTATAAACAAAACTAAAAGTGACAAACAATACTATATACTTGATAATCATGATATCCATTTATATATTAGTGACAGAAAGATGTTCCTTTGACTCCTCTCATAAAACCCGCAGCAGCGTGGATGGCCCGGATAATATTTTGCTCATAATAATCGAACGCAAATTTATCACGATCTATATCAATCGAATCTGTTCCATTCGGCAGCTTGATTGTGTAAATATCAGCTAACCCATCCATCCCTAATGCTATGGCATCTTGTCGGGTAATCGATGGGTAAAGCTCCTGTAGAGACCAACCAATTTGCTTAGGCCAAAGATTCTCAAACATAAATTTATGCGACAGGTAGTTAGTGGTATCACCCGGATGCTTCACAATTAGCACCCCGTGTGTTAGCTCATGTAAAATTACAGCAGTTACCCATTCTTTAGACGTATGCTGAAAAAAGTTGGGATTCAGTGTTGTATTGACCTGGTTGGTACCGTTTGCCAATTTTTCTACGTATGTTCTGCCGGGTACGGGTTGCCCGTTATTACCCGTAAGGCTGGTATCCATAGTGTACTTTACCCTGTACAATTGTTTTTCTGAAGTGATATGCCGGGATTCGTCATACAGCATTAAAAGCGTAGACGACAGCCCCGGCTTCCCGATCTCTTCGATCAGCGCCCGCAGGCAGGAGTCTGTTACCTGTGTATCGTCTATCTCTTCCAGCTCGGCGGGTACAAAGGGTATCCAGCCGGTGGTATTGCCTGCCGGGCAGGGCAGCAGCCCGTTATCGATCTGGGGGGTGGGGTTGCAGGGTATGCCGCCAACGGGTATGCTGCCCACGTTGCCTCCCCCACCCGATACTGATCCTCCATTACCGGTACCCCAGTCGTCATCACCGGGAACAAAGTAATACTCCACCGTGGTTTCGCAATTGTATCCCGCAGTAATACAGAGCTCGCAGTTATCGCAGTTGGGCTGGCATACCAGGTCGCCGGTACAGTGGTAGGCCGTGGTATAAGTGCAGTGCGTTACGGTGCCCGCCTGCCAGTAACCGGCAGAACGGTGGCCCGTACCGCGGCTGGCCGTACTGTCGGGTTGCCTGATCTGTAAAATGCGGCCCACACGGGTGATATTGGCGTGATGAGGCGCAGCGCTGCGAAACAGGCTGTCGTCCAGCAGCCGGAAACGGGTATGGCCAAACACAAGATTATCCAGCAGCATCATTTGCAACGCCAGCCGTTCGGCATTGCCTGTTGACGTGCTGATGCTGCCATAACCATAGCGCGCATAATCACCGGCGCGGTAAAGTTGCAGGCTTATACTGCCATTAAGCCTGGCATAGATAAAGGCATTTACATGATTGCCTTTGGCCGCTACCAGCGGTATGTACACAACAGTATCGGCAGCAGTACCAGCCTCTCCCAGCCTGCCCGCTGCGGAAGTACCGGGCCTGATCATGATCTTATCCCATACCGCAAAGCCATTGTTTGCAGCGATAGCCGGTACAAAGCCCGGCACCTGCCTGTCGATGGCTCTTATACGATCGGCAATACGGTGTGCTTCGGCCGCAGCACCGGCGGGGAGCGACAGGAAACGTTCGGTTAAGGCTGATGTGGGGGTGCCGGTAGCTGGTGCATCCAGCTTACGGCAACCCGTAACGATACAAACAAAAAAGAAAGCAACGATCAGACAGGCCTGCTTTAGCGGTGTCATGATAAACGGGTTATGGGGTTAGTGGTGTTATGCCATTGTTTTAACCAGGTAAAGCTAAAAAGCTTTTCCGGAATGTTTTTCTTTTCTCAACAAAATTGCAGTGTTCTCAAAAAGGGAGTTACCGCAGCAGGCGCTGCAGTAACTCCCTTTGCTTTTTAAGCCCCGCGTTCATACCGCCAACTGTTGCTTACCACCTTACAAAATGAAGACGTGCACAACAAAATTTACCATGTACTTGTGGCGGCTTTATACAATGGAGGCCATGCCCCTGTTATTTGCTTTCTGCTGCAATGGCTGCTTCTACCCCACCAAAAGGAGGCTTTTACAACTAATGCTATTATTTACGGTTTACATTTATGGCTATACCCGCCCCGCAGCCTGAAGGTATTTATAATTGATTTATTGCATTGCCGCTTTTACCCTACAAAATGAGGACTTCCACAACTATTGATGGATGCTAATTGGACATAGAACGGTTGTTTCTGCCCTACAAAATGAAGGCTTCCACAACAGGTGGTTATACCACCAAAGAAGACTTTCCGTTGTTTCTACCCTACAAAATGAAGGCTTTTACAACGGCTACACATTTGTTTACTCATAACGCTAAGTTGCTTCTACTCTACAAAATGAAGGCTTCCACAACTTTTTTGAGCTGATATATTTTTTTCTTTCGGTTGTTTCTACCCTACAAAATAAAGGCTTCCACAACTCATAGAGTAAAAGACATATTAGGTTGTATGTTGTTTCTACCCTACAAAATGAGGGCTTCCACAACCATAGTCGATAACGAGAGATTTATGACTTAGTTATTTCT
>CAZPXP010000058.1:0-19099 GCA_964590975.1 uncultured Ferruginibacter sp. | reverse complement strand
TCTGCGAAAAAGAAGAGATCACGGCCGACAAAGCCGCCCTGCACATCATCGCCCAGAAAAGTGAAGGCTGCATGCGCGACTCCCTCAGCATACTCGACAAGATCGTGAGCTTTACCAACGGGCAGCTCACCTATGCCAATACGCTCGAACACCTCAACATATTAGACGAAGACTACTACTTCAAACTGCTCGACCACATGCAGCAGCAGAACCTCGCCGATGCTATGCTCCTGTACGACGAGATCAACCGCAAGGGCTTCGAAGGCGATCTCGTACTCAATGGCTTTGCAGAGTTTATACGCAACCTGCTCGTGAGCCGCGATGCAAGAGCCGCCATCCTGCTCGAAGTAGCGGAAGATTTTAAACAGAAATACCTGCAGGCCGCACAGGCCATCCATCCCGGCTGGCTCATCGCCGCACTCAACCTCATCAACGAGGCAGAGATCAACTATAAACAGGCGCGCAACAAACGCCTCCATGTGGAGCTCGCCCTCATCAAACTGAGCTACCTCAACCAGGCCATCTCACTGGTAGACGCCGACAGTGGCGTATCAAAAAAAAAACTGGTTGACGGTGCAAAGCCCGTCGCTTTCCGCACACTCCCCATCATACAGGTAAAAGAAACCGGCACAGCAGCCCCCGGCGCCCGCCTCATCATCGAGCAGGAGCCGGAAAAGGTAGCTCCTGCCGCTGCGGTTACCCCTAAGCCCGCTCCACCACCGGTTAAGGCAGCCCCGGGCGCCGAACCCGCACCCTCCAGCTTCTCCCTCAAAAAGATCAGGGAAAAAATGGCGCAGCAACTGGGTACAGCCACCGAAAGCAAACCACTCACAGAAGAAGAACTTTACTTCAGTTGGGGGCAGTTCACCGAAAAACTGCGTAAAGCAGGTAACCACTCCGCCGTAACAAATTTTAAACTGGCCACGCTCCAAATCATCGATAGCAATACCATTGGCATCATCACCAACAGCCCCATACACCAGCGCTTTATCGAAACAGAAAGAGCAGCGCTTACCGATCACCTGCAGGGGCATTTCAACAACCGCCTGCTCACCTACCAGGTAACCATTACCGAAGCCCCACCCGCAGAGGAATCCGGCGAAAAACCCTTATCGCGCAAGGAGCAGTACCTGAAGCTCATCGAGGAATACCCGCTCATCAAGGAACTCAAGGATAAACTCCGCCTGGAGCTGGACTGATACAATTTTATCATCTGCAAAAAAGCAGGGCCGGTCAATCCTCTTGTGCAATTCGTGATTTCATCATTTTGCCTTAATTTCGGGCCCTGATCTCAAAACAGGTAATACTCGTAAAATAATCTATACATAATTTCTATGGCTGAAGTAATACGTATGCCGCGCATGAGCGATACGATGACAGAAGGTGTGATCGTGGAGTGGCATAAAAAAGTAGGGGATAAAGTAAAGTCTGGCGACCTGATGGCCGAAGTGGAAACCGATAAAGCTACGATGGAACTCGAAAGCTATAACGACGGTGTATTACTGTATATCGGCGTAGAAAAAGGCCAGTCCATCGCCGTAGATGGCCTGCTCGCTGTTATCGGCAAAGAAGGCGAGGACTATAAGGCAGCCATCGAAGGCTTTAAAGGCCCCGGCACAGCCCCCTCCGCTAACCAAACAGCACCCAAAACAGAAGCAGCACCTGCAGGCGAAGCAAAACCCGCAGATCCCGCCCCGGCCCCGGCCAAAGCAACCCTCCCCGATGGCGCCAAAGAGATAAGAATGCCGCTCTTAAGCGACACCATGACAGAAGGTAAGATCGTAGCCTGGAATAAAAAAGTAGGCGATACCGTAAAGAGCGACGACGTACTCGCAGAAGTCGAAACCGATAAAGCCACTATGGAAGTAGTGGGTTATGAAGAAGGAACACTGCTCTACATCGGCGTAGAAGCCGGCAGCGCCGCTAAAATAAACGAAATCATTGCCATCGTAGGTAAAGCAGGTACAGATGTGAGCGCCTATATAGCTGCTGAAAAGAGTGGCGCCAATAAACAGCCCGCTGCTGCTGCCCCTGCTCCCGCAGGCGAAGCGCCCGCAGCAGCACCCGCCGAAACCCACGCCACCACACCTGCCCCTGAAACAGCCCCGGCAGAAACAACCAACGGCAGGGTTAAAGCCTCGCCCCTCGCTAAGAAATTAGCTGCCGAAAAAGGCATCAGCCTTTCAGCCCTGAAAGGCTCCGGCGATGGTGGTCGTATTACCAAAAAAGACGTCGACCAGTACACCCCTGCGGCAGCTCCGGCAGCAGCAGCCCCAGCCCAGGCCGCTGAACCCAAACCGGCAGCAGTAACCGCTTTTGTACCCGCAGGAACGGAAGGACATACAGATACCCCCCTTTCCCAGATGCGCAAAACCATTGCCCGCCGCCTCAGCGAAAGCAAATTCAGCGCACCCCACTTCTACCTCGGCATGGAGATCAATATGGATAATGCCATCAGCGCCCGCGCAGCGATGAACGAAGTGAGCCCGGTAAAGATCAGCTTTAACGATATGATCATCAAGGCCTGCGCCGCAGCCCTCCGCCAGCATCCCGATGTAAACAGCAGTTGGATGGGCGATTTCATCCGCCATAACCACCACATCCATATCGGTATGGCCGTAGCCATGCCCGACGGTCTTATTGTACCCGTCATACGCTTTGCCGATCAGAAAAGCCTTTCGCAGATCAGCGCAGAAGCCAAAGAACTGGGCAATAAAGCCAAAAACAAAAAATTACAACCACAGGAGTTTACAGGTAATACCTTTACCATCAGTAACCTCGGCATGATGGATATCGACGAATTTACAGCCATCATCAACCCACCCGATAGCTGCATCCTGGCCGTTGGCCGTATCAGGGAAATAGTGGTGAAAAAAGACGACGGCTTCGGTGTAACCAATATCATGAAGCTCACCCTGAGCTGCGATCACCGCAGTGTAGACGGCGCCGTAGGGTCTGCCTTCCTCCAGACACTTAAGAAATACCTCGAAAACCCGGTAACCATGCTGGTGTAATGGGTAGCAGAAATTAAGCAGCAGGAAAATAGTATCAAAATATAGAAAAGAGCCGCATGGCTCTTTTTTTGCAGTACACTATACAACCCGCAGGTTTGCCTTACCTTTGTTGGCTCAATGGCGAAATTTGCACATGATAGCGTGGTGCCGGACAAGGACTCGGATTTGAACAAGAAAGAACAGGTGGCGGCTATGTTCAACGACATTGCCGGCCGTTACGATTTCCTGAACCGTTTCCTGAGCATAGGAATAGACGTTCGCTGGCGTAAAAAAGCGCTCCGCGAACTCAGATCCATACAGCCAAAACATATCCTCGACGTGGCTACGGGCACAGGAGATTTTGCCCTGATGGCGGTAAAACACCTGCACCCCGAAAAAGTGACAGGCATTGATATCAGCAACGGAATGCTTGAAGTGGGCAGAAAGAAAGTGGCACAGAGCCATTTGAACAATCGTATAGAATTGTTAAATGGCGACAGCGAAACAATAAACTTTCCCGACAATACGTTTGATGCCGTAACCGTAGCTTTTGGGGTCCGCAATTTTGAGCACCTCGAAAAAGGTCTTTCCGAGATCAGAAGAGTGCTTAAGCCGGGCGGCAAACTCGTTGTCCTCGAATTTTCCAAACCCCGTAAAAGCCCAGCCAAAGTATTCTATACCCTGTACATGAAGATCGTAACCCCCAATGTGGGAAAACTGTTTTCAAAAAACCGCAATGCATACCAATATCTTGATGAATCAATCAAAAAATTCCCCGAAGGGGTGAATTTTACAAATATCCTGGACGAACTGGGATATCAACAGACATATTGCAAACCCCTGAGCTTAGGTATATGCAGCATTTATTGCGGACAAAAATAATTTTCCTCCTCGCAGGACTACTGGTAACCTCATCGGCACTTACTGCACAATTGCGGGACGGCATCAACCTGCCCGATCACGACGATAAGCCTTATCATTTCGGGATCAATATCGGGTTCAACAAATCGCATTTCAGCTTTGAGCACCATCCCCGGTTCCTCCAATACGATACAGTAAACACGGTAGAAAGCATCAACAGCACCGGCCTCAACCTTGCCTGGCTGGTCAGCTTCCGGCTCAGCGACCATTTTAACCTCCGCACCTACCCCCTCAACCTCACTTTTACCGAAAAAGCCTTTGAATACAATATCAAATACCCCGAGTTCGGAGAAACAAACCCTGTACTGAAAAAGGTGCAATCCATCTCACTCACCTTCCCTGTACAGATACAGTTTACCAGCGACCGCATCAATAATTTTAAAGTCTATACCATCGCAGGAGGCAAGATAGAATATGACCTTGCAGCCAACGCAGGTGCAAGAAAAGCCGAAAACCTGATCAAACTGAAGAAGTTTGACGCAGGCATAGAAGCAGGTGTGGGCTTTCACTTTTACTTCCCGGTATTTGTACTAACCCCCGAACTTAAAGTTGCCTGGGGCTTCTCCGATCTGCACAGCCGCGATGTTAACCTTAAATACTCCAATGTGCTCAGTCACATTAACTCGCGGATGATCAGCTTCTCCATTACCGTAGAATAGTACAGCTTGTTCATTCTTCCTTGCCGGGATTAATCAGCTCCACCCGCTGTATAGTCGATAAATACCATCACCATAATCATTGGGGAATAAACCATTACTACCTACCCCACCGCACAAATAACCCCGCACACCCCCACACTAATCCACGCAGTCACCGGCATAGATTGTACACAAACCTAAACACAACTTACACCCATAAACATCATTCCTGCATCCGTGAAAACGAGTTGTACAGGCACGAAAATCAATCTTACACAGGTGTAATAGATCCAAACACACATAAAAACAAGTGTACACAGGAGAAATAAGGTTGTACAGTAGAGTAAATCCTTCTTACAGGCATGAAATAGACCCAAACAGGCATGGAAACCGTTAATACAGGAATGTAATGGAATAAAACAGGTGCGAAAACCATACTTACAGGCATGGAAACGATGCTTACAAAGATGTAAAGCGTTTTGAAAAGAACAATAAATATTGGAAATCAATAACTTAAACTGGTGCTGTAATCAATAATCACCCGCAGCTACTCTTCAAAATAAACCCGCTGTACCCGCTGCGAAATACCCGTAAGAATTTCATACGCGATCGTTCCCGCCTGGCGGCCAACCTCACTTACAGGCAGCCCTTCCCCAAAAACAATCACTTCATCCCCCTCCTCCACACCGTCAATATCGGTTACATCCAGCATGGTCATATCCATACACACATTTCCCTTTACCGGGGCAAGCCGCCCCCGCACCAGCATATACCCCACCCCATTGCTCAGCAGGCGCGGATAGCCATCAGCATACCCGATACGTACGGTGGCAATAACGCCGTCGCGGGCAAAAATACCCTTGCGGCTATAGCCCACCGTTTGCCCCGCAGGCACCCTTTTTAATTGCGAAATGGTAGTCTTCAGCGTGGTTACATTCTTCAGTTGCTGCTGTATAACCGGTACCGCATCCACCCCATACAGGCCGATGCCCAAACGCACCATATCAGATTGAAGCGCCGGGTGGCGGTGAATCGCCGCAGTATTGGCAAGATGACAAAGAAAAGGATAAGGCAACGCCTGGCGCAATACACCGGCAGCCTCATTAAAAAGAGCAGCCTGCTGCAGCGTAAAAGCATCATGCGCCGCATCATCGCTGGCCGCCAGGTGAGAGAACACCGTTTGTACCTTAAAAGTATTCGAAGCCGTAAGCGCCTCGCTCAGTGCAGTAATATCGCCCGGCTCAAAACCAAGGCGGTGCATACCCGTATCCAGCTTGATATGTACGGGAAAATTGGTAATACCCGACTTGCGCAGATACAACTCAAAACTATGATATACCCCGAAAGAATAAAGCTCAGGCTCAAGATTGTATTGTACCAGCGCATCAAAAGTAGCCTCCTCAGCATTCATCACCATAACAGGCAGCCGGATGCCCGAACGCCGCAGCTCCACGCCTTCATCAGCATAAGCCACAGCCAGGTAGTCTACCTTATGAAATTGCAGCAGGTTGGCAATCTCAAAACTGCCGCTGCCATAGCCCGAAGCTTTCACCATCGCCATCACCCTCGTACCCGGGTTCAGCAGTTGCTGGTACACTTTAAGATTATGCGCAATCGCCGAGAGGTTAATCTCAAGCACCGTCTGGTGCACTTTCTGCCCCAGCAGGTGAACAACCTGCTCAAACTCAAACACCCTCGCACCTTTAACAAGTATCGTTTCATGATTGAAATGCAGCGCCGCAAACTGGCCAATCAGTGCAGCAGTAGAGCCGAAGAACTGCGTTTCCGCAATGCCGCTAAAACAACCGGCATTGGCGCTGATAGCAGGGCCAACGCCGATCAGCCTGCTGATCTTTTTTTGTTCGAGTATAGCCGCAAGCCTCGCATACAAAATGCCGCCGTCCTGCCCCGTACCCGCAATATCACTCAGTATAACCGTGCGGCGGCTATACAGTTGTTGCTGTTGTAAGAAATCCAGCGCAATGATAAGAGAGTCGAGGTCGGCGCTGTAACTGTCGTTGATCACGATGCAACTGTTGATACCCGCTTTCAGCTCCAGCCGCATCTCCACAGGTTGCAGCGTCAGCATACGCCCGGCAATCTGCTCCTGTGGTATATGCATACACAGCAATACCGCCCAGCAGGTAATCGCATTAGCAACCGCAGCCTCGTCAGTAAACGGTATGCCAATCTCCAGTTCCTTCAACTGGTATATAGCCCTTATGCGGGTAACCCCATCATCCTTTACTATTGCAGTTAAGCGCAGGTCAGCCCCTTCAGCCTCGCCCCAGGTAAATGTCTTGCGCGGAAAAGGCAACATAAGAGAAAGATCATAAGCACAAATCACTACCTCAGCACGGGTAAACAGTTTGCATTTCTCCGCCAGCTTTTCCTCCCGGCCGCTGAAACCATCATCGTGCGCTGCACCAATATTGGTGAGCACCCCAATAGTAGGGTGGATCAACTGTTCCAGCACTTCCATCTCGCCAGTGGTAGAAATGCCTGCCTCAAATATACCCAGCGTATCTGCGGCAGACAATGCCCATACGCTCAGCGGCACCCCCGTTTGTGAGTTATAACTGCGCGGGCTGCGCACAATCCTGTATTCCGGTTGCAGCAACTGGTACAGCCATTCCTTTACTATCGTTTTGCCATTGCTGCCCGTGATACCAATTACCGGCAGGCTAAACCGTTCGCGGTGAGCAATAACCAGTTGCTGCAATGCCGGCAGCACATCATCCACTATCAGGAACACCGCATCACTCTGCTCCAGTGCCGGGGGCACAGCATACCCGCTGTCTACAACAAAAGCACGCACCCCCCTTTCAAACAGTTCAGGAATAAACAAAGCCCCGTCACGCCGCGCAGTACGCAGCGCAAAAAATAAAGTAGACGCAGGAAACAACAGCCGCCTGCTGTCAGTAAGCAGGTGCAGGATCGCTTCGGTACCGGTATTACCCCTGACCCTTGCCTTAATGATAGACGCTATTGTTGTAATGGTGTACATAATGCTATTGCTCCCTACAGGCATGAAGACGATCTACCTTCCGTACCTGCTCCGCCGCCGCCACTGGTAAAACAATCCAAACAGCAGTACCAGTAATACAGGCGCAGCAATGTTCAGCAATGTAAAAGCAGTTTTATCAGCATTTATCTTTTTAGGATCGAGAAGCCTGAGGCTGTAGTCCTTGGCCTTGGCAGCACTCAGCCCGTTGTTATCGAGCAGAAAATCAAGACAGTTCTGCAAAAAGGTTTTATTAGCAAACTGGTACTCATACTGGCTGCCCATCGTAAACGGGTTCATACCCATAGGTATCGGTTCCTGTTTTACAAAAGCGTTCAGTACCATATCCCCATCCGCTACCACAATGATCTTGTTATCATTTAAACATTCACTCAGGAACATAGCCCCCGCCGCCCGTAAAGAATCCAGCATGGCCGTGCTCGTACGGTTACGGAACAGCGACCTGAACTTACCCTCCAGCAATACCGCAGCCGGTATGGCCCGCTGCCTAAACTTTTCATCAGCAGGAGCATTCACATTCTCCTTACCGCTGATCAATGCCGGCGTTGCAATGGTACGGGCATTAGGCGAAGACGACAGCAGTACCGTTTTACGGATACCCTCCGCCTCCACCGTATCAATAGAATTGACAAAGCGGCCCGATACAAGACCAAGCCCCTTATTGATCACATGATTAGACTTTGATTCAAAAAGAGGAAAATAATTCCAGTGCAGAAACTCAAACTGGTCTTTACCATTTACGGCAAAAGGCAGGAAATCGCATTGCAGGTCCATCAGCAGGTCGTTGTTGATGCGGGCCCCGTATTTAAACAACAGGTCGTCCAGTTGCAAACCGCGGTCGTACGCCACCACTTCGTTTTTAATACGCAGGCTATCCATCTCAGCCTCCAGCTTGTCAATAAAAAGCAGCAGCCTGCCACCACGCATCACAAACTGGTCAATCTTCAGTTTCTCTTCCGGCGTAAAAGCCACCGAAGGCTTTACCATAATCAGCAATTGAAAAGTATCGGGTATAACCGCTCCCTTATTAAGATCGAGTTTGAACAGGTTATAATCAGGTTGCAGTACATTCTCCACCAGGTCGTAGCTCGCATCACCCTGCACTTCGCCATTACCGCTGCTGTAAGCAATCATGGGTTTCACCGTCTGCGTCATCCTCGTAATCACAGCCGCAAATTTGTATTCCAGCACAGCTTCCGCGCTGTTGAGCTCGCTTTGCGTGATGAATGCTTTCGTGCCCTCATAAAGACTTACCGGCATAATGCCATCCCTGTAATGCACCAGCGCATAGGGATAAACAAGCTGTTGCTGCTGCCCTTCCTTTACCTGCGAGGTAAGGTTGATAGGCGCGAGGCCCAGCCCGCTCAGCGTATCCCCGTAAGTAACCGTGCTGCCATCCACTTCATCCCTGGGGTCTATAAAATGATATTGCAATTTAGGCCCGGCAATCTCACGAAACTCCTCCAGCATATCCTCCGTCGTCTTCGACAGCCGCGTAAAACCGCTGTTCGATGCCCCCTTCAAAAACACATCTACCCTTATTGGCCCGTCAAGTTGCTTCAGCAACTTATGCGTTGGCGCAGAAAGCGTAAACCTTTTTTCATTCGTAAAATCAATACGCTGGTGAAAGCGGGATGCCAGCCAGTTAAGCAGCACCAGTAAAGCTATCGTAAGTGGCAACCACCATTTACCCTGCAATATTCTTTGTAATCCTTTCATTATTTTCTGCGCAGGTTTTTAGTAGTAAACAACAAAAAGAGGAAGATCACACTGCCGAAATAGACAAGATCCCGGCTGTCCAGCACACCCCGGCTGATGCTGCGGTAGTGAAAGTCGATACCCAGCATTTCAGTATAGTAACCCGCTCCGCCCTGCAAAAAAGGCAGCCTCGCCAGTTGGCTGAAACCAAAATAAAGCAGGAGGCAGGTAAAAGCGCTCAGAAGAAATGCAATAACAGCATTATTCGTAAAGCTGCTGCAACAAATACCCACGGCAGCAAATACCGACATCAGCAGCACAAGACCAATATAGCTGCCCGTAATGCCACCACTGTCGATACCCCCCTGGGCAGCAAGCAATTTGATGGTAAGTACATATAAAAGTGTGGGCAGAATAGCAAAAGCCATTACCGTAAGCACCGCCAGGTACTTACCCCCAACGATCTGCCAGCGCGTGAGAGGACGCGTTTGCAGGGTCTCGAAAGTACCCCCGCGAAACTCATCCGCAATAGTACGCATCGTAATGGCAGGCGCAAGAAAAAGCAGCACCCAGGGAGCCAGCTCAAAAAATTTATCCAGCGACGCATAGCCACCGTCAAAAATATTATCCCGCAACAGGAAAAGGAAAACCCCGTTAATCAGCAGGAAAAGAATAATAGTAATGTAACCGGTAAGACTGCCAAAAAACTGGTGCAGCTCTTTCGTACAGATACTCCGCATGTGTATAAAATTGTTGCAATTTACTATTTACCAGTCAATGTAGATGATTTATACCACTTCCCCGTTTCAACCGCTTACCCCCTTACAGGACAGGTAAAATTGTCTTTGAAATGACCTGATTAAAAATTATCTTTGGAAAGCTGTGTCAGTAAAAGTTATGTTATTACCCATCACAGGAAAATTATCTGCATGACAAAAACGTTACTCAGCCTGTTTATACTGGTTTTCTCTTTCTGCAGGGTATCCGCCCAGCCCTACGCCATTTACCACGAACGCAGTGGAATAGCTACCGGTTGCGGCAATGCTCATTTTGTTTCTTCCCTTTTCCCCACCCCCACAGATAACGTTACCATCTCTTTTACCGCAGCCGTGGCCTTACAGGTAGACGAGGCGCGCATTTATTATACCACCGATGGCAGCAACCCCTCCGGCTCCCTGGGTGTAGGCACTGCTTCCACACAGGTTATCACCTGTGCCATTAACTGCAATGCTTCCGGTGCCACTACCATCACCGGCATCATACCACACCAGCAGGGCGGGGTTATTGTAAAATACATCATCAGCGGTTGGGACAGGGGCAATATGGTGGAAGTATTTGGCAACAGCTCCCTTTGCAGCGGCTGTACACCCATCACCACTTCAACCAATGCCACCACCTTTTCCTATGCCGTACAGGGTGTATTACCGATCAGCTTTGTAAACATTACCGCCGCCGAAGGAAAGAGCATCATCAGGGTGTACTGGGCATCAGCCCAGGAGAGCAATATGGCCTATTACGAGATCTACCGCTCAAGAAACAGCCTTCATTTCGAAAAAATAGGCATCCGCACAGCGATTGGCAACAGCCCCGACCGTACAGACTACTATTTTGACGACCAGCAGCCCATCGTCGGCAATAACTACTACCGGGTGGTAGCCGTAGACCTCCAGGGAAAAACAGCAGCCACCAAGATCATCCGGGTACTCTTTGGCAAAAACGACAACAGCGTAGTCATTTTCCCCAACCCGTCAGCCAGTATCCTCAATGTAAGGGTGGCAGACCTGGTAAGGGGCGATTACGTGATCAAGGTATTCGACAACGGAGGCCGTTTGCTGTTCAACAACAGGGTTACACACAATGGGGCGGACGGTGTTTATCCCATCCACCTGCCCAACCCGCTGGCAAAAGGCAACTACCGGCTTGTACTCACCAATAAGTACCAGTTCTATACTGCCTCCTTTATTATCAGGTAAAAACCCGCTTTTCTATGAATTAATGCATATTTAACCTGTATCCCGCAGGGGTTTGCTAACTTGCCTGCCTGTACTCCAACCATCCTTTTAAAATCCTTTTTAAACAATCAAAATAAAGAGGATGATGAAGAAATTATACGCTTGCGCCTTATTACTGTTATCACTGCCGGGGTTTGCTGCCACCATTTACTGGGATGGCGGCAGCGGAGACGGATTATGGAATACTGCCGCCAACTGGGTAGGCGATGTCGTCCCCACCTCCGCAGACGATGTAGTGCTCGACAACAGCTCAGCCGCCGGTACCTATACCGTAACCCTGCCCAACACCCTTGTTACCATCAATACCATTACCATCATGCCCCTTACGGGCAATAATATTACATTGGTACTGCCGGCCACCAATACCCAGCACCCTGCCCTAACCTTCAACGGCACGGGCTATATCCTCACCATCGGTAATGGCGGTGTGTTTAAAAATACATCCGGGGCAACCAGCTCTACGCCGGTAGATGTGCTGAACTTCCCACCCTCAGATAGTATCCGCATTTATAATGGCGGCAAATACATACACAATAACGTAAGAAGCCATGCCTACATCGTAGATGCATTATCCCAGCTAACCGCTACAGAAAAAGGAATATTTGAATTTGACATGCTCCTGTCCGGCAATACCATCTCCCTTTCAGGCCGTACTTACGGCACATTACAGCTCTCTGCCACCACCTACGGGTTGCCGAAATCATACAACGGAGCCGGAACCTCCGACCTTACCGTAAGAGGCGATCTCAATATCGGTTTTAACGTCACCTTCAGCCCAACCCTCAACTCCAATATCAAAGTAGGCCACGATTTCCTGCTGAGCGGCGACTTTAACTGGCAGCCCGCTTCCTCAGGCACCACCAACCGCAGTTTTATCATGAATGGCAAAGGCGCATACACCGGCACCCTCCAGTACATCACAGGCGCAGGCAACATCACCACAGGTACGAATTTTCGTAATTTCATTATCTGGGACAGTGCCTATGCAGGGCTGTACAAAAACTTTACACTCACACAGGCCGCCGATAGCTTTATAGTAAAGCCATTAGCCATATTCGCCCTCACTGAGTTTGTAAACATTAACGGCCCCGGCGTTTTCAACAACCAGGCCAACAGCCGCCTGATCATAGGCTCAGCCGATGGCCTCAGCAATGCAGGAGTAACAGGTAATATACGCACGTCACTGCGCAACTTCAGCAAGCAGGCCAGCTATATGTATGGCAGCTCCAGCCCCGGCATCACCAGTACAGAACTGCCCGATACCGTAAAACAACTCTGGATCGCTACCTATAAAGATGTTACGGTAACCAGCAACGTCACCGTAACAGATACACTTGTGCTCTTTCTCGGAGTATTTAATACCAGCAGTACAGCAAAGATCAGGTTAGGTAAAGACGCAGGTATATTCGATAATAAGATAAACGCGTATGGAGATATTAACCAGGGCACACCCCTGAGCTTCGTTAACGGGCCAATGACGATAACCACCAACAGAACAGACACCCTTCATTTTCCCGTAGGTAAGATATCAGGAGCCGATACCCTTTTCGCCCCGGTAAAGCTCAAACCCTCCAATACCACACTCAAAGAATATACAGTAGAGTATTTTGCCGCGCAGCATACTGATGCAGCCAATGTACAAATGCCTCCGTTAGATCACGTCAGCACAAAAGAGTACTGGGATATATCCTGCAACCTGTCAGCCGTACCCGACAATGAAGCCAAAGTTTCCCTCTCCTGGCGGCCTTCCAGCCAGGTAGGTAATGGCAACCCCGCCGATAGTGCCGCCGCTATGCAGGACCTCGTAGTAGCCCATTATTTTAATGATGGCGTAAATGGCCTTAAGTGGAATATTGATGGAATGCCGGGCGCCACTTTTACCCCACGCCCCAACTCTACCCTTAGCTACGGCTATATCACTACCGATCTCTATACAGGTACCTTTTCCCCCTTTACCCTTGGTACGCTCAGCCCCTTCAACCTGCTCCCCGTAAAGCTCATCAGTTTTACCGCCAGGGCCGAAGACCGGCAGATCAGGCTGGAATGGCTCATCGGGGAAGAAGTGAATATCGACAGGTATATTCTCGAAAGAAGTACAGACGGGCGCCGGTTCACTCCCGTTTTGAGCCGCAATGCCGCCAATACACCGGGCGTACACCGATACACCGCAGTAGACGACAACGCTGTGGCAGGCTGGTACTATTATCGCCTGAAACTGGTCGGCCAGCGCGATAAAACCCGCTACAGCCCCATTGTAAAAGCCTGGCTCGGCAGCAATACCGCATTCCTTGTTTACCCCAACCCCGCTAAAGACGAGATTAAAATAGTTTTGCCCGCGAGCAGCAATTCAGAAATTGAGATTGTCAATAGTAGCGGACAGGTTGTTAAAAGGGTAAAGACCAACCAGGACAGTCTTACCATCAACATAGGACCTTTGAACGCAGGAATGTACTTCATTTCTGTCCGGAACGATCGACAAGCAATCGTTCAAAGGTTCGTAAAACAATAACTTGTTTGCCCAAAACCAACTGCCTGCCCCCGGACCAACCGGGGGTTTTTTTATGGAGTTTACCCCTCCCCGCATCACAGGGTATATATTTACTCACTATAAAATTATCGACATGAAAAAAACAGTATTGCTGCTGGCGTTGAGTGTACTGCTTATTGAAGCAAACGCACAAAAGAAACCCGCCATACACCGCCCGGCAAAAGCCCGAAGCCACAAACTGCCCGAAGCCCCGCCACCACCACCGCCACCCGTTCTCGCCACTCCCCCCGATGCTCCCATGGTAGAAGCCGTTCCCGCACCGCCACCGCCCCCACCGCCGCCAATCGTAAGAAAAACCAGGTTTAAAGCACCCAAACCAGTTAAACCACCCAAACCCGTTAAAGAAATATAATACCTGTCATAGTTTTATTACACTATAAAGAGGCTTACGGTTTTTCGTAAGCCCCTTTTATATAGCAGCAGTTCAAATCCGGGGTAAATACAATACATTAGTGCTATGATAAAATGGCGCTTACTGTTTTTGTTCCTGTTCGTACAGCTTTCGCTGCACGCACAGGAGCGCGCCGACAGTAAAAGCATAGACTCCGCCAGAACTGCATATAACAGCACCAATAAAGAAAACGACCGTGTCAACAACTGTTTCTTTATTGCCGACCAGTTTATGGACCTCGACCAGTACGACTCCGCACAGGTATGGCTCAATAAAATTTCCGACATCTATACCATCCGCAAGCCCAGCCTCTTTAACTATTACCTGCTGAGCCGCCAGGCAGAAGTATATTATTACAACGGGCTCCTGCAATTGGGGTTACAGGCAGCCCTTCGTTCCCTTGATGTGGCATCCGCATTAAACGACAGCCTGCTCCTTGCAGACGCCTACAATATGACCGGGCTGTTCTATATGACCATGAACAACGGCGAAAAAGCCAAACCCTATTTCTATAAAGGCATCCCTTACGCCAAACAACCGCCCTATCCCCCTCAATACCTCAGTCTTGCCAAACCCCACCACCTCTATGGCAACCTGGCAGAAACATTCGAAAAACTGGGCCAGAACGACAGCGCCCAATTGTATAACCACCTTTCCCTGCAATACGCCACAGCCATCCGCTGGCTCAGGGGCATGGCCGTAGCCAACACCAACCTCGGTAAGGTATTTCTCAAACAGGGCATGCACGACAGCAGTCATGCGCATTATGAACAAGCCCTTCAGCTCTCGAAAGAAGGAGGCGATATCGATGTGGAACTGATCAGCTATGGTGGGCTTGCATTCAGCGAGCAACGCAGGGGTCATATTGCAGAAGCAGGTAAATGGTTGCAGGCAGGCTTCACCTTTATCAAACAGCGGCCACAGGTAAATGCCTTATTTACAAAAGAATTTTTAAGCACAGCCTTACAAGTGTACCGGGATGAAGGCGATAACAACGGCATCGTACAAACCTATGCAGCAATGGTAGTGCTCGACAGTACCCGCAGCAGTAATAACACCCGGCAGGTACAAAACATCCTCAACATCAGCACCAATAACGAAACCCGGCTGCTCAAGCTCGAAATAGCCGAAGCCAACCAGAAAAAAGAACTGGCCAGCACAAGGCTCTATGTTGCCATGCTTGCCATCCTGTTGCTCGCCGGCTTATTCCTCATCTACAGGTACTATATCACCCAACGGTTAAAAATGGCCGCGCTCAAAAACAACATCAGCCAGGATCTGCACGACGATGTAGGCGCATCCCTCAGCAGCCTGCACATTTACAGCTCACTCGCAGGTAAGCTGCTGGACGAGAACCCCGCAAAAGCCAGGCAGATGCTGCAACAGATATCCAACAACACACAGCAACTCATGGAGAATATGGGCGATATCGTTTGGGCAATGAAACCCCGGAAGGAAACAGAAACCCAATCCCTTGAAGCCAGGATAAAAAACTACGGCAGTATATTGCTTACCGCCAGTAACATCAATTGCAGGTACGAGATTGGCCCAACCACCGAAACCAGGCTCAGAAATATGGATGCCCGTAAAAATGTACTGCTCATTGTAAAGGAAGCAATGAACAATATGGCAAAGTACAGTAAGGCAACAGAAGCCCTGATCAAACTCGATACCGGTACAGAATACCTGTCCATCATCATCACCGATAACGGCGTGGGCTTTGATCCCGCAACCGTAGAACGGGGCAACGGGCTCAACAATATCAGCAACCGGTGCCTGCAACTCAACGGGTCATGCAGCATCAACAGTGCCCCGGGCAAAGGCACTACACTCCTTTGCCGCATACCGGTAACTACAATTAGGGATACATATTAAAACCCCTCAATGTAATTTAGCAACTATGATACGACTGGTGATTTATGACGACAACAAAGCAAGACGCGACAGCTTACAGGCTTTGTTGATGCTCACCGACAATATGGAATGCGCTGGATGTTTTCCCGATTGCAGTACAGTTGTGGAAGACATGGCCGTATTACAACCAGACGTAGTGCTCATGGATATTGAGATGCCGATAGTAGACGGCATCAGCGGTGTACGGCTCATCAAGCAGCAGTTTCCCGGTATCAGGATCATCATGCAAACCGTTTTTGAAAATACCGATAAGATATTTGCCGCCCTGCAGGCAGGCGCAGAAGGCTATATCCTGAAAAACGCCCCGATAGAAGCCATTACACAAAGCATAGAAGACGTACACCAGGGTGGCGCCTATATGACCCCCAGCGTAGCCCTCCGCGTAATCAAGTTCTTTAATCATCCCGCCGAAACTCCGCTTAACGAAGACTATAAACTCACCAAAAAAGAAAAAGAAGTGCTCACCCTGCTTGCCGATGGCAACAGCTATAAGATGGTAGCCGATAAACTGGGCATAAGTTATTATACCGTTAACACACACGTAAAACGCATATACGACAAACTACAGGTACACTCTATCGGCGAAGCCGTTTCCGTCGCCCTGAAGAATAAGATCGTCTGACTTTTTCCTACCCTACTGCTTAAATAGGCTTTTCCCGCTGTACACAACCCATTAACAATACCTTAACACGCTCGCTTATTGACGTTGGACATCATGCTTCATTTTTCCTGTAACCCAATACCACAAAGAGCTTCACGATTCAAATATTTGCTTTGGCATCCTGTTTATGTCTCATTTCTGGTCAGCATACTGTTCATACAGGTGTTACTTTTGTACTGTCAAATGAAATAAATCCAGTCCAGGGCCTCAGACGCGTCTCCAACAATTGCCTGCCCCCGATGCTTGCTCCGTATGTAGAAAAATGATTTTGGAACTTTAAAAATTAAAACAATGACAACAAAGAACATCAGGGCAACAATAGCCACAGCCGCTGCCGCCTTGGTATTATTAAGCAATACCACCATAGCAGCCAGCAACAACAATCTTACAGCCGATGTAAAACTGGTAAACAATACCAGCGATCAGCCCACCTTCCAGGTGAACATCAACAACAAGGCTTCAGAAAAAGTAACCGTACTCGTAAAAAATGAAGACGGGGAAGTACTGTACCGCGAAGTGTTCAGCAGTGCCAGTTACAGTAAGAAATTTCAGGTTATAGTGTACGAACCCGGATCAGTAAAACTGACTTTTGTAGTTACCGACAACAAAGGCAACAGCACAACCTTTGAAGCGAACAACGAGGTAAAGACCACCGAACAGTACGTGATCAGTAAAGTATAACTACCTGTTGCGCACAGCCGCAGCAATAAGCATTTTTTCCGCCAGGAGAAACCCGGCGCACGGCATAACAAACCGTGCAGCCGGTTTTTTTTGTATTGCCCCTGTCAATCATAACTACATTTAGCGATTGTACAGCAACCCTTCATAAGCCAACTTTACATTTCAAAAAAACAAATGCATTATGAAACAGCTTGTACTCAGCATCGGCCTTTTCTCTTCTCTCTGCGCAGGCGCCACTGTAAGAACCGTCAGCAATTTTCCCGCCAACATCGCACAATTCAGCAACATACAGGCAGCCGTTGATGCCAGCAGCAGTGGCGACACTGTGTATGTACATGGCAGCCCCAATCAATACGCCTCTTTCGACCTCACTAATAAACAACTGGTGGTGATCGGCCCCGGCTGGGCTGCCGTAAAGCAACTACCCTTTGAAGCAGTAATCAATACCGATATTATAGTAAGCGGCGTAAATGGTATAGACTTTACCGGTACTGCATCCAGCGGAAGCGTATTGCAGGGACTCACCCTTACAGGAGGCACAGGTATCCGCATCAACACTTCCGGCATCAACAACCTCAGGTTTATCCGCATACACAACAGCGCCTCCCCTGTTATCTTTTCAGGGAGCGTTTCACCCGGAAGCTGGACAGGCTATCTTTTCGAAGGTTGTATTATTAATAACAGCGCCGTACGCTCCGACAATCCCGGGGTACATAATTTCAGCAACTTCCTTTTCCAGAATAATCTCTTTTATGAAAGCGGTTGCTGCATCGGCGGCAACATACAGGGCTTTACCAATACCAGCAGCATCCTGTTTGATCATAACCTCTGGTACGGCCCCGGTGGCGGCAGCCGCGACTGCTTTGCCAACAACTGCCGCTTCCTTACCCTTACCAATAATATTTTTGTAAGAAGAAACGCCGCATCACAGAACAGCTTCAGCACATTCAACAACAACATCACCTTCAATGCGGGCGACAATACACCCTGGGCATCGAACAGCAATATCAACAGCGGTGGTAATATCGAAAACCAGGACCCGCAGATGGCAGCACAATCCACAGTAAACGCGGGATCACTCAATGGCACAGCCGACTTCACCATAGCTGCAGGACCTGCCAACAATGCCGGTGCAGACGGTAAAGACATGGGCCTGCTGTACGACCTTACCGGTAGCCTCAACTGGAACAACAGCCGCAACAGCCGCCTCCCCCGCATCTTCAGTATGAGCATCATTAACCCAACCATACCTGCCGGTGGCAACGTAGTGGTAAATGTAGAAGCAAGGGTAAGCAACTAATCTTCCTTCCCTGCAAAAACAAAAAGCAGACAACATGAAGCGACTACTATTAACAACTGCGCTTGGACTTTGCCTTGCCGTATGCACACTGGCACAGACCATAACAGCAGCAGAATATTTTATAGATACCGACCCCGGAGCAGGAAATGGTACAGCCATTACAGTTACACCCGGCGCCACGGCAACCTTTAGCACATCCATACCCATATCTGCACTTACCAATGGCTTTCATGTGGCGGCCATACGCGTAAAAGACGCCGGTGGCCAGTGGGGCCTGTACGAAAGCAGGGGCTTTTACATCAGTACCTCAACAACAG
>CAZPXP010000057.1:0-19856 GCA_964590975.1 uncultured Ferruginibacter sp. | reverse complement strand
TATTATTGCCATTAAGCCTTTGGATCGGTTTGGAACTGCAAAAATACAATTTCCTTCAGGTTATGGTAGTATATTTTACCAACGGTGGTGCTCAGAACCATCCGCGGCGCCTGAAAATGATGATCATACATACGGGTATCATCAGCATAAAGAAAACAGCAATAAAGAAGCCGTACTTGTTGTGGATGATGGGAATGGTTTCGAAGTTCATCCCGAAAATGCCGCCGATGACCGTAGCGGGGGCCAGCAGGCAGGTTACCACTGTCATTACCTTCATCACCTCGTTCATCTTCAGGTTTACGTTGCTGAGATAGAGGTCCTGTAAGTTCATCATCATATCGCGGTAGTTCTCTGCGAGGTCGTTTGCCTGTACGATATGATCGTAGATGTCTTTAAAATACTTTTCTGTTTTATCGTTGATGTGCTCGCTTTCGCTGCGGAGGATACCATTGACGAGTTCCCTTACGGGGGCGATGCTGCGTTTGAGCACGATCATTTCCTTGCGCAGCATATTGATCCTGGCCAGGCTTCGTTTGTTGGAGTTGCGTATAATGTCTTCTTCCAGCCCTTCGATGCGCTCTCCCAGTTTTTCCATGACTACATAGTAATTATCTACGATCATATCGATGAGGGCGTAGTACAAAAAGTCGGGGCCGCCCTGCCGGAGCTTACTGCCGTTGATGCGCAGCCGGTCGCGCAGGGGATTGAAGACATCGCGGTGGGCGTCTTCCTGGAAGCTGATGACGAAGCCCTTGCCGAGTACAATACTGATCTGCTCGGTTTCGACGGTGGACTGGGCTTCGTTGAAATAAAGCATATTGAGCAGGCAGAAGACCAGCCCGTCTATATCATCCATCTTGGGGCGCTGGCCAAGGCTAAGGATGTCTTCGGTGATGAGATAATGGATGCCGAACTGGTTACAGATGGTTTCCACGTCTGTTTTACGCAGGCCGTCTATATTGATCCAGGTGGTTTTGGGGCTCTGGATATAGGGGAAACAGTCTTTAATGGCTTTTATCTCTTTTTCGGTAATGTTGAAGGCGTCGTAATCATACACAAATATTTTTACTTCTTTCTCTTCTTTGCGTACAGGCTGTATGGTAGGGTTTACCTGCAATACTTTTTTGGTACGCAGCAGTTCCAGCGGATTGAGGATATAAGTGAGGTAATTGCGTTTGCTCATAATATTTGTGCGGATAAAAATAAGTAAATGTTTTGAGGTAGTGGGAATCAAGTAGCAGATAGTGGGTTGATCGTCTATTACAATAATGTTGCTCCTGAAGGGATTGGGGCGAAGGGTTAAAACATTAAGGAGTTAAGATTGGTTAAGGAGAGTGATTGAAAGGGTTACTCCTGATTGGGATGGGTTAGGGGTTATGGGGAAGAGAATAGGTTTTGTGAACGTGAGAAGGATTAAGTTTGTTTGGCCGGGGGGAAAGCCGGGTATTAAGGAAGGGCTGCAGGGGCCGCGTCTAAGCCAAGGGGACTGGCTGGTTTGTATCCAAAATCCTGTAATATGGATAAACTGATCAGGTTTATTATACAGCTTTTAAGGCGTTTTGATGCGTGTGTATTGTGCATGAGTTACGGGTGGTAATACAACAAAAAAGCTGGCGATCTGCCAACTTTTTTGTAAAATGAGGTCAAATTATTTACATTATAATTTTTCGTAGAGGGCACGCAGTTTTTCCCTGCTCATGATCTTCTCCCAGTCTTTACCGAGTGCGTTTTCCCATAAGGGGCGCATGCCGAGACTTACGTCGATCATCTTATTGAAGTCTTCTTCGCTGAGGCCTGCGCAGATGCCGGTGGGAATATCGATCTGGTTTTTTTCTACCATGTGCTTAAATTCTTTTACGCCTGCGGGGTAGTATTCTTCGAGATGATTCATTACGATGCAGTTGCCAATGCCGTGTTTGGTGCCCAACAGATAACTGAGGCCATAGCTTACGGCGTGGGCCACGCCTACCTGGCTGTAGGCAATGCTCATACCGCCGGCATAGGATGCCATCATGAGCTGGTCGTCTGACTCTGCATCCCAATGGTCTTTTTCTACAAATACCTTACGGCATAGTTCGAGTGCTTTTTCGCCATAGCTCTTACTGAACTCGTTGAGAAAAGTACCTTCGAGGCTTTCGATGCAGTGGATGTAGCAATCCATGCCGGTATAAAAACGCTGGTTGACGGGGGCGCCGGCGGTGAGCCCGGGGTCGAGAATGATCTGGTCGAACGGGGTGAAATCGCTGTTCATGCCCAACTTACGGGTGGGGCCGGTAAGTACGGTGGTGCGGCTTACTTCGGCACCGGTGCCACTGAGCGTGGGGATGCCTGCTTTGTAGACGCCGGGCAGTTTTACCAGATCCCAGCCCTGGTAATCGGCGCTGCTGCCGGGGTTGGTCATCATCAGGCTGACGGCCTTGGCGAGGTCCATCGTGCTGCCGCCACCGATACCGATGATGCCGCTGACGGTGCCCTGTTCTACTTTTAACTGCTGTGCGAGGCTGTCTACATAGGTTGTTTTGGGTTCGTGTGTGACGTCTACAAAAATGACTTTATCTTTTCCCCTGAGCGGGATGCGGTTAACGAGGGGATGGCCTTCAAAAAAGTGGTCTACGAGAAAAACCATCGGGGCGTCGCCCCTGCGGTTGGGTGCAAGGATTTCATCAAGCTGGTTAAAGGAGCCGCGGCCGTATACTACATAGCCGATCATTTTGAAATTGCGGAACTGCATACTGCGTTTTTTTGCAAAGATAAGGCCGTTGTGCGGTTGATGCGGTGACCAGTTCGGCTCCCGGCTGATGGTCTGTATTGTGGGGCTCGCGGGTAGGTTTATGCAGAAAGCTGCCATATTGTTAGTATACGGTTACTATACTGCAACATCACTTCAACATCACTTCAACATCACTTCAACATTACTGCAACTCTATTTTAAACGGGACTGTTGGTTACTACTTTTTCTGCCTTTTTGGCAGACACAATTAACCGTACTGTTGTACTCTGTTAAACGTAGTGCCTGGGTAATCACATGCCGGTGGTTGTCTTTTCCCGGCTTCAGGACAACATTCATCAGCGGGCAGGGGGAAAGCAAATAATTATGAAGGTGTTAAAAGGGGTTTTATGTGTTTTTGCAGTTATAGTGGTATTTACTACTGCTTCTGCCCAGCCATACTTAGCCGGGTACCTGGCGCAAGGAAGACTTTGCTGGTTATACCGAAGTGCGGTAAGGGTTTTATACTGTCTGAACACCGGTTTATTGTTACGCTTACTGTTCAATGTTCTGCGGCTGTACAATCAAATGCTGCGGTTATACATTTGTGCTGTCCGGCATCGCTGCTGCAAATAACTTTAGGCTGCTTTTATGCATAAAACACATTTCCCCTGATCATTCAATAATCTAAGCTGTTCGTGGTAATAATCCACTACATGGTATGCTAACGTATGCTTGTGATTATGGCTTGATTTACCGGTCTATTATTTATTTAACGCTAATTTTTAAAACATGAAACAAACAAACCTTTTGCTGTTACTCTGTGTAACATTCCTGTTTTTCTCGTGTAAGAAAAACCAACTTCCTTCATTTGGATCGATTCAGCAACAGTCTGTGGAACAGGCTTCCGGAGACTATATCCAGCGTTTTTATGGGGTGGATAAATCGTATAAATTTCTTGTACCCAACCCCGAGGATGCGTCTACGTCTATTCAACTCACATTGGAGTGGGATGCGAACGGGGTTGCCAAATATTCTACGGAACGGGTAGAGCGGGATGCTGCGGCTGAAAATGCGCACAGGGTTTTTCTGCCTGATACGGAATTTGATAAAGAGTCTGGGTCGCTGAAGCCCACGCACGCCGAGGTAAAGACGGTTACACTTGCATTCCAGGATGGCGAAATCGTTGCCCTGCTGACTCCGAATGGTACTGGTACTGTAATGTGCTGGAAGTGTTGTGGTAGTCCTGCAAACTGGAATCCGATGGGATGGTGGTATTGTCTTGGTACTCCGGGCCAGCCCGCAACTTGTCAGCCTAAGTATGTACCCTGCAGTGGCGGAGGCGGTACTCCTGTTGAGCTCGACCTTATTACTTACCAAACCAATTGATGATTGCAGCTTCGGCCTGATCGGGCGATCGTTATTTGACGGGAAGCCCGGTGGTACAAAAAGTGCTGCCGGGCTTCCTGCATTTTAGCTGAATACCTGCTGCATTACCATCATGGTTTTCATCTGTCCAAAGTCGTGTATGTGCAGGGCATAAAAATCGTTGCAGGCGAATAATATTTTTCTGCGTATGGTATGGTTTAATGGAAACTGTTCAAGCTCTTCGGGGTGCATTACTTTCAGCAGCAGGGCGATATAGCGGGCGGTTTCGTTACTTGCAAAGTTGGGATGATCGGGTTGGGTTAGTGTGAAAGCACCTTCGCGCAGATCGAAATACAGCTCTTCCTGCTCATCGGCATAACCGCCTTCGGGCAGCTCGGGCTGTGGTTTGAAGCCGAGGAAGTGAGAGAAGTGCAGGCTGAAATAGAGGGCGAAGTTGGCGGTAACGGTTTTGCTGCATTGATCAAGCTCGGTTAATGCGGCCTCGCAGAACTGATAGAGCCCGGGGTTACTTTCGGGTTGCTTAAGGCATTTCTGCATTAACTCTACCATGTACAGGGCTACGCTGTTTTTAATTACATCGCTCAATACCTGCTGGTAGAGAAAGGCCCAGCGAAACTCTTTAATGCGCTGGAGGTTTTTCTGTTCATTGTGATAAACGACGAGGTCGAGTATGGCCGTTGGTTGAAAGTATGCTGCTTTTGCTGAGGGCTTGCTGCTGCGTACGCCATTAACGATATAGGATTGTATGCCGAACAGTTCGGTAAGTACGGTTACCACGAGACTGGTTTCTCCATATTTTACTGTGCGCAGTATGATGCCCCTGGTTTTGTGTGTCATGCCTCAGCGTGTAATAAATATTTTGGCAATGGTCTTTTCTGCATTGCTGTTATTGGCCACCAGCACCAGGTATGCACCACTGCTTACCAGTATGCCTTTATAGTTACGCCCGTTCCAGGTAGCTTGTCCTCCCTGTGCCCGGGTTTGGTAAACCAGCCTGCCATCGGGTGCTGTAATCTTTACAATGGCATTGTTTGCTAAACCTTTTATGGCAATGGTGCCGGTATAGCCTGGTGGTACAGGATTAGGGAAGACAAGTACATTACTGTTGGTCTCTCCTCCTTCGGTAGCTGTACCCCGGTAACTGCATATTCCTTTAAAGGTAGCAAAGAATACTTCGCCGCTCAGCGGATCGATGGCAATTCGTTTTATGTCGTTGCTGAGGAGGGGGCTGTTATCTTCCGTAAAATGGGCAAGTTCTTTTTCCCCGTCGGCGCTGATGAGCCAAACGCCATTGGCTGTACCCACCCATTTGCGGTTGGCGCCATCCACGGCTATGGCCTTTATGGCTTCGGAAGAAAAAAGAAAGCTATTAAAGCTGCCCTGGCGTACAATGGGCAGAGTAGCTTCGCAGGATGCGGCAAAGATTTCGCCGGGACAGGTGATGACGGCGATGCCATGTGCTGTGCCAGCCCAGATTAAACCATCTTTGTCTTTTACTGTACAGTACACTTCATTATCGGGCAGGTTACCGTTGCCAGCGCCAGTGCGGAGTAACCGCCAGCGATCGTCGGCAGTATTGGCGATACTGCTGCCATGGTTAAAGCAGATGAGTCCGTTGCCCTTGGGGGAAACGATCCAGAGCTGGTCCAGGTCGTCGATGGTTACCTGCGCCAGGGCATTTTCGGTAAGGAGAAAAGGTGGGGTAAAGGTTTGCCAGGTTTGATCTGCCTTTTTTACCACGAGGGGTGCGGGTGCGCCGTAATTGCTGATCCAGAGATTGCCGCCTGCATCTGTGGCGAGGCCTGCCACCCGGTAGCTGCCCGGGTCGCCGATGGTGGGTTGCAGGGCAGAGTTTTGTTTGAAGAGGTTAAGCTGACCCGGCGGGGTGAGCTGGAGCAAGCCACCACCATAGCTGCCGAAATAAAGGTTGCCGGTTTTGCTATCGGCTGTTGTGGTGATGAGGTCGTATATGGAATCGGGTATGGGTGAAAAGAAACGGTTGGTGCTGGTCCACTGCTCTTCTTTAAACGTATAAAACCCATTGGGGTTAAATGTGTATTGCCAGGCATCGTTAACGGAACCTGCGCATATATAGAGTGCTCCCGCATGTACCATCATTTCTCCATCGGCTTTCTCAAAAGGAGCGTTGGGGGCTATCGTCTCTATGGTATTGCCAGAGACTTTCTGCATACCTCCATAACTGTCGGCGATGTAGTACAGTCCATCACGCCGGATGGCTGCCTGCGGTTTTTTTATCTTCCCCGGCGATTGTATCACCTGTTGCAGGGTACCATCGGATTTCAGTACCAGAACCCGCCCGTCGGCATTGAGCAGTGTTTCGCTCAGCAGGATCTGTTCATTGCTGCTGCGTATATTTTCGATATGGTACTGGTCTGTGTACCAGGGCAGCCAGGCATTGTTCTGCTGTATGAGGATAGAGTCCTGCTTCAGCAGGTAAAGGTTGTTATTGTGATAGAGGATGCTGCGGCAACTATTGTTGCTGAGGCCGGGGGCTGTTATGGGCTGCCATTGCGTATAGTCGCTGAGGTTGGGGTTGGTGATGGCGGCTTTTTTCAGGCCTTCGGTGGTTGCGGCATAAAAAAAGGTATTGTCTGCTGCCAGCCCGGTTACTTTTACGGTGCCATTGCTGCCGGGGTAATAAGTGTCGGCGATTTGCTTTTTAACCAGGTCGATCACGACGATGCCGAAGCCTGTGCAGCAGTAAGCCCTGGCATTATTGAAGTATATGTGGTAGATGCTTTTATCGCCATTGATGTTCTTGCGTTTGATGTCGCTGATGTTGATGATCTGCGTGCCATGGATGAGGTCGAGATTACTATTGGTATAGGCAACAACGAGGGTTTGAGTGGCAGGATCGTACTTAATGGTACTGATGCCTGTTTCGCTCAGCCCATTGGTACGGCTGAGCCTGGCGATGTCGCCGGTAGCGGGGTCGTAACTGAAGAGGCTGTACGGGGTGGCGCAAAAGACCCTCTCCGTGGTGTTCTCTACACAAATAGTACTGCTGTATGGCAGGTGGTCTCTCCACTGGCCGATGGGCGGAAGCTGGGCCGTGACATAAAAGGGTGCCAGCCAGTAAATAAGCGTGTAGAAAAGCTTCATGTTCTTCAAAAATACGCATCTTTCGTGCCCGGGATGCGGAGAAGCGGGGCAAAAGGGTTTTCTTTGCAGTCATTTTCAATAAAACATTGTGTGCATGTGGCAACGCTTAGGAAAGTTCGTTTTACAGTACCGGTTACCGCTGTTGGTGCTATTATTTGCAGCAACAGGCCTGATGGGCTATTTTGCTTCCAAGGTTAAACTGAGCTATGAGTTTACGCGGGCTATACCGACGGATAACCCCAAATACCGGGATTACCTGGCTTTCAGAGAGAAGTTTGGCGATGACGGGAATATGCTGGTACTGGGGATACAAACGCCCAAACTGTTTGAGAAGCCGGTATTTGATGCTTATATGCAGTTGCAAAGGGATCTGAAAGGGGTGCCGAATGTTGCTGATATTCTGGGTATACCGATGGCGATGAACCTGCAAATAGATGGGGTGACGGGTAAGCTGACGCCGGTGCGGATATTTGACGATAGTATTACTACACAGGGCCAACTGGATACTGCCCGTGACCTGTTGTTTAACCTGCCTTTTTATAAATCTATTCTCTACAACCCTGCAACGCAGGCTTACCTGATGGGGGTAAGGATCAATAAGGACTCGCTTAACTCGCCTGTTCGTACCAGGATTATTTCGGATATCACAAAGGCTGCCACGGTTTTCAGTGAACGGACGGCAGTGCCGGTTCAGCTCAGCGGACTACCCCTGATCCGTACGGTGGTATCGGACCGTATCCAGAAAGAGATGCAGTTTTTCCTGATCGGCTCGCTGGTACTGAGCGTGCTGATCCTTTTGCTTTTCTTCCGCTCAGTGGGCACTACGCTGCTTTCGCTGCTGGTAGTGGTGATGGGAGTGGTATGGAGCCTGGGTGTGCTATACCTGCTGGGATATAAGATTACGCTGCTTACTGCGCTTACGCCACCGCTGGTGGTGGTGATTGGGATACCGAACTGTATCTATTTTGTAAATAAATATCATACGGCTTACTTATATGGGGGTGATAAACGCCAGGCCCTTATTGATATGGTGAGCAAGATGGGGGTGGTTACTTTATTCTGTAACCTTACGGCGGCTATTGGCTTTGCTGTTTTTGCTCTTACGCGCAGTGCGATACTGCGAGAGTTTGGTGCGGTGGCAGGTATCAGTATCATGGCCATTTTTATAATCTCGTTTATCCTGCTTCCATCGGTGCTGAGCTACCTGCGCGTTCCGGGAAAAAGACAGACGAAATATCTTGATAACCCCTTGATAACCAAATTTCTGTTAAAGGTTGAGTACTGGGTAATGCACAATAAAAAGGTGGTTTATGTTACTACATTTATATTACTGGCTGGTGCGGTAGCGGGCATCTTCCGCCTGAAAACGGTGGGGTATATTGTGGATGACCTGCCGCAGACGGATAAGATTTATACTGATCTTAAGTTTTTTGAGAAGAATTTTAAGGGAGTAATGCCGCTGGAGATCGTGCTGGATACGAAAAAGCCCAAAGGAATATTGCGGCAGGCGGTGGATATCACAAAGATCGCGTATTTCCAAGATTCATTCCTGGCTAAGCAGAAGAATATTGCCCGCCCGCTCTCGGTGATTGACGGCATTAAGTTTTCTTACCAGGGTATCAGCCAAGGGCTTGGCGACTCAGCTTATACGCTGCCGGGCTTAGGTAATCCTTTTGCGGAGTTGCATAAATCTTTGCGGGAGTTCCAGGTAAAGCGAGCCGAGGGTAACATGACCGCACAGGATACGACCTTTGCAAAACTGATGGGTTCGTTTATCGATTCTACGGAGCAATACCTTCGCATCAGTATGAGTATGGCCGATGTGGGTACGCAGGATCTGGTGCCTATTATGGACAGTATCCGCCGCAACGCCAACCGGATATTAAACAATATTGACAGCATTGAGGTAAAGGATACAGCTTCTGCACCGATAAAAGTGACGGTGACCGGCACGAGTAGCACTTTCCTTGAGGGCAGTAAATTTATTATTAACGGCTTGAAAGAGAGCATCTTGTGGGCTTTTTTGCTGATAGCGCTCTGTATGCTTTACCTGTTCCGGTCTTTCCGGATACTGGTTTGTTCGCTTATCCCGAACCTGGTACCGCTGGTTATTACGGCGGGCGTAATGGGCTGGGCAGGGGTGCCGCTGAAACCTTCTACGGTATTGGTGTTTAGTGTAGCGCTTGGTATTGCCATTGATATTACTATCCGTTTCCTCGTCAATTATAAGCAGGAGTTGCCGTTGCAGGGCAATGATGTGATGCGGACGATTTCGGTTTCCATCAGGCAAACGGGGCTTAGTATTGTTTATACTTCGCTGGTGCTGACTGCAGGGTTTGTGATTTTCTGTTTCAGTGGTTTTGGCGGCACCCGTTCGCTGGGGTGGCTCACTTCGCTCACACTGGTAGTGGCGACGGTAACCAACCTTGTGCTGTTGCCGGTGCTGTTAAAGCAAATGGCAGCACAAAAAACGTCCAAAGCGGCTGGTGGTGGGCCCGCACAGATATGATCTTCCTGACAGAGCTATATAAAGTAAAAATTTTATTTGTATACAAAAGCAGCGAAGCAGGTTCCAAATTTGTCCTTCATCATTGCAGTTTCTTAAAACTGAACTATATTTGACATTCATAAAATCTAAACGCAAATGAGAAAATGTATGCTGACTGCTTTCGCAGTCTTCGCCGTTTTTCTACAGATTTTTGCCCAAAAAACCGTTACTGGTAAAGTAACAGATGAAAAGGGAGCACCTGTAAATGGAGCTTCTGTGGTTGCAAGGGGTACTGTGGGAACAACTACATCTGAAAACGGAAGCTTTACGCTTCAGGTCGCCTCTACAGTGAGGACCTTAACCGTGTCTGCAATTAATTACGTATCGCAGACCGTAAATGTTGGAAACGGTCCTATTACCGTTGTGCTAAAAGCTGATGATAAAAACCTGGGTGAAGTTATCGTAACCGGTTACAGCAGGATCAAGAAAGCTGAATACGGTGGTGCTTCGTCAAAAGTAACCAGTGAAAATATCCGCAACGTGCCGGTTGGCTCGTTCGATCAAATTCTTCAAGGCCAGGCTCCCGGTCTTTCTGTTTTATCAGGAAGTGGTCAGCCTGGTAGTGCTGCATCTGTAATCCTGAGGGGCCCTACCTCTATCATCGGTTCAAGCTCACCGCTGTATATTATAGATGGTATTCCTGTTGAAGCAAGTGTATTTCAGAGTGTTAACCCGAACACATTCGAGTCTGTTGACGTATTGAAAGATGCGGTTGCTGCGGCCCAGTATGGTTCAAGGGGTGCTTCCGGTGTTATTGTTGCTACTACCAAAAGGGGTAAGAGCGGTAAGGCGCAGGTAAACTTCTCTTTCCAAGCTGGCCGCAAGTTTAAGCCCGTGTTCAACTACGATATGATGAACTCTGCGGAATTGCTGAAAGCACAAGAAGAGGTAGGAAGGCTTTTCTCTAACTCTTCCGGTAACCCTGTTGCTCCCGGTGGTACTATTAACATGCCTGGTTACTATTATGCTCCCACAAGTGCTGCTTATGCAGCACAAACTGCTGCCGGCAAGGCTCAGTTTACCAGGACGCTGGACAGCTTAAGCAGCATTAATAACAACTGGGATGACAACTACTTCAGGAATGGTCGTTTTAATAACTATGACCTGAGTGTTTCCGGTGGTCAAGGCAGGACCCGTTTTTACAGCGCCCTTGGCCTGTATAAAGAAGATGCAGTGATCAGGCGCTCAGATCTGAAAAGGATTACGCTGAATAACAACATCGATTACAGTGATGACAAAATAACAGTAGGTGTTACTACTGCAGTAGGATACGCCAAGAGGAGTTTCCAGGAAAGTTCTACTACGAATAGTGTGCAAAACCCATTCCTGTCTTCAAGGATTACTGCGCCTTTCTACACTCCGAAAGACAAAACTGGTGCTGTTAATTTCAATGGTAGCAGTCTTGCTGCTTATGGCCCGTATGTTATTGATGCAATGGAGCTAAACAAGAACTACAGTGATCAGTTGAAAGCAACTATGGGTTTAAATGCTTCTTATAAAGTTTACAAAGACATTACTCTGAATGCTTTTGGTTCAGTAGACTTCAGGGAAACACAGGGTACTGTATATAATTCTCCATTAACTGTACTCAACCGGTTATTGAATGCTACAGTACGTACGAAGACTGGTAATATGGTTGAAAGCCTTGAGCGTACTCTTCAGTTGAATGGCCGTCTTGGCGCTACTTATGCCAAGACCTTTAAAGATAAGCATGCAGTAACTGTTGCGGGTTTCTATGAAACCCTGCAGACGTTCTATAAGTTTAATTCTCAGCAAGGGTTCAATCTGGATCCACGCCGTCCTAACACTTTTGCAAGTGTAGGTACTGTTAATACTGGTAATGCGGTTGATTACTATCCTGTAGTAAGTGGTTCAAGATCACGCAGGGCACTTGAGTCTTATGGTGGCTCAGCGAGGTATTCTTTCGACAAAAAGTATACTGTTAACGTATCTTATCGCCAGGATGGTTCTTCTCAGCTTCCTGAAAAGAATCGCTGGCAAGGCTTCTACGCTGCGGATGCAATATGGGAAATGTCTCAGGAAAAATTTCTGGCTAATTCAAAGAATATCGACCAACTTCGCCTAAGGGTGAGCTATGGTCGCTCAGCAAATGCTGAAAACTTCCCTTATGGTTATTTCGGTTACCTCGAAACTTATTCTTCAGGTATATATGTGGGTGGCCCTACAGGTTTGAATCAGACTATTGCTGTAACCAATCCTGGTAACACAGAAGCTGTTTGGGAATATACTAAAACACTTAATATTGGTGTGGACTTCTCTTTATTCAAGAAAAGAGTTTACGGTGATATCAATCTGTACGACAAACGAACAGATCAGGCGTTTGCTACACAGAGTATTTCTCCTGCAGCGAGCAGCTTTACCTCTCTTAATGTAAACTCCGGTCTCGTTGGTAACAAGGGTATCGAAGTAAATATAAAGGGTGAAGTAGTACGTACTAAAGATTTCAAATGGGTAGTTGGTATTGCAGCTGCATACAATAAGAATGAAGTTCTTGACCTCGGCAACATTGCCAACTTTGAATTGGGTACCAGCAGGATTACCAAAGGTCTGCCCCTTGGTTCACACCTTGAACAAGGATGGGCTGGTGTAGATGCTGCAACAGGTAAACCTTTGTATTATGATGCTAACGGCAACGTCACTGATGTTTACAGTCAACCTAGTAAAGTTCAGAAATGGGGTACTTTTTATGCACCGCATACCGGTGGTTTCAATACTCAGCTTACTTATAAAGGATTTGACCTTAGTGTACTGTTCAGCTATCAATATGGAACTACAAGGGTGAACAATCTTGAATTCTTCGTAGAAAATCCAGGTGGGTTCCTTCTGCAAGGTTTTAACCAGGCAAGATCGTTGGATTACTGGAAAAAACCAGGTGATGTGACCAGGGTTCAGAGCCCGCTGTATCAGAACAATTTTACGTCTAAATATATCCAGGATGCTTCTTTCCTGCGTTTAAGGAATGTAACTTTATCTTATACATTGCCTACGCAGGTTACATCAAGACTTAAAATTAATAACGTTCGTTTCTATGTTGCAGGACAGAATCTCGCGGTTTGGACCAAATGGAAAGGATACGATCCAGAGGATGATAACAACATCTCTCTGTCTGAATTCCCGAACCCACGTGCCATTACTGCCGGTTTCGACGTTACCTTCTAATCCAACTAATACGTAAGACAATGAAAAAAATAAAAATAGTATTTTTAATAGCAGTAGCAACGATGTTGGGTACAGGGTGTAAAAAGAACCTGGACCTGCTGCCCACGGATACTTTTGATGCAAGTAAAGCGTATCTGACTGTAGATGATCTACAACGTGGCCTCAACACAGCCTATGCCCGTTTCGATGGGGAGAATGGCATTTTTATTAATAGTGTTATTTCTGACGAGCTAAAGCTTGGACCTGATTTCGCAGGTTCAGGTCAGTTCGAGTTCCGCTTTCAATACACTGCTGATAACACCACTTCAGGTTCTACCGTTGGTGGTTGGTTGAGTATGTACTCTATGATTAACCAAGTTAACCGCGTGCTGGCGGCAATTCCTACTGTTCCTTCAACAGCCTCCAATGATGACGCGCGTAAAGCTGTTATTCGTGGACAATTACTGGCACTGAGGGCTTATGGCTTCTTTGAACTGATTCAGCGTTATGCTAAGAAATATGATCCTAATGATGCATTCGGGGTGCCTGTTGTACTCGTTGATGAGCTGCTGGGTGCTCCCGCACGTAATAAATCTGGTGAAGTTGTTGCCCAGATTGACAAAGATCTGGCTGATGCGAAGGCATTATTGACTGCTCCTACCGCAGCGACTTACGATGACAAAACGATCAATCAGCTTACTGTTGTTGCGTTGCAGGCAAGGGTTGCCCTTTATAAGGGAGACTGGGCTGGTGCACGTGACAATGCTACTATTGTAATCAATTCGGCAGTAAGGCCACTGACCTCAGGCACAGATTATGCTAATATCTGGACGGATGCATCGGGTAGTGAAGTTCTGCTTCGCTTCCGTCGTGGTGGTCAGTCTATCGGTGCTTCATTTACTACTTCTACTAACCAGGTTTATTTCAGCCCTTCTGATAAACTGGTAGCTCAGTATGTTGCCGCTGACGTTCGACGTAATACATTTATTGCTACTGCGGGAGGTAAGAGGGTAGTATACAAACATTATACTTCTGCTGCTGGCGCACGTATCAATGACCTTAAAGCAATCAGGATTGCGGAAATGTACCTCATCCGTGCTGAAGCCTATGCTGAACTGGATGGAGCTTCAAACCTTACTGCTGGGGGTAATGACTTGAATACTCTGCGTACCAACCGTATCAGTGGTTATGTTAATCAAACTTTTGCTGACAAAGCGTCTCTTGTTGCAGCAGTAATGACTGAGCGTTACAAAGAACTTTGCTTTGAAGGTTTCCGTTTGTTTGACCTAAAAAGGAAAGGGCTTGATGTTAACAGAAATGCTACTGATGTGGACAGCCCCAACTGGCAAAATCTCCTGAGTACAAGTTTCCGTTTTACAATGCCTATTCCACAGGCGGAAATGCTGGGTAACCGTAACATGGTACAAAACCCCGGTTATTAATAATTCTAAATGCTAAAAAATAAATTATTATGAACAGACTGTATAAAGTAATGATTGTGGGTGCTACGGCCATGGTCATGTTTGCCGGTTGCGATAAAAACGATAACATTTCGGGTGTGATCGTTCCGCCGTCTGTGGCACATTTTGCCAACAATACAACGGGCGCATATTATGTACAAAATGATCCAGCTTCGGTTTTTAAAGTTCCCGTAGGTATTTCTACGGTATCTACTTCAGACCGTAAAGTTACGTTCTCTGTAACTTCTCCTACAGGAGCAGGTGCTGCTCAATACAGTATTCCCGGAGGCAACACAGTTGTTATCCCTGCAGGAAAAGCGCTGGATTCCATCGCTGTAAAAGGTATATTCGCCGGTTTCCCTGGTACCAGAAGGGATACACTGACTTTTAAAATTACTGGCGGTGATGTTGCTGTTGGTACTTTTAATGATACTTATAACCTCATTATGACCAAATATTGCACAGTTAGCCTGCCAGCTTTCGCTGGTACGTATACTAAGTGCTACGATATCCAAACCGGGAGTCCTACATACGGGCCTTACTCACTTGCAGTAAGTAGTCCAACTGTACTGACAGCTACTACTGGGTATGTTATGATGACCAATGTTTGGGATGTAGGTGGCCCTGCTATTCGTGTAAACTTGGACTGGACTAACCCGGCTGCATTTACTACTACTATCCCAGCTCAGTTCCTGTACACTGATCCTACTTATGGCGCTGCTACTATCACCGGTGTTGGTAACGGAACTTTCTCTTCCTGCGATAATACATTCAGCCTTGCTTACAGGGTGACTGTTGCGGCAGGTTCATTTGGTAACTTTACCACTACTATTGCACGATAATCTTCACCTGTAAAAAGGTGTTAGTTATATGTAAACCCCAGGCATTCGCCTGGGGTTTTCTCTTTTGTATTTGTCAGAGCTTTTGAATAGTTTAAACAACTGTCTGTATTGAGCAAGGATAACTACGCATATTGATCACCTGGAGTATCGGAGCATTCACATAAAGAGGGCGCTTCAATCCGTTTGAAGCACCCTCTTTTTATGATTTTACTATTAGCGATTTATCTTGTCAACTCGGGAAGTGGAATGTCTCTTTTCAGCATTTCATCGCGGTTGGCCATCTCCCAAGCGGTATAAAAGATCATTTGTACTCTTTTTTCATATAAACTCCAGTTGATCTTGTCTATTGTATCTGTTGGTCTATGGTAATCGCGGTGTACACCATTAAAGAAGAACAATATGGGCACCCCTTTTCTTGCGAAATTATAGTGATCGCTGCGGTAGTAGATCCTTTCGGGGTCTTTCGGATCGTCGTATTTATAATCCAATTCCAATTTGGTATATTGTCTATTCACTCCCTCGTTAATGAGTGGAAGGTCGCTACTGAGCTTATCGTGCCCGATAACGTACACATAATTCATACTATCTCCGTATTTGCGGTTGGGGTCTATACGACCTACCATGTCTGTGTTGAGGTCTACTGTAGTCTTATCCAGTGGGAAAACAGGATTGTCACAATAGTACTCGCTGCCCCACAGCCCTTTCTCCTCACCACTTACGGTCATAAATACAATGGTGCGCCTTGGCCCTTTTCCTTCGGCTTTAGCCTTGGCGAAAGCTTCTGCCATTTCAAGCACAGCACAGGTGCCACTGCCGTCGTCGTCTGCACCATAGTAGATTTTGCCATCCCGCATACCAAGGTGGTCGTAGTGTCCTGTAAGGAAGACAAACTCATCTTTTTTGTCTGTTCCTTCAATCACCCCGATTACATTGCTGGCATCTACTTGCTGGCGGTCTTTATTAATATCAAGTACTACTTTAGTTTTGCTGGGGGCAACCGTTATTTCATCAAGTCGTTCAGAAGCTTTTGCTTTTTTAATAAGACTATCGAATAATACTGTACCTATAAGATTGCGCCCAGCGTTATGTGATAATGAAACACCATTTACAGTGGGCTTACTGTCAGTTCGTGGGTAATAAAGATTGGTTTTTTGAGCTGATGCTATGTTGCGTGGGCTGAAAGATTCGAGGGTTGGGCTGATGATAAGAGCAGCGATAGCGCCTTTTTGTTTTGCTGTCTGTAGTTTGAGCTCCAAGCCGGGGAAAGTCCATTCTGAAGGACGTGATTTGCTTGTGGCAAGATAAATCCCGTTTGTCTTAGGTTCTCCAAGGAAAAGCAGTACGACTTTACCCTTAACGTCTTTGCCAGCGTAATCATCATAGGTAGGGGTACTTATTCCGTAGCCAACATATACGATCATTTTACCCTTTGCCATATTGGTGTAGGTATTGTTGAGGGCAAAGATGTAATCTGTTCCCAACACAAGTCCTTTGTCGCCAATCTTTAAGAAAGAAGACAGCAATGAATCGCGGTATAATGGATACAATTGTTGATATCCGCCCAGTTGCGCAGTAGGATTCAAGCCAATATGCTTAAACTGCCCTTCAATGTATTCAGCGGCCTTGCGCTGGCCCTCAGTACCTGTTTCCCGGCCCTGCATTTCGTCGCTGGCAATAATACTAAGATGGCGCTGCAGGTCAGTAACAGTTATCGTAGATGCAAAACGGGTTGCATCATCCATCTTCTGTGCAAATGTGCTTACGATACAGCCCCAAAGCAATATGATAGCCAAAACAAATCTATACATAGTAAAATAATTTTACCCAATATCGGTAAATAGAGCGCGCTAAAGGTGATTTTTTGATGTGCGGTAGATCAGACGCTAATTTTATTGATCCTGTTCTGGTGACGTCCTCCCTCGAAGGGAGTGCTCATGAAAAGATCTACCATCTTCTCCGCATCGCCTTCGCGTACAAAGCGGGCGGGAATACAAATGATATTGGCATCATTGTGTTGCCGGGCTAGTTGAGCCAGTTCCTCACCCCAACAAATCGCTGCCCTGATGCCTTGATGTTTATTGGCAGTAATGGCTACGCCATTGGCACTGCCACAGAGTAGTATACCAAAAGCGGCTTTCCTATTCTCTACTGCGACGGCTACTGGGTGGGCAAAGTCGGGGTAATCTACCGAATCTTTGTTATATGTGCCAAAGTCTTTGAAAGCAATTCCTTTACCTTCGAGGAAGGAAATCAGGTCTTCTTTATAGTCGTAACCGGCATGATCGCAACCAATGGCGACAGGCAGGCTGAAATTAAAAACTTGCATGGCAAAACAATTAGTTATAGTAAACCAATGTAAAGGTACGCAAATAAACGGTTGGGAGGGGATATGTAATCTGATATAGTTAACTCCATTCTTTCTTATCTTTTTCCCCACGCTTCTTATCAACTCTTGCAGTGATTATAATACTGATCCAGTACAACAAAAACAGAGGAACGGCTACAATAAACTGACTAGTCCAGTCGGGTGAGGGTGTAATAACGGCAGCTACTATCAGGATAACGACTACTGCGTATTTAAAATATTTTTTGAGGAAATTGGCACTAATGACACCGATTTTTGCGAGAACATAGGCCAGCACGGGCAGCTCGAAGGCTAAACCACAGCCTAGTAATAAGTTGGTAAGGGTTTCGGTATAATCGTCGATTGTGGGTTTATATTCAATGACCACTTTCTTGCCAATGGTAAAAGTGGCTAAAAAGTTAAAAGTAAAGGGTGCCAGAAGGAAGTACCCGAAGGCTACGCCTGTAAAAAAGCAGAACGATACCCAAAAAATGCTTCCCCGTGCATATTTTACTTCTTTAGGTGAAAGAGCGGGTTTGATAAAACGCCAAAGCTCCCAGAAAAGATAAGGGAATGCTACAATAATGCCTCCAATAATAGCTACGTTGATTGCGGTTGAGAAAAGGCCAGACACCACATTAGACTGGTAGTTAATCTGCACGGGTGGCATACAAAGCGCATCGCCAATATGAAGCCAGTGGCTAAGATTACAAAGACCTGTATAACTGACAAAATCTTTATTGACAGGTGCCATTATGACATTGTCAAAAACCCAATCTATACATACGAAAATGACCACGGCAGCAAGAAGTATGGCAATAGCGGCACGTACAATATGCCAGCGCAAGGCTTCAAGGTGGTCAATAAAACTCATTTCCGCAGGTTCCTCAACGGAACGGCGACTTATGCGCTGAAAAAAAGTCTTCCTTTCTGAAGTGTTTGTGGACAATATCTTCCGTTTTATTTTAAACTGGCCTTTGATGACAATCTCATGACAAAGATCACTGCTTTTAGAAGTGTAAAGGTATAACCTTAGAGGTATAGTTCAATATATGAAAGATAGATAAAAAATAAGCCCCGGTGGAAACCGGGGCCGCTTACCAAAACTAACTGCTTATGAGAAAAAATTTATTTTAATGTCTTTGAATATATAAACGCAAAACAAGTGCCACAAGTTGTATTTCAAATGTTAAGGTTTCCTTAATAAAGAATTTTTTTTGACACCTTACAGATTCTCGGAAAGCTTTATTTTTATAGGATGAGAGGCCTAATTGCTTTATGGGGAGTTGCCTTATCGCTGATCTATTGCTTTACTATCATGGCTCAAAAGAATCCAATCTTGGGGTATCCTAAGGATTTGACCATATCTCGCACAATTACTCCTATACATGTTGATGGTATGCTGGATGAGATGGAATGGCAAAAACTAATTAAGGCTAACCACTTTGCAGAGCATTTTCCTTATCATACTTCCCTAGCGAGACAGCAGACTGAAATACGACTCTGTTTTGATGATAATTATCTTTATATAGAAGCTACCTGTTTTCAGCCACAAAGGTATACAGTACAGACGCTCAAGAGGGACTTGCTTGATGGTATGTCTGATCTTTTCACCGTTAATCTTGACCCGTTTGGCGACCACCTGAACGGGCTTTACTTTACCGTTGGGCCGTATGGAGTTTTGAAGGAAGGACAAATCTATAATGGATTAGAGGTGAATAGAGACTGGGATAATAAGTGGCTTGCCGCGGTAAAAAGAATTCTTGACCGCTGGACGCTAGAAATGGTAATCCCATTTAAGTCGCTTCGTTATAAGCTTACTTCAGCAATACAGCAATTGTGGCATATTAATTTTCTAAGGAGTAATTCTCTGCTAATGAAACCAGTTCCTGGATGGCCCATCAATCGGAATTTGCTGTTGTACGATATTAATTTCACGGGCAAGCTATTCTGGGCGAAACCGCCCCCTGCGACAGGGTAAGCTTTTCACTTATTCCTTATGTACTGGCAGGGATCAATAAAGATTTCCACGGGAATAATAAGGAGGTAAACATAGGTAATGACGGTCTGGATACTAAAGTTGCCGTTACCCTCTCCATTGACTTGGACTTGACGATTAATCCTGATTTTGCTCAGATGGATGTAGATCAACAGGTGACAGACCTCAGCCGATTTGAGCTGTTTTTCCCATAGCGACGTCAGTTTTTTTATCGAGAACAGTGATCTGTTTATAGCATATCTCAAAAGTGTGAATAAGTGCAAAAATAGTTCTTTGCTTTAAAGT
>CAZPXP010000056.1:0-20940 GCA_964590975.1 uncultured Ferruginibacter sp. | reverse complement strand
GCTGAGGCTGGTGCCATGCTGCCTGAAACGGGCGGGCAGTATTTTTTTATGCAGAAAATGTATGGGGGGTTCTGGGCTTATCTTTACGGGTGGGCGAATTTTGCTGTGATCAATACGGCGGGTACGGCGGGTATTGCTTTTATCTGCTCGCAGTATATGGAGTACTTTTTTACCCTGCCGAGGTTTACGCCTGTTATGGAACAATCGGTTGTGCTGCACGTACCCTTCATTGGGGATATACTCCCGCTTGAAAATATTGGTGTAAAGCTGATGACCATATTGCTGCTGGTGATTCTTACGGCGGTGAGCTACCGGAGTACGCGCAAGAGCGGTGCATTGCAGGTTGTTTTTACCGCGGCCAAAGTATTGGCCATAGTACTGCTGATGGGTGGGTTGTTTTTTTCCAACCAGGGATCGGCAGCTCATTTTACGTCGGCGGGTAGTATGTTTCAGCCATCGGGTATTGCGTTGGTACTGGCTATGGTGGCCGCCTGTAATGGTGCGCTGCAAGCTTACGATGGCTGGGGTACGATGATTAATATTGCGGGAGAGATACGGTCGCCGCAACGGAATATTCCACGCAGTCTTTTCCTGGGATTGCTTACCTGTATTATCGTTTACCTGCTTATTACGATCGCTATGATTGATTTGCTGCCGGTAGAGACCATGGCGCAGAGCAAACTGGTGGCTGCTTCTGCTGCTGAAAAGGCTTTTGGTAAAACGGGTGGGGGTATCATTGCCCTGCTGATCTGCCTTTCGGTGCTGGGGGTAACGAATGCCAGTATATTAGCGCCACCCCGTATGACTTTTGCGATGGCGAGGGCCGGGGAATTCTTTTCGTTTGCGGGTAAGGTGCATCCGCGTTTTCAGACGCCGGGGAATGCGATGCTGCTGCACCTGGCATGGATGGTGGTAATGGTGTTCAGCGGTTCGTTTTACATCCTTGCGGATATGTATATATTTGTAACCTGGCTGTTTAACCTGTTGCTGGTGGCCGGGGTATTTATCCTGCGGCGTAAGATGCCGGATGCGCCACGGCCTTACAGGGTATGGGGTTATCCTTATATACCGATCATCGCCCTGTTGTGCACGGGCTTTTATCTTGTTGTTACTTTGTATAACGATATTGAAAGTTACCGCCAGGGTAAAACGCATATCATCAATTCGTTATTTGGTATTGCACTAACGGCTACGGGCATTCCTTTTTATATATGGTTCCGTTACGGTCGTAAGCGAAAAGTGAATATGCCGGATACTCAGCCGTAAAGCGGAAGAAGGGTAGCCGGCTGAGGGTGCCGCCTGTCGGCGGGGAGGATGGCAAAAACGGTTTCTGATTTTACGGGCTGTATGAGATGTGTGCCGGTAAACCTGCCAAAGGCCGGGAGTACTGCATATTTTTTGCCAAAATAAAAGCAGGGGAGGCGCAGGGACTGGCGGCCCTGCCCGTTTAATAGTATGCCGGGATGAATATGCCCGCTGAACACGTATTCTTTTCCTGTAGTGTATTTGTGATCGTTGATGTCGTGTACAAAAGAAAATCCTTCATGTGTGTGCTGGTTTTCTACGAGTTGAATTGCACATTGTTCGTACCATTGTTTTTCCAGTATATCGTGATTACCTTTGATGAGGAGCATTTTGAGGGAGGGGAAGTTGTGCCGCCATTTGAGGAAAAGCTGGTGTTCGCTGTTGTCGCGGCTATGGAAAAGGTCGCCGGTAAAGAGTACCTGCCGGGGTTTGAAGAACTGTACCTGTGTTACGAGCCGTTGCATATCTTCTTTAAAGGCGCCCTGCGGTACTGCAATACCCGATTTACGGAAATGCCCGCTTTTGCCGAGGTGGGCATCGGAGATGACCAATGCACCCGCTTCCTCCCAGAAGAGGCAACGGTCGGGGCTCAACCAAAGGGTTTGTTTATGTATGGTAAAACGGTGGGGTATCATACTGAAGGTGCAAAGGTAAAGGAGTAACGGGGATAGTGCTGTTTTGTGCCGGGGGAGCAGGAATGTATTTCCCGAAATGTGATGAATGATTTTGATTTTGGCACCGAACTGTTTAATTTGGCATCACAAAACCAATATTATGAGCGAAAATAATTACCAGGATTCTTCTTCTTTTACCGCATCGGGTAAACCTAAGTTGCCAACAGGTATCAATGTGCTTACTATACTCACACTGATCTGGTGTGCGGTTGAACTGTACTCCAACCTGAGCAATTTTTTCGGCGGCAGGAAAAAACTGGATGATGCCATTACTGCCAGTGAAAAATTCAAGGACGCTGATGTACCTAAATTTGCTAAAAACTTCTTCGGACCTGATATGATTGCTATGCTGGAAAAAGCATACGAGAACAGGGTGCCGATGTTTATCCTGGGCCTGGTAGCTACTTTACTCTGTATATACGGAGCTATACAGATGCGCCAGCTCAAAAAGCAGGGATATATTCTATGGCTGGTGGGCGAACTGCTGCCGATACTGAGCATTATTATCTTTATCGGCGCTGGTTTTTATGCTAATCTCACCGGTATCATGCTCATTTTTCCGATCCTTTTTATTATTCTGTACACTGCCCAGCGGAAGCATCTGGTTAAATAGTACCGGCTGGCCGGAGTAGGGTGTTGGAGTATGGCAACAGTGGGTTATCAGTGGGTTATCTGTGGGGTAACCTTACTGTTATTATGCTTCTGCTTGCCGTAAAAGGGCCTGCAGGGTACTGTTTGTGCTACTGTGTGTTGCCTGCCATTCACTGACTGCGGGTCTTCTTATAAACCAGTTTTTAACATTTCGGGGCCTCCTTTTTTTGATTAGGATAAAGGTTTTATCTTCCACGTTAAAATCAAAACTGCTTATGCAACAATTTCAGGGAATAATCGGTATTGTGCTGATCTTAGGGGTAGCCTGGCTGGTATCGAACAATAAAAAGAGGATCAATTACAGGTTGGTGATCAGTGGTTTGCTGTTGCAGATTGTACTGGCAGTTTTGATTCTGAAAGTGAAGTTTGTTACTTCTATTTTCCAGTGGCTGGGTAACCAGATGACGCATATTGAAGCCTTTGCCAAGGAGGGTGCTGCATTTGTATATGGCGGGTTGATGACGGATAATCATGCGGGTGGCGCTGTGGCTTATGGTACGCCCGGAGCATTCATCTTTGGTTTCAGTGTACTGGCTACGATTATCCTTGTTTGTGTGCTGGTGGCTATATTCTATCATTTTGGCGTTATGCAGTTCCTGGTGTCTATCATTGCAAAGGCAATGAACTGGATCATGCGGGTAAGCGGTGCTGAGGCATTGAGCAATGTGGCGAGTGCTTTTGTTGGCCAGGTGGAGGCACAGGTGATGATACGCCCTTACCTGCGTACTATGACGATGAGTGAGCTTCTGGCCAGTATGAGCGGTAGCCTGGCCTGTATTGCTGGTGGTATACTGGTGGTGTATGTGAGCTTTGGCGCCAAGGCTGAATACCTGCTTGCTGCCAGTATAATGGCGGCACCGGGGGCGCTGGTGATCAGCAAGATCGTGTGGCCGGAAACGGAAGAAAGCCAGACCATGGGTAAGGTAAAGCTGGAGGTTAAGACGCCTTACCGAAACATTATAGATGCAATAAGCCACGGGGCGAGCGATGGTATGAAAATATCAGTCAATGTAATTGCGATGCTGATCGGGTTTATCGGCCTGATCGCACTGGTAAACTTCCTGCTGGGTAAACTGGGTGTAGCTATGCACCTCGATTTTCCGCTGACGCTTGACTGGATATTTGGTAAACTGTTTTATCCTTTTGCGTGGAGTATGGGTGTGCCTGCTGAAGACGTAAATACTGTGGCCACGCTGATGGGGCAGAAGCTGACGATCAATGAGTTTGTGGCATTTGATAATATGACGCACCATGGCCTGAAGCCCATTACTGAAAAGGGCATCATGATTGCGAGCTTTGCGATCTGCGGCTTTGCCAACTTCAGTTCGGTGGGTATGCAGATTGGTGGTATTGGCGAGCTGGCGCCCGAAAGAAGGGCAGACCTTGCGAGGCTGGGTATGAAGGCGCTGCTTTGCGGTACACTGGCTTCCTATCTTTCTGCTTCCATTGCAGGGATACTGATGCAGCATTGATAATTTCTTTCTTTATAGGCCCCTTTGCAGCGAAAGCGGCAAAGGGGTTATCTTTTATATTATGCGTACAATTATACTTCTGCTGGCGTCTAACATCTTTATGACCTTTGCCTGGTATGGCCACCTCAAAAGCGGGGGCATGCCTTTATGGAAGGCGATCCTCATCAGTTGGGGTATTGCTTTTTTTGAATACTGCCTTATGGTACCTGCCAACCGTATTGGCTATGCCGGTAATATGAGTGGTTTCCAGCTCAAGATTCTGCAGGAAGTGATCACCTTGCTGGTTTTTACTGTTTTTGCTGTGTTGTATCTTAAGGAACCTTTTCAATGGCGTTATGGAGTAAGTTTTGCTCTTGTGATTGCTGCTGTGGCTGTTGCCTTCTGGAAATAATGGTGGTCTGATATTTGCTTGTTTATGTATGTCTGACCTTAGTACCCCGTCAAAATCTACTGGTGCACACGAGAAAAGAACTGATAACAGTAAAATGAACGATTATGACAAAAGTACTTATTGCGCTGGATTACGACCCGACTGCACAAAGGGTAGCTGAAGCAGGCTATGCACTGGCTAAAGCGATGGACGCACAGGTTGTGCTGTTTCATGTTATTACAGACCCTGTGTATTATTCTTCCGTGGCATACGGCCCGGTAATGGGTTTTGGTGGTTATATTGATACGGACTTTGTACAGACGGATGTAATGGAGGGGCTCAAAAAATCGTCGCTTGAATTTCTTGACAAATCGAAATGGTACCTGGGGGATACTGGAATACAAACCCTTGTAAGGGAGGGCGATGTGGCAGATACCATACTGGATACCGCTAAAGAACTAAAAGCTGATATTATTGTGATGGGCTCGCACAGCCGTAAATGGCTGGAAGCAATTGTTTTAGGCAGTGCTGCAGAGAAGGTACTTAGGCATACTACCGTGCCGCTTTATATTATTCCCACGAAAGGGGAGAGTTGATGATTCACAGATTTCCGCGATATTTATTCGTGAGGCGCTGGATATGGCTGAGCAGGTGCATACGATAGCCACGGTTAAAGACCGGGGCTATTTTTTTACGAACCGGCCCTTACGGATTGTATAATCCTGTTCCAGGAGGTTGATGCTATCGCCTTCTTTATACCTGGTAAAATCGTTGATATCCTGTTCGCCAAAGTGTACCGATCCGCCCGTGCGCCAGGCGATGGTGAGGTAATCGGGCTGGATGATGTCTTTTACGCCGCAGAGAATGATATGAACAGGGCGGCGGATATTGCTGAGCAGGGCGAGGTCTCTAACGGGCGACCAGTTGTCTGCAATCATAACCACATCATTACAACTGCTGCAGGATGAAAGCCCTGCCGTGAGCGCTTCTATATTGTTTTCAGGAATAGCACCGCCGCTGCCGTTACTCATGGTTGTATATACCAGTTTTTCCACAACATCATAGACGGAAGATCCCGTTTGGTAAATACCGCCGGCCCGTCCGAGAACTTTATCATCTTCGTCTTTCTGGTCGCCATCGTTGAAGAATACAAACTGGTGAATGCGGCGATCGTCTTCGTGCAGCCTGAGCCAGAACATGAGCTGGCCTATATAGGGATACATACTGGCTGTAACGTCGGCTACTACCAGCATCTGCTGCCATGGCATGCGGTTGAGTACTTTGAGCACGGTTGAATCTTCCGGTGGGCGGAGGGTGGTCTTTGCGGTGCTGCTGTCGTCGAGGGGTTTCTCATAAACAAACAGTGAATCATACCCCTTATAGAGGTATTTTTCTCTTTCGTCTATACCGAGATAGCGGAGTGCGTCGGGTACGGGAAGTTTTTGTACGTGGGTATATTCTTCTATTTCGTATTGTTCGCGCAGGTGTGTAGTGTCGGCGGATACAAAGCCCCTGCGTTTTTTCGGGTCTACGGTGGGTAGGGGTTTGAGCAGGGTTTTTAAAGCCTCGATGTCTGCTGCCATTATGGCTTTTGTTTGCGGGGCACGGTAATGGATAACGAACCCGTGAAACAGGAGAATAGCATCCTCCTTTCCGGCGCCGTTGGTCTGGCGCAGTACGCGCCATGTAATAGCGGGGTCTGCGAGTGCAGGATAGTGGTGGAACAGTGCCGTTAGTCTTCTTGTATTGAGGGTCCTGAGATCATTTTGTGTGGGGTGATCGGTATAGACCAGGTCGATATAGAGTACCTGTGTGTTAAGAAAATCCGGAGCTGAGCCAGGCAACTGCAGATCAGCCTGGCCATAGCTGCAGGGTATGGTTACTGTATGTGTTGCTTTGCTGGCTGTTGGTTCATACAGCGGTATCCGGATACTGCTGTTGAGTATCGTACTGATTCTGTCTTGCTGTGCGGCTGTGTACTGACTACTGCTGAGCAGTATAAAAAGAAAAGAAAGTCTGATCATTGCCCGGTATTTTATGGTAGAATCAATTTACCGATGCGGCCACCGCCACCGGCAAAGAAAACGGCCTTGCCATCTTTGGCCTTACGGCAAACATGATAACTATCGCGGGAGATCCATGTCCAGGTTTTACCATCATCCTTTGTTATATCAACACCATTGAGTCCGCAGGATATCCATTTTTTACCCTCTATGTACTCTACGCAACTGCGGTAGCCATGCGGTGCTATGGTTGGGGCCTGCCATGTTTTACCTGCATCAGCAGTGAAGAAACAATTCTTTTGCGTACTGTCTTTAGTGGTAAAATCGCCACCTACTACCATCAGCGTTTTCTTGTTCTTTACTGCAACTGAATTGGCGCCTGTACTTTCCGTACCCTGTATGACAGGGAGGTCGATCTTTTTATCTCGTATGAAAAGGCGCGAACGTAACCCGCCGGTGATAAAGCAGGCCTCGTCGCGGTCGAGCTTGCGGATATTGGTACCACTACTGGCAAAACAGGCTTCGCCGCTATCGGCCACGGGGTAGTTCTGCGGGGGAATATTCTGCCAGGTGGTGCCACCGTCGAAAGTGCGGGCAATAAAGAACTTATTATCAATGGGGTCGCCGATAACGATCCCGCTTTCTGTATTCCAGAATTCCATTGCGTCGAGAAACATTGCTTTATTATTGTTTTCGTAGACCAGCTTCCATGTATCGCCACCATCTACGGTGCGCAGGATGCGGGCGGGAGAAGCAATACCCATGATGACGGCAGTAGTGGCGTCAAAAGCTTCTATATCACGGAAATCGGTACTGTCGAATCCTTTTATCTTCATCCACTTCCAGGTATTGCCACTGTCGAGCGAGCGGCCAACGGTGCCATTACTGCCGCTTACCCATATCGTTTTATCATCTACGACGCTGAGCCCGCGCATGGATGTTTTGGTGCCCGATGTGAGCAGTTTAACGGTTTGTGCCTGCGTGGAAATGAAGATGAGAAGCAACACAGCAAGGGTACTTAATATTTTTTTGCGGTTTACGTTCATGTTGTGATTTTTGCACTCCAAATGTAAGATGAAAAGGGGAAGGAGTGGCTGTTAAAAGAGGGCGTCTTCCTGTTTGACTTAAAAGCAATACAACATGATTCCATATTGGATGAGCCGCAGCCAGTTGCTGCTGGGCGATGAAAAGGTTGAAGGGTTGATGGGGAAGAACGTGCTGGTAGTGGGGCTGGGTGGTGTAGGCGGCATTTGCGCTGAAATGATTGCGCGTTCAGGTGTTGGTAAGATGACCATTGCTGATGGCGATACGGTTGACCTGAGTAACTGTAACCGGCAGATACCGGCTCTGCATAGCACGGCGCAGCGGCCAAAGGTAGATGTGATGGCGGAAAGGTTGAAAGACATTAACCCGGAACTTGATCTGACCTGTATAAATGATTTTCTGAAGGATAATAAAACGTCGGATCTGCTGGACAGGGGTAATTTTGATTATGTGGTGGATTGTATTGATACACTCAGCAGCAAGGTGTTTCTTATTAAAGCCTGTTTTGACAGGAAGATACCGATCGTAAGTTCGCTGGGTGCGGGGGGTAAGATAGACCCATCGCGGGTAGTGGTAACTGATATCTCGAAAACCTACCAGTGTAACTTAGCCAGATATGTGCGCAAATACCTGCGCAAGCTGAATATACGCAAAGGGCTTAAAGTGGTGTTCAGCCCGGAGGAGGCTGACCAGTCGCGTATTATCGAAACTGAGAAAGCTTATCCCAAAAAATCCATCATTGGTACCATTTCTTATATGCCGGCTATATTTGGCTGTGTAGCTGCGGGCGCTGTTATACGAGATCTTATGGAAATGACAGGATCTGGTAACGGGAAGCAATAATACCCCGCAAGTAAGGGGTTTTTGTTACTTTTGATGCTACTTAATTTTCTGACGATTGCTAAAAATGTTTCCTTCTGCTTATGAGCTATAATTATCTGCCATTGGATAAAACGCCACTGACTTTTCAGCAGGTAAAGAACCTGCTGGAATATGATCAGTTGGTCTCGATCACTTTCGATGCACACGAGCGGATCACCATTTGCCGGAATTACCTTGATGGCAAGATGAACGATTCGGACAAATTGTATTACGGGATCAATACTGGTTTTGGTTTTTTACAGAATGTAAAGATTGACGACAGCCAGGTGGAGCAATTGCAATACAACCTGCTCAAATCGCATGCCTGTGGTATGGGGGATGAAGTGCCCCTGCCCATTGTGAAACTGATGATCATGCTCAAGATCAAATCGCTGAGCTATGGCTACAGCGGCGTGCAGGTAGATACGGTTAAACGATTGATGGAAATGTATAATCAGGGGGTGTTTCCTGTAGTTTATACACAGGGGTCGCTGGGTGCTTCGGGCGATCTGGCACCGCTCAGCCACATGAGCCTGCCGCTGATCGGTATGGGCGAAGTGATGTACGAGGGGAAAAAGGCAGCATCGGCTGATGTGCTGAAGGAATTGAACTGGGCACCTATCGCATTGAAGAGTAAGGAAGGACTTGCCCTGATCAATGGCACACAGTTTATGAGTGGTTACGGATTATATTGCCTGGTACAGGTAGAACGCTTACTGCGCTGGGCAGATGTTATTGCGGCGATCTCTTTTGATGGGTTTGATTGTGTGATGAGCGCCCTGCACGAAAGGATACACGCGATCCGCCAGCAAAGGGGGCAGGCAGATACAGCGGCCAATATGCGCCGTTTGCTCAAAGGGAGTGCTATTGCTGAACAATCCAAAGCACAGGTGCAGGATCCTTATTCGTTCCGCTGTATTCCGCAGGTACATGGCGCAAGTAAAGACAGTTTTGAGTACGTGCGTTCTGTATTTATCAACGAAATGAACTCGGTAACGGATAATCCGAATATATTCCCGGATGAGGACCTGATCGTAAGCGGGGGTAACTTTCACGGGCAGCCACTGGCGCTGGCTCTCGACTTTCTGGCCATTGCTACCAGTGAGCTGGCCAGCATCTCCGAACGTCGTTCTTACCAGTTGCTCAGCGGTCAGCGTGGTCTGCCGCTTTTTCTCGTAAAAGATCCGGGACTGAACTCTGGCTTTATGATACCACAGTATACTGCGGCGGGTATTGTGAGTGAGAATAAACAACTGTGCACGCCTGCGTCGGTAGATTCTATTCCTTCAAGTAATAACCAGGAGGATCATGTGAGTATGGGCGCGAATGCCGCCACCAAATGCCTGCGCGTGGTCAACAATACCGAAAGGGTACTGGCTATTGAATTGCTTACCGCTGTGCAGGCACTGGAATTCAGGCGGCCCATGCAAAGCTCACCGGTCATAGAGACGATTGTAACCGCTTTCAGGAAAGAAGTGGCTTTTAATGATGCCGACAGGGTACTTTATTATGATATGAACAAGGCTGTTGAGTTTTTACGCAACTACGCTTTAGAGTGATACGGACTGGTAACCTAATTTTTGTATCAATGCCTGGGGTAGCCCGGGCAATTTTTTTCGCTCAATGAGGAAGGTGGAAAGACCACTAATATCGCGGAATACATAATGTTTGCTCAGTGCTCCTTCGAGGTAGCCCGCGCCGCTGGTATTGCCCGTGCCTACGCGCATACCGATCATACGGCGTACCATTACGAGGTGCTTGTGCCGCCAACTGGCCATGAGATGGTCTATCTCTACAAGGCTGTCGAGTACCTGGTAAGAAGCCTGGAACATAGGGAAGTCGCGGTAGAGCATGATAAATAAAGCCGCACGCATGGATTCTGCAGAAAGGGCCGGCTGCAACACTGCCTGTTGCTCGGAGCTAAGCGCCTCTCCTTTGTTAAAGAAGATAAAGTCGAAATCGTTGATACGGCTATTTTCTCTTTCAGTAAGCCCTGCGCTGTAGAGGGCCCTATAATCGTTCCAGAAAGGATGCCCGGCAGGGCCGGATGCAGCGGCCTGGTATTGCTCCCAGAACGTTGCATCAAAGAAGGGCATTCGCTGGAGCCATTTGTCTACCAACTGTAATACTGTGGGGGCAGACTCGATATCGTTGATGGTGGTATAGTCGGGCTTTTCAAAACCACCCTCGTTGGTTCTTTTGTAATAATCTTTCTGGTGCCGGGCATCCATCCGGAGGCCAAGTCTTGCTTCGAGCAGGCGGAACTGGAGGCTCTGAAAGCCTGAAGAGGGGGTAAGAAGATTACGGAACTCAAGAAAGTCGAGCGGTGTCATTGTATCAAGCAGGCTCACCTGCTGATTAAGGAGTTCAAGTATTTTAATAACGCGGTTGAGGCGGTGTCGTACAAGGTTAAGGTCTTCAGAGTTATCGTCTATGGAAGACTTACCAAAAACATCGCATACATAATCCAGTTCGAACAGGATCTGCTTAAACCACAGTTCATACGCCTGGTGAATGATGATGAACAGCATTTCGTCGTGTGCAGGTTCATTGCCAGCCTTGAAACTTTCGGGTTCCTGCGCAGTGAGTATCTTGTCTAATTGCAAATAATCGCGGTAATACATTGCCTTCGGCATATCGTTGTTTTAAGGAGCACAAATATACACCGCTTACTTTTTCCTGATCACTATCTTTTCGGTGTATTCTTTGATTACTTCATTAACGAACAGTCTTGTCGCCTCAAACCTGGCAGCAGGGATACGGTGATTTTTCAGCTCAATTTTTGCCGTTGTGGTTATGGTGCCTGCCTGCTCGTCATACCGGCATGAGGTAATGAAACCACCGTGTTCGGAAGCGATGATCCTGTCTTTTGGAAGGGTTTCTGTGGTATAGCCCGGGGGAAGCACATATATGGTTGTGTCCGTTTTGATAAAAGGATAGGCGAAATAATAGTCCTGCGTCCGGTTTTCATTGTCAGGTAAATTGTTTAAGGCAATACTGTAGAGCCGTGGGTTGAGGAACATCTTGCTGCCTGCTGTAAACTCGGGTACTTTTTCAAACCCCATAGTCACGCTGGCCGTGCCTGTATTCTTATCGCCTGTAATCTCGAACTGGTCAGGCTGCTGATAGCCGAGATAGCTCACGAGGTATTTCTTTTTTCCGTCTCTTGTGCTGTTGAGGCCAGTTTCAAAAAGGGTTTCTTTGTATTCTCCTTTTGTGTGCAGGATAATTGTGGCGGTGCCCGTTGCATCTTCATTGAGGGTAATGCGCGCGTAACTCGAAAAGGTATTATCGGTGGCGCGGCTTTTGGGTGTGGCCACCATTACCCCACCCTGGGGTGTAATAAGTAAGGCATTTCGATTTTCGGTAAATGAACCCAGTACTCCAAATTCGTTGGTACGGCTGGTGCATTCCAGCCATACAGAATCACGGTCCAGTGGTACACAGAGGATAACATGGTTAAAACTGTTTTGTGGAAAATCGGAGTCTACCGGGGCTTCTCCATAACCCGCATTGATAAGCGCCTGGTAGCTTTTGATGCCAACAGCGTCGAGGCAGGCCTGTACATAATTACTCAGGGCTTTGCAATCTCCGTATTTTTTCTGATCTACAAAGCTGGCAGTGAAGGGTTTAAAGCCACCGATGCCTAACTGGATACTTACGTAACGAAAGTTCTTCTGGAGGTAATCATATATTTTCCTGGTCTTCTCTTTTGCGTTGGGCTCATTCTTTACCATTTCCCTGAAGAAATCCTTCCTGCCCTCATCAAGGTTGATGGCATTGGCCGACAACTGCCCATACCACTGGCCAAAGTTCCCCCATGAAGACATGTCGCCTGTATATCCATCGAGCTTAAATTTATTCGGGGAGATCATGATACCGGGGTAGCGATTACGGCGCCCCACGCTGCCTGCTTCGTACCTGAGAGCGGGTAAATGACCAGTCTGCCATTGGTAAGTGATCACTTTGCCGTCGTTGGCTATGGTGGGTTTGATACCTGTATGCCTGGCTTTATACCGGAGGTCGAGCTCAACGGGCACTTTTACTGTACAGGAAGATTGCTCTATCGATTCTTCTGCTGTTATGATTTCATAATCAGGATAATCGAGAAGACCATTATATTTCAACTCGTAATCAAAAGCAACAGTTACGGGATACCCGGCACCGCCCACTTTCTTATAATATACTTTTCCGTCTTCTATCAAACCTTCACCAGCATTGTCTACCCCAAGATCTTTTTTCTTATACCTGTTCAGGGGTGTGCCGTTAGCGTCGTATACAGTAATTTCTATGCCTTCGAGCTGTACAAATCTATCGGTGTATTCTACAAAAAAGAGATCGTCTTCTCCGCCCTGATCGAGAATGGTAACTACACGGTGTACACGGTACGCGGCTTTATCGATGCTTTTTACTTCAAATTCAACCGTATTTTCTCTTACCACCACGTGGGCGTTTCTTTTCATCGAATCAGGTATGGTTGAAGCAGGGTAGCGGGGCTGGCTGTAAGCTGTTGCGCCGGTGAGCAGTATCGTGAGCAATAATAGGGATGGTTGCATGATTATTTCTTTTTGATCACCACCTGTTCATTGAGTTTGGCATACAGTTTTTTATAAAAGTCCTGGAACTCAGGGTAATTGCGCGCAGCATACCATGGGCGTTTAAACTGCAGGGTAATGCGTACTGTAAGGGCGTTGTCCTGCAGCTCCATTACCCGATTCATGATGATGCTGGTATCGGGCATGATCATGGTAAAATTCTTTGGCAGTTCATCGAAAGTGTACCCGTCGGGCAGGTAGAAGTTGCCAAAGATCACATAGTCCTGGCCATAGCCAAAGTCAACATCAGTTATACGTTCGTCTGTTACAAAAGGATTTTTTTCAAGGCCTGTAAACAGGTTTACTGTAAAATACCTGTATTCGCCGGAGCTGTTGAGCGGGAGGGTAAACTTTACCTTTTGCTCCAGGCCCATACTATCGTTATTAAGATTGCTAACCTGTATGTCATCAATCTTTACGGCAGTATACGACCTGGTAAAATATTTTGTTTTAAAAGCTTCCTGGTCTTCGAGCCAGGCTTTGCATCGTGGATTTTTTGCATAGCCTGAACTGGTTACCACCGACTCACCCTTCATTATCCCTGCACTGTCTACATCGCCCTGTATGGCAATGAATTGCTTAAACCGTTGGTTTGGTGCTGTGAGTGTGATAAACTGCGACTGCTCACCATCAACAAGAAATGCACTGGTGTTGATCACGTCGTAAGGGATGAGGTTGTAAGGATTATACTTGTCTGCGGCATTCATGACAAAACTCTTATCGCCTGATTCGGCATACACCATAACTGCATTAAACTGTTTTTCGGAAGTATAGAATTGGTTGATGATGCCATTGTCGCGGGTGCTCACCAGAAGGGGTAAGACAGTTATGCCGGCTTCTTTGAGCAGGCTGTAGAGGATAATATTGATATCGCCAAGGCTGCCTGATTTTTTATCCCAGGCAGTTCGTATACCCTGCATGGCAAACTTGCTGTAAGTGCCATTCCAGTTCATCTGGCTGCGCACATAATTGTAGATGGTGGCGATCTTACATTCGGGATTGTTACAGCGGGCTGCTTTTTCAATGATATCGTGTGCGCCGGGTACTGTTTTACGCAACTCTTCACCAAAGTCGGGATCCTTATCCATTTCCTCCGCCATCTTAGTCCAGGTAGTGCGCATATCAACGATGTTGCCATCACCATAATCAATTTGTGAAAGCTGAAAACCAATGCGCTGCATATAATCATTCTTAGAACTCATATATGGCTCGTCGTGGATGCCGGGCAGGTTTTTCATGGTAAGTATCTTGTGTACGGATCTCATCCTGGCAACCCCGGAGTTGGTATTGATCAGGTCGTCGGTTATTTCTTCTTTCTTATCGATAGGCGTATAAATGAACTGATCTTCTTTAAAACGAAGTATCAGTGGCGCTCTTAGCTCAAACTGGCTGAAACGTACAGGTATCTCATCCTGGAAATAATAATCATCTATATAATAAATATATTCGCTTTCGTGGGTGTATTTATACTCAATAACACTGCCGGGCTTTACTTCAGGGAATGCGATGATATACTGGCTGTGGCTTTTATCGAGTTGCTGGGAATAGATTGATTTCCTGTCTACCCGTGTAGCGGCAATATTTCCGGAGGCATCGAGATTATAGGTATATGCATCGATGTTTCTTACATCTTCGTCTTTGTTTCGGCTGATATAGGGAATTTTTACGTTGGCATAGTTCATACCGGCGTCTTTGAATATCTTGATGCGTACGCGCCGCTCAGTAACGAGCTTAAAAAATGATGCGCTGCCACGATCGTAATACACTTCTGCCCGGTCAATAAGCTTACAGGCATCAGCTCCTCTGTCGAACTCGCAATCTACCATTTCGAGATCTGCCTTATCTATTTTACCAAAGGCGGGCTGACCTTTCTGGGCAGTAACATCTTTGCAGAAGTGAAGTACGAGAAGGAGCAAAAAAATGTAGCGTTTCATGAGTCGTCCGGGAATTTAGTTAAGTATTTTTACAGAGTGCGGGCATTGCCAGTTTGCGGCCTGAAGATAATTTTACACAAATTAAATATTTACTTTAATGTGGCGAGTTTTTATCGGCTATTTTTGGCAAAAAAATAAGATGCGATGTGTTAAATTATTGTTTGCTTTAATATTATTCTTTTCCTGCAAGGCACAACCTAAAGCGCCGGTTCTCCCTGTGCAGGGTGATGATAATACTTTGTTGTGGGAGGTGAGTGGTAATGGGCTTTCGAAGCCGAGTTACCTTTTTGGTACTTTTCACCTGATGTGCAAGCAGGATATCTATTTCAGTGAGAATCTGAAAAAAGCATTTGGTTTTGCTGACCAGGTGTATATGGAAATGGATATGGACGATCCGGCAACGCTGCTGGGTGGTATGATATACATGAACATGAAGGGTGGAAAGAAGCTGTCGGACCTGCTTACACCGGATGAATACAAGCATGTAGCACAATTCTTCAGCGACAGCCTGCACATGCCCATTAAATTACTTGAATCTATGAAGCCTTCAATGATTGGTGCCCTGCTGTATCCTAAGATGATGCCCTGCAAATCGGTAAGCGGGGTAGAGGAGCAACTGATGGTGTTGGCTAAAAAGGATAAAAAGGAGATCAGGGGCCTGGAAACTATAGCTTTCCAGGCATCGGTATTCGACAGTATTCCTTATGAGACCCAGGCGAAGGAACTGGTAAAGTCTATCGATAGCGTTAACAAGTATAAACTATATTTTGATACGATGATGAATGTGTATAAGAGCCAACGTATTACAGAAATCGAAAAGATGTTTTCTAAAAGTGAATTTGGGATGGAAGAGAACCAGGAGGTACTGTTGTTTGGCCGTAACCGCAACTGGGTGAAACAACTGAAAACGATTATGAAGGGTAACCCGGTTTTTGTTGCTGTTGGAGCGGGGCACCTGGTAGGGGATAAGGGATTGATCGCCCTGCTGCGTAAGGATGGTTACACGGTTAAACCTATACAGAACTAGGAGGATTGCTATCTTATATGAGAACAGCCCGCATTTGTGCGGGCTGTTTTTTTAAAGTATGATTTGCTGAAGGGTTACAGCTTTTTGAGCAGTTCCTCGTTCATCTTTACGTAGTCGTCGTTCTTGGCTTCCTTAGCGAGTTCGAGCGATTTCAGGGCGCTGGCTTTGGCACCTTCATTATCGCCAAGGTCTTTCTGGATACGGGCCTTGTACAGGAAGATCCAAAAGGCTTTGGGGTTGGCCTCTACAGCTTTATTACATTGCTCCAACGCCTTGCTTTTGTTATTGTCATATTCGTTATAGAATTGTGCGGCCTGCCAGTGTGGTTTTTTGTCGCTCTGGAGCGCTGTTTCTATCTGGGCCTTCAGCCGGTCTTTAATATTGGTAGTAATGGGGATGGCTACAGCTGTTTTCTCCCACATGATGTGCAGCTCGCAACTTTCTGGTTTGATATCTGCAAACTGCATGGTAAAGGTTTCCATCTTATTTTTCATCTTCATAGGCTCTACTTTAAAACGGCAAACATCTTCTGATTCTTTATAACCGTCGACCCCCCAGTTCTTGATACCCTTATTGATTACTATTTCCCAGCTATCATTACCGGGAATGGTATAGATCGCATAAGAGCCGGTATCTATCTTTTTGCCGCCGAGTTCTACCATATCGGTAAACTTAATAAGTGTAGCTCCGTTGGCACCGGTACGCCACAACTTACCAAAAGGTACGAGATCGCCGTACACTTTTCTGCCTTTGGCATTGGGCCTCGAATAGGTGAGTTCGATGGATCCCATTCCGAAATTCTGCTTGATGGTTTGCGTGCTTGATGGCGCGGGCATCTGAACCTGGGCCATGCCTGAGAAAGTGCAAGTGGCAATAGCCAATGCAGTCATAGTTATCTTTAACATAGTCTGAAATGTTTTTGTAAAGATAGCGCAATTGCGTGATTGATTAAAAGGCCTGCCTGCTGCAGTAAGGTTGACAGGCTGAAGATCAGAACTGTATCCTGACGCGGCCCTTGGCTTTTTTACCTTTTTTAACCTTCCACTGGGGGCCTTGTTCTACAAGGCGTTTAGCGAGTTCATCGCAATCGGCACAGAGTGATTTGTCTACCGTTATGTTGGTGATGCGACCGTTGGTGTCTACGTCAAAAGAAACGGCTACTTCGCCGTGTACATTCTTGTTCGTCACTTCCTGGGGCAGGTTATAATTATTGGTTAGGTAAGTACTGTATTTGTCCCATCCATCTTCGGGCTCAACGTTCTGTGCAGAATCAGTTGCTGCGAGTATTGCACGACGGGAAACAATGGATTTGGCTTTTGCCTGTGCGATCCGAGTGTCAGCCCCGGCTGATTTTTCTGCTTTGGCTATGGGCTCTTCTTCGAGTACGATTTTACTTGGATTGGCGGCGCCATTGGCATTGAGCTTTAAGGTTCTGCTCCTGTATCCGAGTGATTTTACTTCGATATTAAGGATTGAATCGGCAGATACGAGGCGTACCACTCCTTTTGCGTCGGCATAGGTGCCAAAGCCTTCGTCTTTTATATTGATGTTGGCAAAGGGCAGGGGAGTATTATCGCTGGCTACTATCTGGCCGAGAAAACGGTTATTGAGTTCGGGGCTTCTCTGCTGCTGGGCTACGATACGTTGTGTATTGTCCTGGCTGTAAAAATTGCTGATGTCGTAAGGATTTTTGCGCTCCCTGTTGAAGTAATTATAATCATGCAGGCGTCCGTTCCTGTCGAACTCCAGCCCATTTGGTATATTGACCTGCGTATTGCCATTATTAATAGTTGCATTGCTGGATACTACAGGTGGGGCGGCATTAAATTTTTTACTTTCAGCATTCGGGTCGGGGCTAACTTCTTTCGCCTTTGCCACATCTCCCTGCTCCTGGTTATCAGATGAGGTCTCTGCGGCTATTGTCCGGGGTGTGAAGGCAAAAGCGCTGTCCATCCTTATATTGAGGTTGTCCTGAAGTGTTACAGGAGATTGTGTGCCTTTATCGAAGAGGCCGGCAACATCTTTGGTGCCTGGTTTAGTAGTTGTTACAGCCCGGGCGCTGTCTGCTGCCTGCCGGGATTGAGGTACAATAGCGTTGGTTGCCGGAGCGGAAACCTTACTGTCGTCAGTTATAGCAACGACAGTTTTTGCGTTGCCTGTATCCTGCCTGTTATTCCTGTTTACGAGGAGAAAGGTTGTGGAGAGTCCGGCGATGATAAATATGGCTGCGGCATACCTGAACCAGTTGATGCGGGGCTTGCCTATGCTTATCACTTTTGCGGGCGCTGTCCTGGCGGGCTGGGCAAATGTGGTGTGGAGTGTATCGAGCTGTGGCTGCCAGTTGTCTGCAGGTATGGATTCGTAACCTTCGATGGCTTCTGCGAGAAATGGATCATCGAGCGCTGCTTTTTCGAGAGCGTGCATTTCGGCGTGCGTCATCCGGCCTTCGAGGTACTGCCTGATCTGGTCTGCCGAGTATATAATATGTTGATTATGCTGCTCCATTTTCTCTCTCCATACAAATTTTCAGGTTTCGCTTTCCGTTCTGGATATAGCTGCGTACTTTATCCCAGCCATACCCTGTTGTATCGGCGATCTCTTTGTAGCACTTATCCTGAAGGTAAAACAGCTCGATGGTTCGTTGCTGCTCTTCAGGTAAAGTTCCGATACATTTCTCTAATTTATTCAAATTTTCCTCTTTTATGGCCTGTTCGCTGTTCTGATGCGCGTCTTCTTCGGATTGCATAAAGGCCACGTTAAATTCCGTTGTTTTTAAGTTGCGGGGGCTTCTCAGTTGCATGAGACAGTAATTCCGTGCCAAAACGTGCAGCCAGCCTTTGAAATTGGCTACTTCATGCTGTTTTAACTTGACGTTAAGAACCTCGTAAATGTCCATTACGGCGTCTTTGCTGCGTTCTGTATCTTTAAAATACTTGAGGCAGACCCCATATACGAGGTCCATATACCGCTGGTAGAGCACACTGAGGTGTTGTGCGTCACCATTTTCCCGGTAGGCGGCAATGAGTTCCTGATCGGTTGCCGTGGTTGGTATGTTTTTTACAAATCCCAATGTTTATTCAAAATATACCCGTACCATCTGGTAAAACAGGTTTTTATTGCTGAACTGGCTTTCTGAGAACCCCTGCAGACCGAAAAGACCAGCGGCGTTACCCTTATTAATTGCTATTTCGAGATAGCCTGCTGCGTTGAAAAGGGCCAGTTTCTCCCCTTCGTTTACATCGGCATATGTTTCACTGATCCTGTCGATGACTTCATCGCGCTTAAATACAATTTTGAAACTCCGCCCTTTGCGCTGGGCTTCAAACTCCTCGCGTGTTATATTGACAATTACGTTCTCAAAATTATCGATAAATATGATCTGCCCCTCTATCCAGTTGCTGCCGAGCAGGGGCCGGAGGGGATTTTTGGTATTGATGGACACGCCGGGGTCGCCTATGGCTTCCAGTGGTGTGCCGCTGCTTACCGCCGCGAAGGCCCGGGCAAAGATGGTGGTACAGTAGAGGGTATGCTTTTGCTCCTGCCTGTCGAGCGGGAGGGCTACCACTTTTTCGGGCACTTCTTCGAGGATCATGGTAAGAAGGCCGTTATCGGCACAGCCGATAAAGTAATCACCATGTTTTGCCAGCAGCAGGTGTTCAGGCTTTTCATCGAAAAGGTTTACGAGCACGAGGTGAAGGGTGCCTGGCGGAAAGTTCCGGAAGGCGTTCCGGCAGACGTAGGCGGCTTGCGGGTAATTAAAGGGTGAAAGGTGGTGTGTAATATCAACAATGGTCAGCGTAGGGTCTGTCTGTAACAGCCTGCCCTTTACGGCCCCTGTCAGGAAGTCCTGCTGACCGATATCCGATGTAAGGGTGACTATTGGCATGTTGTTTTGTTAGACCCGGAAACAAGTATTTTATTTGACGAGATTGCCGTTTTTGAAAAAGAATTTGTGTACGAGTTTATCAGCGAGCTTTGGAAAGAACTTGTTCATAAACACTGCTCTTTTGCCGGTAAAGGTAAGTACCAGGGTGCGTTTGCGTTTTTCGATGGCTCTGAGTATATGACCGGCACATTCTTCGGCAGACATCATTTTATCCTCTTCCATCGGTGTTTCGCCATGCGATTCTCCTTCCTGGTTAAGGGCAGCGTTGCGTATATTGCTGGTAGTAAAACCGGGGCAGACCCACATTACGTTAACACCATCGTTGAGCAGTTCGGTACGGAGCGCTTCGAGCCAGCCGTTGACGGCGAACTTACTTGCGCTGTAGCCGCTGCGACCGGGGAGACCACGGTAACCTGCAATAGAGCTGACGCCTACGATAGTACCTTTGCGCTCAATAATGGAATTGAGGGCAGCTTTGGTGGAGTAAACAGTGCCATAGAAATTAATATCCATCACTTTGCGTATCACTTCAACATCGAGGTCTTTAAGGAGGGCGCGCATGGATACGCCTGCATTGTTGATGAGGATATCGATACCGCCGAAGTTGCTGATTGTGGACTCGATAAAGCGGTTGCAGTCTGATTCCACGCTTACATCGGCTACAAGGGTATGAAGGGGCTGGCCTGAATGGTTTACCTGGAGGCTGTACAGTTTATCCTGCTTGCGGCCGCATGTGGCTACTTTAGCGCCACGGGCGATGAGTGTATCTACAAGGGCTTTGCCTATGCCTTCGCTGCCACCGGTAATGGCTACAACCTTATTGTAAAAAAAATCGGTCATGTTGGAGTAATATCGGCAAAAATACAAGAGTTATGGTGCTGCCAAAAACAAAAACGTTAATTTGATGTGGAAAGCGATAAAAACTTTTGATAAAAGTTTTGGAATACATCCATTTTGCCCTATTTTTGCACTCCATTTAAAAAATGGCAGGTTGATTCCGTAGCTCAGTTGGTAGAGCAATACACTTTTAATGTATGGGCCCTGGGTTCGAGTCCCAGCGGGATCACCACTTCGGACTGGCTTTCAATTATGGAAGCCAGTCTTTTTTTATTTCCTCC
>CAZPXP010000055.1:0-21192 GCA_964590975.1 uncultured Ferruginibacter sp. | reverse complement strand
GAAGACGGTCGCGCCCGATGGGAAAGTGTCGGAGCTGATCACCGGCACGCCGGCATATTGTATAAAAGCATTGATCACCAGTTCGCTGTAATCCTCGTCCCGGTTTTTAAGCGAAGGAAAGGTGCGGATACAGAGTATGTCAAAATATTTCCCAAGCACAGGAGCCGCATCCTTCACGTGTTCAACCGTAGTGCCATCCATCACCGCACCATCTTCAAACTCAAGTGCCCATCCCTCCTTATCCACATTAAACACAATGGCATCCATACCCAACTGCTGTGCCGCTACCTGTGTGCTCAGGCGTGTGCGCAGGCTGGGATTCAGGAACAGCAGTCCTATTCTTTTTCCCTTGCCAAGCAAACCGTGCATCAGCGGGTTGGCCTTATAGGCCATCGCCTGCTGTACAAGGGTATTGATATTACCCCCATCGTATGCAGTGATAAAATGTTTCAATTCAGTTCCTGTTTTAAAGCATGAAGAAAAAAGTCAGCCGCTTCCCCCGTGAGGTTAAGCGCCGGAAGCAGCCGTATAACATTAGGTTTAGACTCTCCCGTAAATATATGATGACGGAAAAGCAGGTTCTTCTTTACATCAGTGAGCGATGCAGGCAGTTCAATACCGATCATCAGGCCACGGCCACGTACGGCTGTCACCTGTTCCATCTGCCGCAGTTCCCGCAAAAGATAGTCGCCCAGCGTTTGCGCATTCGATAAAAGATTTTCCTCCTCCATCACTTCCAGTACAGCCAGTGCCGCCGCGCAAGCCAGGTGGTTACCACCAAATGTAGTACCCAGCATAAAATGCTTTGGTTGAAGATGCGGGGCAATACTGATACCCGCAACCGGGAAACCATTCCCCATACCCTTGGCCATAGTATAGATATCCGCATTTACGCCACTGTAGTCGTGCGAGTAAAAAATACCCGTCCTGCCATAGCCGCACTGAACACTGTCAGCAATAAACACACTGCCATAAGCATCACAACATTCGCGGATCGTTTTCAAAAAAGATATACCCGCTTCGTGTATACCCGCTACACCCTGTATTCCTTCAATGATCACTGCTGCAATCGCATCACCCTGCGCCGAAAAGCAGGCCCTTAATGCAGCTTCGTCATTAAAAGGCAGGAAGATGATATTGTCCGTCTGGTTAACAGGCGCCACAATATTCGGGTTATCAGTAGCCGCCACCGCCAGTGAAGTACGGCCATGAAAAGCCTTGCTGAACGCAACAATCCTTTTTCTGTTCGTAGCAAAAGAAGCCAGCTTCATGGCATTCTCGTTGGCCTCAGCACCCGAGTTGCAGAGAAAGAGCTGGTAATCCGTTTTACCCGAAAAGCGGCCCAGTCTTTCAGCCAGTTCCACCTGCTGCGGGATTTTTACAGAGTTGGAATAAAAACCCACATTGTTGAGCTGCGCAGTAACACGCTTTACATAATGCGGGTGGGTATGCCCGATAGAGATCACCGCATGGCCACCGTACATATCAAGATAGCGAACACCCTTATCGTCGTACACGTAGTTGCCCTCGGCCCTCCCGATTGTAATATTATTCAGGGGATATACATCAAATAAATTCATTACTGTTATATTTAAAAGTAGCCTGCCTTTAACCGCAGTCCCGTTGTTTCTTCAATTCCAAAAATCAAGTTCATACTCTGCACAGCCTGCCCTGCCGCTCCCTTAAGGAGGTTATCAATAGCGCTGTGTATTGCCAGTTGCTTCCCTTTCTTTTCAAGATGGATAAAACAATGATTGGTATTTACTACCTGCTTCAGGTCGATCATCGTATCACTTACTGTAGTAAAGGGATGATCCCTGTAATACGCTTTATATAATGCAGACAATGCAGCAATATCCTCATCCGTTTTTACTACTGCCGTAACATAGATGCCACGCGTAAAGTCACCACGCCAGGGTACAAAATGCAGCATATCCCCGTCAGGGTTTTGCGGAAAATCTTTCTGCAACTGGTGCAGCGACTGGCAGATCTCACCAAGATGCTGGTGTTCCAGCGTTTTATACGCCTGAATATTATTAGCCCTCCAACTGAAATGAGAAGTAGCAGATAAACCCTGTCCCGCACCCGTCGACCCCGTAATACCCGTCACATGGGTTTCCGTTAGTATTCCTTCCGCCGCCAGTGGCAGTAAAGCCAACTGTATCGCAGTAGCAAAACAACCGGGGTTAGCAATATGCACCGCATCGCGGATCGCATCGCGGTTAAGCTCCGGCAATCCATAACAGAATACCACTTCACCCCACGTTTGGGTAGTTTGCAGGCGAAAGTCCTGCGACAGGTCAATCACTTTAACATTTTGTGCAATAGTGTTTTCAGCGAGGAACTTCCGCGCCTCACCATGTCCCAGGCAGAGAAAAAGCACATCAATATCATCACGTAACCCATCGCTGAAAAGCAGGTCGGTTTCCGCCAGCAGGTCTTTATGTACCTGGTAAACCGGTACACCCGCCTGGCTCTTGCTGTTTACAAAAACAATTTCAACCCGCGGATGATGCAGCAGCAAACGGATCAGTTCTCCGCCCGTGTACCCTGCGCCACCCGTAATACCCACTCTTATTTTTTGTTGAACCGGCATGATCAGTTATTATTTTCAGCGGCAGTCTTTACAGCATTCCAGATGGCCGTTTGGTTACCAAATATTTTACTGAATCCGCGTACATCCGCCCCGCTCCAGCCATTGTTCATTTCACCATAGCTGCCAAACCGGTTGTTCATCAGGTCGTACGGCGATTCTATGCCCAGTACCTGGAAGCGGTAAGGCAGCAGTTCCACAAAAACCTTACCCGTCACCAGTTGCTGGCTATTCTCTAAAAAAGCTTCAATATCGCGCATCACCGGGTCCATCACCTGCCCCTCATGCAGCCAGTTGCCATAGAACAACGCGAGCTGGTCCTTCCAGTTAAGCTGCCATTTCGTGAGTACATGCTTTTCAAGCGCATGATGAGCCTTAATGATCACCATCGGTGCAGCAGCTTCAAAGCCTACCCTTCCCTTGATACCAATAATGGTATCCCCCACATGAATATCCCGCCCTACACCATAAGGCCCGGCAATAGTTTGCAGGAAACGGATGGCATCAGCAGGATGCTCAAACACCTGGTCATTAACCGCTTTAAGTTCACCCTTTTCAAAGTAAAGCGCTACCCGCTCCGGGCCGGTAGCCGTTACCTGTGTCGGCCATGCCGATTCGGGCAGCATGCCGTTAGAGCTGAGCGTTTCCTTACCACCAACCGATGTGCCCCAAAGTCCTTTATTGATAGAATATGCTGCCTTTTCAGCATTCATCTCTACCCCTTTACCCTGCAGGTAAGCAATCTCCTCTTCGCGGCTGAGCCGCATATCACGTACAGGTGTAATGATCTCCGCATTTGGTATCAGCGTGTGAAAAACCATATCAAAACGTACCTGGTCATTACCCGCACCCGTACTGCCATGCGCAACCGCATCAGCGCCCAGCTTTATCACATGCTCAGCAATATGCAGCGCCTGGCTCATCCGCTCAGCGCTTACACTCAGCGGATAAGTATTGTTCTTTAACACATTGCCATAAATAAGAAAACGTATAATACGGTCGTAGTAAGTCTTAACCGCATCGATAGTAGTATGCGTGGCCACGCCGAGTTTTTTTGCGTGCGCCTCAATAGCGCTGCACTCCGCATCGCTGAAGCCACCCGTATTAACCATTACACTATGTACCTCGTACCCTTTCTCCTCCGTTAAATACTTTACACAATAGGTGGTATCCAGCCCACCGCTAAACCCAAGTACAACTTTTTTTACAGCCATTGGTTACACATTAAAGATTAAAAAAATGACGGAGTAATTTCCGGGGGCCGATTACCGGCCCACCTTCCTTCTTTACAAAAGGACTGAGAAACCTCGATGCCTTGAGGCGTTGCAACCGTTCGTACAACTTCGATTTTTTGGTAAAAGCCTCGGAAGTCTCTTCAGGTTCATAGTGATCCCTCGGATCATAAAGCATACCCGTACAAAGACAGTTCTTTCTCTCCTTGCTCATCAGTATGTCATAGTTTACACAGCTCCTGCAACCCGCCCAGAAAGCCTCGTCCTGCGTAAGCTCCGAGTAAGTAACCGGTTCATAACCAAGATCAGAGTTGATCTTCATTACTGCAAGCCCAGTAGTAAGACCAAATATCTTGGCATCCGGGTATTTCGCCCGCGAGAGGTCGAATATCTTTTGCTTGATGGCTTTCGCTACACCGCTCTTCCGGTAAGGAGGTGCCACAATAAGACCACTGTTCGCAACATACTCACCATGGCTCCAGGTTTCGATATAACAAAATCCCACCCATTCACCATCCGGCGTATGCGCAATAACCGCCTTCCCCTCTTCGATTTTTGAAATAAGATATTCCGGGCTGCGCTTGGCAATACCCGTGCCCCTTGCCTTTGCAGAAGATTCCATCTCCGTTGCAATGGTAGTTGCATATATACTGTCGGCAGGCAGGGCCTCCCTGATAATAAACTGTTGCGTATTCATGATAAATCCTGTGATGAGGAACGGATGACCAATCCGGGAAAAAATAAGATCGGAGCTTTTTCACTGACAGGGACCGGGGTTAACGGTTCGTCCTGTCAGCAACCACGTCGGGTAATATGATAAGTAGTACCGCCACTGGCGGGAGCCAATGGGAACGCAGGAGAGAATTTGCTATGTACTGACTTATTCAATGATTTCAATTGTGGCACAAATATAAACGGTTTCCAAATAATCGTGCCAAAAAAAATTAATTTAGCCCTTTCTTAATCATTTCATAATGACACAGACACTTACATACCTGGCATTGGGCGACAGTTACACCGTTGGCGAAGGGGTGCCATTGCCGGGCAGCTTTCCTTATCAGGCCGTACAACTCCTGCGCCTGGCAGGGCATGCATTTACTGCGCCCGATATCGTTGCCATCACAGGCTGGACGACCGATGAACTCCATAACGCGATCGGGCAGACGGCGCTCCTCCCGGCCTACGACCGCGTATCTCTCCTGATCGGTGTTAACAACCAGTACCGCAACAGAACCGTAGAAGACTATATCCCTGAATTTACCCGGCTCCTGCAGAAAGCCATTGCCTTTGCGCATAATGAACCCCGTCATGTATTTGTGCTCAGTATCCCCGACTGGGGAGTAACGCCCTTTGCTGCTGATGGCGACCGCCCGGCCATCGCCCGTGCCATCGACGCCTATAATACAGCCAATAAAGCCCTATCCGAACAGTACGGCGTAACCTATATTGATATTACCACAGAACAGCGTATCCACGGCCACCAGAGCGCTTACCTGGCTTCCGATGGACTTCATCCTTCGGCAAAAGAATATGCCAACTGGGCAATGCAGCTCTCCCGGGCTATCATTAAAAGCATAACCTATTAACATGAACGCATATACCGAAACACAGTTTCTGCGCAGTAAATGGATATTAGGTATTCCCATTGCCCTTACAGGGTTATTTTTATATGCAGTCATTCAGCAGGTGATTGCAGGCATACCCTTTGGCGATAAACCCGCAGGCAACGGCTTACTCATCGTGATGCTCTGCTTTATGATCGGTGTTCTTATCCTCTTTCTGACAATGCGTTTATCCCTGCGTATAGATGCCGAAGGCATTCATTACCGTTTCTTTCCCCTTCACCGCAAATACAGGTCAATACCCTGGCACGCCATTGCAGATGCCCATATCCGCAACTACAGCGCCTTATATGAATATGGAGGATGGGGAATAAAAGGAAGCAAGAACAATAACAGCATCACAGTTTCAGGAAAGACAGGCCTGCAGCTTATTTTTAAAACAGGAGCCAAAACACTCCTCGGCACCTGTAAACCCGGCGCAGTTGAAGAAGCCCTGAAACAATTCAACCCCGCCTGCAGCCGGGGTTGAACACAATATCATTACTTATTTTAATTGGAATAGCTCAGCGTACAATCAAACTTATTGAGCCCGGCGCCCAGCTCTTCAGCAGCGGCATTGCTGATACGGATGATCAGGCCCGCATTTTGTTTGATATCAGGAATAACATCCAGCACTTTGGCATAAACAGATTTACCAGTAGCCGTATTCGTTACTTTAATGATTGTACCCGGTGCAGCAGTATTATGCAGGCAATAGTATTTGCCGTCAGACCAGCCGCTCGTACTCTTGAAAACATTGGCAGCCCCCGATTCCTTAGCCGCATCACCACCGCCACTATTCTGTGCATCATAATCCCGTTTGAATACACCACCATTAAAATCCGGTGCATTAGGATTGGGCTCCACCTGCTTAACCGGCTCGTTCTTCACCGCCACAACAGGAGGCGGGTCTTTCTTAACAGGCTCTTTTACAGGAGGATTTTCTTTAGGTATGGTTTTAACCGGAGCATCATCCTGTTTGGCAGTTACTACCGGCTGCTTAACAGGCTCCACAGTCTTTACCGGGTTGGTTACAGGAAGCTGCTTACCCATAGAAGCAAGGGCCGACAGGTCTTTCTTCACCTTCAGGTAACCGATAATCAGCTTTACACCATTGGGCACCGCATCACCTTTAATATTATTCCACTGTTTAATCGTCTGAACATCAACCTTGTTATACGTTACACTGATACGGTAGAGCCCTTCCTTTTCTTTTACGGTATGGTACACCGGCACCAGCGCCTCATCAGCCCCTGCGTTGCCATCCTGTACAAAGTTGTTGGCAGCCAGTGGTATCTTGATCACCTGGCCCGGGCTCAGCCCCTTATCCATCTGCAACCCGTTAAAAGGCGCGATCTGGTCTTTCGGACTCACATTATACAGTCGGCCGATGCTGTAATAATTCTCTTTCGGAGCAACGGTATGGTTGACATAGAGGGAAGGCCAGGCACCCTGAACCTGTAAAGTCTTGTCCTGGGCAAGTACAGCCGCAGCCGGCAACAATAACAATAAAACAAAAAAGAAAAATCCTGCTCTCATAGTGATCAATTTATCCATTATCTACTGCAAAGATGCGTTAAAATGATGGCAAATGGCCCATTTTAGTTGTACGCCGTTGTTAAAATCAGCCCGCCCACCGACACACTATAAACTAAAAACCCTGCCAAAAATCATTGAAGGTCAATATCAATCCTTCATCAGGATACGCCACTCCGTAGGATAGTAATTGTTAAAACGGTTGGGCATTGCTTTTACCCAGCCAAGATCAAAACCGTTATACGAAATAATATTCCAGCCCTTCTCCGCAGGCGGCAATGTAAAATCCTGCCGTCGCAGGTATTGCAACGCCGCAGGCTTATCCAGTACAATACGCGGCAGGCTGCGCGAAACGGCCGTGCTCAACGCCAGCTCATGGTCAGGCACCAGCGTACCCCCAATCAGTTTGCCCATCTTAATACCAGCCCTTCGCAGGTATAAAGCATCCTGCAATACCGGTAATACCGCATGTAAGGCAGGCGGCAGGGCCAGTACCTCTTCCCTCTGGCGGATGAAAGAAAAATCACCCGGCTCTTCAAGATGTAACTGCAGTACCTGTAATTCCCCCGGGGTAAACGGCAGGGCCCTTTTAGGCCTTTCAACAACAGAACCCGCATACCCGTCAGTCCCCTTACGAAAGCAGGCAATAAACAATCCTTCCCCCTTCAGCCTGTCAGGAAAAAAACGATAACCATAGCTGTTGCGGCCCGCAGATTCCACAATACCCGTACCCACCGGCAATTGCAGGCGGATATTCTCCAGCCCCTGTTCATCCACCAGCCAGTCAGCAATTACCTCATCTTCTTCAGGCGAGTAGGAACAGGTAGCATAGATCAGTACACCACCCTTGTTCAGTGCAGGCAGTATATCAGCCAGTATACGTTGCTGGCGCTGGCAACAGAGCAGTACCGCGTCTTCACTCCATTCAGCAATCGCACCCGGGTCGCGGCGGAAGAGACCGCTGCCACTGCAGGGCGCATCCACCACGATAAGATCAAAAAAAGCGCCCAGTTTCTGAAAATGCCTGGGGTCATTATTCGTTACTACAGTATTTACCGCACCCCACTTAACCATGTTCTCCGCCAGTATATTCACACGTGCTTTAATCACTTCATTACTTACGAGCAGGCTGCCCTCCCCCAGCACAGATTGTATCAATGTCGATTTACCCCCCGGCGCAGCACAGAGATCCAGCGCCCGCAATGGCCCATCACCGCAGCACTGCCGTATCGCCTGTTCAAGAAACATACTGCTCGCTTCCTGCACATAATAAGCACCCCCATGCAGCAGCGGGTCTGTGGTATACACCGGCCGGTCTCTAAGATAACACCCGTACGACGACCACGGAATACCATCCGCAACAGGTAACCCCGTCACTTCAGCAAGCGCACCCGCATCATCCATTGGCAAATCAACCCCTGCTTTCTTCCACTTCGCAGGGTTAAACCGCACACTGCTTACCTGCACACCAGATTCGTGCACAGCACTAAACGCCGCAGCATCAAAGCCCGGCAAACCATGTAAAGAATCGAGAAGTGGGGATGGTAATGCTAACACCGACATAGCGGGATGCAAAATACGAATGAGTTACGAATCATGTACGTCAAAATCCAGCTATCACTGTTATCAGTATCTATTCGTGATCGCAATCAATGCACCCGTGCTCCATAACCACCCTTAACCCCTTAATGTTTCATTTTCATCCCATGATCAGTTCCGGTATATCCATGACAGGTGCCTCCGCCCTTAATGCCCTCTCTTCGCACTAATCCTTAACTACCCTTAACCCCTTAATGTTTCATTTTCATCCCATGATCAGTTCCGGTATATCCATGACAGGTGCCTCCGCACTAATTCTTAACTACCCTTAACCCCTTAATGTTTCAAAATACCATAACCAATAAAATGAAATACTTTTGATAACAACAAAACACATCAACTCAATACACAACACATGCGCAGAACTGCAATTCTCATCACAACATTACTACTCACCAGCACATTATATGCCCAAAACGATACAACATTCCACTTCACCTTTAACCACCTTGCCCTTTCTGTAAAGAATGCAGACAGCTCCGCTGCCTTCTACAAACGGGTACTCCACCTCGAAGAAATTACCAACCGCACAAAAGCAGCCGGTATCCGCTGGCTTTCTTTAGGCGATGGCAGGGAGCTGCACCTGATCTCAACGATAAAAGATCCTTTCACCCTCAACAAAGCCATTCACCTCGGACTGGCCATGCGCGATTTTGAAGCCTTTGTTCGCTGGCTCGACAGGGAAAAGATTCCCTATTCCGACTGGTCCGGAACACCCCGGTCAGTTACCACCCGCGCCGATGGCATCAAACAGGTCTATTTCCAGGACCCCGATGGGTATTGGATCGAAGTAAATAATACAGGCAGGTAATCTCTATTAACAGCAACCAGGTTGATTCCTGCATACCGGCAATAAGATCATACACACGCGAAATCGACTTTTACACACAGGAAATTAAACCTTACACACCAGTATTAAACCCAAACACACGCGCAATTGAATCTTACATGCGCGGAAACAACTGTGCAGCAGTGAAAATGAGTTGTACACTTACGAAAATCGATCGTACACACGTGCAACAGGCTCAAACATTAGCGAAAACCCTGTTTACAGGAGGGAAAACGATACTGACAGGCATAACAATCATATTTACACAAAGGAAAACCATGCCGACAGGCGCCAAACAAATACCGGCTCACGCGAAAGTCCTTCTGCCAGCCATAAAAACAACGCATACATAACCAAGCCAGGCACATGCATGTCATAATTAATAGCTTATCCTTAAGCATTTGTTAAAGTCATAACCAGCCCCGCAATTACACCAGTGCCCCTGGCAGCAGTGTGAACATATTCGTTTATTTTTGAATAGCACACATCCCCAACACAACCACCAAAACATGAAACGATTCTTCCAGGCAGCGCTTCCCCCAGTATTGCTCATTCTTCTCATAGCCTGCAAAGGGCAAACAAAAACCAGCGATCAGAATAATGCAGCAACAGCAGCAGGCTCACGTAAAGTAGTTGGTGGAGGTTGTGATGGTTGCGGGATCATGTTTGTCGGCATGCCAGCCAGCATCAATGCCGTTGATACAAGTGCGGGGTGGACAGAGCAGGGCCAGAAATTACTCGTTACCGGCAGAGCCTGTAAACCCGACGGGAAAACACCCGCACCCGGTGTGATCATTTACTACTGGCAGACAGATAATAACGGCTACTACTCACCCCGGGAGGGTATGGACGAAAAAGCCAGGCGCCATGGCCATATCCGCGGATGGGTAAAAACAGGCGAAGATGGCAGGTACTCAATCTATACCATCAGGCCCGCCCCCTACCCTAAGGAAACCATGCCCGCACATATTCATATCGCCCTCAAAGAACCGGGCATCGGTAACGAATACTATATCGATGAGTTTGTGTTTGATGATGATACCCTCTTAACCGCAGAAAAACGAAAAGCAATGGAGAATCGCGGCGGCAGTGGCATTCTAAAAGTATCCGATTCAGGCAATATGCAGGTTGCCGAACATAATATAACTTTAGGACTCAACATTCCGGATTACCCGAAACAATAAAACGAACAGTTTGAAAAATTCAGCAGTAGCAATCTCCCTTCTTTTTAGCTTTTTGACATCATTCAGTCAAAACTTCATCACGTATGATATTGATAATTTCTGGACTGCGTTCGACAAAATAAGGTCTGCCAGCGACAGCGCACAGCAGTATGCATATTTGAACAGTCTCTTTATCGAACCGGGCTCGCCCGGGCTGAAAGCTATGATGGAAGCCAAAGAGTACACCGCAAAATCTTATATAGACGCCATCAACAACTATCCCTTATTCTGGCAATCCGTAAGAGCCAATACCCTCAGGGCAAAAGATTTCACAAAACACATCAGCAAAGAAATAGCAAAACTAAAGCAGCTATATCCCGCCCTGAAGCCCGCCGATCTTTACTTCACAATTGGCGCCCTCCGAAGCGGGGGAACTACCCTGAACGGCAACGTGCTCATCGGCTCCGAAATTGCGCTGGCAGATAAGAATACCGTTACAACAGAATTTCCGGCAGGCATCGCTGAAAAAAGAAATGCCTTTTTTGCTACCAACCCCATTAACGATGTGGTGGTACTTAATGTTCACGAATATGTGCATACACAACAAAAACCCATAGCCTACGATTTATTGCAGCAATGCCTGTATGAAGGTGTAGCAGAATTTGTAACCGCAATAGCAACCGGTAAACCATCGCCCACCCCTGCAGTAAGTTTTGGAAAAGCAAATGAAGCGCAAGTAAAGAAAAAATTTGAGTACGACATGTACCGCGTCAGCAAAGCCGGTCAATGGCTATGGAGCGACCAGCAGAATGAGTTTAATACGAGAGACCTGGGCTATTATATTGGTTATGCCATCTGTGAGCGGTATTATAATATGGCAAAAGATAAAAAGCAGGCCATACGCGAAATGATAGCCCTCGATTATACCAATGATAAGCAGATCCAAAAATTCGTCGATGCCACAAAATATTTTTCAGCGCCGCTGCATACACTTTACCAGGCATTTGAAACCACAAGGCCAAAAGTACTCAGCATAACACAGCTTAAGAATAACAGCCAGGCAGTAAGCCCCGGCCTTACAGAGCTCACCATTAATTTCTCCGAAAGCATGGATACCCATTACCGTGGTTTCGACTATGGCCCCTTAGGAGAGCAGTATGTACTCCGTGTTAAGCGTTTCAAAGGGTTCTCCGAAGACGCAAAATCGATAACCATAGAAGTTGAGCTGAAACCCAACCAGCGCTACCAAACCCAGATAACCGACAACTTCAGAACGGCAGACGGACGCCCCCTTAAACCCTTTTTGATCGACATAAAAACCGCAGAAAACTGAACCATGCTGCCATTTCCCTAAAAATCCTATCTTACCAGCTTATTGTAACATCAAAACATATATTATGCGCAATATGCTCCGGTCAGCAGTATCATACAGCCTGATCTTTGTACTCCCCTTTTTCATTTTTTCCTGTACCCAAAAAGAGAAGCCGGTTACAAAAGAAGAAGCCGCCACACTCGCCAAAGCCATCGAAGCCTCTGTTGTATCCGGCGATGAATCCTTTCTCGATGGCATCATCGACGAAAAGAGTTTTGCCGACAGGGTCGTAAAAGATAAAAAAAGCTCATTCAAACGCGGCGTTTCCGAAGGCATAAAAAAAGGATTACAGAGCACCAGGCTCGGACGCCAGATCATCGACGCAGCAGAAAAAAACGGATCCTACCAATTGGTTAAACAATACGAAAAAGACCAGAAACAACACCTCATCTTTCGCCTCTACACCGACGGAGCACTCAACTACCACGACTTTGAGCTCATCAGGGTAAAAGACAAAGTAAAAGCCTCCGATGTTTACATCTATATTACAGGAGATTGGCTCAGCGCCAATATTGCAGACGTGATGGGAGCATTGGAAGATAATATAAGCGCAGCAGAGATAGACAAGATCAGTTCCATGAAGTCCATTAAGACAAAGACCGCAATGGGGCAATACGAAGAAGCTAAAAAACAAATCGACGAACTCCCCGAAAAGGTAAGAAACCAGAAGCTGTTACAGGTAATGAATATGCAGATCGCCTCCCAGCTCAGCCCCGAAATATATAAAAAAGCAGTGGAAGAATACCAGGTCCTTTTTCCCAACGAACCCAATATGTACCTGTCGATGATAGATTACTACTTTTCTCAGAAAGATTACACGCAGGTGCTAAACTGCATTGATAAGATCGACAGTATGATCAATAAAGATCCCATGCTCGATTACCAGCGTGCACTGGTGTACAAAACCATGGAGGATACAACCAAAATGGGGCAGACCCTCGAACGGCTGAATAAAACCATGCCCGACTTCCTGCCCGGCAATACAGAACTCATCGATCATTACGTAAATACCAACCAACTGGAAAAAGCCAAACCCCTGCTCGAAAAATATATAAAGAATAAAAAGGCAAGTAAACCCCTCATCAGTTTATGGTACCTCAACCGTCCCGAACTGGAGAAAATAGTTCCCCAGCCTTAACTACAGCGATACTGCCTGTGCCGCCTCTATCCTGCCCGTTTGCCCCTGTTGCAGAAAAGCAATAATACCGCAGGCTGACGCAGCCAGTCCACCCGGCAGGGAAAGCGTGGTTGTTGCCCTCTGCCCATCCAGGCGGGCAGCCTGCAAGTCGTGCACAATATTCACATTCATCAGCTTTACCCCCGTATTCTCCCCCGCCCTTATATCCGTAGTAGCATCATGCAGTACCAGCGCCACCCAAAGCGTGCGTCCCTTCGTATCACCACTTATCGTACAGGAAACAGCAATCTTATCTTCTTTAATTACAGGCACATCAATAGTAACAGAAGCCACCGGTGCCCGGGCAAGCGCCCTGTTAATGGCAGCTTCCACTTTTAGCCTGTCGCTGCCCACCATTTCATCAGTACCATTTACAATCAGTTGGGGCGTATAGATGCTTTCACTGTTAAACATATCCGCATAATCACGCTGCCGTTCAGAATATGCCTTCCTGCTGAAAGGATCTGTCCAGCCAAGGCGGTTCCAGTAATCAACATGAAACGCAAGCGGTATGATCTGCGGGTTGTGCATAGCCGCAAATGAAGCAAGTACCTTGTCAGCAGCAGGGCAACTGCTGCATCCCTGCGAAGTGTACAATTCCAGTAAAGCAAATCCCTTTGTAGTATCCGTCATAGCAACAGCAGTTGTTTGAGTTGAAGAAGAACATGCAAACAGCAAAAGGCCGGTCAGCGCCATAACTGTTGTAAATGAAAGTATCACCTTCATCATATTTTTACTTAATGTACGCAGAACAGCCGTACACAGATTGTTATCGTTTCTCCAGCCGGTAGTACCCAAAAGAAGTAAGCACACATACACTGCCAAGTATCCACCAGAGATTATTAAAGCCAATACCATGAGCGATCTGCGTACCCGCAGCGCTGGCTACTACCTGTGCAAGGCTCCAGGCCATTGTATAAAGCCCCGCATACTGCCCGCGGTTCTCTGTAGTGCTCCTTGCAATATAATAGCTGTTCATAAACGGCATCGCAATGATCTCCGCCAGCGTAACCACCACAATGGAGAAAAAGGCCAGAAACAGTACATTAACATGCGGAATATTAAGCATAAAGAAGAAGACCCCCGTAAGAAAAGTACCCGCAGCAATATAGGTAAGATAGGGCCTTCTGCCCTCCAGCTTAAACACCAGCGGCATCTCCATAAGAGAGATCATAATACCATTAACAGACATTACAATACCATACCACTTCTCGTTAAGATGCCAGTCCTCGTAATAAAAGAGCGGCAACGTAGTAAACAACTGGAAAAAGCAGATCGCAAAAAACACCTGTAATGCGGTAAAGCGCAGGAAGGTTTTATCGCGGTAGGCAGACTTTGTTACTGTCGCTTTGCTTTTGGGATTATGGTGCTGCTCCGCAAGAGGCACCCTGGGCAACAGGAGCAACAGCAGTATCGCAGCCGAAATATTCGTAAGCCCGTCTGTCCAGAACAGGTAATGATAATTAATAGACGCCAGCAAACCCGCAATACCTGCGCCTACGCCCCAGCCAATATTGATCGCAAGGCGAACAAGCGAGAACGAACGGGTGCGGTTTTCGGTGGTGCTGTAATGCCCTATCGCAGCAGCATTCGCAGGCCGGAAAGATTCATTCACCATACTCAGCACAAAAGTACCCGCGCAGAGCGCCGCGTACGATTCGAGATAGCCAAGAAGAATAAAGAAAAGTCCACCCGTAAACAAACTCATTACCTGCACCCGGTAAAACCCAAAGCGGTCAGACAGCCTGCCACCCATAAGAGCGCCGCACATCGACCCCAGCCCATAGATACCAACCACAAACCCCGCCTCTGTTGTACTGAAACCTTTTTCACGCGTACAGTAAGAAGTCATAAAAGGCAATACCATCGTGCCGCAACGGTTGATAAGCATAACAAAGCTCAGCAACCAGATACGCTTCGTAAGGCCACTGTAAGATTCTTTGAATAAACGGATAGCAAAGTGGGGCATAAAGAAGAGCAAAGGTATTTTTTATTAGGGTACAAATACCGTAATTTTATTGTTACATAACATGCAAAGGTTATCCGTCATAGCGCTCATCATTGTATTCCTGCTCTCGCAGTATGGGCGTAACCTTGCTTATCTTGAGTGCCGTTTATACAACCTCGTGCAGAATGGCGCAGGCATCCGCTGCGATTGTGAAAAGATGACGCCCCGTACCGATGCCGCCGGTAAACCCGATGTACCGCCGCTGCAAAAAGCCACCGGCGTACACCTCGACGAACACTTTATACAGGCAGGCCCTCTGCCAGCATTAGACAATACCATTAGCATACAAAAAAGCAGTTGGCCCGTAGCAAGCCAGCCTGCCCGCACAGGTTTTGCCAGCAGGCTCTTACGCCCTCCCCGTTTCATCGCATAAACCGTTCTCAACTTTTATTTATTTACCATAAGGTACAATCATCGTATGCCCAAAACGGCACGCGTTACCCTGCATCCCGGTATTCAGTAATACCCGTTATGCCCATAGTACCTTATCACAGTTTACCCGGTTGCACAAACGTGCCCGGTATTTTAAAACAATTGTAAAACGATTAACAATGAAACATATCATATATGTAATGGTTGCGTGTGCAACCCTCTATGCCTGCTCCTCTAAAATGAACGCCGTAAACAGTGCGCAGGGCATCAACCAATTATCAACAGACAGGAACGGCAACCCTATGCTCATAGGACAATGCACAAAAAAAGGATTACAGCAACAACCCTTCAGCACTTGGTTCGATAAAAACTACAACGACTATAAGATCGACCAGGGCACCGCAGACCAGTTAAAACCCAAACTGGAGGGAAAAACTTTCACCCTCTTCCTGGGCACCTGGTGCGGCGACAGCCAGCGCGAAGTACCACGCATGATCAGGCTCCTCGAATACTGCGGCATAAAACCAAACAGGCTAAAACTGGTAATGGTAAGCAACCACGACAGCATGATCAAACAGAGCCCTGCGCATGAAGAACGCGGCCTCAATATTCACCGAGTACCCACCCTCCTTGTATATAACGGCACAGCAGAGCTCGGTCGTATCGTGGAAGAACCCGTTAAAAGCCTTGAAAAAGACCTGCTGGCGATAGTGTCAGGTGAGCCCTACGCTACCAATTATAAAAGTGTGGATTACCTCACAGCATTAATGAAAACAAAAACCCTCGCAGAACTGGCACCAGATATTGATAATATTGCCGGCAATGTAAAGAGCAAAGCAAAGAACTATTACGAGCTCAACACCTATGCCCACGTAACACTGCGCGGTGGCGATGCAGACAAAGCGCTGTTCATTGCCACAGTAAACGAAAAGAGCTTCCCCGCAGAAGCCGACGTCTACTTTCGCAAAGGATATATCCTCCACTCCATGGGCCGGAATGATGAAGCCATTACCTGCTATGAAAAGACATTGCAGCTAAAGCCAGATCACGAAAATGCGCAGAAGATGCTGAAAGTACTCAAGCCATAAACAGAAAAGGGTCCTGCAATATTTGCAGGACCCTTTTCTAATACTATAAGCAATAGCCTGTAAACCATTACACTGCCGGCCAGAGCGCAGCAGGATATTCTCCCGAAGCCACCAGCCCTTCCACAGAAGCCTGCACACCCGGGGCATCCTCCTTATACGTTACCCCGAACCACTGCGCTCCCGTAGGCACCACATCTATCACACCTTTACCATCGCGGATAAAATCATCAGCAATGATAGGGATAAAGAATTCCGCCTTGGGATTATCAAGATTATTCTTTAAAAAATTATGAAAAAGCACTTCCGATGTACCAAACACAGAAGGATGAAAACACCAGAAATTCATTGATACGCTGGAGTCATTGGGCACTGTATGTTGCTGCCCGTCCTCTTCATATACAATCACATCATCTTCCCTGCGGTAGATCTTCGTACGCTCATTGATTGCCGTAAGCTCCCCCGCAGCATTTGTTTGACACACCCCGCGGCTCACCGTACCAAAATCGCTGAGCGTCTTGGCCAGCTCATACCCGATGATGCCATAGCGTTGAGCAGTACAATCATTATTTAAAAAAGCAGCCGCTTTCCCAAAAGCATCACGGCCATAAAAATCATCCGCATTAATTACAGCAAAAGGTTCCTGCACAGCATCCTTTGCACACAATACCGCATGGCCCGTGCCCCAGGGTTTGGTACGGTCCGCAGGCACTTCATAACCATTCAGAAAAGCAGTCATATCCTGGTACACATAATCCACTGCAATCTTACCCTTCAGCTTGGGTTCGAAGATCGCTTTAAAGTCATCTGCAAAATCCCTGCGGATGATAAAAACAACCTTACCAAAACCCGCACGGATAGCATCATAGATAGAATAATCCATGATCGTTTCGCCCGAGGGGCCAAAGCCCTGGATCTGTTTCATACTGCCATACCGGCTTGCCATACCGGCCGCCAGGATCAAAAGTGTGGGTTGCATACGCGGTTCTTTTATATCATTCCGGTAGTACAGATAACACCAGGTAAAAAACACTTTAAGAAAAGTACATACCCGTAACCGGAACTGAATCTTTTTAGCAGTATTTTAGCTGCCGTGCGAAATTAAGGTAAACATAAAAATAAAACGCTATTGGTTCCATTAAATCGGGATATCAGCATACAAAGCCTGTCAGAGCCCGGATGGGAAAAACAAGGCATCAGGGTATCCGTATTACGCCTCGATCAGTTACACCCTGTAGTATCCGGCAACAAATGGTTCAAACTTCAATACTTTATTCAAACAGCACAATCCCGTAATCTTCCTCACCTGCTCAGCTTTGGCGGCCCCTATTCTAATCACCTTGTAGCCCTCGCCTTTGCCTGCCACGAAGCAGGATTACACAGTACCGGTATAGTAAGAGGAGAGCAGCCCGAACAATTATCACCCACCCTGCAGCAATGTCTTCAATATGGCATGCACCTCGAATACGTTTCACGCGATGCCTACAAACAAAAAGACGACCCTGCCTGGCTCACCGCACTCACTCACCGCTTTGGGCCCCATCTCGCCATACCCGAAGGAGGCTATCACCCGCTTGGCGCCCGCGGAGCTGCTGCAATTCCTGCACTGGCCGGTAACGCAGGCATTACCCATTGGGTAGCCGCCATGGGCACCGCCACTACCGTCGCCGGTATCCTTTCCGGCACTCCCGGCGAAACACAGGTTATAGGCATAGCAGTGCTCAAAGGCATGACAGACATCCACGAACGGCTCCACTACCTGCTCGGTAATGAACAGCATAAAACAAGATTTACCCAACAGCACGGCTATCATTTTTCAGGCTACGCCAAAGCCAGCAGGGAGCTCTTTGCCTTTATGAATACCGTATGGGAAAAACACCAACTGCCTCTGGATTTCGTTTACACCGCCAAAATGCTTTATGGAGTGTACGACCTCATCAGTAATCATTACTTTGCCCCCGGCAGTCATATCCTTTGCATACATACCGGTGGGCTGCAGGGCAATCGCTCGCTGCCTCCCGGCACACTCAGTTTTTGATTTCTTTTAACAACCCTTTACTCTATCTTTGCAGCCTGAAATAGGTACCTCGCTTTTTGTGTTAAGGCATTATGTTTAAACTTAGTATCCTCCTCTTATTGATAGGCGTATTAACCTGTACCCAAATCAAAGCGCAAGACACTTTGCCCAGGGTCAGCGCAAAAAATATCGACAACAGGATTATAATCAGTTGGAAAAACAACTACGATAAACCCATCGCTAACATAAGCATCCAACGCTCCTTCGACAGCCTGAAGAACTATACCACCATAGGTACAGTACTAAACCCACAGAATAAAGAAAACGGTTTTGCCGACGTACGGCCACCTTATGTAAAAATGTATTACCGCGTATTTGTAGCTTTTGAAGGCTGTAGTTATATATACTCCAATACGGTACGGCCCGTAAAAGACACCAGCACAAAACAACTCCCCCCCATTACCATCCCCATCACTGTTATTGAACCACCACGGCCCTCAGGATGGATACCCAGCAAACACATCTTTACCACCTTTACCAGTAAAGACAGTTATGTAACCATCAACCTGCCCGATGCGGCAACAAAAAAATATTCAGTAAAGTTTTACGACGAATCAGATCAGTTGGTGTTTGAGCTCACTAAGATACCCGACGTTTACCTTACACTCGAAAAAGTAAACTTTGTCCATTCCGGCTGGTTCCAGTTTGAGCTGTATGAAAGTGGCCTCCTGATGGAAAAAAATAAGTTCTTTGTACCGAAAGACGGTAAGAACCAGCAACTGCCCGCCCCCGTTGAGCAGATAAAAAAGAATAAATAACCTACTCCGTTACCAGTTCACAATTAAACACTGCTTCGAAGTTTTTCCTGAGCAATGTCTTTACCTGTTCAGTATGTATCATCACACCCGTTCCCAATTCCCTTTGTAAAGAAGTAACCTGCTTGTTCTGTATACCACAGGGAATAATATGATCAAAATAGCCCAGGTCCGTATTAATATTAAAAGCAAAACCATGCATGGTAACCCACCTGCTGCACCGCACGCCCATTGCACAGACCTTTCTTTCCCTGCCCGGAACACCCGGGTCTATCCACACCCCCGTTTCCCCCTTGCTCCGTTCACCCTTTAAACCATAATGCGCCATCGTCAGGATGATCACCTCTTCCAGCTCACGCAGGTAACGGCCGATATCCGTATAGAAACGCTCCAGGTCAAGGATGGGATAACCCACCACCTGCTCCGGACCATGAAAAGTAATATCCCCACCGCGGTTAGTTTTAAAGAACTGGATGCCCCGTTCAGTCATTTCAGCCTCACTGATAAGCAGATTTTCTATATGACCGCTCTTACCAAGCGTATAAACAGGCGGATGCTCACAAAACAGGAGATGGTGCCGGGTAACACCCTCTGCCTTTCCCGATTTAACCGCCAGGCTCTCCTGTAAAAGGCTTTCCTGGTAGTCCCAGGCCTGCTGGTAGCCTATTCTTCCCAAATCTTTAACATATACTTTCTGCTTATCCAAATTGATGTTTTAAGTTTGCAAAGATAATTGATGAGATTTGCTTTATGTACCAACTGAACGAACAGGAAGATGAAATGCAGGAATCTGAGGAGTTCTACGAACGGCTCAGCCTTGTAGTAGCAGGAGGGCAGGAACCACTCCGGCTCGATAAATTCCTGATGATACGCATTGAAGGTGCCACCCGTAATAAGATTCAACAGGCCATTGAAGACGGCATGGTGCTCGTAAACGAGAAGATGGTAAAGGCCAACTACCGCATCCGCCCGCAGGATAAGATCGTGGTGTACGAAACCCGCAACCCCGAGTCCTCCGACATCATTCCTGAAAATATCCCCCTGAACATCGTATTTGAAGACGACGACATTATCGTGGTAGATAAACCCGCAGGTATGGTCGTACACCCCGGCAGCGGCAACCGTAGCGGTACGCTCATCAATGCCATCGCCTTCCACCTGCAGCAGCAAAACCCCGGGCTCGACGAAAAAGAACTCACCCGCTTTGGCATGGTACACCGTATCGATAAAAATACCAGCGGACTGCTCGTACTGGCCAAAACACAAAAAGCCATGAACGACCTCGCCAAACAGTTCTTCGCGCATACCGTTCACCGCAGGTACATTGCCCTTGTATGGGGCGATTTTGACAACGAGGAAGGTACCATCATAGCGCATGTAGGCCGCCACCAGCGCTTCCGTAAGCTCTTTACCGCTTACCCCGACGGCGAATATGGCAAAGACGCCATCACCCACTATAAAGTGCTCGAAAGATTCAACTATGTATCATTAGTAGAATGCCGTCTCGAAACAGGCCGTACCCACCAGATCAGGGTACACATGCAGCACATCGGCCATCCCTTATTTAACGACGATTTTTACGGTGGCGATACCATTGTAAAAGGTACCGTCTTTACCAAGTATAAACATTTTGTAGATAACTGTTTCGCCCTCTGCCCCCGGCAGGCCCTGCACGCAAGAGAGCTCGGCTTTATCCATCCGCGCACAAGACAAGAAATCATGTTCACCAGCGAACTGCCCGCAGACATAGCAGGCGTAATTGAGAAATGGCGCCGCTACAGCAAGAGCCGCGC
>CAZPXP010000054.1:0-22377 GCA_964590975.1 uncultured Ferruginibacter sp. | reverse complement strand
TTGTACAAACAGATATTTAATGGCGGAGGAGTTTTTTCACAGTCTGACGGGCAGGCATTGCTGCAGGAGGGATATTTTATAACGTCCAGCCCGGAACTAAAGCCCAATTAAAAATATGAAGTTGAAGATAACAACAAAAAGTTATATTGAAAAACGTCCAGCCCCAATAACGCCAAACCCAATGTTGCCTGCAGGTTTAGTTGTAACGCCAATTATTCTTTTGCTTTTCTGATTCTTTAAAAAGTTCATAGTCTTTACTCAAAGCTAAATTGTCAATCTCTTGAATTAAATCGTAAAGGTCTTTTCTATAAATTTCTGAACCTGTAAATCTTGCAATGAGCCATCCTTTTGATTGTAAAAATCTGTCTTTCTCTTTGTCTCGTTGAGCTTGCTCTTTTGTTTTTTCGTGAAAGTCGTGTCCATCACACTCAATAGCAATTTTTATTTTGTCAAGATGTAACTATTCCTATTTTTCGTTACAGACGCATCTTTCCTTTTTGCATTGCAAGCAATTGTGAGAATACAAATCGTTATTACAGCTATTTTAGTCATTTAGTTTTAGTAATTATTCAGGTTGCGGAATCTGAAGGGAATGGCAGCCAACGGTTTGGCGCTTGGCGCAGTGGCGGATTTCGGAGCACAAAACTTTCAACCTGCACTGAACTTTAATAGAAGTACAAAGCTCCAAGTTTGCACGTCATCCCGCCTGACGCGAAACCCGTGTTGGGCGTTCGTACTTCTTCTACGTCAGAGTCAATTTATGTCCACCTAAATATTCCCAAAACTCAAAATTTTGCCCTTCAATTGCTGGATGGCTCATTTGAAAACCGTCCTGAAAAATTGATGAAAGTCTATTAAATGCTGTAGTAGCTGTAAGAATAGCTGGTGAACTCGTCTGTTTGTTAAAGTAACAGCACCTTTTTATAGTCTTATTATTTGTTAGGGCTAAAAACTGTGGAACAGCCATAAGAGTGATTAATGATTCATAAAGCTGTTTTTTCGCCTTTTTTCTATGTTGCTTAATATTTGGACTGTCTTTTATTTCTCCCAAAATTAAGTTTCTTCCGTCATCACATACAATTATATCACATCTCTTTCTGCCATTTTGAAAATGGTTGGGTAAACTCGTTACAAACTTGTCATAATTTACAATCGTGATTGCTGATGTATTTGGATTAGAGAATCGTGCCATTCCATCTCCATTTATCGTGTGAAGAACAATTTCTCTTGTAATTGTGTCTTCAATCTCAAAATATGTCTCATTTGTTTCAATAACCAAATTTGGTTTAATACAAACAGGAAGACCATAATGAGTTGTGTAATTATTTCTCAATAAGTCTTCCATCTTTGTCTAATTGGTTGTATTTGTCGTAAATGTTATTAATTGTGTCTGATAGTGAATTAGTATTGATAATTCTTTGATTCTTAACTATCAAATATTCAATTTTCCCTTCATCAACTTGGTAAACTGCAACCTTCTCAAATTCAATTTTTGCTCCGTCAACTAACTGATTGCAATCGGATGCTTTGATTAATAGGTTTAAGTGATTTATTATATATGGGCTGTGAGTTGAAAAAATTAAATCTATTGAATTAGAATTTGACACAAAACATTTGGAAATTAAATCACTTATTAACTCGCATTGAGCTTCTGGAAATAAACTTAATTCAGGCTCTTCTATGTGGATAAACAATTTCTTTTTGATGTCACCGAGATTTTTAACTGGCTTAAAATCAGTCAAATTATCTGTTTTGGAAAGAAAGTTCAATAATGACCTATTGAAAGATTCCTCAAAATTAAAGTGTTTTGAAAAGTGCTCTGCAATTAAGGTTACTGGAATAGCATTTTGAGTTCCTGACGAGCTATTTTTAAGTGTAAGCTCATATTCTTTGCTTGGAGCTTGAATGAAGTACTTTTTATTTGACTGATTTTTTTTAACTGATAACTTCAGGTTTAAATAATTAATATCAAGGTCTTTAATATTCTCGGAAGCTAAGTCAAAGTCATTATAAACTTCGTGGAAATAAAATCCTAAATAGCCACCTGTTAATGAAGCTCCTCTTTCTGCCCAAAGTGGAATAATATTTCTTGTTTCCGAAATGAAGCTAAGTTTGTTATAATACAAATCCTGAATTTGAACTAAATCTTTGTCTCCCGTTCCTGTAAGTTTATTTTTTGCAAAATGAAGCGTATATTTTCTATTGTCTGAAAATTCGACTGTGTAGATAATTTCAGGATTGTTTTTTAAATATTCATCAAATCCACAATTTTTAAAGTAGGTGTTCATTCTAAACCTAAATGGGCTTTTCGAGACTTTGCTTCTCTTAAGGTATGAACGAATATTGTGCATTTTGTAAAGCCATCTAAACAAAGCGATAGCTTTCATTAATGTGCTTTTCCCACTTCCTGATTCACCTATTAAAACAGTTAATGGCTTAATGTCTTCAATAAAAATGTCTTTTATTGGACCTAAGTTCTTTATATGTATTGATTCTTTCATTTCTCCTTTTCGCAAAGATAAATAATTAGTCAGGTTGATTTGAGTTTGTCGCTGTCTTTTTAGTATGACGCCCAACGGTTTACGGCTTGGCGATGGTGGGGAATTTGAAAAACGTCAGCCTAACCTTTGCACAAAAGCCCAATAGAATTACAAATGTTGAATTTACAACTGTCTGCCCCACTATTGCCAAGCCGATGTTGGCAGTAGGCTAATTTTTTATCTCACAATATTTCTTGTTCAATTTTATTGTTATTTCACAGTATAAATCAAATGCTTTATCCAATTCGTGATTGTCTATTAGGTTGACAGCTTCTTTAATTTTGAAAAAAATTGTCCTGTAAATTTCTGATGGATTTGGTTGGTCATTTATGGATTTTAAAATTCTTGGTGCATTAATATAGTATTCTTCAATTAGTTTAACTCCGTTTTCCTTCTTTAGAATAAAATTGTCTCTAAAATTGCGAAGTGTCTGCAATTCGTAACAGTTATCCGATAAATTCATTGATTCCACACAAGCTGTTGTAATGTAACAAAAGCCTGAACTTGGTTTTGAGTAATAGCTCCCACCTCTTGCACTTCTGCAAGAATCACAATTACAAGTTGGTCTATATTCTTTTCCACCACGTTTCCCTTTACAACTTACACAGTTACAAGTTGAGATGTATTCTTTACTTCTTCTTTCAGCCTTACAGTCTGCACAATTACAACCTGCTTTATACTTACTTGAATATCCTGGATTAGAAGAGTTATTATATTTAGTTTCTACATAATTATTGCCCCAAAAATCTTTTTTACCTTGTGAAGTCCCTGTCTTGTCACCACTGTTATTATAATGTTGAGTATAAGTGTCACCCCAAAAATCTTTTTCTTTAACAGAAGTTCCTGTCTTGTCACCACTGCTGTTATAGTGTTGTGTGTAAGAGTCTCCCCAAAAGTTCTTCTCTGTTTTTGAAGTGCCTGTGTCATTGCCACTGTTATCATAGTATTGTCGATAAGTGTCACCCCAAAAATCTTTTCTAATTTCTGATGTTCCCGACTCATTACCATTATCATCATAATATTGGGTGTATTTATTTCCCCAAAAGTCTGTTTTTGTTTCTGAACTTGCCATATTGAGATTTTTTTTGTAATGTTTAGTATCTTTATAGCTGACAGCCAACTTATAAATATACGCAATTATTCGATTTTCAAAGCTTTAACATTATTCAGATAGTTTTCTGTATCAAGGTATTATGAAAATAATCCGCAATGCGTATTTTGTATAAATCTTTCTTCGCAAAGGATGGATTTATTTTGCGCTATACGTGTTTTGTATATTTATAATGAAACTTTGTTATGCCAGGCATTTTTATTCTTTTAGTACATATTGCGGCAAAGCTATTATTGAGATCGGGTTTGGTTTTAATTGTGCTCATTAAAGGTATTTGAGCAAAGCCTGTCGTTACTAAATGATAGCCAATACTTTTAACTCTTTTGTAAGGTTTGCTTTTGTGTGTCGACTCTATGTATCTTGCAAATAGGCCAAAAATAGCGTAGAGGTCGAGTCGGTAAAGTCATGGATGCTTAAATGTTTGGAGGGTGTCGTTTTGGATGACGTACAATAAAAAAGGCTTGGCGTTGTTGGGGAATTAGAATTCCGTTTGCCCATAACCGAAGCCCAATAATGCTAAACCTCATGTTGCACGCTGGCTTTGCTTTATTTTTGTCGTACCAGATTTTTTAGATTAATACTTCCGCAGTTTATTTCTTTTTCGCTTATTAATGAAAACTCTGGTTTCCCAGCGTATCGTGAAATTTTATAAATTATATCTTGTCCTTTCAAATTAAATCCTGTTCTTAATGCACCACTATAAGTAATGTTTGTAGAATGGCTAAGAATTGTAACATAAAAACCACTTGATGCTTTTGAATTTATCGTTCTTTTTAAAGATGTTGGTTTGTCAATATTATTATCCAAAAAAGACTTTAAATCTGTAAAACCGTAGTTACTCAAAGGTTCTTTATCGATGGTCATTGTATCGCCAGCAATAAATACTTTGTAATGATTACCAGGCAACTCAGAAACCTCATAAAAATCTGCAGGAAAGTCAATCTTAAATTCAAGAGAGTTATCTGTTTCGTTAATTATTCTGGTCCAGAATATAACTTTAAAATATTGCTTTCCGTTTGGAGCGATATATGCTTCGCCTTTAGGCAAACTGTTTTGTATGATTAGGTGCTTACCCATAGCATCTGCATACTCATAATTTCTTATCGAATTTACAGTTTCTATGTCAACAGTTACTGGGGTTGATTGATTGGCTTGCTTACAAGAAAAAAGTCCGGCAGTTGCAATTACTAATAATATAGTTTTTATCATTTTTTATTTTTTCAACTGTTGTCAATAAGCTTGCCTGCAACGGGTTGGGGCCTGGCGTTCGGACGGGCTTTTTAGCACTACACTTGATACGAAGCACACCGTTCAAATATAGCAAAAAGCGTCAAACGAAGCACATTGCCCCGCCTGACGCAAAATGTCTGTTACAGGCAGTTTTTATTGTGGTATCTCTTCCACCAATATTTCATTTCCTGCTTTGTCGTAATAGGTGCAAGTCATTTTATTCATACAGATTTCCCATTTTTCAATTCCGGTTTCTGCGCACATCTTAATGAAAGTAAGGTAGTCAGTCTTACCTTGTTGGTGTGCCAAAAGTTCTGCTTTAAATTTATCAGTTTGTGGTATGTCAGCAATTTCGATGGGGTCATACTTTGGCGGAACTGTTGCTATGTGGTCATTGCCGCCGTGATAGTCGGTATGTCCGTCTGTTACATACGCTTCATAATGAGTTACCCCCATTAACTTAATTTCTTTAATGTAAGAAGGAAAGTCCGCGCCCGATTTAACCTTGCTGTGAGCTGCTTTGATTTGTTCTACGGTAAACATTTGTTCTTATTTTTTGTATTGTTAAACGATTTATAGAATTATAATGCAAAGGTGCGCAGATGAAAAACCCTGTAATTGTAAAAAATCGTTTTTCTATAAGAAGCGTTTAAAATTTTCGGGTGTGTTGCCTGTAAACTGTTTGAAGTCTTTTATGAAATGTGCCTGGTCAAAGAAATTGTTTTCATAGCAAATTTCGGTCAGTGATTTTGCCTCGTTCATATTGTCAAGCACTGAATTGAAACGAACAATAGAAGCAAATTTTTTGGCAGATGTTCCTACTACCTTTCTAAACCGCTTTTCAAATGGACTTTGGCTGATAAAAAGTTTTTCATTCAATTCTTTAATTCTAATTGTCCCGTTACTTTGATAGATGAGTTTTACAGCTTCAACAATTAGTTTGTCTGTTTGAATATTTTTGTACTCCGTCAACAGAAACTGCTCAACAATTTTTATTCGGTGTTTGCCTGTGTTGGCTATGGCTAATTTTTCTTCGACTTCATCAATTTTGCTTTTTTCAAAAATGTCGTCAAGTGATAGGCTTAAATTAAAAAGTTCGTTGGCTGGATGTGAAGAAAAATGTGTAAAACCAATTTCAGTAAAGTAAACTAAAATAGTTCCAATGTCTGCCGAATTTTTAAAGACTTTATAACTGTCAGAAATGCCTGTAATTCCTGCCGGAGTCAGTTTGTTGTATGTCTTGTCTTTGAGTGCTGAAAGTTGTCCTTTATACTGAAATCCAATTACAAGTCCGGACGATGGAAAGACTTTATATTCAGTTTCAAAGTCATTCTCCGAAACCACATAATACTTTATGTAGTCTTTTAATTTGTCTGTCGGAAAATGCTTATCAAATCTCATTACTCTCAGTTCGTTGGTTTGAGGTCGTCTTAAGGTTGCTTATAACGGGCTGCGTATCCGCGGTTGGGGTATTTGATGCTGGGTCTGCCCGCCTACGGATGCCTTGCCAGGTAGCGAACCTGAAATTAAGTAAAATTTAGATGCGGAGTTGTCAAGCCGAGATGAAGATGAATAGCGCACAACTGCCGAAGAACGTTTATCTGACCACGATTGCGACTAAGCAATGTTGTGCGTTCGCTTTTCTACTCCACAATTTCAAACTTGTATGTTTTGTTGTTGGAAGTCATTTCAACTACTCTTCCTTTATTGTCTAGTTTTAATTTGGTCTTGTTTGGAATAAAACCTTTGATGATTTGAGGTTCGTCATAGAAAAAGTTTTTGTCTATTGCGTATTTATAATGTCCTGCAAGCAATTTGAAAGTCTTACTGTCTGCCGTGTCAATTTTTGAAATCTGCATACCACCGCTGACAGGCCTATAATAGTAAACATGGTTTTTGTCTTTCGCATACCAACCGTCAAGCAGTTCAAAAGTTAATGGGTCAACCTCTTGTGAAAAATATCCATTAAAATAAGTTACGTCAACCAATGTGTCTTGTCCTTGCACTTCTTTTGTTGCGATTGTCTTTTCATAAAGATGTCCTGTATTGCTTCTGTAAAATTGGTTTTTAATATGTGTCAGTTTAAAGCTGTCTTTAAGTGTATATTCAGCCGGGCATTTACAAAGTTGAAAGGTGTCGTCTGAATAAACACAATGTTTTACGTTTGTTGACAATTGAGTTGTGTCAACCGTAGAAAGAGTTTGTTGGTTATTCTGTGTCTGTTCATTACAAGCTGTTAAGACAAAACAGATAAGTCCGAAGAAAAAAAGATTTTTAAGTCTATACATTTTTGTTACTCTATGATCTGTCTAAAGTGACGCGCAATGGGCAGGGCTTTGCGAAGCCGGGTATATAGAAGCACTATGTTTCAATTCAGCACAAATGTTCATTAGCAGCACGAATGTTGAATGAACCACTTCAGCCCTAATTTCGCAAAACCCTTGTTAGCGGTTCGTTGCTTTTTTTGTTATTCTGTTCCAAACTAAATTTTATATTCTGTATAATCAATAAATTTTTTTCCATCGAAAAAGTAGAGACCAGATTCCCTAGTTCCCACCCAAAGATTTCCGTTTTTATCTTCCAAAATTTCCCAAATCCAAGGATTGACTAGCCCATCTTTAAAATAGGTAAAAGTTTTACCATCATAACGTCTAAGACCATCGCTGGCACCAAACCAAAGATTTCCCTTTTTGTCTTCTATAATTCGGGTGACTTCGCTTGGCAAACCATCTTTTGTTGTGAAACTTGTAAATGTATTTCCATCATACCGATAGGCTCCACCCCAACTACTAAACCAAATATTTCCTTGTTTGTCTTGCAATTGAGGCCACCCCCAATTATGAGCTTTTAGTTTTGGTCCATCTTGAAATAAATCCATTGGCTTGAGGTTGGTTACAGATTTTCCATCGTAATAAAAAACACCTTCATTGGTTCGTCCACCTAACCAAATGTTACCTGTATTATCTTCTAAAATGCGTTCCACCTTATCATTACTGGTCAAAAAGCCATTTGCGGCTTCATTCATTGGAAAATGCTTAAAAGATTTTCCATCATAAATATAGACACCATCAATCGTCACAAACCAGAGTTTTCCGTTTTTAGCTTGCAACATATTGTAAACCCAATGGGTTTGATAGTAGGCGTTCTTATTAGCAGGCAGATTTTTTGGTAAAGGAATTTGGATTTTGAAAAATGTCTTCCCATCGTAAAGACAAAGTCCCATTTCAGTACCCACCCAAATTTTACTATCTTTATCTTCCAAAATGCAATAAATTTTATTACAATCCAGCCCATCGTTTATTGTAAATTGTTTAAACGATTTACCGTCATACTTATAAAGTCCATTATCAGTGGTTCCAAACCAAAGGTTACCTGATTTGTCCTGCATAAAACGTGAAACACTGCAATTCCCAAAGTTTTTAAAACCTGTTAGGTGTTCCTTTTCTTTTGGTAAATCTTTTTTAACAGGTGTGTTGCAGGCAGCCCCTAAAAGTAGTATTGTCAGGAAAGTAAATAATGTCATTTGTAAGAAATATATTTTCATTGTTCAAATAGACTTTGATATTTTGTTTTCTATTGTCGGATTGGGTGTCGCGCTGCAATGACCGCTAACTCAAAAATATACGCAATTATTCGATTTTAAATTTTTTAATATTATTCATATAGGTTCTGTATCAAGTCATTATGGAAATAATACGCAATGCGTATTTTGTATAAATCTTTCTTCGCAAAGAATGGATTTATTTTGCGCTATACGTGTTTTGTGCGTTTATAATGAAACTTTATTATACCAGGCATTTTTTATTCTTTTAGTACATATTGCAGCAAAGCTATTATTGCGATCGGGTTTGGTTTTAATTATGCTCATTAAAGGTATTTGAGCAAAGCCTGTCGTTACTAAATGATAGCCAATACTTTTAAATCTTTTGAAAGGTTTGCTTTTGTGTGTCGACTCTATGTATCTTGCAGGATCTGCAATGGTAAAACTGTAATAGCCTTTGCAAAATTCTTCGGGATTAGAAATGCTTCTTCCTATTTAGATAAACCAGATTTTAAAATTGATTCTTCGATATATCCTTGTATATCGGGGTATACAGTACTATAATTAATTCCCATCAGTTCTAAGTCTTCTAAGATATTAGATATATCTGTTGGAATAGGTAAATTTAATTTCCACAATAAATCATCAATTTTCGTAGATTTTATTATAGAAGTATCAAAATCTTCAATTGAATCTTCTGTATGAGTTGAAAGAGTAAAATGTCCAATCTGGTTTTTCATTCTATAATTGAACTTGCTAGAAGGAAGAGATACAAATTCAATTCCTGTTTTTTGTCTAAGAGCTTCGGATTCCTTGTTGATTCCCCATATTGTACATTTGGTTATTTTTTTTTTGCTTGAAAAGGCACTTGAAAAGGCAAAAAAGGCTGCAAAATATGGACTTAAAGTCCAATCCAGTAGTCTTGTAGGTAGTCCATAATGCTGTGCAAATGCTGCAATGAATTTATCATTATTACTTTTTAAAAGTTCCTCATTGTAATCGTAATAGCTGCAAATTTTTTTGAAATTTTCTAATAAAATAGGGTATTTTGCTTTGTTCTTTTCAATTCTATCAAACGATGACCAAAGACTCCAGGTAGAATCCGCCTGACCTCTGAATAAAAAATTATTGACATTAATTCCGGTGCAACTATTTTGTATTTTGTTAGCTAATTCTGCCTTGAACTCTTTCCAGTTTTTAAAATTAATTTCATACATAGAGTTATAATATTTATAGTTAATTAAATACGACAGGGTCTCCAATGGGTTTTATATTTAATGAATCAATAAGGCATGAATGAAAAACATATTCACTTAAAGTTAGCGGTAAATTAAATTCGGCTGCACGAAGTTCGGAGAATGACAGAATGATACTTTTTCCATCAGGGTCTTGAGAAACAAAACCAAGTAAGCCGCTATGGTATAATGCTGTAAATGGTAAATCATCTTTTGTAAACCCATAAAGGCTAAGATTTTTTTTTATTTCAGTAAGTTCTTTCAATGAAAATCTATCTTTATCTATTGATTTTATCAATTTTTTTAAGTTTTCTTTTGTGACATCTAAAATAGATGAGTCAATGTACGAGTCTAAATTATTTTGCTCAATAGCTCCTTTATAAATCCATCTTGTATTAATTAATAACGCTGCTAGTAATAATTGTTCTGTTGCAATTTGCTTTGCAACCTCATGTACTGATTCTTTGAGAAGGATTTGTAAATCTGTATTTTTACCTTTAACTAAAAGATTATTGCAAAATATGTTACCTATATTAATGATATCTCTTGGCATCAACATTGTGTGCCTAAATATATATTGGTAGGCGTCTTCATTCTTTTCATGCCTTTTATTAAAAATTTCCTTGAAACCAATTAAATTTTCCAGTATTTTTTCTTTTTCCGAATTAATAAAATACTTATTTTCAAGTAGTTCAATTTTTTTATCAAAAAAGAATTTAAGCATCACTTTATCCCATTTTAGAACTTTTATTTTTGATTCTGCCAAATACCTACTACCGTGTTGAGTCTGTAAAACATACGAATAAACAAATTCTCTTAAGCATACAATAACATGAAGTCTTGACCCAATTAACTGACTCCTAAGCATCCTAAAAACACAGTTAAACAAACCAAATTGGCATCTTAACCAATGATGTGGAGCATTAACATAGTCATCATCTATCCCGTCAATAAAAAAGTAGAGTGGAGGAAGTATATTAAGCAATTCACCAATTTCCGCTTCAAACTCTGCCCATTCTTCTAATTCTAAATAAATGGTTAAATCTTTTAAGCTGTTAAACTTAGTTAAAATATTTTCAAGTTGCCGGAATATACTTATCGAAACTGAATTTGTTGGCAATATTTTTTCATATTTTGATATATACAATGTTTTTAAGTTTTTGTCGATAAATTTTTTAAATTCTTTTTTATTAAAAACGTGACAATAAATTGTTCTAAGAATTGAAACATACCAGAGCTTCCGCCACATTTCATCAGCCATGCCTTTATGTTCGTCAAACCAGTTTGTAACTTTAATTATAGTCCTTGAATCTGGCGGCATATTATCTATATCCGTAAAATAGACTGCTCCAGTCTTATCGTTGTTATTTTGTCTACAATAGTCTTGTATAAGTTTCAGGTAAAGAGTTTTACCTGCTCCTTTTTTGCCAAATATTATTCTTGTTGTAGAGTCAATTTGAAATGAATCTTCGATATCAGAATCGCCGTCAGGGCTTGAAAAGTTAATCAATCCTCTTTTAAGAATTGAAAAATCTACTTTTGCTGCGTCAGAATCCCCAAAGGGACCACTATGATTTGCAAATGGAGAAGGTTGAGAAGTGCCTATGTATATCATATGCAATCGGTTTTATAAATATATAGTAATTCTTTAAGTATTTAATTTATTAGAGACTTTTTCAAAAATAATATGCAACGTATAAATATTGCCGATGGTGAAAATTTTATATTCGTTAATCCCAAAACTGAAGTGCAACAGCGTTGTCAGTATTGATTATTTTAATTTCATGCCTTACTATTAGCAATATTAGGAGTCTGTACTTATCTATCCGGCGATCTGTAATTCTTTCCCTGCAAATGTTCCATATGATTTTCCAGATACTTTTCCTTCTTTGTAATAGTCGGCAAGCATTTTTAAGGTAAGGTCAATGTCACCTTCATCTTCAATAAAAAGTTTTCCATTTTTTAACTTTACTTTAATGCCAAATTCTTTTGCAACTTTCTCCATCTTTTTTATTGTTTTTCCATCAAGTGTACGGTAGTTGCCAAGCTTAGAAAGTCGTACTAGTTTTTTATGAATTGAAGGGTTTTCTTCAATCTGACGTGAGATTATTTCAAGACCCTCAATCATATTTGTTGCCTCAAGTTCTGCTACAACACTATCTGCTTGGATTTTATATTCCACTTCAAGACCAATAATTTGTTCAAATTGTGTTTTTTTAGAAATATAAAATGTATCTCCATAGTAGACGCAATCTACTTGTTTGTCAAGATTTACAGTTTCGCCATCGATTAATTCGAGTTGTTGAGCTTTGACATTGAAAATCGTTCTTAATGTTTTTTGTACAATATTTAATTTGTTGCCATTCTTTTCATTTACTGCGACTTTGCTTGAGAGGATTTTTCTAAATGTATAAATCCATTTATTATCCTTATTATAAAAGCCAGCACAATAAGCCCAAAGTTGTTCTTTCTCAATAATATCGTTTAGGTTGACAATTTTGGGAACTTTAGATTTTAATTGATTGTTGACAACATCAGCAAATGAGAGCGCTTTGTTTGCCATTGAATATGTAAATAATTGCTGACTGTCATCTGTCATTATATCGTATTCGTGCAGATCACTCTTTATTGAAATTATATAGTTTAACTGTTCAATGGTTAAAGAATAAATATGGTTTCTAATGTCATCGTCAACATCAATTTGATAAACCTTGAAGTTATACTTGTCCAAAACCTTACTCGAATTACTCTTTATATCTTTTTTTAAAACTCTCGTAATGAAATAGAGATAGGTGTTTTTCACTTTTACTTCTTGCAGTTTTTCTAAAATCTCTTGTAAAATCATTGTTTAGTTATTTTCAGTTGCGAAATATAATTTGTGCCCAATTTCATAAAGTTTAATTACTGTATCATCTTGTAAATATTTGTCCTTTGAAATAATCAATCCGTTTTTCATTTTTGAATTTTCTTGATATTCTATTTCGTAGATAGCGAATTTGATACTCAATAAAGGGTTAATTAAAAGCAATGAAGAATTAATATAAATACGGTAGGTTATGTACAGTAAAAGCAAAACTGAAAAGCATTCATACCATCCATTGAAGCTTTGAAATAGAAATGGGATTATGTAAGTTGCAATGTAACCAATGGCTTCATTGTTTTTATTCTTAACGTCTGTTACAGTAATGGGAAAGCCGTTTTGAGAAACTCTTTCAATATTTCCTATTGTAATTTTATAACCAACCCAACCAATGATTGAGAAAGTTGTTAGGATTAAAGTGAGCCCAAATTTTAAAAAAAATATCTTAATGCCGATAGCTGAGAAGCCTGCCCAATTTAAGTAATCATAATTTTCAGAAATCTGCCTAACAGCAATTAAAAAAAATAATGGAAGGTATGAAGTAACAAACAGCGCAAATTGTGCAAGTCTATGTAAGCTATTTGTTTCGGTTCTGGTTGTCATATTATTTTGTAGGGTGGTTGCATAACACAGGCCGACCCAAAAAATAAACGCACTTCTCTCTTGAAAAGAACGTCAATCCTCAAGCCAGTTAGTGATATTCAGTTGTTTGTAAAAGTAGTATAACCCTTCCTGCCACAGATTACTTGCTCCAGAGCCTTCGCTTCTGTCTTCATCATTCCACTCGGTGGGCTGCACAGCTTGATCAATTCATTTCCTTTATGGCTACCTGTGTATAAAGCTGAATTGTTTTTGAAAGGCTATGTATGTATCTCTAATACGTTAGTCTGATCAAATATAGAAAAAATACCGGTATTACAAAACATTCAGCCGCTCTTCCTCCAAATCTATCTGGTAGATCTGCCGGCGTATGATCTCTTCGTCGAAAGAGGGGTCTTTATTAAGGTTGGCAAGGTATTCACGCTGGCTTTCCAGCATTTCCAGAAAAATAACCTTTGTTTTCTCATTCATCCAGTCGTCATTGGCTGCCTTCATCTTTTCCTCCCAATGCCGTATTAGTTTCTGCATAATAGCGTGGTCGTGTACCCCGCTCTCATGCTTGTCTTTAAGGAACCGGTGTGTATGCTCCCGCAGGCCCTGCCTCAATTTCTGCATAGCAGCCTCTTCTGTTTGTTCTGGAAACACATCGAACAGTTTACTGCGCCTTATGATATAGGGTAGCGTAAGCCCCTGTACCAGCAACGTCAGGAGTATCACTACAAAGGTGATGAACAAAATAAGGTTCCTGTAAGGAAAAGGGGCGCCATTGCTTAGGGTAACGGGTATAGCCAGTGCAGCAGCTAACGATACCACGCCACGCATACCCGTCCAGCCCAGTATCAGCGGCATCAGTAACCGTCTTTTCCGGGAGCGGGGGTGGGGCATCACACCGGGCCTGAAAATCATGGTGGCCACCAGTGCTGCATAGGAGCATATAATCCTGGCAACGATCAGAATGCCTGTAACCAATATGCCGTAGCCAATAGCTGTCGGCAGCGGAATACCATTCCGGCGCAAGCCACTTACAATTTCGGGGAGCTGCAACCCGATGATTAAAAACACGATACCATTCAGTATAAAAACAAAGCTCTCCCACACGCTGAAACCCCTGATGCGGCTGGTACTGTTCAAAAAGAGTAACCGCCTGTTGGCCATGAATAAACCACCACTCACTACCGCCAGCACGCCGGAGCTGTGAAGCTGCTCTGCCAGCCAATACATAAAGTAGGGTTCAATAATGGTAAAAGCTACGTCCGATGGTGCATTTGTAGGCAGGCGCTTATGCGCCTGTACAAAAAACCATCCCAGTATCAATCCAATGCCAACACCCCCAACTACCATCCACAAAAAGCTAAGGGCTGCCTGCTGCCAGATGAACTGCCCCGTGCCGACGGTTATTAAGGCAAATCGAAATATAATGAGGGAGGATGCGTCATTCAGCAGGCTTTCGCCTTCGAGGATGGCGGCAGTGGAGCGGGGGATTTTTACAAAATTCATAATGGCACCGGTGCTCACTGCATCGGGTGGCGATACAATACCCCCAAGCAAAAAGCCTAAAGCAATCGTAAACCCGGGTATCAGATAATTGGTAACCAATGCTACCGACAGCGCGGTAAAAAACACTACAAGAAAGGCAAAGCTGCCGATGATGCGCCACCATTTTTTCATTTCCTTAAAGGAAATAGACCAGGCTGCTTCAAACAACAGGGGAGGGAGGAATATGAAAAAGATAAGATCGGGGTTGATTTTAACAGCGGGCAGTCCGGGAACAAAACTAACCAGGAGCCCGGCTACTACCAGCAGTATAGGGTAAGCAATTTTCAGTTTGGCGGCCCACATTTCGAGGAGTACTACGGCGGCAATCATAGCCAGTAAGAAAGGCAATACGCTATGCATCCAGGTTATTTATAGTTTTGATTAAGAAATTTAAAAATGAAGTTAGTATTATTTTACCGATACTTTCTGCCCTTTCGCCGAACACCAATTGCATAACCTTTTGCACAGCAGCAATTTTGTGAAAAAAAACTGATAGCATATATGCTGAACAATTTATGGGGTAAAAAGATACCGGGTATCTTTTTCGGTTTTCTTTTCTCCTGTGGCGTTTTTGCACAGACCCCAGCCGGCGACACACTTACCCTTAGTATTCCAAAAGCAGAAACCATTTTTCTTCAAAAAAATCTTGCCCTGCTGGCTAATCAATATAATATAGATGTAAATAAAGCGCTGGTAGACCAGGCCAAAGTTTGGGATAACCCGGTACTGCTCACTGATCAGAATATTTATGATGGTAAGTTCTTTCGCCATACTACGACAAACGGGGTTGCTTACGGGCAGGTATATATACAATTGCAGCAACTGGTACGTACTGCGGGCAAACGCCGTAAAGGCATACAGTTGGCGGAAGACAATGTAAAAAGCGCGGCTGTACAGTTTACCGACCTGATGCGTAACCTGCGCTATGTGCTTACTACCGACCTGAATACGCTGAGCCAGTTGCAGGGAATTGCCGCAGTATGGCAGAACGAAATGGTTACCATGCGGAAGCTGGCGTACGGCATGGATGAAATGCTTAAAGTGGGCGATATTTCGCAGAAGGATAATATACGCATCAAGGCATTGCTCTTTTCATTACAGGGCGATTATGCGGATAACCTGCGCCAGCAGCAGGATCTGCAAAAAGAGATCAGGACCATACTTCAACTGCCGGATAGCACCTGGGTGATTGCTGATGCAGGCCGTAAGCTGGACGCGGCTGCTCTTGCTAAAGTAAGTGTGGGTACACTGATGGATACTGCGCTGGCTATACGCCCTGACCTTGCCCTGGCACAAAATCAATTGCTGCTGCAGCAACACAATCTTATTTACCAGAAAGCTTTGGCCAAACCGGATGTAACGGTGGGCGTGGAGTATGATAAACTGAACAGTTATGTGCCCAATTACTATGGTCTTGCCCTTTCGGTGCCCCTGCCCCTGTTCAATAAAAACAAAGGCAATATTGCTGCCGCACAGGCTTCTGTACAGCAGGCTGGTGTATATGTGCAGCAGGCACAGCAGCAGGTAACCCACGACGTATGGAATGCATGGCAAAAACTCAATATCGCGTCTTCCCTGATCAATGACGAAAACCTGGCCTGGCAAACCAATTATGATACCCTTTTAAAGAATATGACGGAGAGTTATACCAAACGACAGGTAAGCCTCCTGGAATTTATTGACTTTTTTGAGGCATGGAAGGAAACACGGTCGCGCCAACTTGCACAGGTAGCCAACGAACGCAATGCGGCTGCTGAGCTGAATTATGCCACTAATCAACCTGTTATTAAACTATAAATCAACCAGTATGAAACGGATATACGTATCCCTGTTGCTTATTCCTGCTGCTTCCATCGTAATGTGGGGGTGTAAAACCAATACCACGCAGCCGGTGGCTGCTGGCCCCCGGCACCTGATCAGCGACAGTACACTCCAGTTGCTTAAAATTGATACCGCACAGTTGCGTAATGTTGATGGAGAGGTAAAGCTCAGTGGAGAAGTGAGCTTCGACGAAAATAAAGTGGTAAAAGTGTATCCTTTCAGCAGCGGACAGGTACTTGCCGTAAATGTAAGTGTTGGCGATTATGTACGCGGCGGGCAGGTGCTTGCCACGATCAGGAGTGCGGATATCGCGGGCAATTATGCCGATCTGTCTGTAGCGGGCAACGATGTGGCTATTGCCAAACGAAGCATGGAAAACGCCGAGCACCTGTATAAGAATGGCATCTCCAGCGAAAAGGAATATGCTGAAGCCAAAGAGAACTATAGCAAGGCGGTATCGAATGCCGGGAAGATACGCCAGCAGATACAGATCAACGGGGGTGGCAGAACGGCTGCCAATGGTACCTACACGGTAACGGCGCCACGCAGCGGGTATGTGGTGGAGAAACTGATCAACCCCGGCAATTTTATCCGGAACGATAATAACAGCAATATGTTTACCATCGGCGATATCAGCGATATCTGGATATGGGCCAATGTGTATGAAACGGATATAGCAAAGGTTAAACAGGGCTACACGGCCAGGGTTACCACCCTGGCCTATCCTGACAGTGTTTTTACCGGGCATGTGGATAAGGTGAATGAAGTGCTGGACCCTGTAACCAAAACGATGAAGATAAAAGTAGTGCTGCCCAATAAAGCGGGTACCCTTAAGCCCGAAATGTTTGCCAATGTAACCATCGGTAACGAAGGCAGCAAACAGGCTGTGGCTATTCCTTCTGCTGCGATCATCAGCGAAAATGGTAAAGACTTTGTGGTGGTATATAATAACCAGGACGATGTAAAAGTGCAGGAGGTGTCGGTATTGAAAAAATCGGGTGATTATACTTTTATCAACAGCGGTGTTATGGATGGGCAAAGGCTGATCACCCGGAACCAGATACTCGTTTACCGTAAACTCATGGAAAAATAATTACTGCTGCCGGGCTTACCTGCCCCCTTAGCCACATAATAAAGCAACATGAACAAGTTTATCAAGCGTATCATACGCTTCAGTTTACAGCACCGGTACTTTGTGTTTTTTATGACCGCGGTACTGGCTGTTCTGGGATTTATCAGTTATAAGAATACCCCGGTAGAAACTTTCCCGGATGTAACCAACACACAGATCGTGATCATTGCACAATGGCCGGGCCGGAGTGCGGAGGAGGTAGAGAAGTTTGTAACCATACCGCTGGAGGTGGCGCTGAACAGTGTACAGAAAAAGGCTAACCTGCGTACTACTTCGGCCTTTGGGCTCTGTTACCTGCGTATCATTTTCGACGATGATGTGGATGATGCCTTTGCACGGCAGCAGGTACTGAGCCGTCTTGGTAATGCCGATCTGCCGGATGGGGTAAAGCCGGACGTACAGCCTCCATACGGACCAACGGGTGAGATATTCCGTTATACACTGAAGAGCGCTACAAAGAGTGTACGCGAACTTACCACCATACAAAACTGGGTGCTCGACAGGGCTTTTAAAAGCGTGCCCGGTGTGGCGGATGTAAACAGTTTTGGCGGGGAGGAAAAGATATTTGAAGTGAGCGTGAATCCCGATCTGCTGAATAAGTATAACCTTTCTTCTCTCGACGTGTATAATGCGATCGCCAAAAGCAATATCAACGTTGGGGGCGATGTGATAGAGCGCAACGGGCAGAGCTATGTGGTAAGGGGTATCGGGGTGCTAAAGAACATCGATGATATCAGGAATATTTTTATTGATAACCGCAATGGCGTGCCCCTGCTGGTAGGTAATGTGGCAGATGTGGTGGAAGGGGGCAAGCCGCGGTTAGGTAAAGTATCGCGGGATACGGATCAGCCTGATGTTATTGAAGGTATTATCGTGATGCGCAAGGGGGAGAACCCGGCTGAAGTGCTCGACAGGGTAAGGGCAACGGTAAATAACCTGAATAACAATGTGCTGCCGAAAGACGTAAAGATTGATACTTTTTACGACCGTACCAACCTGATGGATTATGCACAGGAAACGGTGCTGCATAATCTCTTTGAGGGTATCATACTGGTTACGGTAATTGTATTACTGTTCATGGCCGACTGGCGTACCACGCTTACGGTAGCCATCATTATACCGCTCTCTTTGCTGTTCGCTTTTATGATGATGCGGCTTAAGGGCATGAGCGCCAACCTGCTCAGCATGGGCGCCATCGATTTCGGTATCATCATCGACGGGGCGGTGGTGATGGTGGAGGGGCTGTTTGTAGCGCTCGACCACCGGGCTAAAGAGGTGGGCATGGCGAGGTTTAACAAGCTGGCCAAGCTGGGGCTGTTTAAAACCACGGGTACGGAAATGGGCAAAGCGATCTTCTTCTCCAAGATCATCATCCTTACCTGCCTCGTGCCCATATTTGCTTTTCAGAAGGTAGAGGGTAAAATGTTCTCGCCACTGGCTTATACGCTGGGCTTCGCATTATTGGGGGCTTTATTGTTTACGCTTACGCTGGTGCCCGCTCTCTCCAGCATCCTGCTGCGTAAGAATGTAAGGGAACGGCACAACTATATTGTACTGTTCTTTGAGAAAGGGGTGGCTAAGCTGCTGGGTGTTGTTTACCGTCACCAGAAGAAGAGTGTAGTGATCGCTTTTGTGTTTATGCTGCTGTCTTTTTTCTCCTTTAAGTTTTTGGGCACTGAGTTTCTGCCGGAGCTGAACGAGGGGGCGCTGTGGGTAGAGTCGGAGTTGCCGATGAGTGTATCGCTGAATGAGGCAGACAGCGTATCGCAGCAGATGGTGCATGTGCTTACCAGCTTCCCCGAGGTAAAACAGGTGCTCTCGCAGATCGGGCGTACGAATGATGGTACTGACCCGAAGGGGTTCTTTAATGTACAGATACAGGTAGACCTGAAACCTAAAAAGGAATGGACGCGACCTGTTACGGAGGATCAGTTGATTGATGAAATGGATAAAAAGCTGAACGTGATTCCCGGGCTGGTATTGAACTATTCGCAGCCCATACGGGATAACGTGGAAGAGGCAGTGGCGGGGGTTAATGCGGCATTGGCGGTAAAGATATTCGGGCCGGATTTCCAGACGCTGGACAGCCTGTCGCGCAAAGTAATGCACGAGCTTGAGGGTGTAAAGGGCATCGAAGATCTTGGTGTACTCAAAAACCTGGGACAGCCGGAGTTCCGTATCCAGCTCGACCAGCAGAAGATGGCGATCTATGGGGTAAACACAGCGGATGCCAATGCTGCCATTGAAATGGCGATCGGTGGTAAAGCCGCTACTGAACTCTACGAGGGCGAACGCAAGTTTGATATAAGGGTACGGTACCAGAAGGATTTCAGGAATACACAGGAGGCGATAGAACAGATCATGGTGCCGACAGACCAGGGTGCCAGGATACCGCTCAAGGAAATCGCCACTATGCAAACGCTTACGGGCCCGGCGTTTATTTACCGGGATAATAATATGCGCTATATAGCGGTAAAATTTTCTGTGCGCGAAAGAGACCTTGGCAGCACGATAGAAGAGGCGCAACGGAAAGTAAATGCCAGGGTTACGCTTCCGCCGGGCTATACGGCTACCTGGAATGGTGAGTTTGAAAACCAGCAACGGGCTAATGCCACCTTGGGCAGGGTAGTGCCGCTTTGCCTGCTGGTGATCTTCCTTATACTCTTTATCACTTTCGGCAATGTAAAAGATGCATTGCTTACCATACTGAATGTACCGTTTGCGCTGATCGGTGGCATACTGGCGCTTCACCTTACGGGTATGAACTTCAGCATCAGTGCGGGCATTGGTTTTATTGCCCTGTTTGGGGTGTGTATACAGAACGGGGTGATCCTGATCAGCGTGTTCCGTAAAAACCTGGAGAATAAAATGCCGCTCGACCATGCCGTACGGGAAGGGGTCATCAGCCGCGTACGCCCGGTGGTAATGACGGCGCTGATGGCTGCCATCGGGTTACTGCCTGCGGCGATAGCAACGGGTATTGGCAGCGAAACGCAGAAGCCATTGGCGCGGGTGGTAATCGGGGGGCTGGTAACTTCTACCATACTCACCCTGCTCATACTGCCGGTGATGTATGCGTTGGTATATAAGTTTATGCACCGCCGCGAAAATCGTCGCCTGTTGAAGAAAACGGGTCTTGTGAGTGGTTAAGTGATGGTGGTTTGGGGTGATAAATATAACCCCGGTCAAAAAATGACCGGGGTTATGCAGGTGTCCTCACAGGACCACTAAAATCTTTTATTGTACAAACATCTTTTGTGAGCCTATCAGTCTGCCGCCTATTTCAAGTGTACAGTATAATATACCTTTTATACCCGGTCCCGGCTGGTAACGTACCTCATTCAGCCCCTTTTGGAGGTTGACTTTTATCTTCTGCAATTCTATTCCGCGATCGGTTCGTATAGTCAATATTGCCGCGCCGGTATTGCCGCCTTCTTTTACCTGCACCCTCAGCATGGTAGAATTGTCGAAGGGATTGGGCACGTTGGGAAGGAGCGCTACCTGTATGTCTTCTTTTTCTTTGATGGCTTTCTTCAGGTGCGCAATACGGTCGGAGGGTGTTATACACTCTGTTACCACATCAAGTATCTTTCTCTTGGTGCCATCAAACGTAATGGAGTCGCCGCATATCCTGGCCGTTTTTACGCAATCATCCCCACCCGGATTGTCCTGGTCGTCATCGTCGCGGTATTTGATCGTGCAACAGCCATCGTTGCCACAGGTAATATTTACAATGGTAATCTCGTGGCCGATGCCACCACCGGGGGCAGGCCCCATGCCCAGTTCAACATCGCAATCGGGGTTGTCTTTGATCGCATCAGAGGGGCTTTGGTTCTCCGGCAGTATCTGGTCGGTCTGCCCCTGTCCGTCGGTGATCTCTTTCAGGTAATCCGATTTCACTTTCAGTTGGCAGTCGAAGTCCAGTTCACAACTGTCCATCCTTGCCACCAACGTATCATAGATGTCTTTTGGGGTTCTGGGAGTAGTGGTGCGGAAGGCGGCGCGGAAATTATTTTGTCCGCTCAGCCATGCAATGCTCCTGGCAAAAGCGCCAGGCACGCAACCATTCTCATCCTCATCCAGTCCACCGGGTATGTCCCTGTCAGGCGGTACCGTATCTGCTATTGCAGTATCTATAGGTATGTCTGGTATCTCAGCCGTATCATCAAAAGGAAAATGATCGTAGTCCATGGGCGTTTCATTGTAGTACATGGCCAGGTCGCCGTTTTCCTTATATCCGCCGGATGCTTCGTTGCGGTAATTTTTCTTTATCACAGAAGCGGTGGTGTAGTTCAACTGAAGTGGTCTGTTGAAGGCGCCGTCAGCCCTGGTAAACTGCTGTGCTGCAATACGCGCGGCAATTGGGCCATTCTTCTGTGTGCTTTTGCTTGCTTTAATAATGCCTTTCGAAAGGCTTATAGCATAAGATATCTTGTTAACTGCCTTGCCGGGCTCTACATTGGCAAGCTTGAAATCAAAAGCCACTGCCTGGCAGTCTATCGTTTCTTCCGGGCCAATACCGCCGCCGGGTGGTATGGCAAGGTTCTCTACCGCCCATGCATCTTCGCCGGTGCTTGTTTTTACAAATACGTTCAGGTAGTAAGTTCGTTTCTTATCGCGTATTGCCGAAAACGAGAACCGGCCCAGGCTTGAGTTTTTGAAAACAGCTTTCTTGGATGAGCCAAACCGGTCGAACTGTGTAAAGGTTACATCGGTGATCTTTGCCTGTGCCAGGCCCTGCTGTGGCAGAAGTGCAAAGAGCAGCAGCGAC
>CAZPXP010000053.1:0-22448 GCA_964590975.1 uncultured Ferruginibacter sp. | reverse complement strand
ACGAGTATAATTTCAGTAACGAGTTATACAACCCCGCAGGGGTGACATTATTATAAACGATGTATATGCAATACGGTGTAAACGAACAGGGATATTACGGGGAATTTGGCGGCGCCTATATTCCCGAAATGTTATATCCCAACGTGGAAGAACTGCGGCAGCAGTACCTGGCCATTATGGGTGAGCCGCAATTCCAGGCGGCCTTCCGGCAATTGCTCACCGATTATGTGGGTCGGCCAACGCCTTTGTTCCCGGCAAAGAGGCTCAGTGAAAAGTATGGGGCAAATATCTATCTCAAACGCGAAGACCTCTGCCATACCGGTGCACACAAGATCAACAATACCATTGGGCAGATATTGCTGGCCCGCAGGCTGGGCAAAGAACGCATTATTGCCGAAACCGGTGCAGGGCAGCATGGTGTGGCAACAGCTACGGTTTGTGCGCTGATGGGCATGCAATGTATTGTGTATATGGGCGAAAAAGATATTGAGCGGCAGGCGCCCAATGTGGCCCGTATGAAGATGCTGGGTGCTACGGTAGTACCGGCAATGAGTGGCAGTAAAACACTTAAGGATGCCACGAATGAAGCCATCCGCGACTGGATCAACCACCCGTCGGATACACATTATATTATCGGCAGTGTGGTAGGTCCGCATCCTTACCCCGATATGGTGGCCCGTTTCCAGTCGGTCATCAGTGAAGAAATACGTACACAGTTAAAGTCGCAAACCGGCAGCGAATGGCCTGCTCATGTGGTGGCCTGTGTAGGCGGCGGCAGCAATGCTGCGGGAGCGTTTTATCATTTCCTTGATGCTGCCGACGTACAGCTTATTGCGGTAGAAGCAGCGGGCGAGGGTATAGCGAGTGGGCGGAGTGCAGCAACTACGCAGTTGGGGCGGCCCGGTATTCTTCACGGCAGTATGAGCCTGCTGATGCAGACAGACGACGGCCAGGTTATTGAACCGCACAGTATATCCGCGGGGCTGGATTATCCTGGTATCGGTCCGCTGCATGCCCATCTTTTTGCCAGTGGAAGGGCGCGGTTTATGAGCGCGACAGATAAAGAAGCGCTGGAAGCTGCCTTTATGGTAAGCCGCCTTGAAGGTATTATACCTGCACTGGAGACAGCACATGCTTTTGCCGTACTCGGCAGGCTTGACCTTAAGACAGACGACAACGTGGTGGTTTGCCTGAGCGGAAGAGGCGATAAAGACCTCGCAACTTATATGCAGCAATTATAAAACAACGATTATGAAAGTAATATTCTTTGCAGCAATACTTGGCCTCTGTGCAGGCTGTGATTTTAATACCAACTTTGTTAAGCATACGATGAAAGCTACAGAAGCTGGTAACTGCACAGCCCGGACCCACAGGGTAGATATGACATCCAATACCAACGGGCAACGCTTTTTATTCGATTACTGCCTCCCGGCAGGCTCATCCAATCCTTCTTATACCATCGGGCGGAAAGGAGATACGCTTGATCTTAAATTTGCCGGTGAGGGGCAGGTGCTGTATAACATTACACTGGATGTGGATGCAAATCCTGCGTATCATTTTATCCGTCTTGGCGACCAGCTCGTTGCAGTTGTAAAAGGAACATATTGATCACCATTACCCGTTATCACATGAGCGCTATCGCATCATTATTCGAAAGAAAGAAAGAGAAGGTACTCAACGTATATTGTACCGCAGGCTACCCCGGGCTGCATAGTACGCCTGAAGTTCTCCGGGCATTGCAAACCCATGGCGCCGATCTTATAGAGCTGGGTATGCCTTACAGCGATCCTCTTGCCGATGGGGAAGTGATACAGGCCAGCAGCCAGCAGGCATTGCAGAATGGTATGACCATTACCATATTACTGGAGCAACTGCGGGGTGTACGCGATGAACTGCATGTGCCTCTTATATTGATGGGATATATGAATCCCGTGCTGCAATATGGGTTTGAGCGTTTTTGTGCTGATGCCGCCGCTGCCGGTGTAAGCGGCCTGATCCTGCCCGACCTGCCCATCTATGAATTTGAGACCCGGTATGGGGCTATTATCCAAAAGCATAATCTCGATTTTATCTTCCTGGTTACCCCCGAAACTTCGGCCGGCCGCATCCGCAGCATCGATGCCCTGGGTAGTGGGTTTATTTATGCCGTATCGTCTTCCTCCACCACGGGCAACAGTAAAAGTATCGAAGAGCAGCAACCGTACTTTGAGCGGCTCAGGGCGATGAACCTGCACCTGCCCATACTGGTAGGCTTTGGCATCCGCGACAGAGCCAGCTTTACCGCCGCCTGCCGTCATACCAACGGGGCCATCATCGGTAGTGCGTTTATAAAAGCATTGGAGGGACAAAGCGATATGGATAGTGCGACAGGAACCTTCCTGAAAACCATAGCAGGGGAGTGAGAGGACGGCGCTGCCATCTTCACCCGCCGCAGAAAGGTTAGCGGGATGCCCGGTTAGTTAATATATCCTTAAAATTCCTTCAGCCATAAGTGGTTTGTACGGGTTGAGCTTTATCCCCTGGCCGTTACTAAATCCACAGATTCCAAAAACTGCGTAAATTGCAGTATAAAATAAGATCGTCATCATGCGTACATTGATATTGTGCTGCTTATCGCTGCCCCTGTTTCTTTCTGCACAACCCGTAAAGAGCAAAGCGGTAAAACCTAAAGCAGCAAAAGCCGTTCCCGCAACTGCTGCAATGTGGTCATTAACCGGTACCATCACCGGTATAAAAGATAATAGTGAAGTAATGGTACTCAGCTCCGATGGCGCAAATACCATTTATATTACAGGTAAGGTAGTAAAAGGTAAGTTTACATTAAAGTCGCCCCTTGCCGGACCGGCAGTGTACCTGTTGTCTTTCAAAGACCCCGAAAAAATCATTCCCCTGTTTGTAGATAAAGGAACGATGACCATTAAAGGCGACATCAACAATACTGATGCACTGAAGGTTACCGGTTCAGCCCTGCACGATGAGTTTATGGAATATACCCATTTGCTGGAACCTTTCCTGAATAAAGGTAATGAGCTTAACCAGTCTGCAGCAACCAAGGGCGTAACCGATTCGCTCCGCCAGGCTTTTGAAGCCAATCGCACAGCTATGCTTACCGCAGCAGATGGCTTCCTGAAAACCAAAACTTCTTCTCCTGTATCAGCGCTGATGCTGCTTGTAATTACAAGATATGCCCCTGCAGGCGATTATATAGCGCAGCGTTATGGCTTGTTGCAGGGTGCCGCAAAGGATTGTTTTTATGGAAAATTACTGGCACAGCAGACTATGCAGAGCACGCCAAATGCTATAGATGTCGGCAGCATTGCACCTGATTTTTCGCAGGAAGATACCAATGGCAGCAAAGTATCACTCTCGTCTTTTAAGGGTAAATATGTATTGATTGATTTCTGGGCCAGTTGGTGCCGCCCCTGCCGCGAAGAGAATCCTAACGTGGTAAACAACTACAATAAATTTAAGGGTAAAAACTTTACGGTACTGGGCGTTTCTTTAGACCGCTCTAAAGAACCCTGGGTGCAGGCGATTGCTGACGATAATCTTACCTGGACACATGTAAGCGATCTCAAATTCTGGAACAATGCCGTAGCCCAGTTATACAGCATCAGTTCTATCCCGCAGAACTATCTTGTTGGCCCCGATGGAAAGATCGTAGCCAAAAACCTTCGTGGCCCCGAGCTCGAAGCCAAGCTCTGCCAGATACTCGGTTGTAATTAAAATGATGCGGCAGAGGCGGGTTATGAATTATAAAAGCTGGCGTTTATACAACTGTACCGTATTCTCCATTCCATATACCAGTGCATCACAAACTAGTGCGTGCCCGATCGATACTTCGTCGAGATGAGGCAGGTGGGCAGCAAAGTATTTCAGGTTGTGCAAATCAAGATCATGCCCGCCGTTGATGCCAAGCCCCAGTTGGTGCGCTTTTTCTGCTGCTGCAATATAGGGGGCAATAGCTGCTTCCGGGTTACCCGCGGCATACTGCCTGGCATATTGTTCGGTATATAGTTCAATACGATCGGTGCCTGTAGCTTTAGCGCCCTCTACCATTGTTACTACAGGGTCAACAAAAATAGATACGCGGATACCGGCAGACTTAAATACACGGATCACTTCATGTAAATAATCAGCTTCGCGGATCGTATCAAAGCCTTTATCACTTGTCAGTTGCCCGTGCCCGTCTGGCACCAGCGTTACCTGTGCCGGTTTAGCTGCCAGCACCAGTTGAATAAACTTCTGTTCTTTCGGATTACCCTCAATATTGAATTCAGTAGTGAGTATGCTGTGCAGTTGCATAACATCGTCGTAGCGGATATGCCGTTCGTCGGGCCGGGGATGCACGGTAATGCCATCTGCGCCAAAGCGTTCGATGTCCAGCGCTGTTTTGATCACGTCGGGGTTATTGCCTCCGCGGGCATTGCGCAGCGTGGCAATTTTATTGATATTGACGGAGAGTTTAGCCATATTAATTGTTCCGTTGGTGTGGATGGAACAAAGGTAAGCAGAGAGAAGTTAGCATGGTATAACAGGAAGCAAAAGCCCCGGTCAAGAATGATCCAGGGCTTATTTATTCACCTTTAAAAAAAGACTTGGTTGTTACTGTAAATATAAGCCATATCAGCGAACAAGATCGTTTTTATGCTGTTTCTTTGCAGGAGCGTACAAAACCGCGTATAAATGGCATACGACAGCTTAGCTGCCTGCCTGGATGATTTAGAAAAAAACGGTCACCTGGTGAGGATAAAAGAAGAAGTGGATCCCTGGCTTGAGATGGCCGCGATACATTTGCGTGTGCATGAGGCTGGTGGTCCGGCCCTGCTCTTCGAGCGCGTGAAAGGCAGCCGTTTCCGGGCTGCTTCCAACATCTTCGGTACGCTTAACCGCAGCAGGTTTATCTTCCGCGATACTTTCGAAAAGGTACAGCAACTTATAGCACTTAAGGATGATCCCATAAAAGCGCTGAAGCATCCCATCAGTAATTTCAGCACCGGCATCGCTGCGCTCAAGGCATTACCGCTGAAAAACCCTTTCCGAAAACCCGTAATGGCACAGCAGATCAATATTACCGACCTGCCATTGATCAGGCACTGGCCGATGGATGGGGGCGCCTTTGTTACACTGCCACAGGTGTACAGCGAAGATGCAGACCAGCCCGGTATTATGAAGTCGAACCTTGGCATGTACCGCATACAGCTCACGGGCAACGAATACAATACCAATAAGGAAATAGGGCTGCACTACCAGTTGCACCGGGGTATCGGAGTGCACCAGTCAAAAGCTAATGCAAAAGGCCTGCCTTTACAGGTAAGTTGCTTTGTAGGTGGCCCACCCGCACATACCCTTGCCGCCGTAATGCCTTTACCCGAAGGCATCAGCGAAATGACTTTTGCAGGTGTACTTGGCGGACGCCGTTTCCGTTATCTGTACGACGACGGGGGTAACTGTGTAAGCACCGATGCCGATTTTGTGATCACCGGCGAAGTTTACCCGCATGAGAATAAACCAGAAGGCCCCTTTGGCGATCATCTCGGGTACTACAGCCTGGAACATCCTTTTCCGCTGATGCGGGTAAAGAAAGTATATGCCCGCCGTGATGCCATCTGGCCGTTTACCGTGGTAGGAAGACCGCCGCAGGAAGATACCAGTTTCGGGCAACTCATTCACGAACTGGCAGGCAGCGCCATACAGCAGGAGATACCCGGGCTCAAAGCCATCCATGCAGTAGATGCCGCCGGTGTGCATCCCCTGCTGCTCGCCATCGGCAGCGAACGTTATACACCCTATGCGCCAGCTAAGCAACCCGCCGAACTGCTTACCATCGCCAATCATATTTTGGGTACGGGTCAGTTAAGTCTTGCCAAGTTCCTGTTTATTACAGCAGACGATACCCACCAGCTTGACCTGCATGACGTACAGCATTTTTTCGGGTATGTGCTGGAGCGGATCGACCTTACACGCGATATACATTTTTATACGCAAACCACTATCGATACGCTTGACTATTCCGGTACCGGGCTGAATACAGGCAGTAAGGTAGTTTTTGCTGCTTACGGCGATGTAAAGCGCGAACTGTGCCGGGAACTGCCTGGGATGCTCAACGGGTTGCGGAGTTTTGGAAAAGCCGCGCTGGTAATGCCGGGCGTAGCCGCCATTAATGCACCCGCATTCAGCAACTATGAAAATGCCGCCATAGAAATGGAAAGCCTGTCGGCCCAACTGTCCAGCGCCGGTTTGGCACAACTGCCCTTTCTCGTGGTCTGCGACGATAGTGATTTTGTGAGCGCCAACCTCAATAACTTTTTATGGGTCAGTTTTACGCGCTGCAACCCATCCCACGATATATATGGCACCAATGCATTTACCGCATATAAGCATTGGGGCTGCAATGGCCCGCTGATCATTGACGCCCGCATTAAACCACATCATGCGCCACCGGTGGAGAAAAGTCCGGCAGTAGAGAAAAAGATCGACCGCCTTTTTGATAAGGGAGGAAGCCTGTATGGAATATTAAAATAGAGAGGGTTTGATGACATAATCCTGTGCTCAGTCAATCGTCCAGCCAAATTCCTTCTTAAGCAAAGGCGTACTTCGCCAGTCGAGCTTTTTACATTCCGCATCAATCGAATCGTTGCCCAGCATGGTGCTGAAACGAAACAGGCTGTCGTTTACAACCTGGTAATGCAGTACAAATTGTGAACCGTCTGCTTCCAGCGTGAGCACCAACGATCGTCTTGCCGTATCATAGGCCAGTGCAAAATCCTGCATATCGTCATTCATCCCCTGGATGATACAGTAATGCTGCCGGTGGATGAACAGCCGCTTCCAGCGCCGGGTATCCGTCAGCAGGGGAGGGATGGTATCGCCGTTGCGTACAAAACTGCTTACTTCGTAGGCGCCATGAAGAAAGGGGCGGGGTGCAATATCATCGTTGTAATTATGGGCGCGGATATAGGGCAGCAGGGTTTCCGTAAATAAGAGGCAGAGGATAATCAGTTTGGTAATAACATACCACCATCGGGTACGCGAAGAGTATGTGGGTTGCCAAACTGTGGAAACTGTAGCGGGCCGCCGGGTAAAGAAAGCACAGATGCGTTTTGCATCGGGCAGGAGCAGCAGTATACTGAATAACAGCAACATGCCCGAATGCAGTTTTACCGAAATGTCGTAACTGAGGTTGATGAGAAATACATTAGTAAGGATACCGAAACTGACCAGGGCACCGGCAATAGCTGTACGGCGGAAGAGCAGGAGCAGGGCCGCCAGCACTTCAGCTACGCCCATAGCAACGGTATAAGGTCTCGACAGACCCATGGTAGTCCAGTACAGCAGGTCGCGCGGTACCTGCGCCAGCGGGGTATATATGGTATTCGGTTCGGGCAGGTAGAACTGTGCCTTGAATACCTTGTTGAAGCCATAGATCAGCAATTGCAGGGCAAGATAATAGCGTACCAGCGCGGTAATACCGTACAGCAGGCGGGGATAGGCTTTACGGCGGTCAGTAAGCGTCCAGGCAATGGTAACCAGTACCGATAGCAGCAGCATATTAAAGCAATGCACATAAAGCCCGGTAGTATCGGAGAACAGTTGCATTACTGCTGGTTGCCGGATATGGAGAAGATGAGTGCCTGCCCATTGTGCAGTAGATTCAAAAACAGGCCGCAGCCATTGGGCCGGGCTGGGCAGTACACTGTAATCGAATGGAAAAGTGAAGATCAGCAGTAGTGTAAATGCGGTAAAAAAGCGAAAACAAATCCGCGTGAGTGGCGACCAGTATTGCTGCTGTTCGATTTGCATCAGCGGGTGGGTTTAGTGGATAAATATAGTACTTTTGTTTAAGTCAGTCGGTGATTGGAGATTTGCAATCCGGAGGTGACCAACAATTGCAAACGGATTGATTCCTGCATTGTTTTACTATAAAACTATTAAAGGATTGGAATTTCCTGCTGCCTGATGCTTATATCCAGATACTAACAACTATTATATGATTGCTGAAACAAAAAACTACGACCCGGTAAAATATGCTACACCAACGGGTACTGCTTTAAATTGTAAAGGATGGATACAGGAAGCCGCGTTGCGTATGCTGCTGAATAACCTGAACCCGGAAGTTGCCGAACGCCCCGGCGACCTGATCGTATATGGTGGCCGCGGAAAAGCCGCGCGCAATTTTGCTGCACTCGATAATATCATCGCCGCACTTAAAGTACTGGAGAACGACGAATCGTTGCTTATACAATCGGGTAAGCCCGTTGGTATTCTCAAAACGCATAAGGATGCGCCCCGCGTGCTGCTCAGCAACTCGCAGTTGGTACCTAACTGGGCTAACTGGGAACATTTTAGTGAGCTGGAAAAGAAAGGCCTGATGATGTACGGACAGATGACGGCCGGATCGTGGATATACATCGGTTCGCAGGGTATTGTACAGGGCACTTACGAAACTTACGCTGCTGCTGCCGACAAACAATTTGGCGGCACACTTAAGGGTACGCTGAATGTTACCGCTGGCCTTGGCGGTATGGGTGGTGCGCAGCCGCTTGCCATTACCATGAACGAAGGTGTGGCGCTGATTGCGGAAGTAGAGGAATGGCGTATTGACAAACGCATTGAGACACGCTATCTTGACCTTAAGTTTACTTCTATTGATGAGGCGATTGACCGCGCACTCGAAGCTAAAGCAAAGGGCGAAGCGCTTAGTATTGGGGTGTTGTGTAACGCGGTAGCCCTGCTGGACCGACTGCTGGAACGTAATATCATTCCGGATACATTAACAGACCAGACCTCGGCCCATGATCCGCTGATCGGCTATGTGCCGCATACCCTCACTAACGAACAGGCCAATGTGCTGCGCCGGGAAAGCCCGGCACAATACATTGAGCTGAGCTACGACAGTATGCGCCGCCATGTAGAACTGATGCTGGCGTTACAGGAAAAGGGCGCTATAACTTTTGATTATGGCAATAATATCCGTGCGCGTGCGAAGGAGCGCGGGCTGGAAAATGCTTTTGACTTCCCCGGTTTTGTACCTGCTTATATCCGCCCCTTGTTCTGCGAAGGTAAGGGGCCCTTCCGCTGGGCAGCGCTCAGTGGCGACCCTGCTGATATTGCAGTAACAGATGAACTCATTATGAATATGTTCCCTGAGAATAAGGGTATGCTCCGCTGGATGAAAATGGCTAAGGAAAAGATTGCCTTCCAGGGCTTACCTGCCCGTATCTGCTGGCTCGGGCAGGGTGAACGCGAAAAAGCCGGGCTTGCATTTAACGAGCTCGTACGCAGTGGTAAGGTAAAAGCCCCGATCGTTATTGGCCGTGATCATCTTGACACCGGTTCAGTAGCAAGCCCCAACCGCGAAACAGAAGCTATGCTCGATGGCAGCGATGCGGTGGCAGACTGGCCCATCCTCAATGCGCTTGTGAATACCGCAGGTGGCGCCAGTTGGGTAAGCCTGCATCATGGTGGCGGGGTAGGTATGGGGTATAGTATTCATGCGGGTATGGTTATCGTTGCTGATGGCACTGCTGATGCAGAAGCCCGTTTAGCCCGTGTGTTGCGTAACGACCCCGGTATGGGTGTGATCAGGCATGCTGACGCAGGATACGAAATTGCTAAGGAGACGGCAGAAGCCCATGATCTGAATTTTTTAAACAAGATCCACAAATCCTGATACAAGATTATACCTGTAATGCATAAAACATAAAGGCGACAGTAAGTCGCCTTTATGTTTTATTAATAAATACAACATTCTTACGTTATCGCTACCCTTATACCCGTTGCCAGGTCGATATACTCAAACCTTCTTGCAGAAGTAAAAGAGCCGAGATCACTGTCGCTGTTGATCAGGATGGCACCCATCAGGATCACGTATTTGCAATTGTACCTGGTGGCTGAAATCAATTCCTGTATACGGCGGTCGATCGCTTCATAGATCACTTCGGTAGCTTCCTGGATGGGATATTTTGACCCCAGTACACGATCCTTTTCCGCCAGCAGTATCTGCTCAAGCGTATTCATCTGGTAGTCGAGTTCGGTAACCTTGCCCGGTTCAATAAGATTATTGACCAGTTTGCTGAGTGCTCCTTTTGCAGCCCCGCAACAGGCGCTGTGCTTCGATTGTCCCAGACGGTGAATCTCGCCCAGGGTGCCTTCCCTGGATACACCGATATGCGGACCGTAATAGATAAAAACGGCACCATCGTCTGGCACATGACTGGCGAACGCGCCCATACCGGTGAGGCCGGTAAAAGGAAACCCATCAAGTCCACCCATCTTAAACGGCCCCAGGAACTCCTGTGCTCTTGCAGGATACTGTATACTGTTTACGTCATCACTGCAGATGCTGTCTGCCAGCATGATCTGGCTGGGCTCAAGATCCAGCTTGTCTTCTACAAAGTCGATCAGTTTGTTTACGCTGTCGATCGTAGTGATAGCGTTGGGATAATATCGATTAACAAGGGCTAATCTTTCTCTTTTCTTCATATAATGAATTTAAAGGATGATATTATTAGTCGGTTCAATAGCCGGAGGCAGTTTGGTCTCGCCCAGCATTTCCCTCAGGTCGATCTCTATGGTACGGCTCATTTGGGTGATGGGCACGTCGTTAGCGCCACCCTCAAAAGGATTTTCTGTAGCCTGGCCTATTTTCTCCATAGACGTAAATACCCAGGAAACGATGGTGCTGAAAGGAATAGTAAGCCATACAAAATGGGTGCCCAGCCGCTGAAACTCGTTGAGCATACCAAAGGGCAGCATTACAACAAAGAGCCAGATAAAATACATATTGATGCTGGCAAACTGACGCGGATAAGGAAAGTTCTTGATGCGCTCGCTCTTGCCCTGCTGCTCATAAAGGTCTGCCAGCCGCTTCTCCATTTCTATATATTCAAGGTCGCCGAGTTTCCCTTTTGCTTTCAGTGCGGTAAGCTGTGCAGATTGCAGGTGGATGAGATGTGTAGCCCTGTTCTTTTTGCTTATAACATATTGAACATCCTCGGCCGATAAATATTGCCTTAACTCTTTTTCGAGATCACTTTCCCACTCCGGTACTTTATAATATTGGCGGTATTCTATATTATGTGGTTTGTCTTTGCCCTCCCAGGGTTGTGGTTTCCGCAGTTGAAAACGCAGGGCCGTGAGCCAGGCACAGTGGCGGTAAATAAGCGCTTCGTGTTCTGCCTTACCAGACTTTACAAAATCCGTTACCATGATGCCCCATGCGCGGCTGGAGTTTACAATAGCACCCCATATCTGCCGTGCTTCCCACAGCCGGTTATAGCTTTGCGTATTTTTAAAACCTACTATAAAGGCAGCGGCGGTACCGACGAGGGCAACAGGTACCCAGGGAATGGCCAGCCATTTGCAGTCCAGCAGTTGAAAGATCAGGGTAGGTACGGCGGCAATAGCAAGCAGGACGTAAATATCTCTTCTTGTCCAGAGTAAGAATTCCTTTATTTTATAATGACTTCCAATGTGCATACGTGAAACGCCTTTTTTATATAAATTATAAAGGTCTATGAAGTGCCAATATACGAAGCAATACAGTACCAAAAAAGCAAAACTGCTGCCGGCAGCGTGCAGGTATAACCGGGCTATCCGGGTAAATGCAATTGGCATCCTGAAAAAACCATCCGTATCTTTAATACATTACTTTATTATATGCCGCAACACATTATGAATATGGCCCTGGTAGTAAAAGATTACGATGAGGCCATTGACTTTTATACACGCAAGCTGGGATTTGTTCTGCTGGAAGATACATCGCTCAACGAATCAAAGCGCTGGGTAAAGGTGGCGCCTCCCGGATCTGCGGAAACCAGCCTGCTGCTGGCCAGGGCCGTAAACGATGAACAGATGAGCCGTGTGGGCAACCAGGCCGGTGGCCGGGTTTTTCTATTTCTTTCAACGGACGATTTCTGGCGTGATTATAACCGGTATAAGACTAATGGGATACATTTTGTACGGGAACCTGCTCATGAAGCTTACGGTACAGTAGCTGTGTTTGAAGACCTGTATGGAAATCTTTGGGATTTGATCGGTCCGTAGACACAGGGGGGCATATAGTGATTTTATTATAATTCAGATTATCTTTGCGCCCATGAGAAATTTGACACCGCTGCTGGCTTTGCTGATCATGGCAGCAGTTTCCTGTTCAAAGAACAAACCACTGACCGAGGAAGAAGTGGTTAACATCATTAAAAAATTTGACGACGGGTGGAGGAGTAAGAACCTCCAGGCTGTAGACTCGGTACTGGCACCAGAGTATATTTACTTTACACAGTCGGGCGGCATCTTTATCCGCGACAGCGTGGTGCAGACAGCAGGGTCGCCGGTGTACCAGCTTGATAATATGAGTCGTTCCGATTATGAAGTAGAGCTGCACGATAATGTAGCCGTAGTAAGTACGCGCTGGCGTGGAAAGGGCATATACAAAGGAGTGCCTTTTGACGAAGACCAGCGTTGCAGTATCACGATTGTTAAAACTAACAATAAAATATCCATTATGTCGGAGCATTGCACTCCGATCAAATCTTCCAGCATCTTCCACTAAATCTTTTTTCAGAAAACGCTTCTTTCGGCTGACAGTACAGGCACTGATAGACCCTGAACTGCATTTGGTAGACCTTATGCAGGTATTGGTTGAATATCGGGATATTCCGGCATGCGTATATATTATCTTCGCAGAGAATTGTTTTTTGACATATGCTGACCATCGAAAAGCAACGGAAAAAACGGAATGGTAAATTGTTTTCCGGGCAGACCATACGGGTGGAGATACCAGTTCTGGTGGTGCTGTACTTGGGGTGTTTAGGATTAGGGGCAACGCCTGGCGTTGCACAGCATACCAGGAAAACAGGTAGCTCCGCCTGTTTTTATTTTTCCCTTTTATTATTGTATTACTTGCATCACCAAACTGTTATACCAGTGGACTGGTTCTTTTCGATCTTTGTTGCTGGTATTCATCATACAGGAAGAAAGGTTCAGCTTTAAATCTGTCCCAGTCGCTGAACACTTTGGCTTTAACCGTATTGAACAATTGCTGTGCCGCGGCATCAAAGCGGATCGTCTTTTTATTATCAGGTAAGTTCTTCTCCCGCTCTATCTTCTTTTCGGTAATAAGTATGTATTCCACCAGTTTGGCGCAGGCCGTAAACTGCCCGCAGGCCACTACTCTCTTCATACGGTCGTCATTAAAATCCTGGCTGTCGTACCAGAGTGTGGTGCCCATCGTCCTTGCCTCTTCAGCTATGCCATTGAGTTGTTCACAACCCTTCATCAGCCTGTCTGAAGCCGCTTTATACCATTCTGTATCTCTTTTGTCGAAACGGTTGTCGAATGCGCGCTGCCGTCCCGGTATATTAAATGTACTGAGCTCGTAGATTACGTTAAAAACCCTCCTGTTATCCCAAACCTGTTTGGTATAAAAAATCTCGAATATGAGGCGGCGGGTTTGCTTCAGGTTAATATCCATCGCCATACTCAGCAAAGAGTTTAGCCTTGCTTTCATCATCTGTTCCAGCGCACCCAATGGCGCCTGCCTGATGTACCGCACCAGTAATTGCACGCTCTCGTTAGAAAAGTTGGCAGCAGCGGGTACTTCCTGTTTGATTTTTTGCGTCAGTTGCTGATCGGAGTATCCCATCCAGTCCGTTGCATCATTTATAAACGCGATGCTCTTTATTTTACTTTTTATGATAAGCGAAAGAACGATCAGCAATACAGCAGGTGAAAGAAGGAGCCAGGCTACAATTGTCCATACACCACCTGCACCGGCAACAAGCAATACAACAGAAGCCACCAGTGCAGCAAGAGCAATGATGGTAACCCATTTCAATGCACTTTTGAACTTATTCCAGCCATTAGCTATTTTCTGCATTACCCCGGCAATATTCCCTTTTGCACGTTTGCTCTCGGGAGCGGTTGGAGGTACATACGGATTCTCTATAAAGTAGCTGGCCACATCCGTAACTATAATAAGGTCAAATCCGCCATCTGGTTTCTTACGCCACCGGTCATCCGCCGTCATCGCGCTGTACAGCGCCTGGTTATCATCAACACCCCCATCCATCAATCCAAAGGAAAGATCTTTAGGAGGGTTGTCGTTATTATATGGCGTTACCACCAACGCCTTACGGAGCGCGTCACTGCTCAGGCCGGGTTTCTCATTAGCGGGTTTATAGCTGAAGTCTACAGGAAAAGCAATCGGCTCAAATCCACCCGGAAAGCAGGAAGAAGATGCCAGTATATCGCCCAGCTTGAGCTGCTTCAGGGTTTCTACATTTTCAGGTGCGGTCTTATCGAAATAAATATACTGGTTACCCGTTTTCAGGTCTTTCTGCGGGTTAGCAGGGATGATGCCGTTGGTCTGAAAACGGAATGACAGCCCACGGTAAAACTCTGTAGCGTTAAAACATACTTCAAGCGGGCGGTTGGTTTCCCAGTACACACTAAAGGTTCTGTGTTTAAGCAGTTTTTCATCGTAGGCAAGTGCAAAGGCGTTGATGAAGTTTCTTGTCTTTTCCTGGTCCGTCCAAACCGAATCGTCATTAACGGTTTTGAGCACATCCTCTAAAAGCCCCTGCCCGTTCATAAACGTTAAGAGATCATTGTAGACGTCTATAAACTTCCATCCCAGTTTTGCATACATAGAGTAAAGCATACCAGCAAAGGTGCCGCCCGAGGCAGAAGAAATAAACACTACCTTATCCATCAGGCTTTCTGAGCTATCGCCGTAAGGTACCTGCTCAAGGTAGCTCATGGTGCCGATGCTGTAGGAGGCTGCACGGAAGCCACCCCCCGAAAGCGCGAGGGCGATTTTCTGAAAAGGATGTTGTAAAGATTGTGAAAAACTGTCTTCGTTTTCGGTACTGAGCGCTTCTACCGATAAGGCTGATATTTCTTGATCCACAGGAAAAAGTTTTGGTTGTTGATTTAAAGATAACGGAATTTGACCGATCCTATTGCAGGCAGGCTATGGTATATCAATTGTTCAGCTTCGAATAGATGGCAGAGTCGATAAAGGAACCATTATAATAATAGTTCTCCCTGAAGTAGGCTTCACGCACAAAACCAAGCTTCTCCAGCAGGCCGGCAGAAGCGCGGTTGGCGGGGTTAACATTAGCTTCTATGCTGTGCAGCATTAATGTATTAAAGCCATAATCCATAACAGCAATCATTGCCTCATTTACAATACCCTTACGCCAGTGCGCGGGTTGCAGCATATAACCGATCTCCGCGCGGTAATGCTCGGGGGTTATTTTCCAGTAACCAATGGTGCCGATGAGTGTGGAGGGATCTTCGGCAAGCGTAATGGCCCAGGTGATACCACTGTTGGATGATAGTGAGTCACTGATCTTCGTGATCAGTGCAGCAGCTTCTTCAAGTGTTGTTGTCGGCGCCCTGTCGAGATATTGCAAAACCGCTTCATCAGAACGCAGTATGAGTATCTGTGCAGCATCGGCGGGTACTATCCTACGTAGCAGGAGTCTTTCAGTTTTTATTTCCGGGAAGATGGAAAAATCAGGTTGCAGCATATAAATATTTATTTAAGTACATAGAATAAGCAGTTTGTGTTATACGCTCCCGGCAGTTATCAAACCTAACCTTGCAACATCATATCAATGGCCTGCCGCCAGTATAATTGGCCGGGGTAATGGCTCTGAGCTCTTTCTTAACGGCTGCCGGCACTTTGAGTGTATTGATAAACTGGTGTATGGTTTGTTTTGTAATGGCAGACTTACCCCTTGTCAACGCTTTAAGCGCTTCGTATGGCTGGGGATAGTTTTCCCTGCGCAGAATGGTTTGTATTGCCTCCGCCACCACCGCCCAGTTATTATCAAGATCTGCCCTGAGTTTCGTTTCGTTCAGCACCAGCTTGCGAATTCCTTTTTCTGCCGATTTAAGCGCCAGTATAGTGTGTGCAATAGGTACACCAATATTGCGCAGTACAGTGCTGTCTGTAAGGTCGCGTTGCAGGCGCGAGATGGGCAGTTTGGCGCTGAGGTGCTCCAGCAGGGCATTGGCGATGCCAAGGTTGCCTTCGGCATTCTCAAAGTCGATGGGGTTTACCTTATGCGGCATAGCAGATGAGCCCACTTCGCCCTTCTTTGTTTTTTGGGTAAAATAATCCATGCTGATATAGGTCCAGATATCGCGGCAGAAATCGATGATGATCGTATTGATGCGTTTGATTGCGTCGAGATGGGTGGCAAGGCCATCATAATGTTCTATCTGTGTAGTAAACTGCTGGCGTTGCAGCCCCAGCTTTTCCTCGCAGAAAGCATTGGCAAACTTTGTCCAGTTGTATTTGGGATAAGCCACATGGTGAGCGTTGAAATTACCCGTGGCGCCGCCAAACTTGGCTGTAAAAGGAATATAGCTGAACAACTGTATTTGCTGGTCGAGCCGTTCGGCAAAGACCATCATTTCCTTGCCCAGCAGGGTAGGACTGGCCGGCTGGCCATGGGTGCGTGCCAGCATGGGAATATCTTTCCATTCCCTTGCCAGGCTGTAAATAGTATGATGCAGGTTGAGCACGCCGGGCAGGTATTCGTGTTCGATAGCATGCTTCCAGAGAAGAGGTATAGCAGTATTGTTGATATCCTGCGAAGTAAGCCCGAAATGTATCCACTCTTTCAGGGCGCCCGCGTCGCATTTATCCAGCTCTTCCTTAAGAAAGTATTCTACAGCTTTTACGTCGTGGTTGGTAATGCTTTCTGTTTGTTTGATGCGAACAGCATCTGCCTCGGAGAAACCATCAAGCACCTCCTGAAGGTGTTTGCGGGTGCCTGCATTGACGGTAAAGAACTTTTTACCCGCCAGGAAAAGAAAATACTCTATCTCCACCCATACCCTGTACCTTATGAGGGCATACTCAGAAAAGTACTCTCCAAGATGGGCCAGTTGTTTACGATACCGCCCGTCTATCGGGGAAATAGCAGTGAGTTGGTTTAATTCCATGACTGATAAATGTTCTTGGCTTAAATTTGCGGGCAAAATTAAACTAAAGCCGTTGGACAGAAAAATAAGGGTTGGCGCTGTAAGTTATCTTAACACACGGCCACTGGTATGGGGGTTTGAGCAGGGGATGATGCACGACAAAGTGGAACTGACAGAGGAATACCCTTCAAAGCTTGCCGCCAGCCTCCTCGACGGCCGTATCGATATCGGACTGGTACCCGTAGCTGTATTGCCGTTACTGCCTTCCTGGCATATCATTGGCGACTACTGTATCGGTTGCGATGGCCCTGTTGCCAGCGTCTGCCTGTTTAGTGAAGTGCCCATAGAAAGGATTGAATATATACTGGCAGACTACCAGAGCCGCAGTTCTGTGGCTTTGCTGAAACTACTCCTGGCTGAATACTGGAAATATTCTCCCCAATTGCTGCCTACTACTGAAGGGTATGAAAAACAGGTGTCCGGTACCACGGCAGGACTGGTGATTGGCGACCGCGCGCTGGAAATACAACACGGCATGCCCTATGTTTACGACCTGGGTGAAGCCTGGAAAGCCATGACGGGGCTGCCTTTTGTGTTTGCCGCCTGGGTAGCCAGGCAGCCTTTTGATGCAGCCTTTACAAAGTCTTTTAACGAAGCCTGTGCTGCCGGTCTTGAACATATTTCCGCCATCAGCCTTGCTGCACAATATCCCCACTATGACCTTAATGTGTATTACAGTCAGAATATTCAATACCGGCTTGATGATGCTAAAAGGAAAGGACTGGAGTTGTTTTTAAGTAAGATAGAACTATAATTGTATTTATTACTGCACGGTTGTGGTACTCAAAACCGTTTGCTGCTTCCCGCTTTTTTCAGCAGGTTATTGACCACAGCTCCGGCATCGGGGCTTACTTTAAGCCAGAGAATACCTGCTGTCATCATACCTGCAAAAAGGAGGTTACCCAGTAGTATTGCCGGCAGCCCGGGTACAAACCAATGAATCAGTTTGGAAGGAACAATGGCAAGCGCAAAGAGCAGTAAGGCAACCAGCGTTTTCTGTGTAAAGGGAAAAAGCTTATACCTGCGGTAGAGGAAGAGAATGCGTAAGGTATTGTATATACAAAGCCCCAGTAGAGTAGCCAATGCCGGCCCGGCAATGCCCGTCCATTTGGTAAAGAAATAGCTGCATGGCGTAATGATACACCCCAGCAGCAGGTTGGTATAAAATTCAAAACGCCAGGCGGTTGAAGTGGCAATGATCTGGCCATTTACACCCGTACCCATTTCCACGATATTACCAATACTCAGCAATACCAGCACCCATTTGCCTGCGAGATATTTTTCATCGAGTTGAAAATAAGTAATGGCAGGTTCAAAGCTGATCCAGATACAACCAAAAATAAAAAGAGCAAAGAGGAGCAGGTTGATAGAAGAACGCTGGTAGATTCTTTGTATTTCGGCGGTATTCTTCTCTTTCCAGGCCTGGGCGAGAAGAGGAAAAGAAATGGCGGTGAGGCTTCTGAACGGCGCTTGCAGCAGCGAAGCAGCAAAGCTGGCAAGGGTGAAAATACCCGCGGAAGAAAGTCCTTTCAGGCTGGAGAGCACAATACTGTCTATCGCCACCCGCAGAGCCGATACCACTGACCCCGAAAAACCATACAGCAGCATGGCGCGGATTTGTTTCTTTAATTTCTGCGTAACGCGGCTTGCAGAAAACACAAGACTGATCTGTTTATGACGGATCAGGGTGGCAGTGATAATGATGGTAATAAGTATGTACTGGAAGCAGAACAGTATAAAGAACTGGTGCAGCGTAATGGTACCGGTGAGTTTGAGTATGATAAGCAATAGCACAAATACCCTTACCACCACTTCGCGGAGGATATTGGTGAGCACCTGTTTACCATAGTTCCAGGAGTGGTATTCCAGAAGGGTATAAATAAGCATACCAAAGGCGAGGGGCAGAATCCAGTAAAAGTAGTGTACCAGCTCCTGCGCATTGCCGCTGAACTTGCGTATAATGAGCGGCTGAAGCAGGTAGCTTACGGCAGCTATGGTAAGAAACCCAACAAGCGCTATGACCAGCCCGGTGGTAAAAAGATCGTTCTCCTTAACGGCAAGCCGCTTATTATAATAGGGGTGAAATTTGATGATGAGGGTGTAGGAGCCAAAGGCCGAGCTGGCGCTGAACAGCAGGGCAATATCCATCATGCTGCGGGTAAGGCCGTAGTCACCTGTGGTAAAAAAGCCCTTTCTTGCAAAAAGGAAAGTATTGATCGCCCCGATCAGGAAACCTATATAGATCCAGCTTGTGGCGACAAGGCTCTTTTTTCTGATTTGTGACATATTGGCGTCAAAAATACGGAGTTGGGTTGGTTGAAGGGGTGATTTGTTGAAAGTCTTTACAGAGAGCTCTTTTGGCAAACGCGACGTGCAGTGCATAGTTCAGCTTTTTGTTTTTTAACCTGGTTTCAGTTCCGGCAAGACGTTATAAATTTGGCTTACCAATAAATAATCAGCAAACAATATCATGGATACATCTGGATATGAATATATAGACTGGAAGAATGATTTAGCGAGGGTAGTAAAAACTGCTGGTGATAATAAATCAAAATGGGGGTTGATCAATAAGCAGGGGCAGGAAATACTACCAGCCATATACGGCTACATAGACGTACCTATACATACTACATTATTTAAGGTTTTTAACGGGGTCTTTGAATGGGACGAGTTCGATACCGAAACTGAAGAACTGTTTTATGATTTTATATGGAATCCTGAATCCTGGAATGGAGACCGCTATGAAGCAACATTGGAACATGGTCTTTGGGGATTAGTTAATGAAAAGAATGAAACAGTCATTCCAATACAATACAATGCCCTTGAATTTTATTCAGACTCAATAATAACAGTAAACGAAAATGGAAGCCGGATCATTAAATGGCACGATGGAGACGAGAAAAGAACAAATTGGTCAGTTGTAGGAGGGAATTGGAAAGCAATGTCCCTGGATGGAAGAATAATCTTTGAAATGAACAGCGAAGACCAGCAATTTGATTTTTATAATAACCTGAACAAGTTAGATGCCTGGAATGAAAAATATAAAGAGCAAACAGTAGGGAAGTATTTCAGGAAGACAGGTGGTTAAAAAGCGGATCAATACCCTCACCGGTTGACGGCTATGCTGTGCCTGCTTATGGTAAGCATAACTTGTGTATTTTTGCGCCCACAACCGGCATAATGAAAAAAGCGTTAATTACAGGCATTACTGGCCAGGACGGATCATACCTGGCAGAGCTCCTGCTCGAAAAAGGCTATGAGGTACATGGTATCAAACGGCGTTCTTCCCTGATCAATACCGACAGGATCGATCACCTGTATCACGACCCCCATGAAACAGGAGTACGGTTTTACCTGCATTATGGCGATCTGTCCGACTCAACTAATATTATCCGCCTTATACAGCAGATACAGCCCGACGAGATATATAACCTTGGCGCCATGAGCCATGTACAGGTAAGTTTCGACAGTCCGGAATACACGGCTAATGTGGATGCGATCGGCACCCTTAGGGTGCTGGAAGCAGTACGCCTGCTGGGGCTTACTGAAAAGACGAAGATTTACCAGGCCTCCACTTCAGAATTGTATGGGAAGGTGCAGGAGGTGCCGCAGACTGAAAATACGCCTTTCTACCCCCGTTCTCCTTATGCTGTAGCCAAGCTCTATGCCTACTGGATTACGGTGAACTACCGGGAAGCCTACGGCATGTATGCCTGTAACGGTATCCTCTTTAACCACGAAAGCCCCCGGCGTGGCGAAACCTTCGTAACGCGCAAGATCACAAGGGGTATTGCGGAGATAGTGACGGGTAAGAAGGAATGTCTCTGGATGGGTAACCTGGATGCAAAACGCGACTGGGGGCATGCAAAGGATTATGTAGAAGCGATGTGGCTGATGCTGCAACAGGATACTCCTGAAGACTTTGTTATCGCTACCGGCATTACTACACCGGTAAGAGATTTTATAGTGCGCTGCTTCAACTGCTGTGGTATTGAAGTGGAAAGCAGGGGAGCTGATGTGGAGGAGGAAATTGTGGTAACGAAAAGCAGCAATCCGGCCTATGCGCGATTGATAGGACAAACCGTAATCAGGATTGATAAGCGTTACTTCCGGCCTACAGAAGTTGATCTGCTGATCGGTGATGCGGAAAAGGCAATGACCAAACTCGGATGGAAACCTAAATATACACTTGATGAGATGATTGCAGAAATGATGACATCTGACATTGCTCTGTTCAGTAAATAAAGCATGGAAAAAACAGCTAAAATATATGTAGCCGGTCATAGGGGTATGGTCGGATCAGCTATTGTACGGCACCTGCAGGAAGCGGGGTATATGAATATTGTTACCCGTACTTCTGCTGAGCTCGACCTCCGCCGTCAACAGGCAGTAGAAGAATGGTTTTCAGCCGAACGGCCTGAGTACGTTTTCCTTGCCGCGGCCAAAGTAGGTGGTATATTGGCAAACAATACTTACCGCGCAGATTTCCTGTACGAGAACCTGATGATAGAGGCTAATATTATCCATGCAGCGTATGCTGTGGAGGTAACAAAACTGCTTTTCCTGGGCAGTTCCTGTATCTATCCCAAGTTGGCACCCCAGCCGCTTAAGGAAGAACATTTGCTGACGGGGCTGCTGGAGCCAACCAACGAACCTTATGCCATTGCCAAGATAGCAGGTATCAAACTCTGTGAAAGCTACCGCCGCCAGTATGGTTGTAATTTCATCAGCGCTATGCCTACTAACCTGTATGGCCCTAATGATAATTACGATCTTGAACAGTCGCACGTACTGCCTGCCCTGATCCGGAAGTTTCACGAAGCAAAAGTAAGCGGTGCAAAAGAGGTGGTACTCTGGGGTAGCGGACGCCCGCTGCGTGAGTTTATGTATGTAGACGATCTTGCTGCGGCCTGTGTCTTTCTTATGAAGGAATATAACGAAGAGTTGTTTATCAACATAGGTACGGGTGATGAAATTACCATCGCAGCACTGGCCGAACTGGTACGTGAGGTGACGGGTTGTGATGCCACTATTGTACTCGACAGTACTAAGCCTGATGGCACACCACGTAAGCTGATGGATGTATCAAGGCTGCACGACCTAGGCTGGAAACACCAGACTGCCCTTAAGGAAGGAATATCGCTGGCTTACCAGGATTTTTTAGATCACTTTAATGCTGCGCACTGATGCCCTCCATAACGGTCATTACCATTTGCTTTAACAACCCTGAGGAGCTGATCACTACCTGTACTTCGGTAGATCTGCAGGAGCATGCGCCTTATGAGCATTGGGTGATTGATGGATCTACCGACGGCAAGATAAAAGAATGGCTCGAAGGCAATACCCAACCCACATACCGTAAATGGGTATGTGAAAGAGATAATGGTATCGCTGATGCGTTTAACAAAGGGGTAAGCCGCGCTACGGGTGAACTGGTCGTTATGCTT
>CAZPXP010000052.1:19070-23133 GCA_964590975.1 uncultured Ferruginibacter sp. | reverse complement strand
TCAAATCGCATGTATGGTCATTTTGTTAAGAAACTACTTTTGAGATACGCTCTAACCAAAAAAACCAATGCTATGCCAACAACACAACCTGATGTAAAAGGACTGCTCTTTATTGTTTCTACAAGCCATATGGACTGGGACTGGAATGATACTTTCGAGGAGTATTATGAAACCAACAGCGGCAGTACACCCGTAAAAACAATATTACAAAATGCCATCAACCTTATGGCCGATACTACGCTCTCCCCGGCTTACCAATATAACCTGGCCGAAGTAGCCTGGCTGCAACGATACCTTAAAGAATTTCCAAGTGCGCTTGCACAGTTAAAAGGATTTAAAGAACAATTTTTCCTTCTTGGTGGCGGCCTTACGTCGCCGGATAACCTTGTATGCAACGGCGAAGCTTTTATCCGTAATTATATGGTAGGCCGTGCGTTTATCAAAAGCATAGGGATGGCAGATTTTATTACTGATGTATGCTGGATACCTGATGATTTCGGGCAGGATCCGCAACTGCCTGTAGTATTGAATGCGATGGGTTTGAAAGGAGTAAGTTTCTGGCGTGTGCCCGGTAACGAGCCTGCCCAAAGTAATGGTACACCACCTCAACCTGTGTACAAACCGTCGGACGGTTCAGACGGGTTGAGTACATTGCTGGAGAATAACGGGGTAACTTTTTTGTGGAAAGCTGCTGATGGGTCTACAAGCCTTACTACATTAATGTGGAATAATTATGGAGTGATCTGGGATCAGTCCAGCACGAGCGGTGCGCAGGGTAATACCCCGGCTACGCTGAACAGTTTTGTTACCGCCAAAGTGGTGCAACCGGGTAATCTTTTCCTTGCACCCTGCGGAGGTGATTTTTCAGATCCATCTTCCATACTGATCAGTACCGTTAACAGCTACAATAGTGATTATTTCAGTCCTGACGGCAAGTATTACAACGGCACAGGCGTAAAAGCAGTCATGGGTACTTATTCAGCCTATATTGACGCGGTGAATCTCTGGGCAAAAAATAACCCGGGGGGATTGATGACTGCGGGTATGGATGCCTCCAACTTCTGGACGGGTTATTTTGCAAGCCGCCCGGCGTTGAAAACGCTGCAGCAGCAGGCCGTGGGCCGGTTAATGGCGGCAGAAACGTTATCGGCATTACTGCACCTGCAGGTGCCGGGCACCGTACAACCGTTGGCAAAAATTGATGCGATGATCGCCGTGGCATGGGAAAACCTTTGTCCTTCAACACACCATGATTATGTAACGGGTACTTCCCCCGACAGTACATACGATTCAGAGCAGCTACCACTTATCAAACAGGCGCTGGAACAAAGTGAGGAAGCACTGCATAATGCAATGCTCCTGCTTGGTGCAGCGGCGATCCCGAATTCTTTTTACCAGGGTATTCCCTATATCATTTTTAATCCTTCAGGTTGCACGCGCACCAGCAGTGTACTGGTAGAGATTGAAGCTACCCCTGAACTGGCGAATATCAGGTCGGTACAGTTACCTCACGGCGAAGGCTACATTGCTGTTCAGCGAACAAAGTCGGGTAAGATCATCTTTCCTATTTACAACATAGACAGTTTTGGCTATCTTATTGTGTACCTGTCGGAACATGATATGGGTATTTCACAACCTGAGGGCGCCTGCAGGCAGACCAGCTACAACTTCAGCAACGGTGCAGTGGAAGTAACTGTTACACAGAGTAGCGGATGGGCCATCAGCAGTCTTCTTGATGTGGCTAACGGGTACAGGGAAATGCTCACTCCGGGGGGGTATGGCAACAGGCTGACATTATGTTATGAAACAAAGCTGGGATCTAAAAATACTCCTTACGGTAATCTTTACCAGATGGGCGATGAAATGGTTCCCAACGCAACCAATGGGGATGGTTTTTATACCGAGGCTTCCACCAGCTATTACACTGCTTTAGTTAACAGTAACCCGCCTTCGGGAGCGTGTACGGAAGATGATATCAAATATGGGGCGTTGATAGAGAATGGCCCCTGGCTCTGGCATTTTTCAGGACAGGTGGAAAACGCTGCGAATAAGACCACGGCAACGGTTGAGTACAAACTGTATTCGGGCGACCCGATGGTACGGGTAAAAGTTACGGGCAGTGCGGCCCCGGATCATGCAAACTCTATAGTGGCTGCATGGCAGGTGGCAGGGGGCAGCTCCGCCCACCCAATGATTATGAACTATGGTACGGCTAACCACTGGAATGCCCCCGACTTACCTACTGAACAGGGGGAGTATGGGTACAAACCTTACTGGAACGGCCCTAATTTCCGCCCGGTGCATGATTATCTTACCCTGCATGATCCGATGCAGGAGCATCCCACCGCAGCAGTATATACGGAGGCGATGCGGGCATGGGCTTATTATAATGACAATACACTTGCGCAGTGGGTACTTATCGGTACGCTCTTCCGCAATGCTACCGGTCATCAGCGTGGAGCAAACGGTACAGATGAAGATATACATATACAGGAGTATGCCTTTGGTGTACCGGGCAGCGAGGGTATTGGTATACCGGAAACCTGCCGCCCCCTGCAAACGGCCGTTCATTTCCAGATGCCTTTACAAGTTATACCGGTAGCCCCTGTTACTGGCGTTACGCCTATGCTGGAAGAACGCGGATTACTCGCCACACTGCAATCGGGTAATGGTATTCTGCGTGTGGCAAGGCCGCAGCAGGGCAGCAACCCATTCAGTTTTGCTTTACGCATCTACCAGCCCACAAATGACACTACGCAGAACTGGCAGGTAATGGTGCCTTATTTCTATAGTCCTTTTGTGGCGCCTCCGCAGGTGTCGCGCATAACAGCGCTGGAGAACCCGTTGCCGGATGTGCCACAACCAACATACAGTAACGGGCTGATCACTATCCCTCAAATGCCTACACTCGCCACCATACGCGTGCAGGCTGGTTTATAACAGCAATTTTAAAAAGTTGCTTTTTTGAAAATAAAACCGATTATGGCATCAACAAAAAGGATGGCAACGGCCATCCTTTTTGTACAGATTGCTGTAATATAATTAATCAAGTGTTTTAACCAGCAGGTACTGCCCGATACTTATACTGCCGGGTATTACTGCACTAACCCTGATGGTAGCAGAAGTTGCACCGTTGGGCACTACCACATCGGCAATTGGCTTTTCGGATACATTGCCACCCGCTACGCCGGGGTCGAGAATGATATCGCTTACGGTATTCACGTTACCGCTGGTAAAGCCCGACGATTGTATCCAGAATGGCGCATAATAACGTGCGCTGCCGGGGCGGCCCACAAGAAGCTGTACGCGCCTTGCCCTGCCGGTAGTATTGGAAATATTGAAGGTAAGGTCGTAATAATGCCCGTAATTGGCGTATGTACGCAACGCATTAGTGGGCCGGGGTACAAAGAGGGCATAATCACCGCCGGAGAAAGCCCGGCTGTCTACCGGGGTAGTGCTCCTGAACGTGCCACTGGCATTGGTTACCGTGCCTGCATCAGCACATTGTTCCTGGCCGCCACTTTTTGAACTGGTATTATAATGCAGTTTTAATGTAGCAATACCGGCAGGGAGCGATACATTGGTAATGCCCGACCATCCTGAATTGAGGTAAATGCCGCACTCACGGCCAAAACGGCCATTGGGTGTTGCCACAGTAAGGCCGGACGGTGCGTTGGGAGCGGGAGAACCGGTTTCAACAATATAGCCACTGGCATCCGTCCAGGTACCTGCAGCACGGTTGGTATTACTACCTACAATTGAAGCGAGTTGGGTAAGTTTGGCGCTGGCAGAAAGTGCATCCAGGTTATCAAACACGAGGTAAACGACAATACTGTTGGATGCATTGAACTCATATCTGCCGTCAATGGTCTGGCTATTGGGCGATGATACCTCATCAAGAATAGCATAGGCGTTGGCTGCAATAGTCTGGTTTATGGTGCGCAGCCGCTGGATGGTGTTGCCCGGGCCGGTAGTGCCGGGTTGTGTTGTACCGGTACGTTTGTCGTTAAGCCAGTTGCGGGCCGTACGAAGCGAGGTAGACAAGTCGGTACTGCTTTGTTTT
>CAZPXP010000052.1:0-19060 GCA_964590975.1 uncultured Ferruginibacter sp. | reverse complement strand
ACGCTGGAAGCAGTAACGTTACGGGCAACAAGATAGGCCTTGGTATTTGAGCCTACAGAGCCAAGCAGGTAATGATAAAGGTACATTACAATGTTGCCTGAGATGCCACGCAGGCTGCCGAGACTGCCATCATTTATAGATCCCCTGAATACCCAGCCCCGGGAGGAGAGCTGCTCCGGCTGGTTGCTTACTAATATCTGGGCCCCGGAAACATTACCGCCCAGATCTTTGGTTACGCCGGTAAAATCAGCACCTGAATACGATACTGTGGCTTCGGTAAAGGGTTGGCCGCTGTTGGCCCAGGCCCCTGTGTAGATGGTTTCATTTTCGCTGCCTGGTGTTTGAGCGGCAACTGTCTGGTGGTTTTCTTTTGAGCATGACGTAATAGACATAAAGATTACGCTGCCAATGAGGATTGACTTTTTTAATTGCATGGTGTTAAAAATTATAATGAAAAATTGGTTAAGAAAGGAACGTTACGTATAGTACATATTTATGGTTTTTCTATGGTAAGCAAATAACAGAGGCATAATTGTTTTACAGGTAAATGCCAGCGGTGTATTAAGCGATATGAATAATATTGATATTCAATTGGTGTTGTTTCAATTAAAAATTATTGGTTGCAATGCAAAAATATAACAGCATTATAAGAAAAAAGTTTTGTGATATTAAAAAATTGTTAATCGTGCCCTGCTGTATCCGGTAGCAGAGATCATATTAAATACAGGTAATTGATATGATGTACAGGCAAAGTTTTTTTTATATATTACCATCCTTGATCATCAAAACAGTAAAATATATGCAAATTCGTTTTTTGACCGGGTTGGTGGCTGGCTGCTGCATCACCGCCTGCTGTACAGCGCAACCCGTTAAAATACACGGGCAACTGAAAGTAGTGAACACAAAACTGGTTGACCAGCACAACCAACCGGTAGCGTTGCACGGTATGAGTTTTGGGTGGCACAATTTCTGGCCACGCTTTTATAATACAGGGGCCGTAAATACGTTGTATAAAGACTGGAATTGTTCTGTAGTGCGCGCAGCAATGGGAGTGGAGCCGGATGGAGGGTATATCAAAGACCCTGAAGGATCTGCAGCTAAAATTAAAACCGTTGTTGATGCGGCTATCGCAAATGGTATTTATGTTATCATCGACTGGCATAGCCATAACATCAACCTTGAAGAGGCGAAAGTCTTTTTTAAAAAGATGGCTGCACTCTATGGTCATTCTCCCAATGTGATTTACGAACTTTTTAACGAGCCCGATCAGGAGAGCTGGGCAGAGGTAAAAGCATATTCGGAAGCGATCATAAAAATTATACGTGCGGTTGATCCGGACAATATTATATTGGTTGGATCACCTCACTGGGACCAGGATATTCATCTCCCTGCGGCCGATCCGATAAAGGGCTTTGATAATCTCATGTATACTGTACATTTTTATGCAGCCACGCATAAGCAGGAACTGCGCGACAGAACTGATGCCGCAATAGCAAAGGGCTTGCCCGTTTTTATATCGGAGTGTGCGGGTATGGAAGCAACTGGTGACGGACCGGTTAATAAAACAGAATGGGATAAGTGGGTGAGCTGGATGGATGCAAGAAAGTTGAGCTGGGCCGCATGGTCAGTATCGGATAAAAACGAAACCTGCTCGGTGCTGAAACCATCTGCTGCTGCGGACGGCAACTGGAAAGATGCAGACATTAACCCCTGGGGCATATTGGTAAGAACTGCCTTACGCAATTATAAAAATAATACTACGGAATAACCAATTTAATATTTAATAAACCTTAAACTTTTGTTATGAAAAATCAACGTTCTGCCGGCTTAGGCAGGGCAGTAATGCTGCTGTTTGTACTGGTGTTTACATACACTTATAGCTTAGCCCGGTTAAATCCTCAATCATCAAGGGTTTCCCTCAGTGTATCTGACCTGCACTTCAACCCCTTTTTTGATCCCAGCCTTGTGAATGCACTCGTAAAGAGCAACTATACCGAATGGCAACGCATTTTTGAATCTTCGTCTGTCCGGCAACCGAATAACTATAAGAGCGATTCAGATTACCCGTTGTTAAAATCTGCGTTGACTGCGATGCAGCAGGAATGTCCGCAACCGGCGCATATTGTTATTTCAGGCGACTTCCTGAGCCATAATTTCCAGGATAATTTCAGTGCGTATGCGCCCAACTATCCCGATTCACTTAACTCGTTTATTGCAAAGACCGTGAATTTTATTGCATCGATGATCGACAGGTATTTTCCCAGGACGGTCGTATTGCCGGTGCTCGGAAATAATGATTCGGATTGTGGTGATTATATGATCGGGCCTAACAGTCCTTTCTTATCCATGTTTGCCCGTGCCTGGGTGCCATTGCAACGGAATGGTAATGCTGCCAAAGACAGCAGTTTTGTACAGCAGTTCTCAAAGGGTGGGTATTATACTTTTACTTTCAACGAAAAAATACCACACAGGGTAATACTGCTGAACACGGTGTTCTACTCATCAAGCTACAGTAACAGTTGCGGTAATCCTGCCGACGATCCTGCAGGCACAGAAATGCAATGGACAGACAGCATACTGAAAGATATGAACGCCAAAAACGAGATTGCGTGGATGGTGTATCATATTCCGCCGGGGGTAAATGTATATTCTTCTTTGCCGGATACCGGCAGTTGTGCCAGTTATGTTTCAATGATGTGGCATACCAAATACAACAGTGCGTTTCTCGATCTTATCGGTAATTATGCGCCGATGATCCGTGCCGCTTTTGCAGGACACACCCATATGGACGATTTCAGGGTGATCTATGCCAATCAAAAACCGATTTCATTTATTCATATTACACCTGCTGTCAGCCCGGTATTCAGCAATAACCCTGGTTTTCAGCGCATTACTTATAATGCTGATGATATGACGTTGCAGAATGCCGAAACATTTTACCTTAACCTGATGCGTAATAAATCAAAATGGTTGCCGGAATACAATTACCGGAAAACCTATGGCGTAAAAGGTATCAATGCTGCTGCACTGGATACGGTCAGGCAGAAGATAGCTGCCAATATCACTTACCGCAATCAATATATTAAACTGTATGATGTAAGCAATCCGCCCAGGGATGGTGTTAACTCCGGCAACTGGAGGGCTTTCTGGTGCGGAACAGGCCTGCTTACCTCAAATGAGTACCAGGCCTGCTCGTGTAAGTAATACATACTTGCCTGGAGTTAGGGTAAATTATGTTTAGACTATATAAAAAGCTGTCCCGTCGCTATAAACGACGGGACAGCTTTTCTTTTATTATGTGTTTCCTGATTAGAAAGTATAACGCAGACCCAACTGCATCTGCCATACGTCGCCGAGGCTGGCGCTCTTGCGTGTAGTGGCATAGTTAAGGCTCCTGTTTACCGTGTTCATACGGAAGATCGGGTAACCTTGGGCGTTCAGTCCGCGTGCGGCCAGTAAAGCATTGTTGTTTACTACATCGCCCACACCGCTGCGTTTACTGAGCAGGTTACCGAAGTTAAAGATGTCCATACGCAGTTGCAGTGAATGCTTCTGGTTGTTGAAGCGCTGGCTGATCTCCTGTGAAATGGAAAGGTCGAAGCGGCTGATCATCGGCAGTATGGCGCCGTTGCGTTCTGCATAGCGGCCAGTACGCTTGCTCAGGTATTCATCCTGTTGAATGTATTCCCAGTAAGCCGCCTGCTGCTGTTCGGGGGTAAAGGTAATGTCGTCTGAAGTGACGGCAGTACCATTATTGTCCGTCCATGTTTCAAAGAAGGTTTCAGCAGCATTTTTCGGAACGTACAGGAGATCGTTGCCACTGATGAGATCTCCGTTGAAGTCGCCGCTGTAGATATAAGAGTAGCGGCCCTGTGTCCTGGATTCATAGAAAAGTGAGAATGTAGTACCCAGTCGTTTGAGCCATTCTACGCGGTACGTGATATTGGCGATAAAACGGTTCTGGAGGTCGTTGTTACTGTAAGCAAGGTCGGGGTGATTATTACCATTTACGGTGATGTTATCCCTCCAACTGCTGAAGGCGATTGAACCGGCGCTGATCATGTCTTTGGCAAAGCCGCGGTTGTAAGCAACCAGCCAGCCAAAGTTTTTACGGAAGGGCCTTTCAAGCTTCAAAGTAAAGTTGCCGGTATAGCCACCATCAGTATTTTTCATTACTGTAGCATCGGTGATCTTGGGATTGATACGGCTTGCATTGTTTTGCGCCGTACCGCTCAGGCCAAAGCCGGGGAATTTAGGACGCGTGTCTGCACCTTCAAAACGGGCAGTAGCCTCGCGGAGGTTGGCGTTAATGTACGCCACGTTGTTGATGAATTTGGTATAGATAAATTCAGCCGACGCGATGATACCCCAGGGCAGTTGGCGGTCGATGGCCAGGTTGGTCCTGAATATCTGCGGGAATTTGAAATCTTTATCTGTTACGGCTATATTATACGAAGGTGCCGGGCGGGTAATGGTAGTCGGTATCCAGCGGTTGGGGTCAGGGTTAAAAGCGTAGGCCGTAGTATTCTGTGTAGAAATAGAGCCACTCTGCACCCCATTATTGCCCATTTGGTTGCTGATCCATACAAATGCCGGGCGCCCACTGAAAAGACCGGCGCCACCACGGATCTGGGTTTTCTTTTTGCCATCGACATCCCAGTTAAAACCAATACGTGGGTTGAACAGCAACTTTGCGCCGGGGAGCTTTGCAGTACTGAGTTGCAGGTATTTACCTTCTTCATCCTTAAAGGCATAGCTGAGCACCGAGTCGTTACGGATGCCTGTATTTGCAAAGAAAGGAATGTCGATACGAGCACCATAAGTCAGGTTAAAGTTTTTGAAAGGAGAAAACTCATCCTGTATGTAAGCACCTGCCTGGTAAGCTTTGGTAGTAGCCGCCCAGAGTGATCCACCTTCCTGTGCTGAATAGGTTAAAGCATACTGCTGCAACTGTACAGGGTTTGTAGTCATAGACGGGTTGGCGAGGTAAGCGTTGGCTGAAGTATAGAAGTCTGCCAGTGATTTGAACACGTATTGACCATAAAGGGTTGGCGTAAATGAGTTGAAAAATTTAAAGGCTTCAAAGTTTACACCCATTGAATAGGTATGTTTTCTGCGGAATAACTGGAGGTTATCCTGGAACTGCCAGGTATCTGTATTAAGCGTATTGTTTGGCGTAAATGGTTCGTAGCCGAAAGTAATATAGTTACGTCCGCCATCGAGGATATCTACCAGCGGGAATACCGAGCTGTTGCTGCTCCTGTAATCGCGGTTTGCCGTGTAGCCAAAGATGATATTGTTGCTCATGCGGTTGCTGAAGTGACTGTTGATCTCCGCAATGGCACTATAGATATCGTTATTGATCACATAGTTGCTGTTACTGTAAGCCATACCAAAGAGGTTATCGCGGCGGCCGTTAAAGCCACCGGAATTACTCACCGGTACATCGCGGTAGCTGCGCAGGTAATTAAAGCGGAAGCTGAACTTGTGCACATCGTTGATGTTCCAGTCAATTCTTGCCAGTGCTTTGTTACTGTAAGTCTTCATCTTATAGCCCTGGTAAGCGCCGGTACTGTAGTTGAACTTGCTTTGCAGGTAACTGCTGAGCGCGTCGAGATCGCTGGCTTTTACGCGGGTTTCGTTGGCATCGGTGGTAGTATTGCCGTCGTTGGCTACAAAGGAAACACCGGGGTCGTTCCTTCTTTCTGCTTCACCGTTAATAAAAAAGAAGAGTTTGTTTTTGATGATGGGGCCGCCTACGCGGAAGCCAAACTGTTTAACGTCGAAACTGGCTACCTGTATCTTGGTCTTGCCCGCATCTTTACCCACGTAAGATTCACTGCGCTGGTTATAGAATACTGAACCGTGAAAGGTATTGGTACCGCTCTTGGTTACAGCGTTAATACCTGCACCGGTAAAACCAGCTTCCTTAACACTGTAGGGAGCGAGGTTAACCTGTATCTCTTCTATTGCATCGAGAGAAATAGGGGTAGAGTTGGTCTGGCTGCCGGGTAATGCCTGCAGGCCAAAAGAGTTATTAAAGATAGAACCGTCGATGGTGAGGTTGTTGAAGCGGTTGTCCATACCGGCAAAAGAAGTACCACTTGACTGGGGGGTGAGTTTGGTAAAGTCGGTAAGACTGCGCGACAGCGTAGGGAGGCTTTCGAGGGTACGGCGGCTGATATTGGTACTCGTACCCTGCCTGTCGGCACTGATCAGACGGCTGTTCCTTCTGCCTGTTGCAGCAACTACCACTTCCTGGAGCGCCTGGTTGGCATCGGTAAGGGTTATATCCAGCTTAACGGGTGTGCCCAGTTGCAGGTACACTTCGGTATAGGTTTCAGGTTTCATACCCACATGGCTTACTACAATAGTGTAGGGCCCCCCGATACGCATACCGGGTATGGCGAAATTGCCGTCTTTCAGGCTGGCCGTTCTGTAGCGGGTACCGGAAGGTTCATGCACGGCTTCGATTGTAGCACCGTCCAGTCCTTTTTTATCTGTTCCGGTAATCCTGCCCGTAAGGCCACCGGTTGTTACCTGCGCCCACAAAAGCACACTGGTAATCATAGCTGTAAAGGTCAACAGCAAAGGTTTGAGAAATCTCATAATAATTTGTCTTTTTTATTGTGCCGCAAAAGTCCTATTTATTTGTCACGCGTATTTTAACAAATTGTTAACAAATTGTTTGGCTATCATGATCGGGTATCATGGGTCTATCAGTTATCAGTGCATGTCAGGTAAACACATAACTCATACTTTATAACTGCCGGGATAACTCAAAATCATTAACTTAGCATCCCCCATGACCAAAATGGTAAAAATGCTATGCTTCGAAAGCTGAGGGTGCCAAAAACGATCCAATGGCTGGTTAAACTTTTCCTGATCTACCTTGTGATCTTTACGGGCTTCCGTATTGCAACGGTCTGTTGTTTTAAGCCGGCCAATACAGAAATATCCACGCTGCTTCCCTCGTTCTGGCTTGGTCTCAAATACGATCTCCGATGGATTGCCTTCCTGCTTACTCCCATTGCAGTATTATCGCTTTTCCGTAAGCTCTCCCCCTTTTACAGTGAACGCAGTAAAAAGATATGGACGGTTTACCTCAGCATCATCACGCTGCTGGTACTGTTCTTCTATGGGGCCGACTTTGGCCAGTTTGCTTATGTAAATGCCCGCCTTAATGCCGACGCGCTCATCTTTGCAGAAGATCCCAAAGAGAGCTTACAAATGGTGTGGCAAAGCTATCCCATCTTCTGGATATTGCTGGGATTGGTGGGCGCGGTACTGATGATGATCTGGATGTTCCGCAGGTTGCACGTGGATATTGAAGAAAAGAACTTCAACATCCACAAGTTTACCTACCGCCGTATATGGCACCTTGTGGCCCTGCTGATACTGGGTTGGTTTATCTATGGTTTTTTTACGCTGAAGCCGCTCAACTTTATGCGGGCTTTCAGCTTTAATGATGAATTTAAGAGTAATCTGGCGCTGAATCCTCTCCAAAACTTTTTTACCACGCTCCGTTTCCGCGAACCGGATTACCATACAGAGGCCAAAGCCTATTACCCCGTAATGGCCCGCCACCTGAATATTACGGCCCATAATGGCAGCAATCCTTACAGTCGTCTTGTGCTGCCGGGCAGTAAGTCGCTGGAAAGCCAGCCCAACGTGGTGCTCGTACTCTGCGAAAGCTTCTCGATGTATAAAAGCACTATGAGTGGCAACCCGCTTAACAGCACGCCTTATTTTAACAGCATGTGTAACGGAGGTATCTTTTTTGAACGCTGTTTTACGCCCACTTTTGGTACGGCAAGGGGTATTTTTGCCACCCTTACAGGCATACCCGATGTACAGCTCTCCAGGTTTGCTACGCGCAATGAGGCATCGGTACGTCAGCGTACAATCATCAATGATTTCGTGGGATACGATAAGTTTTATTTTATCGGCGGCCGCAGCCAGTTCAATAACTTCCAGGGCCTGGTATCAAACATCAATGGCGTAAAGATCTACGAAGAGGGTCAATACAATTCCAAGCCCTTAAATGTTTGGGGCATAAGCGACAAAAACCTCTTTCTTGAAGCACACGAGGTACTGCTCCGGCAGCAAAAGCCTTTCTTCGCAATTATACAGACAGCAGATAACCACCGCCCCTTTAATATACCGGAAGAGGATAAAGACTTTACTCCCCGCATGGCTCCGGAAGAGGACCTGAAAAAGTACGGCTTTGAATCGCAGAAAGAATACATCGCCTTCCAGTACACGGATTACTGTTTCCAGAAATTTATTGAAGCAGCCAAGTCAGCCCCTTATTTTCACAATACGGTTTTTGTATTTGTAGGCGACCATGGTGTTGAAGGTGATGCCAACGCGATCTACCCCCGGGCATGGACGGAGCAGCGTCTCAGCGAGGAGCATGTACCCCTGTTGTTTTATTCGCCTGCATTGCTATCGCCCGCGAAACACAGTGAAACAGTATCACAGGTAGATGTGCTGCCCACTATTGCGGGTATGATGCAGCAGCCCTACGAAAACACCACCTTAGGTCGTGATCTGCTGGACAGTGCCAAACGCGAACATGCCGCTTTTATCATCTACCACGCCCCGGGATGGATCGGCGTTGTCAACGACGATTATTTCTATCGTAAGAATATCCGCATGAACAAGGAGGAGTTTGTACCCGTACGCAATAATCCGCCTTCTCTTACCCGTGTGCAGGAAGACTCTGTTAAAAAACATTTATCGGAATTGACTACAGCTATGTACGAAACAGCGAGATGGATGCTGTTGAATAACAGGTAGGGGCAGGTAGTGAATATCAGGTATCAAGTTATGCCCCCAACCTCCCCAACACTTCCAACCCTTCCTTCCACTCGCCGTATCCCGAAGCAGCATTGATATGACCGGCATTACCGATATTGATCAGCTCGCTGCCCCAGTTGTGGGCAAAGAAGCTGGCGCGTTCGGGCGATACCCAGTAATCGTCGTTACTGGTTACGACTATAGAGGGGAAGGGGAGCCGTGTTTTAGGTATGGGATCGAAACCTTTTGCAGGGAAGGTATATTGCGGCGCTTCAAGATCACTGGGCGCTACCAGCATTGCACCTTTGATAGAAGTGGGACACTGCGTGGCCCAATGGGCAATTGCAGCACAACCCAGGCTGTGGCCGATCAGTACTACTGTAGCAGGGTCGTAACCGGAAATGGTGCTGTTAATAGTGGTGATCCAGTCGCTGCACAGTGGTGCATCCCATTCCTCCTGAATAATACGCCGGAAATTGGGAGCCGAACGTTCAAAATGCGATTGCCAGTGGTCAGGGCCGGAGTTGCCGAGGCCGGGGATGATAAAATAATTGGTGGGGTAATGACTGTCTTGAAGCATGGGCTGCAGCTTTTGCCTGGAGTATGTTTATTCCTGCAAAGGTACAAGTGGTAAACGGAAGTTCACTGTTTTTGCATACTGTTTACCAGGCTGTAGTGCAGATTGCCTCAATGCTTACCGCCCGGTTACATAGCAGTTAACTGCTTCGCCATGAGCGGCCGGACTATGGTGCTGGTGCCCCAGGGTGGGATACAGCCCCCGCAGCAGGAGCAGTACGCCTACAAGAAGGGTAAAGTAAGGCGACAGTTTGCGCAGCACATTTCTTTTCCTTACAGCTACCTGCTGACCAATAACGGCAACCAGTACCAGCAGCGGCAGGGTGCCGAGGCCAAAGTTGAGCATAAAGAACATGGCGTAGTTTACAGTACCTGCCACAACAGCCCCAGCGAGTGCAACATATACGAGCCCGCAGGGCAGCAGGCCATTGAGCGTACCACTGATGAACAGGTGGTAGAGTTGTGTTTTGCCTGCCAGCGCCTGAAAAGCCCGGGTTTGTATGCGGCGTAGTGGGTTGGTTATTGGAATAAAACGGGAGTTAAATAAACGGGGTGCGGCAACCGAAACAATAACAAGAATGCCCAGGCAAACAGACAGCACCTGTGAGAGCGCCAGCCATTTTATTCCTGCACCAAAAAGCCCTGCAAGGCAGCCGAGAGCTGTATAGGCAAGTATGCGGCCGGTATTATATAAAAGGATGGCAGCTATTTTCTTTTCGCGGCCATACACATGAAAAGGCATAGCGAGTACAAGCGGGCCGCACATACCGGCGCAGTGAAGACTGCCTCCCAGTCCCAGCATAAAAGACGCTATGAAAAATGCTGTCATGGTTTAAAAGCTGATTGCCTGCTCTTTATAATAAGGTTTACTGCCATTGGTAAAAGAGAGACGCATAATATACTGACCCCGGCCAAATGCACTTACGGCAAATGTATAATGGCCATCGTGGGTAGGAGCCAGGCTGAACCGGCGGTCCTGTTGCTGCCCTGCGGCATAGTAAGCATATAATTCACCCTTTGAGAGCTGTTGAGACAGGCTGCTGTCGAGTGTAACATGCAGTGAATCCCCTTCGCGGCTGATGCTGATCTTTTCGCTTAGACGGTTGGCATTGGTGCGGCCTTCGATCTGGTCGTTAAATACCAATTCCTTTTCGTAATAATTGTCTTCCACCATCTCGGTGCGGGTACGCATGCTTCCGATAACGAAGTAAAGCAGGAAGGCCACACCGGCAATATATGCTATCATAATTCTGTATCCCCAGTTCATAGTATATAGTTTAATAGTCGCTGATAAAAATAGCGGTTTCGGTTTCCATTACCTTGTTGCCGCTTATGAGCTTGATTTCGTAATTGGTTTTCCTGTCTTTTATTTCGCTTTCGGGTACTTTCAGGAAAAAAGTTTCTTCCTGTAATTTTCTCGCTCTGAGCGTATCCATGGCTGCGCCTACCCGTTCTATCTTTATATTGGGGTTGGTGGCTACCATCCGGTAGGGCAGGTCTTTATTGCTTTTGTTGGTTACTTTAATACGGTAAAGGTTACTGATGGTACCGTCTGCATTCTTTTGCATCAACTGCCCGGGCACACGCAATATGGTAGCATCAAAAGTGGTGCGGGTTATGATCAGTACGGTCAGTACCCCGATAAGCAGCAGCAGTATAGCCGAATAGGTTTTGATGCGGTAAGTAAGCCTGAACTTTTCGCCTTTGGCAATATTGTTCTCCGATGCAACCGTGATGAGGTTTTTAGCCCGGTGTGCCTTTTCCATCATCATATTACAGGCATCTATACAGGCTGTACAATTGATGCATTCAAGTTGTGTGCCGTTACGTATGTCGATTCCGGTAGGGCATACATTGATACACATACCACAGTCTATACAGTCGCCATGGGTTTCTTCTTTTCTTTTGCTGCGTGGTTCGCCGCGTTTATGATCGTAGGCCACCACAATGCTGTTCCTGTCGAGCAACACTCCCTGCAAACGTCCATAGGGGCAGATTACAGTACATACGATCTCCCGGATTAAGGCATACACGGCATAAAAAACAAGGGTAAAAAATATGATGGCAATGAAGCCCCCGATATGTTTCGACAGGGGGTCGCGCATAATATGAAATAACTCGTCCTTGCCAATGATGTAGGCAAGAAAGGTGTTGGATATCAGGAAGGAGATCAGCAGGAAGATGGTGTGCTTGACTGTTTTACGTATGTACAGCTCAGTAGTCCATTTCTTTGCATTATTCAGCCGTTGTTTGTTAGCGTCTCCTTCAATCAGGTACTCAATTTTCCGGAACACCATCTCCATAAAAATGGTTTGGGGGCAGATCCATCCGCAAAAGATGCGGCCATACACCAGTGTAAAGATGATGATGAAAAAAATAAAGATGAGCATACCAATGCCAAACATCACAAAATCCTGTGGTGTAAAAAGTACGCCAAAAAATGTAAACTCTCCCTCCAGCAAGTTAAACTGGAACAGGGGGTTGCCGTTAACTACTATAAAAGGCAGTGTAAAGAACAGTACGAGGTAAACATAACTTAGATAGCTGCGGTAGCGGTATAGTGTTCCTTTTGGGCGGAGCGCATATATCCACTTTCGTTTTCCTTTATCGTCTATAGTTGAATGCCTGGTTCTGAATGTCTCGTCCCCAACTGCTTGACTGTTCATCTGGTTTTACTTTTTTACTGAATCTGCCACGGGGGGTTCACTATTGCCGTCAGTGTACAATTCTCCCTGTTTTTCCTTGGCAGCAGGATGCTGTGTACCACCTATCGATTTTATATAACTCGCCAGTTGTGCAATCTGTAAAGGAGTATATTCTTCTTTCCAGGAGCGCATACCTTTTTCTGGCCAGCCGTACTTTATAGAATAGAATACGTCTTTTATACTGCCTTTGTGAAGCCAGTAGTTGTCTGTAAGATTGGGGCCAACTCCCGGGGCACCGTTTACAATGCCACTGCCGTTCTCGCCATGACACGACAGGCAGGCTCCCGGTTTATGAAACATTGTTTTGCCTTCGGCAATATCAGCAGCTTCAAGCATTTTTACAGTGTTTTCATCTACATTGTTGGCGGCTGTTTTCAGGTACTCTGCTTTTCTTTCTTCTGCCTGTGTAAGTGCTATCCTCAATTCTTCCTGTTGTAATGGGGCTGAACCGCTCAGGTGATAACGTACAAGATAAGCCGGTGCAAACAAGATGGTAGCAGCAAAAGCAATCTTCCACCAGATCGGGATATTATTATCAAGTTCCTTGATGCCGTCGTAATTGTGGCCAAGGTCAAGTTTGATAATATCCTCCTCTGTATTTTGCTTATAAATCCGGTCGAACCAACTTTTTCGTTTAACAGTTGCCACAGCGCCGGAGGCAACAGCTTCTTTCCTGAGCATACCGTTTGTTTGCAATGCGAGAAACAACACTACAATAAACTCGAAGCCAATGGTAGCAAAAAGATAGTAAATCGTATTGGCAGATACAGTTTGGTGCATGGCAGTTGCGGCAGTGCCCTGGGCTATACCATCGATAGAAAGCAGCAGCAGTACTGTACCTGCAGCCAACTTCTTAGCAGCTTTTTCCCTGTCGAGCCGTATCCTTGCTGAAGCAAGGAATACACGGCCAAGAATGGCAATCACAAGCAGCAGGATGATGGCCAGCGCTGCCAGCAGGTAGGCCAGCGAGCTGTCGTAAGTGGTTTCAGGAGGGGTGGTAGTCTTAGCAGCGGCCCCTGTCTGCGCAATGGCTTGCCTGGTAAAAGCTGTGGCGGCAAGCAGCAGCAAAATTGTGGTAATGTGGCGGCCTGTTTTTTTATATTTAAAATTTATGTTCATAATTACAATTGCTTTTATGAGTGATACACTGTAACTGATCAGCTCAGGGGCGCCCGGCTTCTTTTATCCATTTCTTTCTTGCTGGTACTGAACACATACCAGGTAACAGCAGCAAAGAATACGGTAAAGAGCAGCAGGGATACAAGCGGATAAATGCTTACATGATCAATACTGGTGAGATAGTTTTTAAATTTCATCGTTATAAAAGTTTAGTGTAATTCCTTTTCTGCAGGGGTTGCCTTTTTAATATCGGTGCCGAGGCGCTGCAGGTAAGCGATCAATGCAATGATCTCTTTATCGCTGGTCGCTTTTATCCTGTCGGTTTTCAGGTTGGCGGTAATGCTGTCGGCCTGTATCACAAGGTCTTTGTTCGCCTCACTGTCGTATCCTTTCGGGTATGGTACTCCCAGCGTCTGCATCGCCCTGATTTTTGCTGCCGTTGTACTTGTATCCAGTGCGTCTTTCAGCAGCCAGGGATAGGGTGGCATGATACTACCCTGCGAAATCTCTTCGGGATCATTCATGTGGCGGTAGTGCCAACTGTTTGGATACCGGCCGCCTTCGCGGGCCAGATCGGGCCCTGTTCGTTTACTGCCCCATTGAAAGGGATGATCATATACAAACTCACCCGATTTGGAATAATCGCCATAACGGGCCACTTCATCGCGGAAGGGGCGTATCATCTGCGAGTGGCAGGTATAGCAGCCCTCTCTGATATAGATGTCCCGTCCCTGCAGTTCAAGGGGGGTATATGGTTTTACCGTGCTGATGGTTGGAATGTTTTCTTTTACAAGAAAAGTAGGAACGAGTTCGATTGCACCGCCAATGGCTACTACTATAAGACTGAATACCAGCATTCGTACGGGTTTGCGTTCGATAGCGGTATGCCAGAATGTTTTACCGGTGATGGGGGCCTGGTTTTTGAGTGCGGGTGCTTCTGCCATTTCGGACGGCACAAATTTTCCCTGTTTGATGGTACGGTATAAGTTGACTACCATCAGCCCGGCGCCGAGCATATAAACGGTGCCGCCTAATGCACGCAGAATATACATCGGTTTAATGCGCGTAACGGTTTCGAGGAACTGGTATTTCAGTAATCCTTCGGGGAGAAAGGCTTTCCACATCAACGCCTGTGAGAATGCAGCCCAGTACATTGGTATTGCATACAGCAGAATACCAATGGTACCGATAAGAAAGTGTGTATTAGCCCATCTCTTGGAGTAGAGTGTTGTATTAAACAGCCTTGGCACCAGCCAGTACAGTATACCAAAAGTTAAAAAGCCGTTCCAGCCCAATGCACCGATATGTACGTGTGCAACTGTCCAGTCGGTATAGTGGCTGATGGCATTTACATTCTTTAAAGAAAGCATTGGGCCTTCAAACGTGCTCATACCATAGCAGGTAAGCGCTACCACAAACATTTTCAGGATGGGATCTTCTTTTACCTTATCCCAGGCGCCGCGAAGGGTAAACAGGCCATTGAGCATACCACCCCAACTGGGCAGGATGAGCATGATGCTGAATACCACACCAAGCGATTGCGCCCAGTCGGGCAATGCTGTATAAAGCAGGTGGTGCGGCCCGGCCCAGATATAAATAAAGATGAGCGCCCAGAAGTGAATGATGCTCCAGCGGTAAGAATATACGGGTCTGCCTGCTGCTTTGGGCACAAAATAATACATGAGCCCGAGGTAAGGCGTGGTAAGGAAAAAGGCTACGGCATTATGCCCATACCACCACTGCACCAGTGCATCCTGCACACCTGCATACCAACTGTAGCTGTGTGTAAACGACGTAGGCATGCTGAAAGAGTTTACAATATGCAGCATGGCCACCGTAACCCAGGTACCGATCAGGAACCAGATGGCTACATAGAGATGCCGCTCGCGGCGGGTAAGGATGGTGCCAAACATATTAATACCAAATACTACCCAGATAAGCGCAACGGCAATGTCAATAGGCCATATCAGTTCGGCATATTCTTTACCCTGGGTGAGGCCGAGCGGCAGGGTGATGGCTGCAAGTACAATAATAGACTGCCAGCCCCAGAAATGTATCCTGCTCAGCCTGGCACTCCACATGCTGGTCTTCAGCAGGCGGGGGAGCATATAGTACACCCCGGTGAAAATACCATTGCCCACAAATGCAAAAATGACTGCATTAGTGTGCAAAGGTCTCAGCCGGCCAAAGCTGACGTACGAAATGCCAAAGTTGAGTTGTGGGTAAGCCAACTGGAAGGCTATAACTACTCCTGCCAGCATACCCACGATCGCCCATAGAATGGTGGCATAACCAAAATTCCGTACGATCTTGTTGTCATAATAAAATTGCTCGGTTTGCATATATGTGGTCAATATTAATTTGCGGGTTTGTCTTCAAAAAGTATGCGCTGCGCGGGAGAAAAGTCATCATCAAACTGTCCTGTTCTGACACTCCATAAATAAGCACCCAGGAAAAAGAGGGCCACTGCAAGACTAACGGAAAGGAGAATAACAATCACTGCCATTGCATTCATTTTATGCAGCAAAGCTATTCTGGTGAGGGAGGAATAATCATGTGCCTTATTAGCACTAAACATGATTTTAATCATGTTCATTATTGAGCGGAGCGCTGATGTATTTACTTCCGAAATAGGTAATGCCGACAATGCCGATAGAAGAAAGCGGCATGAGTATGGCAGCTACCATAGGATTGAGTTGTGCAGTAGTGGCGAAGTAAAGGCCAAAAATGTTATAGAGTATGGAGTAGATAAACCCGGTAATAACGAGTTGTTTTGCCTTTCGTGCAATGCGTATATAATTCCCGAGGTGTTTGATATACCGGGCTTCCATTACAGCATCGCAGGCAGGAGAAAATGAGAACGTATTTTCGGCCACAGCAATACCTGTATTACTCTGCTTAAGCGCACCTGCATCGTTAAGACCGTCACCCACCATCAATACGTGCTCGTTCCGTTCCTGTAAATGGCATATATAATCAAGCTTTTGCTGGGGCGACTGGCGAAAAAGCAGCGTAGTTCCCGTAGGCATCAAGGCTTCCATTTGGCTACGGTTTTTTTCTGTGTCGCCGCTCAGGAGCGACAACCGGAAATGTTTCAGCGCCGATAGCATTTCTGCAACGCCAAGCTTGATTTTATTTTCTATAATGAAGTGAGCTTTTACCACACCGTCGAACCATACAAGCACTTCGCTTCCGCCGGCAACGGAGGCATTGCCGGTTACAAAGAGATTACTGCCTATCCTGACGTGATGATCGGCGGCAAAGGCTTCTATCCCCATGCCCTCAATCTCTTTAAAGTTGTCGGTCCGAACCTTGTTGAACCGGCCAAAATGTTTTACAATGGCCCTGCTGAATGGGTGAATGGAGTGGGCCATCAGGGAAAGGGCAATTGATTTTTCTTCAGGGCTCCAGCTCTGTTGCAGAACAGTTAGAGGAAGTTGTGAGGCTTCGGTAAGGGTACCTGTTTTATCGAATACGATATGCGTGGTTTTGGCGAGGGTTTCTACAGCGTGGGCATTTTTTACGAAAAGATGATGCCGTGAAAGAATATCTATAATAAAGCCATAGGTAAAAGTAGTACTGAGCAGGAGTGAGCAGGGGCAGGCTACAATAAGCACGGCAGTAAGCGCATTCCAGGCATTGGCGGGATGGTGAAACTGCCAGAACACAAAGGCTGCCGCTGCAATAACGAAAAGTATTAAAGAGAAATATTTACTTATCGTGGTTGAAAAGGCAGCATTGCCATCTTCCTCCTTGCTGAAAGCTTTGTTGTTCCATAGCTGGGTAAAACTGCTTTGTGAGAAGGGTTTAACTGTCACCGCTTCAATGCTCATGCCTTTTACCCTGCCACCTGCATAAAGTAACTCACCCGTTTGTACGGTGGTGTCGGCGGTCTCGCCGGTGATGAAACTATAGTCGATAACGGCTTTACCTTTTGAAAGCATACTATCTACCGGTATGAGCTCCTGATGGTGAAGCATCAGCACATCATCTTTACAGATCTCCTGTACCTTCCGGATATGCTTTTCGTTGCCGGAGAGTACGGTTACAGCTATGGGCAGATAGGCTTTATAGTCGCGGTTAAATTCAAGCGTACTGTAAGTGCGGTTCTGAAGTGTACGCCCGATAAGCATAAAGAAAACAATACCGCTCATGCTGTCGAGATAACCACTGCCGCTGCCAGTCAGTATTTCGTAGAGGCTCCGGCCAAAAGTTATGGCTATAGCCAGTGCAATGGGAGCGTCGATATTGATGTACCGCTGGCGGAAGCTGTGCCAGGCATTGATGAAAAACTCGCTGGCTCCATATATTACCACCGGCAGGGCGAGGCCAAGATTAATATAACGGAAAAAATGTGTAAGCAGGCTGTCTTTACCCATTTCGAGGCCAAGGTATTCGGGAAAGCTGATGAGCATGATGTTGGCAAAACAAAAACCCGTAATGCCGAGTTTATAGGCGGCTTTGCGCGGTGAATACTTTTTGGGTTTTGTCTCCGTGTCCTGGAGGGAGATATGTGGTTCATAGCCCAGCGAAGCGAGTAACTCGGCCAGTTGGCGCAGCGTAAGCTGACCGGGATGATAGGCAAGGTGAACGGTCTTTGACGAAAAATTAACCCGGGATGAAATAATAGCGGAGTTGAGGGTACTTAGGTTTTCCAGCAACCACAAGCAGGAACTGCAATGTATCTGCGGCAGGTAAAAAGTTACCTGGTTTTGTGCCGGACTGGAGAATGAGATGATAGTGCGTGCAATACTTTCATCGTCTAAAAAAACAAACCTGGAAGAGGAGAATTCCTGTACTGTTTTGCCCGGGGCTTCATTGAGGCAGTAATAGTTGTCGAGCTGATGCTGGTGCAATACCTGGTACACCGTTTTACAGCCATTGCAGCAGAATGTCTTATCTCCAATTTGTATCCTGCTTTTTTTACAGTCATCGCCACAATGAAAACAGGTCGTAGCTGCCTCTGTTATTGTTTTCATAGCTTACCGCAGCCGTGGCTGCAGTTTTTAAATTTGCTGTAGAGGTTTTTGTCTTTACTGATCTGTAAGCCGATAAGAGATTGTTCGAATTGATTGACCAGGCTCAGTAACCCGGCTATTGCTTCTTCGTCTTCAAGATCGCCGGAACAGTCCTTCAGGCTCACCAGCAGGCTGAGTATAGCCGTATAATGGGTTTTGACATTTCTGAAAGGACTGCAGGATTCTGCCTTTTCTCCTTCTGCCTCCAGCTTTTCGAGCAGGGGAAAGAGTACCAGTTTCTCCTTGGTGTGGTATTCGTCAAATTCTATATTGATATGGTTAAGGAGAGTAAGAATACCCCCTGTATTTTCTTTTGCATCGAGCCCGGCCACGAAGAAGTGTATGTCATTTTTAAGGCCGAACATAAAAGGATACGCATTTCCAAAAAGATCTTCAGCGAAAGCGGCTACTGTACCTGATGATGGCATTACGATGCCAGAAAATGCCGTTTGTGTCATTATACAATTTTGTTTGGTACAAAAGTGGCAAGAACCCGAAAGGAGGATCATGACGGAAAAGAGGAGAGGGACTGATTGTCGTCATGTATTTACTTTGATATCATTTCGTGCGGGTATTAATAATTAGGTGGCGCAGGCAGTGCCACATCATTGTGGTTGTTCAGGAAGCTGGTGATGCCGGGCGGCATACTGCTGCCGGTACTTTGTAGTACCCCCGGGGTGGTATGGCCACCGCTGAGGCCTGCTGCGCCGTTGGTCGGCGCGCTTAACAGACTGTTAAATAAGCTTATGGGTTCTATGGGCTGCTCATCGGGGGCGCTGGCCGCGTAGGGTACCCAGGCACGGGTGGCGATGTCCACTTTGTCCCCCGCCATCACCTTCA
>CAZPXP010000051.1:0-26057 GCA_964590975.1 uncultured Ferruginibacter sp. | reverse complement strand
TTTAAAGCAAAGAACTATTTTTGCACTTATTCACACTTTTGAGATATGCTCTAATGATTTCAGGTATAAAACTACGGCCACAGGCACAGATAGCAATAAGTAGAAGTACCTGTTTTAAAAGACGTGCAAACATATTACCAGAGATACAACTCATACCTGAAGGCTGTCAAAAAATTAAAAAAATGTTTACTTTTAGTAACCAAACCTAAGCTATACTATGACTATCGAAGAATGGAACCGCGCAGCGGAAACCGACACTACACTACAACTATCAAACGGCATTACCGAAAAACTCAGCCGCTTTGAGCTCCGGCCATGCCGGTATTCCCGCAATACCCTCTTCAGCTCTATGATACGGCAGGAACCTGTGATTTTTAATAACTTCCCCCTGCGGTATACCATGCAGCCCTTTTTTGAAAAAGGCAACCTTACCGTTATTCTCAAAGACCTGTTTAAACATGCACCCAAAACACTTACCCGTATCGGCAAAGCAAAATATGTACGTTACCTGCCCGTACAAGAAGTGGTTGACAAATGGCAGCAGGGCAATACGGTGCTTTCTGCCAACGATGTATTTTTCCGCACCCTCCGGCTCGATAAAGTATTTGACTGTGCGTCTATATCTGATTTCAATATTATACCCGGCACACCACCCGGCATCAATTATATAGAAGTGGCCACGCTGCTGATGGGTACACCCGGTTGTTTTACCGATTCACATTCAGACGACCCGGATGGTTCCAATTATTGCATCAGGGGTAAAAAATTATGGTTTGTGTGGGACAGGCAGGAGGGCCGTAAGTATGGATTGGAAGATTGTGAATATGACGAAGTCTACACCCAGGCAAAGTTTGATCTAAAGGCATTTATGAAAATGCACAGCGCTAAATGGTTTACCATTGGCGAAGGTCAGACACTTTTTCTGCCGGGCAATTTCACCCATAAAGTGATCACGCTCGAACAATATCTCGGCATCAGCAGCTTTTATTTTGGTCTGCCCAATGCACTATGCAGTCTTTCACGATGGAAGTTCAATGGCACAGTAATGGTAAATGAAAAAATACAGCAGGAGTTAATAAAAATATTACTGCTGCAACTGGAAAAAACAGCAACTGGTAACCGCGCTTATAAACAGCAATGGGGGTTTTATCACCTCGGAGAAGCCATAACCACCTGGAGGAAAAAATATACAAAAGCAAAACAGAAGACCTTATGTGCTGATCCTCTCTTCAATACCCTGCTTGATAAGTTTACCCTATACAGCCATTAGCTCTTCCTCAACGGCAGGCTTACTTACCGTTGCACAAACGGTTAAGATGCCCAGTTCGCACAACTGGCTCATACTCTTTTTCAGTTCCCTGCTGCTCATCGCAATACCATTCAGCAATAGTTTTTCTGCAAGTTCAGCATAAGAAACAGGCTCTTCTGCTACAGTCGCAATCAGTTCCGCTTCCTTTGCACTGCGGCGGTAAAACCTGTTGGTAGTGGTATCTACCGCCAGCACCTTTCTGCCCGACTTCCAGTCCAACTGCCGCGCTATAATAAAAGGTGAAATCGTAAACACACAACTTTCATCGTGTTCTTTTATATAAAGGCAGCGTTCCATCTTGGGCGATTCATGTGAGCCCGCTATCAAATGCCTCGATTCTATCACTTTTAGCGCAGGCGCTATCTTATCATGGTTCCTGTCGAGCGGGAAAAATTCATTTTGCAGGCTCAGCAGTTCTGCTGCTTCCTCTTCATTCACAAGTATGCAATAACGGTAACCTGCCAGGGTCTTTTTAAAAGCCACCGACCAACTACCCGAGATATGCGTAAATCCAAATAATTGCGGTGAAAGTTCTTCATCATAACCTTCATCAAAGGTCCCTTTTACAGGTGCATCCGTTTTAACAGCACCTACCAGTTTTGTACGGCCCAGCCTTTCCATACCCTGCGTACTGCCCGTCACCGCGCAGATCACATTCGTACAGGCCTCCCTGTATTTGGGCAGGATATCAAGGTAAGCCTCATCCCAATACACTGCGCTAAGCCCGTTCTGTTCCAGGCTTTTAGCAATCGGTGCATTGGCCATAACCGTAAAAGGTTCCTCATGCAATTCTATCAGGCCCGGGTAACGGTCCTGCAAGCCACGCAACACTTTTACGCTGTGCATAAAGCCATCGCGCGTATCACCGGGGAAGCCGGGTATAAAACCAGCCGTCACATGTATGCCCGCTTCTACAAAAGCGATGACTGCCTGTATGTTATCCGCTTCCGTTCTGCGTTTATTCATCAGTTGCAGCGCTTCATCAGAAAAGGATTCTATGCCGATAAACACACCATTACAACCCGATCGCTTCAGCAGGTCTGCCCGTTCTGCATTCATCTGGGCACGCATAAAAGAGGTCCACCCAAATTCCAGTCCTTTCTGTAATACCCCTTCTGCAAACGCTTCCAGCCTGCTTTGGTGACCATTGAGCAGTGAATCGCTGAACTCGATAAAATTGGCGTTGTAGCGTTGCAGCATATCGCCTATCTGCTCAACGGCATGATCGGGCTTATCTGACCGGAAATGCCTCCAGAAAACCCATTCGCTGCAAAAAGCACATTTATCCGTACACCCGCGCGACAACTGGAAAGGCAGTGCCCGGTAATCGCCATCGTTCTGGTACGCCTGTAATGGCATTTCGTCGAAGCTGGGTGCAGGCAGATCGTAGAGATGCAGTTGTTTCCGCTCGGGTGGATAATGAAGCTGGCCGTTTTTTAAAGTAATGGTATCTGGCACGTCATGCGGTACACCGCCCGTTTGTTTATATGCGGTGTACACTTCATAGAGTGTCTGCTCCCCTTCGCCCAGCGCTACAATATCGAAAAGACCCGAACGCAAGGCCAGCTCTGCACTGGCCTTGCTCGCCGTTACCTGCGGGCCACCTGCTATGATCACCGGTGGCCGCTCCCTGCGCTTGAGGTGTGCGGCAGCTATAAGGGTAGAGAGGTAATTGGGCGTCCAGGTAGAGAACCCAATAAAATCGATATGAGGTAACTGGGCAAAGCATTTTTCATAATAGCGGCTTAACCCGGCTAAATAATCTTCGAGGTAATGTGGTGATATGGCTCTTTCGAGGCAGTAGCGTTCAAAAAGCTCATCCCTTTCAAGCAGCAGCGGCTTGCCCGTTTCCCATGCGTCGATCAGTTTCAGCACCAGGGGCAGGTCGGGTATATCCAGTACAAACGACTCACCAAATGTACCCGAAGTACGGTATGAAGGAGTAAAGTCGAATGGCGCCCACAAACGCAGATCAAGAAAATCAAAATCGTGGCAGCCATTTGCTTTCATGTACCCCAGCAGGTAGGCGGAGCCCGCGGGTGCACGGTTACCGTAAGGCGGGGCGATGGTAAGCAGGCTTGACTTAAAATGATGGTTGATGTTGTACATGATTTAGCTTTTTTTATGATTAGGTTTTTGAGCAATGGAAAAAGAGACCAGCAACAACCATCGTTCGGCCTGCTGTTCTTTATTCTTTTTAGGGATAAGCGGGGTAACCTGGTGCCAGTAAGGCAGGCGCGACACCGTAACACCCGAAGGAACAGCTACATCTACCACGCGGTTAAATGAGCCTTTATACTCATAGATAAAATACTGGCTGCTTACAAAAGGATTGGTAAGGGTGATGTGGAGATCCACATAGCCGTTGCGCAGGTTCCAGTCCTCCGGGTGATGATCGTTGTGCGGCCCCACAAAATCGCCCGCCCTGTAGCGGCTTACCTGGAAGCCCGGATCAGGCGCGAGTTTGTAGCCCGAAACAGTTTCCGCAAAGCGGTGCAGGCTTTGCGAGCCCAGCATATCCAGCAGCCCGATCTTTTTTGCTGCAGCAATAGCGGCGCTGCGTGTGCTGTTGAGTATTACAGAATCGTTGCGGAAGGTTTTGGGCAACGTTTCTCTGAAATTAAACCGCAGGTTGGTAATCAGTTCCTTAGGTATGGGCGTGTTCCAGGTGCGTATGTGGGGGGCCATCTGCTGCTCCAGCAATTGTATGGCCTGTTTTGCCATGGCGGGCTTTACCAGGTTCGGGAACCAGCGTACACATTCACCAGCGGTACCGAGACGGTTACCGCCTTCCCATACAGAAGCATCTGCTTTAATAAAATCGGAGAACTCAACAGGAAATTTATCCATAACAGGTATGTTGCTTGGTGTTGATGTTTAAAACATATATCGGTCTGCCGGTGCTGTTGTATTTAGCCTGATCGAAGAGTGGTGCCTGATCTGTGTAAACAAATATAATAAATTAGTTGATTTGTTGATGCCTTGAAGGGCCTGTTTACCGCATGCAGGTTGATAAAGTCGCCGCACAAAAAAAGCAGCTCATTGCTGAACTGCTTTCGCAGGAATAGTACCTGCTTACTATCAAGTGCCATACATCCGGAAGTGCTATCCCGAAAGATGGTTATTGAACACGAACAGGTTCAACGCTTATATTATAGTAACCCGTTGAATAATCTCTTGTAAACCAGTAATAACCAAGAAATGCCAATCGCTGCCTGCTGGTTATAACGTTATCCGCAAAGTTAATGATTACCTCACCTAATTCATCATTGCCCTGGCGAAAAAAAATTTAAGGCATCTTGGAGATAATGAAGCTCACCGATTAGCCTATCAACCAAATATTTTAACAGAAGAACAAGAATTATTGCTTAGTTCGAAATGGACAAAAGCACAAAGACAAAAACTCGAACAAAAGTGGTCTTTTACTGAGATCATAACTTCACTTTCGAGAAACTACAAGGGACGTCCTGCGGAAATGTTTGTAACCTTATCCCATTGCTATAGAATGGGCTTTAATTTTGACTCTACTATAAAGACCAAATAAAAACACTGCGCACAACGTTGAACCAGGTATATTTGCTACTTATAATTACTTCACCAGCAGCTTTCAAACCATTAATATGACAAAATACTATTCCCTTCCTTTACTGATTGTATCATTATTTTTTTTATCATGTGGACAGAGCGCCTCATCCTCCGAAAAGGTTATAAAGAAAGAATTAAAAACAGATTTCGGCATAGTCAGGTTCGATGAAAGCATAACCGGATTTAAGTTCGCGACAATGCTGGGCGATAAGTTTCTTTATACTTTACATGGCCAGGATGACTTAAATAATGAAAACCCTACAACGGGCTTTTATTTTAAACCGATTAAAAAAATGGATTACGAAAAGGCAAAAAACTATGTACTGGATTTTAGCCTTGAATATGGTGAGCAGGATGGTATAGGAAAAATCGAAAACATTGTCAATAAAGTAATCGACGTCTATAACCACAAAGCATTTATAATAACGCTTACAGCAACTGACAGTAAAAATAAAAAAAGCTATTTAACCCAGGCTATTTTGTCAAATGGGGAAAATGCGATCCTGTTCGTGGGCAATGATGTTGACAATGGCGAGTATTCCGAAAAATTCCTGAATACATTCAGGTCATTAGAATTTTAACTATAAGCAGCTATCCACTTCCCACACTCCCACTTTCCGGCAGGTCGCCTCATCCTTTGAGAAGAAGTAAAATTCGGGGTATCTTTAAAACCAAATAATAATCGAAGTACAGCATACTCCCAAACTTCTACTAACGCGACAATGCAAAAATGGATAACCAGCCACTGATAAATTTCATTCAGAAGCATATTTCTGCCTCCCCACAAACTATTGAAAAGATAGCAGCAGAATTCAATGAAGTCAGCTATTCAAAAAACAACTTCTTTCTGAAGGAAGGGAGAATAAGCAATGATTACCTGTATTTGACGGAAGGGTTTATGAGGTCTTTTACATTCGACACAGAAGGAAATGAAGTAACCACCTATTTCCACTCTAAAAATAAAGTTGTTTTTGATGTTTCCTCTTTTTTTATGCGTATGGCAGGTGGCAGAATTACAATCTAAGTCTATTTTCGGCACTTTCAATTACGCGAGTACCAGGCATTGATACCTGTTTAAAAATAATTGAACAACTTTCAGGGGAGCATACAAGCAAACCGAATGTTCAGTTCTGAAATAAATTCAAAATCATTTATCCAGGCGACACCCATATTGTCACAGACATTCGGGATTTTTATCCTATTAGAATTGAGCGCTGTTACCTTCTCTTCTTTTGTTACAACAGTAGCGCCTTCATTAATAGCATGCGCTATAACCCAGGGGTCTGCTAAAGATCTTGCCCTGGTATTATCAACAAGTGTTTTATGGGAAGGATCTTTTGCATAAATACTTTGTAAACATTTAGTAACGTTGCTATTAATACTTCGTACGGTTATTTTACTTGCTTTAATCCATTCACATAAATCATCCTCTGTACGTGTTATCTCGTTGAACACTTCTTCCGCAATAAATATCCTTCCCTTACTACCAAGCTTATTGAGTACATCCCAGTAGCCCGGACAAAATTTAGGGGAGTAATATTTTTGCCAAGCCTGAATAAGCACATTGGCATCTAAACAATAGATTTTCGCCTGTGTATTCATTTATATAACTGAGCTTCTAATTTGTGAAAATTATTGACCTGCACGTTGAGCAATGTACTAGCTTGTGCAGGTTCAATAAATCCGCCGCGAAAAGCGTCTAAAACAGTTTGCGTAAATAATCGGCTATTTTTGTTAAGCTGCAACAAATAATAATTGGGGCCACCTTTTTTTTCCATTACTTTTTGTTTGGCTTTTTTTTCTTCTTCCCGTTTCAGGAAAGCCCTATATTCAATTTCAGCAGCCTTTTTTAAACCCTTATACTTATCAAAAGATATTAGCCTTAGATTTAAGGCCCTTACAAGGAATGCAAATGAACTAATACCCAATTTTTTAGACGCATTAAAGATCTCTTTTGCCGAGTTAAAAACAGCAGGTTGTATATTGTCAATTATCTCGAAAGGGATAAGTGCATTTGCAGCTACTTCGTTGCAAAACAGTTCAACAGGATGTAATTTATCTTTATGCTTTAAATCAGCCTCTATATCATTCGATATTCCGGTAGCTGCTATCCAAATATGAGCAAGTTCATGCACGAGCGTAAATAGTTGCGGAGCATCCCAATCATCCGAATTTATAAAAACAAAAGGAGCGTAAGGATCTGCAATAGCAAATCCCTGCAACTCATCACTATTTAATTTTAACCGGGAATGAATGAAGCTGGTACGTGAAACGAAAATTCCTTTAGCTTCAGCTTTATTAATCCATTCTCTAATTGGATTATCATTTGTATAGCTGGCCGGATTAATTCCAAGTGTGTTGAGAATATCCCTGGCAACTGTAACTGGATTACTATTAATAGAAAATCTGCCAACAAAAGAAACTTTTTGTTCATTGTTTTCTTCGTTCGCATCGCTTATCCAGGCTTGCTTTTGCTGAATCTCCCGGATAATAAAAACTGAACCAGTACCCAAAGCTTTAGAATCATTACTTCGGAAATCCTGCAATGGTTGAAAATCTCTGGGAATTTCAGGTAGAAAAAAAAGGGCAAAAGGACGCTTATATGCTTTTGCCAAAGTTTGGGCTTGCTTAATTGTCGGCTGACTGGCACCTACCTCCCATTCTTTAAGTTTACTTGCAGACACTGAAACTTTAGCAGCAGCAACTTCTTCGGTCATTCTAGCCGATTCTCTTGCCCATTTTAGCACGTTTGGTGTTATGTATGCTTTATCTGCCATTAATAATACAAAGGTAATTTATTTACCCATCACCTTATCCATCACCCCATCAGGATACTACACTCAGTAAAATACAGTTCACCCCTACTCTTTCACTTCCTTATATATCGCTTCATCCTTAGAAAAAGAATAGGGGAAATCGGCACCTGCTGATTTTCTTTTTTTATCCGGTTCCGCCGCCATCGATAAAGTAAACGTGCCGCCCTTTAAAATGGCATCATGTGAAAGCCAGGTTTTGGTATAATTTACATTATCCAGTTTTTGCGAGGCTACATAACGGTTCTTACCGTTGTTGTCCGGCGCTGTAATAACAAATTTCTTTCCATTGTCCAGGTTCAGCGTTATTTTTTTAAAGAGCGGGGCGCCCAGTATATACTGGTCGGTAGCGGGGCATACGGGATAAAAACCCATCGCCGAAAAAACATACCATGCCGAGGTTTGCCCGTTGTCTTCATCACCGCAATAGCCATCGGGCGTGGGCTTGTACAACCGGTCCATCGCCTCTCTTGCCCAGTACTGAGTTTTCCACGACTGCCCGGCATAATTATACAGGTAAATCATGTGTTGTATGGGCTGGTTACCATGCGCATACTGACCCATATTTACAATCTGCATTTCGCGTATCTCGTGTATCACTTCGCCGTAGTAGCTGTCGTCAAAAACCGGGGGCAGTAAAAAAACCGAGTCCAGCATTTTGGCAAACACCTCCTTCCCTCCCATCAGTGTTGCCAATCCCTCTATATCGTGAAATACGCTCCAGGTATAATGCCAGCTATTGCCTTCTGTAAATGCATCGCCCCATTTATAGGGGTTGAACGGTTGCTGAAAAGTGCCGTCACTGTTCCTGCCCCGCATCAGGTTACGTTCTTTGTCAAAAACGTTCCTGTAATTAAGGCAACGTTTTGCATACAATGCGATCTCTTCTTTTGGCCGGTTCAGTTGCTGTGCCAGCTTAAAGATGGTAAAATCGTCGTAGGCATATTCGAGCGTACGGGCAGCGTTCTCATTTATCTTTACGTCGTACGGCACATACCCCAGGGAGTTATAATACTTTACCCCAAAACGGCCTACGGCAGATACAGGGCCTTCATTCTCCGCACCATGTTGCAGGGCTTCGTACAATGTCTTTATATCGTAGCCCCTTAATCCTTTGATGTATGCGTCAGATACCACAGAGGCAGAGTTATTACCAATCATAATATCAGCATAGCCCGGGCTGCTCCATTCCGGCAAAAACCCTCCCTCCTTATAACCATTTACCAGCCCCGCCTGCATCTCGGCATTGATAGCCGGGTATAATAAATTCAGTAAGGGATACAAAGCCCGGAAGGTATCCCAAAAGCCTGTACCTCCATACATATACCCCGGCAATACCTGGCCGTTATAAGGGCTGTAATGCATAATAGCACCCTGCGGGTCCTTCTCATATAGTTTATTAGGAAACAGCGCCGCCCTGTACAGGCAGGAGTAAAAGGTTTGTTTCTGCTCCACCGTTGCTCCATCAACCGCAACCTTACCCAACACTTTATTCCAGGCCGTATTGGTACCCGCCTGTACTTCTGCGAAGCCTTTTTTCCCTACCTCCTGTGCCAGGTTATATTCTGCCTGTTCGATGCTGATAAAGGAAGAAGCCGTTTTAGCGATCACCTGCTGGTTGGCCTTTGTTATGGCAAAGCCCACTATGGCACCGGCATGGTCGCCCTTTGTTTCGAGGCTGTCGACCAGCCTGTCCTGCTGCCATACTTTTTTAAAAGAAAAAGGCGTGTTGAATACGATCACGAAGTAGTTGGCAAAGTTTTTCAGATTTCCCCTGCGGTAGCGCGTGGTATAACCTATGATCTTGTTTTCCCCGGGTATTATTTTTACATACGATCCTTTATCAAAAGCATCCACTACAAGAAAAGCGCTATCGGTGCCATGATAAGTTATCCTGAAAATGGCCGCCCGCTCTGTAGGCGTGATCTCGGTAGTTACATTATAGTCCGCCAGGTAAACGCTATAATAATCAGGGCGGGCAATTTCGGCTTTGTGAGAAAACCAACTGGCCCTTTCCGCTTCCTTAAAAACAGGTTTACGCGTAACGGGCATGAGGGAGAATACGCCATAATCGTTCATCCAGGGCGAGGGCTGGTGCGTTTGCTTAAACCCTCTTATTTTTTCAGCCGTATAAGAATACTGCCAGCCGTTGCCGTTCTCCGCAGTCTGTGGCGTCCACATATTCATTGCCCAGGGCGTGCTGATGGCCGGGTAAGTATTACCGTTCGACATATCGGGCTTGGATAATGTACCCATCAACGGGTTAACATATTGTACAAGGTCTTCCTTCTGGCAGAAGGCGGAAAGGGTAAACACTAAAGCGAGGAGTATTGCAGTGCAGCTTCTTTTGGCCATGGATGGATTGCCGTTTTGGTTTGGCGGCTAAAGTTACAGAATATCAGGATTGCGGGATGCAGGTGACCAAATAGATGAGAAAGTAGTTTTTTGACCAATATTTACTATATATTGGTTATATTTGTGATATGGAAGTCTTAGATACTTTACGTAAAAGAGTAGTAGTTGTTTATTGGAAGAACCGGCAGAATGATCCATTCGAAGTGTTTTCCAGTCTGAAAAATTTTTGCCTGAGTTACGTACAATATAATTACAATACACTTAGTAATTATCTCGGTAAAGAGAAAATCGCTTACGATAATGAACAGGTACGTATTGAACGTAAAATTGTTTTCCTAAAGCCCAAAGCAGATATCCTTCAACGTAAAATATTGCCTGTAGTAAGGAAGGTGGCATTGAAAGATGCTGATGATTATACCCGCGATACTGCCTACTGGTTGTCCAGGCCGGATAGCGAGCGTTTGGCTGCAGTCACATTTCTTATCCGGCAAACGATGAAAAAGGGACAACGAATGGATAAGACCAAAATAGTAAAGAGGAGGGTTAATACATGATACTGGAAAAAGATTTCGAAGATTTTGTGCAACTGCTTAATAAGTACAAGGTAGAGTACATGATCGTAGGTGGATATGCACTGGCATTACATGGCAAACCCCGCCACACTGGTGACCTTGATATATGGATTAATGTTTCGGAAGATAATGCGAAGAAGCTGATACAAGTGATCAACGCCTTTGGAATGGCTTCCCTGGGTTTGAAAAAGGAAGACTTTTTGCAGCACGGCTATATTAGCCAAATCGGGTACCCTCCATTACGGATTGATATACTTAATAGTATCGATGGAGTAGCTTTTGAAGAAGCAAAAAAAGAAATGCAACAAACAAAGGTGGCTGAAGATCTTACAATCAATTTTATTGGATTAGCTGCCTTTTTAAAGAACAAACAGGCATCGGGCAGAAAGCAGGACATCGCAGATATTAAAGAGATAAAAAAACTGCAACAAATGCAGCATACCGATAATAAAAAGAAGGGGCGGCACATTTAACTCACGCAGGCTACCTCTTATTGGTCATATTTTGCTGACTTACTCCCCCATAAGCCATTTCGTCGCACATTTGCATATAAATCAGAAAAACAAATATGAAGCAATCGATTTTATCAGAACCCGTTACACAGGGTAATACCAGTTTCGCTAACAGGATCGTTATGGCTCCCATGACAAGATGCAGGGCCATTGGTTATATACCCAACGACCTAATGGCTACCTATTACGCGCAGAGAAGCTCCGCAGGTCTCATCATCACAGAAGGCACAGCGCCAGGCGCCAATGGTTTGGGCTATGCCCGTATACCCGGTATATTCAGCAAAGAACAGGTGGCAGGATGGAAAAAGGTTACGGATGCGGTTCATGCCAAAGGCGGAAAGATATTTATTCAGCTTATGCATACCGGCAGGGTATCGCACCCGGCTAATATGCCCGAAGGATCGAAAGTGATTGCCCCTTCTGCAATAAGTGCCAATGGCGATATGTGGACGGATGCTTCGGGTATGCAGAAAACGGCAATGCCTGAAGAAATGACCACAGAAGACATCAGAACGACCATAGCAGAGTTTGCACAGGCGGCGGCAAATGCGGTGGAAGCGGGTTTTGACGGCGTGGAACTGCATGGTGCAAACGGCTACCTGCTTGAGCAGTTCCTTAACCCGCATTCCAATACAAGAACGGATGGGTATGGCGGAAGCGTGGAGAACCGCTGCCGTTTTGTGCTGGAAGCAGCAGCGGCCGTAGGCAAGGCCATAGGATTTGATAAAACAGGAATCAGGCTATCGCCATACAGCACTTTTAATACCATGCCGCATTACAACGACATTGTTTCGACCTATACCTCCCTGGCCGGTGAACTGAACAGGTTAAACCTGGTGTACCTGCACCTGGTAGACTACGCTGCAAGAAACAGCGCGGAAGGCCCGGTGCTTATTAAAACTATACGCGAAACATTTAAACAACTGTTGATACTTAACGGAGGGTATAACAGGGAAAGAGCGGAAGCTGCTATCGAAAACGGGGAAGCTGACCTGGTTTCTTTTGGAACTCCTTTTATTGCCAACCCCGATCTGCCATACAGGATTACCAATAATATAGCATATACAAAACCCGATACAGCTACCTTCTATACATCGGATGCAAAGGGGTACACTGATTATGCTGCTTACCAGGCATAAGCAGAATTAGCAGTTATCATAACCTGACAAGAGAACGGGTAAAGCAGAACAATATCTTCCGCTTTACCCGTTTTCATTTTAAAGGAGGCCGTAGTTATCCGTTAACCTTATGATAAAAGATGTAAGAGCCTGCAAGGATAAGCAACGCTATTATGGGGAAGAAGGTTTGGCCACCCATACCGTCTACCACAGCATGAGATACAAAGGCACTGATAAAGTTAAAAGTAAAGCCGGCATAGGCCCATTCTTTAATCCTTCCTTTAAAAAAGGGGAGTATTAGAACTAATGCACCTGCAACTTTAAAGCAGGTAAGCAATATGCGGAAGTAATCTGGGTAACCTAAATGGCTGATGCCCTGCTTTGCAAGATCTGAATTTGAGGTTAATGCAGGCATCACTCCTTCAAAGAGAAAGATGATGGCAGTAAATACCCAGTAAAGAATTTTGTTAAGTTTCATTGCAATTAGTTTTAAAGATTAATAACAATGCAAACATATAATTCTTACCTGGGTTCTGCAATGTGGTATTACGTCATTCTAAGGGGCTTTTTGCGACAGGCCTGCTATGCATTCAGATTAGCGATGGTACCGTTTAAAACGGTAGCAAACGACACCCATGCAATATAGGGTACCATCAACCAGCCTGCTGTTCTGTTTATTTTAAAGAACACAACTGTAGTTAATATAATAAAGAAAAGCATCACTATTATTTCGGCAAAGGCAACACCAATTAAATGCCTGGTAAAGAAAATATAGGACCATGCCAGGTTTAGTATAAACTGTATAACAAATAATGCCAGGCCCCTGCGCTTCAGGTAATGTTTGCTATGCCATATCAACGCTGCTGCAATACCCATTAAAATATAGAGTGTTGTCCATACCGGGCCAAATAACCAGTTAGGTGGATTCCAACGGGGTTTAGCAACCGTAGTAAACCAGTTGTTAACCTCTCCCATAGTGTTGATGCCGCTCAGCAGGCCTAAGCCAACGCAGAGCAGTATGCATATAAATATTTTAGTTGTAAGACCTTGCATATAGTTGTACTTAACAATTAAACGATCAAATGGTTGGGAGTTGCCAGGGTTTTATTCCATTGCAGGTAAGGTTACAAACGGGATGCCAAAAGCGTTTTGCTTTTCCGGCGGTAATCTTATACTCCCATAAGATAAGAGAACCCGACCAAATGCCCGGCAAATGGTTTACCGCTCAACCATAAAAGCAGGGATACAAAAATGAATCCCCCACTATTTCGTATCTTAGGTGTGTAAATGATTGATTGTTAAGGTCAGAAACAGAATATCGAAAGCACTAAAAAATATCACTCGCTTATGCTTATCGTCGTGATGCGGACTATGGTGGTTGCGCTATGTTGTTTTTGTATGATCGCCCTTCAATCATTTCTAAGTTCGCCTGCGATAAAGCCGACCCCATATTTGAGTAACGGGGTTACAGTGGAGGGTAGCCCGGCGGGGCAACCTGATCTGATCAATTTAAACCAGCTTTATCAAAGGATAGAGTTTGGCAGGGATACTACTTTTATTGTCAATTTCTGGGCAACATGGTGCGCGCCCTGCCTGGAGGAACTACCTTATTTTGAAAAACTGGCGGAACAGTATAAGCATGAAAAATTAAAAGTGCTGCTGATAAGCGTAGACTTTAAATCGAAACTCAAAACCTCGGTTCTGTCATACGTTAAAAAGAAAAAGATAAAAAACCAGGTTTTTCTGCTGGATGAACCTGACCAGCAGGTTTATATCAACCGGGTAGACAGCAGTTGGTCGGGCGCCATACCGGCTACACTGATGATCAAAAACAAAACACGCAAATTCTTTGAGCAGGAATTTACCTATTCAGAGCTGTTAGCAGAATATCAAAAAATAAAACAATTATGAAACGATTAACAACCTTACTGTTGGTAGTGCTCGGCTTTGCAGCCAATGCCCAGACTACAATTACTCCTGGTACCAAGGCGCCGGACTTTAACCTTAAAAATGTGGATGGCAAAAATGTATCCTTTAAATCGATGGGACCTGCCAAAGGGTATATTGTAGTATTTACCTGTAATACCTGCCCTTACGCAAAAGCGTATGAGCAACGCATTATTGACCTGAATACCAAATACGCTCCGCTCGGGTACCCCGTAATTGCCATTAATCCCAACGACCCCGCGGCCTCACCCAGCGACAGTTATGAAAAAATGGCAGAACTGGCTAAAAACAAAAATTACACTTTCCCTTACCTGTTTGATGAAGGCCAGACGGTAACCAACGCTTACGGAGCGAAAAATACCCCCCACATATTTTTTGTAAAGCACACCAATGCAGGAAATGTGATTGCGTATACCGGTGCCATCGACAACGACACAGAAGACAGTAATCCGGATAAGATCAATTATCTGGAACAGGCCATCACGGCAGTAATGGATGGTAAAGAACCACCTGTTTCCACCACTAAGGCAATTGGATGTACGGTGAAGAGGAAGAAAGCATAAGCGACCTGCATAAAGCAGGGAAAAAGAAAAATTTATACAGCCATTTATTATATTTAAAACAGCAGGGAGGTGGACAAACGACCTTCCTGCTGTTTTATTTTATATACGGGCTACCTGCTTCCTTTACCGAAAATACCCGCTGCCGGGTATAAGAACGCCGCAGTGCCTCCGTATCTTCGAAACCAAAAACAGGTAATGAGCGATCCCTCCGGAAACGATACCCCGTACGCCAATATTAAAGGATTTAAAGGATTACTTGTACAATTGCAGGATACCGGTAAAATGGATGCCACTGCCGACAGCATTGCAAGGAACATATTTACCAACCAATCTTACAGCCAGGCAAAATTGTATGAGCCCAATTATTATTTCATTACTCCTGCCAAACCCGATACGGTCAAGCCACAGGAAGCCTGGAATCTTAGCAACCTGGTACAACAATATCCCGACGTAATAAAAGCCTGGCCTTGCTTTGAATTTAACCGTAAACCTGATGACGATTGGGCAGGCCCGGGTTGCGCAAAGCACGAGCCCAAAGCCCTGACCAAAAAGCTGTGGCATCTTTGTAAGGAAGGCGTCAATGCCCTTGAAGCCGGTACTATAAAGGGAGCGGATAAAAAAGGGGCCGGTATTACCATCGGCCATTTCGACAGCGGATTTATGGAACACTATGCACTGCTTGAAACTGAAAACTTTCAATACTGGCGTGGTTATAATATTAACGAAGGGCATTGGGATGCCCGGCCCGGCTCATACGATGGTCAGCATACCCACGGCACATCTACCGCCAGCCTGATCGTAGGTTCCAAAATCGGTGTAGCCCCCAATGCCGTTGTGATTCCTTATAAGATAAGCTGGTTTGTACTGATACTCGATACCTTTCACCTTACCAGCGCCATGCAACACGCCGTATCTGCGGGTTGCAATGTCATCTCCATGAGCCTGGGCATGATACCCGGCGACCCGCTTGCCGAGTTTGCAGACGCGCACTTTAAAAGACTCGTGGAAGAATATTCCGTTATCCCCGTTGCCGCAGCCGCACAGATCGGCGCGCCTTCTTTCATTACCACTATTTACCCCGGCACCTCGCCTTATACGGTATGCTGTTCTGCGCACGACATTAATGGCAAACCCTGGGATAAGGAAGTAACCGGTAAACACGTGGATGTATGCGCACCCGGGCTTACGGTATGGAATGCCGGTTTTGACGTTAAGACAAATACTTCCTTTATGTCTCCCGGTTGTGGCACCTCCTTTTCAACCGCTGTAATGGCCGGTGTAGCAGCCAACTGGCTGTCTTTCTACGGTGTGCAGAAGCTCGTAGCCAAATATGGTAAAAACCTTTTCCGGCTCTTTATGTATGAGTTGAAAACATTTGGTACCGAAAAGTCACACCCCGACTTCAACCAGGGCAAATGGGGCTGGGGAAAAGTAAATATGCAGAAACTATTACAACGAAACGGTAAAAGCCTGCTGGAAGAAGGGCCATCAGAAAAAGAACTGCAGGACTTTTACCAAAAGCTCACGCAGCAATCACTGCCCAGCCGGCAGATCGAAAAGATGTTTTTCGATATTCCCCCCGGTAAACTGGAACCTGCCCTCGGTGCTGCGTTGGGATTACCTGCCGAAAAATCGTTGCACGACATAATCGACAAAGCAGGTAACGAACTTCTCTTTCATCTTGCAGGCAATAATAGTTTACAGCAACAGGTAAGGATGCACGCATCGGGCAGGTTCACGCAAAAAACCCTGATAGTTGATGCACCACCTTCGCAGTATTTTTCCAATCATCTTCTATCACTGCTAAATAACTGATATGAAACTCAATATACGCGGTATTCATTATATCGGTAAGGCAGCAACAGCAGGCATAACAGACAACGCTCCCGTTTTTAACTTTATCTGTAAACCGGGTAAGAATACAAAGAGTAACCCGGCCATCACCAATGCCACCAACAGCGTTTCAATAGGCAATCAGCCCATAGCAGCCGCAGACACTGTCGACATCAGTGATAATGACCCTGAATATAAAGCATACAATATTGACGATAACTTTATTGTACGACCCGGCTACCGGGCGGGCACAGCAAAACCGGCAGCCATAGCCAACGCATTCCTGACGGTAAAAAAAGGTGGTTATTTGAGGATGGCAGAGTACAGCCTCTCGGCAGAGGAAGAAAGCATGCTGGTGATTATATGTACTACTACCCTGCCCGACCGCACTATACGTAAGGTATCTGTAGCCATGCGGTTGGTTATAGAAGACGAAGTTCACCTGCTTCAATTCCGGAGAGCTGACGAATTCTTTGCACTCAAAGAAATCCTGTTACAGGTTCCCATCTATACGGGCAGGGCAAACCCGGACATCGACCTGCTGCTGACCATCAGCGACAATGAAGGCTTCTGCTTCCGGGCAGTAAATATGGGTAGCAGCAATACCAACTTTCATGCAGAAATGAAAGCGCTGGCAAAGCCGCTTCTTGCCTTTCTCCAGTCAAAAGAACAGGTACTTACACAACCCAGCTACGCGCCCCTCTGTCTGCCCATTGGCAACGAAATAACCCTCGAAATGGGCTATGCAAAAAAAACAACCCCTGCAGTACTTTCCTTTACTAATGATACATTGAGGAAAGCCTGCGAGGAAGCGGGCAGTTACCTGGGAGCTAATTACTTCAGAACACCTTATAATATACCCATCGTTAACAACAGGGCAACAGGTGTAATAGAATTGGTATTGCAGTCAGATCCTCTGTATGCGCTTCCTCAGCCGCAGGCAGGGAATTACACACTGAATGTAAATACAAAACCCGTCAGCAATTATGATATACAACTGAACGGCAAAAAAGAAAAAGCCATGACCTGGTCGCTGGTAAAACTGAAAGGTAAACCGGCACATACCATACACCCGGTTACCGGCAGTTTTCAGCCCGGCACCATGACGGAAGGAGACTGCTGGCAGATCAATGTACGCCTGCTGATAGAGATCGAGGTGGAATGGCCTTCATCCTGGCCCATGATATTCGGAGATACAGAGATGGAAAACCCGCAGGCTTTACAGAACGCCGTCGCATTATGCTACGCTATACTAAAGCAACTCCCCGAACGGCAGGTGGGAAACCTGAAAACCGTAACGATACGCCCCGGCAATACACTCGAAGTACCTGCCTACAATCCAGTTACCGACGAGATACTCATCAGTAAGTTAATGCTGGTTGATCCCGGGCAATTTGAAAAAATGGCCTACCATATCTGCCTTGCTTTTGCCGATGCAATGATCGTTAAAAGCACACCTGCTATCCAGGGCCAGATCAATATATTCAGGAGTATCCTTACCCCTTTGCTTATGGCGCGGCAGAACTATGGGTTGGTAAGCGGCATACAAACAGTCATATTCTACGCAGGTGTTCTGCTGGTTTGGGTGCCTGTAGCCGGAGGTGCTATACTGGCTGCTGACTTTGCGTTTATTATTACATACGCATGGGCACTTGGCTATATAAATACCATTTACGGAGCCATGCTCTACTCAGACGACCCCGTAAAGAAGCTGGCAAAGAAAACGGGCTGGACGATGAACAATTACAACCTCGAAGTGGTTCCCATTATCGGCTGGTTACTGGAAGCCATCTTTAAAACAGAACCCGGTTACATATTTTCATATATGGCCAGTCTTTCTCCTTCCTTAAAGAAAGAATTTGACCTCAAAAACAGCGATGCAGAAAAGAAAGGATGGGAAAAAGCAGGCATGTGTTCTGCTGCTGCATTGCAAAACCCACATACCGATCTCAGTACCAGTATTGCATCTTTACTACTGGCACAGGAACTGTTTAGTGCTACTGGTTATGCAATAGTAAAACCCAATAACGACAGGAAGAAAATCGTAGAGGATGAATTTGGATTAAAAGATATAAAACCGCTAAATGCCCGCGACTTAACAAAATACATGGATATTCGTTTCCGCCTGTATGAAAGGAGGAAAGCCTATATACAGGAGGAAGGAAATATGCTGTTGTACCAATATCGCCAGCAATCCGCCAGCAATATGCAACAGGCCGTAAAAAGTCACACAGATATGATCAGCCAAAATACTGTCATTGCCAGTACCAAACAGGTATTCTCAGTATTGTCTACTCCCTTACCGCCAAATCCTACCCAGTTCGACATAATTAAGGCAATGGAAATACACGGCAATGGACTCAGCCGTCTTCAGCCGGAAACTAAAACAAAAAAAGGTGACGTGATTACCGACAGCGCCCTTCTGCCCTATATTATTTGCGAAGTAAATGAAGAAGGTAAACCCGCAGTTGTAAGTTGCATGCCACACGAAAGCATGGTATCGGATACTGGCAGCAATTATCGTAAAGGACTATATATATGGACATCTGCACCAGCTAAAAGAACATGGAACAGCAGTCAATTGAATACAGCTATTGTTAACCCTCAGGAAGCATTGATAAAATTGATTCAATGCTGGGGTTGCACCCACTCTCCTGAAAAAGAACGCGACCTCACCACTGTACCGGGCTTTTTTTGTGAATGCCTGGAACTACTCGGTATAACAGACAAAACTTATGCTACCGATTTTGCCGACATGAGCTATACGGATGTTCTCAACTATATGCACACACATGGGGAAGGTCTTCGTCTTTATGATCCTTTGCAGCATACTCTTAAAGTTGGCGACATGGTAGTACCCATCCATGAAAATACTGTTGGGGTAGTTACCAGGATCAATGACCAGGGGCAACCTGTTGATGTTATATATGGCGGCGACTGCGACAATGGTGTTGCCGGTGAGGCATCCGGCGCAGTAAAAATGCACCACAATATTATCACTACTACAATCAAATATTTCTGGAAGGCAGATAAAGCCCCCCGGAAATGGTAAAACAAATACAATGGAACCATTCTTTAACGACATCAATGCGGCGCTTAATAATGTTGGCAGGCATATAGGCTATACAGAAGTTGTACGGCAGGGAAAAACATGGTCATTCAGCGATTTCCGTGGATACACCATACTGCTCAACCTCCTTGCTGAAACAGGTGTAACCCCTGCGGCAAAGCAGTGGGCAGCAGCGTTCCATTTCAGCAAAGCAGTAAGCAAAGGCGCGAACGTATCCAACAGTCTTTTTTTGTATGGCACCCCCCGGTCATACTGCCCCGTACAACCTGGCGACCTTTTCCCTTATACTGCTGCCAATGGCGATATAAAAGGGGCTATTGCCATACAGGTAAATAAAAATGGGGAACCTACACTTTTCTTTACCTTCCAGAATACCGGCCGGGAAGAAAAACTTATCCTGCAGCAGGAGCTTGTACCCCTCGCCAGGATCAGCCAGTGCTTTACCCTTTCGGTTTCACCCCGAACGCTGCCTGACAATCCCTCCATGGCAGCTTTCTATGGTAACTGGAAAAACCTGCTCTCTTACATCATGCAGGCGGGTATCCTCTCGCCCGATCTTATTGGTTCTACCATCATCGGGGGCACGAATTACTCAAATCTTGAAAACTACAAAAGCGAAACCCTGCTCAGGTTATTAGCTGCAAAAGGCCCTGCCGCTTCAGTTGAACGCTTTTTCTGGCAGACCGACACCTACGCCTGCGCTACACTTGGGGAAGGATTAAAAACATATACAAAAGGAACACCGCTGCCTTTTGGCACAATAGTATTTATTGGTACACAGAGTAATTGCGGCGTCGTGGTGTTGAACGATGGTAATGGCTGCCCTGCTGCGGTGCTGAGCTGCTCCGACGACAGCTATATATATAACCCTGCATTTACCATTCACAATATAGATACTGCAGATATCCGGTATTACTGGTCTCCCGCCGTAAGCGCATATAAGTACATGGCAGCACCTGATACCGCATTATATAAAGACATGAACCTCTGGCTGGGTAAGCTGCGTTGCCTGAAAGGCAAGCACGATTATACGGCTAATAGCCCGGGGGTACTCCAGCACAGTTTTGTGCTTGATTCCAACTACCTGCAGCCGGATTATATAACACTACTGAAAAAAACACCCGCATCAATAGCGGGTAGCACTGCCTTTCTGTCGAAATATGGCAAAGGTGTTCAACCCGCGACGACTGGCGCATCGCCGGGTGATATTTTATTATTGAAAAACGGTGGAACAGAGCAATCGGCAATTGCATTAGATAATGCCACAATGATATGCAAGGAACAAAACACTAACATTTTTGAGGTAAAAAACATTGCCAATGTTAGCGGTATATGGAAGCCATCTCTGCAGCCGAAATAATATTCAATCATCAACCGCCAACAATTACCGGGTTGAATAAACGCGTCTATTGCTGATCCATTCAACCCGGTAATCCATATAAATACTATGCAACCATATCCCTATTGTTTTGCCAGTTGAATAGCAATACACAATAACGCCATACGGTTCACCCAGGGAGTAAAATAGTTGAAGGGCTGTGTGTCGGAACCTCCACTGATCTGCCGGACCATCCCGTCACACTCAGGCCCACTGGCAGGAGCGGGGTCAGGAAAGCCCGGCGCACAAATCCTGTTGGCCGTGTCAAATATCCGGTCCCGGAAAGGTGTTACGAGGTCTGGAAGAGCAGCATTGACCTGTGAAAGATAACGGTAGAATACACCTACCCCGGTTTGATAATCCGGGTCATCGCCCGCAGGAAAAGCATTAAAAGTTACATTATCGCCAATCTGTACCCACGGGCGAAGTTGCTCACCCCACTCAGGAGGCAAGCCGTCTCCCGAATAAGCGTAAGTCCGTACCGCACGAAGTATATCCGGAAAGACAGATGCTGTACCCAGCCATTTTTTATACATAGGATCATTTGATGGATTAGCTACCAGATAGTTATTAGCCTCACGGAGTGCGCCGATCAATAATCCCTGATCGCCCATCCAGGCAAGATCCTGCCAGTAATAAGCGTCCCATTTCCCATTATAGAACATTGATACCCTTTCGCGTACCAGTAAGCGTGAACCGTCTTTCTTCAGTGAGTACAGCAAAGAAGATTGTTCGGTATTTCCCAAAAGAGAAAACCAGTTTGTAAACCAGGTAAGCTGGTCTTGCCAGGCTTTCAGTACCACACTATTATCAATCTGCGAGCCGGCAAAATAATCTGCGTATGCAGGGTTAATAAGCGCCTTATACACACGCAGCGAAAGAACAAGGTACAGACCATTGGTTACAGTGTTCTGTATAGGCGCCAGGTAAGGAGAGTCTCCTTTATCTGTCACATATTGATCGCTTTGTACAGGCGTATCGTAACTACCCAACTCCGCATTCCATATTCCCCCGGGGGAGTATTTGGGTTGAAACTGTTCATACGCAGTATGGGCAAACGCATTGGGCGCACCTATATTTCCATTATTGTGATTCTTGATAACTATATCCCAGTTATCATCGGGGAAAGGAACATTAAAATCAGAAGGAGGATCAGTAGGTTTTGTGCCATACTTCCACCCGTTACCATACATAAAACACCATGAGTTGACAGCCCTGCGTACCAAATCCTTTTTCTGGGCTGCCGTAAGAGTCAGTTGTTCTGCTGCCCGTAGTGAGGCAATACCCAACCAGCCAAAATCGTCCCACCAGTTGCCCGTTTTAGGATTTAATGCGTTCGTGATAGCATCGTCGATAAAAGAGCCACCCGAACAGCTTTTGGGAGTATAGCCAGGCTGTTCTTCGTTCATAATGACAAGGTAATCAATCAGGGTATCAAAAGCCCAGGCTGTGCGCCAGATGTTCTGTTCACTGTTATTTAATGCAGTACACCAGGCCCCGCCGGGGCTTACCATGTTTTGTTCAAAAATAAACTGAAGCTTTTCTTTGTAGATGCCTAACTGGGGAGACACTGAAGGTTCGCCCTTTTCGTTTAAAGCAGATGATTCCATGATGTAGTATTTTTTGCCAAAATACTACATCATGATGAATTTCCTAATCATTCTTTCATTCTTATAGCTTTCCTGCGGTGTACGCTTATCTTTCGCATTCTACTAATCAGATAACCTGCCGCTCTTCTTTTCATAATATAATAAAGCAGTATTGTAACTTATTCCTTTGCGGTACGTATTAGCGTAAGTAAACTATTCCTGCCTGTGACCAATTAAAATAACAGACAGTACCACAAAACAGGCTGAGTGAGAAAAAGAAAAATTATGGATTCAAACAAAAAGACAGCAAGGATAGCAGGCTTACTGTATCTCGCTGTCGTATTGACTGGCATTTTCAGTCTTGCCTATGTACCCGGCAAGCTCATTGTTCAGGGTAATACAACCGCCACAATCAATAACATCACTGCTTCTGAAACACTATTCCGGCTTAGCATTGTGAGCAGCCTGGTTTGCTATATCTCTTTTTTATTATTACCCCTGGTTTTGTATAAGCTGCTTAAATCAGTCCATAAACCTATTGCCATACTAATGGTAGCATTGGCAGTAGTTAGCGTTCCTGTATCACTCGTGAATTTACTCAACAAATTCGCTGTGCTGACATTGCTGAGCAAAGCGGAATACCTAAAAGTATTTGACTCCGGCCAGCTACAGACACAAGTAATGCTGCATCTTAATTTTTACAACAATGGAATCCAGCTTGCACAGGTATTTTGGGGACTCTGGTTGCTTCCTTTTGGATACCTGGTGTTCAGGTCAGGATTTCTGCCCAGGGTTTTAGGCATCTTACTGATGGCCGGATGTTTTGGCTACCTGGTCAACTTTATCAGTCGTTTTCTTTTTCCCGGCTACAGCAACACCATGATCTCCTCCTTTATAACCCTGCCTGCCACAATTGGTGAAATTGGCATCTGCTTGTGGCTGCTTATCATTGGAATAAGGTATAAAAAGACTCAATAATATCCGGAGAAGATCCCTGGTCTGAAACAATAAAATAATCCTGACAATATGGCTTCAGTTAAAAAGAACAATTTAGAAGATTGGAGTATAAACACTAAAATAAGGCTGTCTGCCTTATGGATTGCTGTAATGTTTTGCTATGTCTATGGCGACTTCTTCTCATTATTTGTACCGGGACGTATTAAAAATTTGATGGAGGGCAATTCCGGAGCGGGCGCTACTACCCCTTTTTCATTATTGGCCTTCGCAGTACTCATGACACTCCCTGCTCTTATGATTTTCCTGTCGCTGGTGCTGAAGCCTGCCATAAATCGCCGGGTGAATATAATACTGGGGATTTTCTTTACCCTGATCATGGCCCTGATAGTTGTTATGTCGATCAGCAAGTGGATGTTATTCTATATCTATTTAGCCTGCGTCGAAATAGCGCTTACCAGCCTGATTGTCTGGCATGCTGTGAAATGGCCACGCCAGCAGCAGAATTGATCAGGCATATCAAATATTGGCGATCCAGGATATTTATATAATATTTCAGAACCCATCATAAATTTTATATGAAAGCATTTAAACTTATGTTTTTGCTGGTGCTGGCCTGGAGCCTTTCTTTTGGCCAAAGCACCGGTTTAACCCCGGCAGACAATAATCCTAAATTAACTCCTGAGGAAGGTGCCTGGCTGAACAGCAATATCAAAACAGACAGTTTCAACTTTGATGGGAAAACAGTGGGGTTTACCCAATTATTATCAGGAGGGTTTTATGGTATTGGAAAGTTCACCCTGCCATTAACCAAGAAGATGCTTTTCAGGATAAACCTAAGTAAATCCTTATACACACTTTACATTTTAAACGCTGCGGAAAAGAAGATCACCAACGGGTATGACGCGATCCTGGTCATAGCGCTCAAGAAGATAAAGGGGAAAATGAAAAGACTTAAGAGAGAAGACGTGATTAATGAGACTTTTAACAGGTACCCCCAGATTCCGGCAGATGCAGGTACGGATAATAATTCTCTGCTCAGCAGTTCCAATGCCGGGTTTTTCAATGAACTATACAAACACAGCAATCACTTCACTATCCCATTCGATTTTTCCGGAAAAAAAATAGCCATCTTTAATACCTATTGCAGTATAAATAAACTGGACCGGGTGAGCATTCCGGAATATGTAGCCCGGGTAAGAAAGCAGTTGGACGAATCCGGAGTCGGCTACACAGAGTTTACACATATATTAACCGAAGAACAAAAGAAAGCTTCAGGGGGATATGACGTAATTATTCAATATCGCTGTAAAATGGACCGGGCCATTAATACATTAATAAAGTACCTCGCCGAATCCGGTACGAGTATATAGACACTGTAAGCGCTACAATGATGCAGGAATGAGGATATACCGGTATTATACCAACAGCTTACACACTTAGAATTATTTTTTATCAATAAGTGACCATTACAGGCAGCGTATACAAATCTCCACGCATCTACACCGGATACCAGCAGATTTATTACGTAACCCATCTGCCGGGCATTTGATTAACTGTAAAATCATTATAATGAAAAAAAAGCTGTTTTTCCTTACTGTTGGTGTAGGTATCCTGCTCTCATCGGCGCTTTTATCCTGCCAGAAAGAAGTATCCGTTGATACGGGCGGGAATCCACCTGCAACTACAGGAACACCGATTCTGCCTGCCACACCTGTAACAGGATCTGTATCAGGTATTGTAACAGATGAAAATAATGCTCCCGTATCCAATGCATCCGTTACAATAGCCGGAACAACATACTTAACCGATACGCAGGGCTTTTTCAATACAGGCAATCTCGCGTTAGACAAATATATTTCAACCGTACAGGTAACCGTGCCGGGCTACTTTAAGGCCATCCGCTCATTTTGCGCCAACCCTGCCCGTAACTATGTAGCCATTAAGCTGATACCCAAAACACTGGCAGGCAGTTTCAGCAGCACTACGGGAGGCAGCATTGCCCTCTCCAATGGCTCACAAATCAGCTTTACCGCCGGCAGTATAGTAAATAAGAGTACCGGCGCACCCTACACGGGTACTGTACGGGTATACAGCGCTTATATCGACCCCACCAGTAACGATATCTCTGCAAGGGTACCTGGCAGCTTTATCGGGCAGGATAATACCAATATGTATTCATTAGCATCCGCAGGCATGATAGCAGCAGAACTGGAATCGGATGGCGGCCTGCCTCTGCAACTGGCTACAGGTCAGACAGCCGCTGTTAAACTGCTCATTCCTTCATCGGTACTTGGCAATGCACCTGCCAGCATCAATACCTGGAGCCTCGACGACCGGGGTATCTGGAAGAAAGAAGCAGGTAACGCTACCAAAAATGGTAATTACTACGAATAGCAGGCGAGCCACTTCTCTTACTGGAACTGCGATATTCCCAACAGCAGCATATATCTGAACCT
>CAZPXP010000050.1:0-26186 GCA_964590975.1 uncultured Ferruginibacter sp. | reverse complement strand
TTCCAAAAAGCGAAGACTACTTTTTTGCAGCTTTCTTTGCAGCTTTTTTAGGAGCGGCTTTCTTTGCAGCTTTTTTAGGAGCAGCTTTCTTTGCAGCTTTTTTAGGAGCGGCTTTCTTCGCAGCCTTTTTAGGAGCTGCTGCTTTTTTGGGAGCAGCTTTTTTAGCGGCTTTTTTTGCAGTTGCCATTTTTTTAGAATTTAAATGTTAGTAAATATGTATTAAAAGTAGTAACAATTTTTAATACACCAAAAAAAAAATGGAAAATTTTAAGCTGTTGCTTCAACTGCGCCTACAGAAACAAAGGTCTTATTATTCCTGCCTTTTTTGAATTCTACCAATCCGTCGCTCAATGCGAACAATGTAAAATCTTTACCAACACCAACATTTTTACCGGGATGGTAAACTGTTCCACGCTGGCGAACGATCACATTGCCGGCAATAGCTGGCTGGCCACCATAAATTTTAACACCCAGTCTTTTGCTTTGTGAATCACGACCGTTTTTTACGGAACCTTCACCTTTTTTATGTGCCATGTTTTATGCTTTTAAAACGTAAATGTTGTAATGAAAAAGTTTATGCTATTGCAGTCACTTTAATCTGCGTATACTGGGTACGGTGACCGCGTTTTTTACGGAAACCTTTCCTCCTTTTCATCTTAAAGGCGATCACTTTATCACCCTTAACAAGGTCGGCAACGATCTCTGCTTTAACTACTACCTTTACATCAGTACCGGCAGTAAGATTGCCATCATTGTCGATCATCAGTACGTCGGAAAATTCCACAGAATCGCCGGTTTTGCCAGACAGGTGGGGTACATACAAGCTGTCTCCCGCTTTTACTTTAAATTGCTGACCTGCTATTTTTACTACTGCTAACATAACTTTCCAATTTTAATCCCGAATTTTTCGGGAGGCAAAGGTAGGGGTTTTAATTGTAAAAAAAGTGCGGCTAATGGATTATTTTTACCGCCCGGAAGCGACAAAACCCGGATGGTGAGCACAAAATAACTGGAAACTATGCGTTTTTTGACCAAATCGGGCCTTTTTCTCTATAATATATATGCTTTTACCCTGTTCCTGGCTATTATGTTCCTTATCATCCCGCTGGTTATCCTGGCCTCCTTTTTGGGAAGGGTAAGAGGTGGAAACCTTATCTATACCCTTTGCCGCTTCTGGGCAGATGCCTGTATCTTCCTGTGGGGCATCCGGCATCGGAACATTTACGAGGCGGAACATGACGGGCGAAAGCAATACATTTTTGTATCCAATCATATTTCCTACCTTGATATTCCCGTTATTTTTAAAGCTGTCCGGAGGCAAAGGATCAGGATACTCGGAAAAGCCGAGATGGCTAAAGTGCCAATCTTTGGATTTATTTACCGTAATGCGGTGATCATGGTTGACCGCGACAGTGCACAGAACCGCCACCGCAGTATTATCGAACTCAAGGCTTTTATCCGGAAGGGTATTTCTGTTTTTATATGCCCCGAGGGTACCTTTAATGAAACGGGGAAACCACTAAAGTCGTTTTATGATGGAGCTTTTCGTATAGCCATTGAAACACAGACGCCTGTAAAGCCATTGCTCTTCCTCGATACCTTCGACAGGATGCATTACAGTCGCCTGCTTTCACTGAAACCGGGAAGGAACAGGGTGGTTTATCTCGAAGAGGTTCCGGTAGAAGGGTTGACAACGGCAGATACTGCCTCGCTGAAGAATGAAGTTTATAAAAGAATGGAAGCGGCATTGATCCATTACAAAGCATCATGGATTGCAGTAAATGACTGAACTGACCAACATATTATTTCCTGAAACACGGCCATCACTCTATGCAGAAGTGATACTACCGCTGGCATTACCTACTACCTATACTTATGCAGTGCCTCCTGAACTTAGTGAGCGCGCCCGGCCCGGTTGCCGGGTGGAAGTGGTGTTCGGGAAACAAAAGAAATATGCGGGGGTGATCCGTTCGGTGAGTGAGCAGCAGCCAGCTTACCAAACCAAATCCATACTTCATGTGCTGGATGACGAACCACTTCTTTACCCGAACCAACTGAGCCTGTGGTCGTGGGTGAGTGGTTATTATATGTGCAGTGAGGGGGAGGTAATGGCTGCGGCGCTGCCTGCTCATTTTAAGCTGAGCAGTGAAACGGTTCTGCTGTTTAACGAGGCCTACGGGGATGATTTTTCTGCTCTTGGTGATGATGAGTTTATTGTAGCGGAAGCGCTCCTGATCAAGAAGCAGCTAAATATGAGCGAGGTGCAGCAGTTGCTGGATGTAACGCATGTTTACCCGGTGACGAAAAAGCTGATCGATAAAAAGGTTTGCTTTGTGCTGGAAGCGTTGAATGAACGCTATAAGATCAGGAAAGAAAATTACGTGGAGTTAAGACCACTCTATCATGATGAAGATCAACTTGAAGCGCTGCTGAATAACTGGAGTAAGGCACCCAGACAACTGGAGCTCCTGCTTGCCTTCCTGCATCTTCAGAAGACGGAGGGTGAGGTTACGCAGTCGGCACTGCTTAAAAAATCTGGTGCTACTACGGCACAGCTCAAAGCATTGGCAGAAAAGGGCATCCTGCGCATAGAACAACGGCAGGTAGACCGCCTTGCGAATATGGCGAAGAAGGTAGAGATCGATTTCGAACTGTCGCCAGCCCAGCAAACCTGTCTTACCGAAGTGCGGCAACAGCTTACTGAAAAAAATGTGACTCTCCTGCATGGAGTTACCGGCAGCGGGAAGACACAGGTTTACATTCATCTTATCGAACAATACTTTCAGCAGGGTAAGCAGGTGCTTTACCTGCTGCCTGAAATAGCGCTTACAGCACAGGTTATCCGACGGTTACAGAAGCATTTTGGCGGGCATATTGCTATCTATCATTCCAAGTTTAACGATAACGAACGGGTGGAGCTATGGAACCGTATACGAACGGGCGAGACTTCAATAGTACTCGGTGCACGCAGCGCCCTTTTCCTGCCCTTTAAAAACCTGGGTCTTATTATTGTAGATGAGGAGCACGATGCTTCCTATAAACAGCAGGACCCTGCCCCCCGTTACCATGCCCGTGATGCGGCAGTGTATTATGCCTCACTCTTTGGTGCTAAAGTGATACTTGGCAGTGCTACACCGTCGGTGGAGAGTTACTATAATGCGGTAACGGGTAAATATGGGCTGGTTACCCTTGCCGAACGCTTCGGTGGGCTAGCCCTGCCCGAGATCATTTTTGTCAATACCCGGCAGGTGGCACAGGCGGGTAAAGTAATGATCAGCCCGCAATTGAAAGAAGGTATAGAAAAGACAACAGAAGCTGGTCTGCAGGTCATTCTCTTTCAGAACCGCAGGGGATATAACCCTTACGTTATCTGCAAAGTATGCGGTTATATACCCAAATGCCACCATTGTGAAGTATCGCTTACCTGGCACAAGGCCAGTAACAAAATGCATTGCCACTACTGTGGCAGCACTTACCCCAAACTGATCAGTTGCCCTGCCTGTGGTAGTGCGGACTGGGCGGAACATAATTTCGGGACAGAGAAAATTGAAGAGCAACTGGATGATATGTTTCCTCAACAACGCGTAGCGCGGATGGATGTGGACAGCATAAGGGGTAAAACAGCGCATGATACACTGATACAGTTATTTGAACAACAGAGGATAGATATACTGGTGGGTACACAGATGGTGGTAAAGGGATTAGATTTCGATCATGTGGCGCTGGTAGGCATACTGGATGCTGATGGTTTGCTTGGCTTTGCTGATTTCAGGGTAAATGAAAGGGCTTTCCAGTTGATGGAACAGGTGAGCGGGCGGGCAGGAAGAAAGAACCAGCAGGGTAAGGTAATGATCCAGACCATCAATGTAAAGCACCCGGTACTGCAACTGGTGCAGCAGCATGATTATAAAAAGTTTTATGAAACAGAGATCGTTGGGCGGCAGCAATTTTTTTACCCGCCATACAGCCGTATTGTACTGCTTACGCTGAGGCATAAAGACAAAGCGGTAGTGGATGGTGCAGCGGAGCAACTGGCACAATTTATCCGGCAGGATCTCCGGGATTACGTGGTGGGCCCGGCAACACCTGTGATCGGCCGTATCCGTAATCAATATCTTTCTGAGCTGATGATCAAGCTCCCCAGGGAGCAGGGGAGGAGCGGTGCATGGAAGGCGGTTATCCGGAATCATATCAGCCTTTTGCACAGTAATGCTGCCTACAAGAATGTATTGGTGGTCGCAGATGTGGATCCGGTTTAAATCTTACATGAACATGATACAGCACGATATAGCATTACAGTACTTACATACATTCGGCACAAATGTGTATGCAAGCCAGTTTGCCTGTTTCAGCACTGTAACGGAATTACAGGCGCTGCTGGAGGAGGCAAGGCATACACAGCCTGCTGACCTGCTAATCCTTGGCGGTGGTAGCAATGTGCTCTTTACAGGTAATTATGACGGACTGGTACTGCGGAATGAACTGATGGGTATCGAAAAGATAAATGAGGATGAGCAGCATGTTTATATTAAAGCTGGTGCGGGTGAAAACTGGCACCGCTTTGTATTGCATTGTATTGCGCAGGGTTGGGCCGGTGTAGAAAATCTCTCTCTCATACCTGGCAATGTTGGCGCCTCACCCATGCAGAATATCGGCGCTTACGGGGTAGAGATCAAGGATGTATTTTTTGAACTGGAGGCTTTTCATCTTGCCGAGAAGAGACTGGTGCGTTTTTCTGGGGCAGACTGTGCATTTGGTTACCGGGAGAGTATATTCAAGCGCAGGTACAAAGGTCAGTTTGTAATCACATCGGTTACCTGCCGGCTTAACAAAACAGCAAGGCTCAATACTTCTTATGGAGCCATTGAAGAAGAACTGCAACGGATGGGTATAACCGATCCTGGTATCAAAGATGTTTCCAATGCGGTGATCAATATACGCAGCAGCAAGCTGCCGGATCCTGCTGAAATAGGTAATGCAGGCAGCTTTTTTAAAAACCCGACCATACCTGATGAATTGTTTGCCGCGCTGAAAGAAAAGTTTCCGGCGATTCCCGGCTACTCCCAGGCAAATGGAGAAGTCAAACTGGCGGCGGGCTGGCTGATCGAGCAATGCGGATGGAAAGGATATCGCGAGGGCGATGCGGGCTGTCATGCAAAGCAGGCGCTTGTGCTTGTTAATTACGGGCAGGCTACCGGTGAAGAGATCTATGCGCTTAGTGAAAAGATCCTGCAAAGTGTAAAAGACAGGTTTGGCGTATCGCTGGAGCGGGAAGTGAATATTATCAGGTAGTGTAATAGTTATTGTACTCACACATTATAGCAGGGCAATATCAAAAGGGGAGCACTTTAGAAAGGTGATTTTTTCTATGTATTGTCGTCTGTATTGTTTATCTTTATTCTGGTAACTGAAAAACACCGAATAATACAATGTACTATCCTTGCGTTTTTATAAGCAGTCAATAGCCAGGCAGATTACTACTCTTCCAGACCGGTAGTGTTATATGTCCTGAATTCCGCATAGCACGTCTTTATCTTCGGTACTTTTCAATTCCCAGGTATTGTTTTAATTTTCTTTGTTAACCTTAATTTTCTATTATGAAAAAGCTGATTAGCGTTATACTTGCTGCTTTTATTTTAGTAACGTCATTTGCGCAAACCACAAATAACTGTCAGGCAGATTGCCTTATTACATCCTGTTCTATATCCTGTGTAAGTACTTCTACCGGCAGTGGCGGCGGGGCCAGTTGTAGTTGCTTCTTTGGTTTTGCAAGCTGTGCCTGTACGCAGTCAAAGAGAGACTCGGCTAAAGCAGTTACAGCTAACGATCATGCATCTGAAAATATTGATAAGCTAAATGAATTATTGTACAGTTTTAAAACACCGCCTGCAACATCGGCTGCCGGCCTTACCACGGAAATGCTTAATAATGTAAAGGCAAAGGATTATGCGGCGTACGACAGGAATTTTAAAGCGTACAAGAAGTACATGAATCTACTGACTGAAGAACAAAAGAAAGCGGTAGAGGAACTTTTAGCAACTATGTCAGGCTCTGCCGGAGCCAGGAAGACGAACCAATAGCATAGTGTTATACTCTTTTACGCCAGCGCTTAAGTTTTATCTGGGCGCTGGTTTTTTATTGCCATCATTTCTCCGGAAGAAATTCGCTCTTGTAGCCTGTTGTGTTTTTTAAAGTAAAAGCGGGCGCCGTTATCTAAGCGCTTTTTAACGATAAACGGATGAAAACCCGCCACAGCTTCCTGTTCCTTTTATATAAATGGTATAGTTAAACCCTCTTTACTTTGTACTTTGCGTTAATAAAACCTTTTACGCATGAAGCATATATCGGCAGTTTTCCTTTTTCTCTTTGCAGGGTTTACTGCATCTACTCAAAACAACAACGCTTATTTTCTTTCTTATCCTGCCCTGTTGCCTGACGGGCAAACGGTCATCTTTAGTTTTGAAGGGGATATCTGGAAAGCCCCTGTAAAGGACGGACAGGCTACCCGCCTCACTGCTATGCAGGGTAATGAAACCAATACCCGTGTATCCCCTGATGGTAAATGGATCGCCTTTTCGGGAAGACAGTATGGTAATGCAGATGTTTATATTATGCCGGTTAATGGAGGGGAAGTTAAGCAACTGACTTTTCACAGCTCGAATGATGAGGTAAGCAGTTGGTCGTGGGATTCTAAGTCCATTTATTTCAACAGCAACAGGATGGGGCAGATATCAAGCTATAAGGTGAGCGTTAACGGAGGTACTCCGCAGCGCGTGTTTGGTGACTATTATTTTCAGTTTGACCATAATCTTTTTGAACACCCCAAAAGCGGGGAGCTGTTCTTTAATGATACCTGGGAAAGCAGCAACCAGGCACAACGCAAACGCTATAAGGGGCCTTTCAATCCTGATATACAGTCGTATAACCCCGGTACCCGTCAATACAAACGTTACACCGACTGGCAGGGGAAGGACTTTGCTGCGTCATTCGACCGTAATGGCAATATCTATTTTATCTCTGACGAATCGAATGGGGAATATAATCTGTACACTATCGTCAATGGAAAAAAGATCGGGCTGACTAATTTCGGCTCGTCTATTAAATCGCCGGTAGTAAATGCCAACGGTGGTAAAGTGGTTTTCGAAAAAGATTACCAGCTCTGGTTGTATGATGTATCGTCTAAGAATGCAAACCGTCTTGATATCAATATCCTGCGCAACAATATCCTGCCCAAAGAAAAGGATTACGAGGTAAAAGGCAATATCAGCGCTTTTGATATATCGCCTGATGGTAAGAAGCTGGCATTTATTTCGCGTGGTGAATTGTTTGTGAGCGACGCCGATGGTAAATTTATCCGGCAGATTAACCGCGGCAGCGCAGAACGGGTACGTGAACTGCGGTGGCTGTCTGACAATACTACCATACTCTTCAGCCAGACACTTAACGGCTATACCAACTGGTACACCATTGCTGCGGATGGCAGCAGTGCATTGAAGTTAATCACTACAGACAAACAAAATAACCGTGGCCTTACCCTGAATAAGAACAGGAGCAAGGGGGTATACCTGAGCGGTCGTAATGAAGTAAAACTGATTGACCTTAAGACCTGGGAGGTCAAGACGCTGGCCCGCGAAGAACTCTGGGGCTTCCAAAACAGCAACCCCGGTTTTTCACCCGATGATGAGTATGTGTTCTTTACGGCATACCGCAATTTTGAACAGGATATTCTTGTACATAATATCAAAGCAAACAAGACTACCAATATTACCAATACCGGTATAACGGAGTTGGATCCTTTATGGTCTCCCGATGGGAAGTATCTTTATTTTACGTCGCAAAGGCTGAAACCGTCCTATCCTTTTGGTATGCCCAATGCCAAAGTGTACCGCCTGCCGCTTGAAAAGCTGGACGAGCCTTACCGTATGGATAAGTATAATGAGCTGTTCGAGGATAAGAAAAAAGACACGGCTAAAAAGGCGGCTGTTGTACCTGCGGCGGTTACCACTACGATCGATATGGACAGGATCATGGAAAGGATAGAGCAGGTTAGCCCATCGCTGGGCGCCCAGTTCCTTGTATGGGTTAGCCAGAAGGGAGAAAAAACAAGTGTATTATACAGCAGTAATCATGGTGAAGGGCGTACGGCATTGTGGAAAACAACTTACGAGCCTTTTGAAGTCACAAAGACTGAAAAGATTGTGGGTACAGATGCTGGTGGGGGATTCGATGTAAGGGAATCGGGTGATAAGCTCTTCCTGCTTTCGGGCTCAAACATCAATAAGCTTAGTCTTGACGGTAATAAAATTGACCCTGTTAATATCAGCTTTACTTTCAGGAGAAACCTTTCTGCGGAGTTTAACCAGATGTTTGCCGAGGCCTGGGCGCAGATTGAAGAAAACTATTATGATCCCGGTTTTCATGGATTGAACTGGGAGAAGACCAAGGCATACTACCAGCAGTTCCTGCCTTATCTTAATAACCGTGCAGATTTACGCATTATGCTCAATGATATGCTGGGTGAACTCAACTCTTCGCACCAGGGCTTTGGAACATTTGGGGATGATGAAACGATTGCTCTCAATAACCGTACTATGGAAACGGGTATTCTCTTCGATGCGCAGGATCCTTACAAGGTAAAACGTATTGCAAGCCGTTCGGCTGCGGATAAAAAGGGTATTGATATCCAGCCGGGTGATGTACTGGTAAAAGTTAATGATGAGCCTGTTAACGTTTCGATGGACCGTAACTTCTATTTTTCGAAACCATCGCTGGACAGGGAGATCAAACTGGGCTTTATGCGTAATGGCAAAGCGGTAGATGTTAAGCTACATCCACAGGCGTCGTTGTTCAATACGCTTTATGATGAGTGGGTAGATAATAACCAGCAGCGTGTAGACCAGAAAAGCAATGGACGTATCGCTTATGCTTATATGAAGAATATGGGCTCTGGCGAACTTGACCAGTTTATTATCGATATGACAAAGGAACTTACGGATAAGGATGCGCTGATCCTCGACCTGCGGTTTAATACCGGAGGGAATGTGCATGATGAAGTGCTGAACTTTCTCAGCCGTAAGTCTTACCTGAAATGGAAATACCGCGAGGGTAAACCTTCTCCGCAGGGCGTGTTCTCCCCGGCTGATAAACCTTTGGTACTGCTCATCAACGAACAAACGCTGAGCGACGCTGAGATGACGGCAGAGGGCTTTAAGGCGCTTAAGCTGGGCACAGTCATCGGTAATGCTACATACCGCTGGATCATCTTTACAAGTGGCGTAAGCCTGGTGGATGGATCTTCTGTGCGTATGCCGGCATGGGGCTGTTATTCACTGGGAGGTAAGGATCTTGAAATAAATGGTGTTGCACCGGATATACAGGTGCTCAATACTTTTGAGGATAAGCTCAACGGCCGCGATCCGCAACTGGACAAAGCGATAGACGAGCTGCTGAAAAAGATTAAGTAAGAAAGGGTAAAATACATTGCAATGGTGCAGTTTACCACTATAATACATCGATTTGAAGAAAAGCAGGGCGAGAAGACGGGCTGGACATACATCCACATCACCGAAGATATTGCCCGGCAGTTAAAGCCCGGCAATAAGAAGTCTTTCCGTGTAAAAGGAAAACTGGATGCATGGGCGTTTGAGGGTATAGCTGTTATGCCGATGGGTGATGGCAGTTTTATTATGGCGCTGAATGCTGATGCAAGAAAAGGCATCGGTAAGAAGAAAGGCGCCATGGTAAAAGCTGTATTGTCGGTTGATGAAAAGGAGCCTGAGATCAATGCTGAGTTTCTCGAATGCCTGGCAGATGAGCCTGCAGCGCTTGCTTATTTCAATACTTTAACAAAGGGACATCGGTTGTATTTCAGCCGTTGGATAGACAGTGCGAAAACCTTACCTACGCGTACAAAAAGAATGGCTATGGCGGTGAGCGGGCTGGCGCGGAAGATGGGATACCCTGAAATGATCAGGGATGCGAAAGTGAAGAAGGATAATGGTTAAGGGGTAACGTGTATATAAGAAATGCAATAAAAGTAAAAGGCCACCCCCCGGTGGCCCTTTTACGTCTTGCTCAACTTACATATATAGCAGGAATAGTTTACATGATCATTCTCCCTGTTTTTTACGTAAACGTTCTTCTCTTTTCATTTTAATGAGTTTAGCCTTTTGTTCATCGGTGAGCGTGGTCTTTAACTTCTCTGCCTGTTCTTTTTTTATTTCTTTCAACCGGGCTTCTTTCTGGGTGGCTGTGAGCGAATCATTGTTTTCTATCTTCTCCTTTCTTTCCTTCGCTTCGTTGCGCAAGGCTTTTATTTTTTGTTTCTGCTCTTTGGTGAGCTGCAGTTCCTTTAAGGCTTTTTTCTGCCCGATCTTTTCACCTGGCTCCATGGCCGGGTTAGCGGGAGCGGTGGTATCGGCAACAGGCTTGGGCGCAGTTTTACGCTGTATCTGTGCTGTACCGGTCATTCCCGCAAAGAGTGCCACGCCCAGGATCAATACTTTTATTCTCATACTTATTTGTTTAAAGTTATTACCGGTCAGACCGTGGAGAGACAAAAAGGTTTAAAACAAATCACCGGTTGTTTTTCACGACCTGTTCTGCAGATACGAAGATATTGGTTTTGGTTACGGCTACCTGTCAAACTTTCAAGCAGACCTGTAAGTTTGACAGGTGCACTTAGCCTAAGTTGACTTAAAGTTTAGAGGACAACCTAAACGATTGACAGGTTCACCTGAAGAGTTGACAGGTCTGCCATGCTGAAGGCAAACTCCTCCTGTAATAAAAATCCGGCATCGAAAGATGCCGGATGGAATATGTAATTGGAAAAGCGGGTTAACGGAGGAAAAGAATCTCCCTGTATTTCGGCAGCATCCAGTGTGCATCGTCTACCAGCAGTTCCAGCTTGTCTACATGATAACGGATAAGGTCAAAATATGGTCCTTTGACCTTGTCGCAGTAGGCAATAGCCCTTTCGCGGGTATCGGCGATCTCGTTGGCTTTTTTGCGCTCTTCGATCATCTTTTCTACATTGTCGCTCATAACGAGGATATGTTCGCTGATCCTTTCGAGTATCTGTTTCTGGTTGGCGTATGCGCTTTCCGGAAGGTCTGCTTCTTTTAATCCTGCTATATTCTTTACCAGGATATTCTGGTATTTTATTGCCGAGGGCAGTACAAAGGTAGTAGCGAGTTCACCCATTACACGGGCTTCGATCTGTACCTTTTTGATATAGTCTTCGAGCATAATCTCGTGGCGGGCTTCCAGCTCAAGGTGATTGTAAATGCCGTTGGTCTCAAACAGATTTTTCGATTTATCCGACAGGTAAGCATCGAGTGCGAGGGGGGTAGTTTTTACATTGGGTAAACCACGTCTTTCAGCTTCTTCTGCCCAGGCTTCACTGTAACCATCCCCTTCAAACAGTACGGCTTTACTTTCCACGATGTATTTCTGGATCGTCTGCATAATAGCGATCTCTTTCTTTTCGCCTTTTTCGATAATGGCGTCTACATCTTTCTTGAACTGTTTTAATGTTTCGGCAACGATGGTATTGAGCACCGTCATGTTGGTAGCGCAGTTGGCGCTGGAACCTACCGCACGGAACTCGAACTTGTTACCGGTAAAGGCAAAGGGGGAGGTGCGGTTGCGGTCTGTATTATCGAGCATCAGCTCGGGTATGCTTTTGTGAATATCAAGCTTCAGCATGGCTTCATCCTGCTCGTCGAATTTACCACCTACGCGCGACTCTACCTGGTTTAATACATCGGTGAGGTACTTGCCTATAAAAATAGAGATGATGGCGGGAGGAGCTTCATTGGCGCCAAGGCGGTGGTCGTTACCTGCGGAAGCAATTGATGCCCTGAGCAATTCAGCGTAATTGTGTACTGCTTTGATGGTATTGACAAAGAAAGTCAGGAACATGAGGTTTGTCTTGGGCGTTTTACCCGGCGCCAGCAGGTTTACACCTGTATCTGTTGCCATGCTCCAGTTGTTGTGCTTACCGCTGCCGTTAATGCCTGCAAACGGTTTTTCGTGCAGCAATACTTTCAGGTTATGTCTTTTGGCTACGCGGCTCATGATGTCCATGAGCAGGGTATTATGATCAACCGCAAGGTTTACTTCTTCAAAGATGGGGGCGCACTCAAACTGTGCGGGGGCTACCTCGTTATGACGGGTACGCAGGGGAATACCCAATTTGTAAGACTCATTTTCGAAGTCGCGCATGAAGGCGTACACTCTTTCGGGTATTGTACCAAAGTAGTGGTCTTCGAGCTGCTGACCTTTTGCTGGTGCATGGCCAAATACAGTACGGCCGGTAAGTACGAGATCGGGACGGGCGTTGGAGAGGCCTGCATCTACCACAAAATATTCCTGTTCCCAGCCAAGGGTGGCAGTTACGCGGGTAACGTTCTTGTCGAAGTACTGGCAAACATCCACGGCTGCTTTGTCTAATGCAACGAGTGCTTTCAGCAGCGGTGTTTTGGCATCCAGCGATTCGCCGGTATAAGATACAAATATGGTAGGGATGCAAAGTGTTTTACCATTACCGATTTCCATGATAAAGGCGGGCGAGGAAGGATCCCATGCAGTATAACCACGGGCTTCAAAAGTAGCGCGCAGTCCGCCGCTGGGGAACGAAGAGGCATCCGGTTCCTGCTGGATCAGTGCGCCGCCGTCAAATTCTTCAATGGGTGTACCATCGCCTTTGATGGTAAAGAATGAGTCGTGCTTTTCCGCAGAAAGACCTGTCAGCGGTTGAAACCAGTGTGTAAAGTGAGATACGCCTTTGCTCTCGGCCCAGGCCCGGATGCCATTGGCGATCTGGCTGCCCATCGCACGGTCAATTTTTTTACCACTTTTTATCGAAGCTGCGAGGCTTTTGTATGCTTCATCGCTCAGAAATTGCCGGGCTACTTTTAATGTAAATACATTTTCATTAAAGATAGCCGTGATCTTGGCTGAGGCTTCCACCTTGTACTCAGAAGAGTTTGAAAGGTTATTTAAAGCAGTGAAACGAAGAGATTGCATCTTTTTTTGAGTTTTAAGGCACAAAAAAACGTTTTTAGGCGCACAAAAACAAAATTTTATGCAATTTGATGTATTATTTCTGGATTTAATGTGGGAAAACTAAATATTATTATTTTTATTAATTAATAATAAATCACGGAGCTTTTCCCAGTTTATGGCACAGAGGACCGGGGTGATCAGGAAGGGGAGATAGATACTGCGATACCTGACGAGTGCACCCAGGTTGTTGACGATGAAGCCAATATTCAGCAGTATGATCAATGTAAAGAACAAACCGAAAAAGATGAAAGGGTGTACGGGGTTAATTGTTTTCTTCCTGAAAAACAGCATGGTAATAAACAGTAACTGATATATAAGTACCTCAATGGCTACTGGAATCATGAAGATAATGGGGTGCTCGGTAATATAGGGGCGGAAGAGCGTATGGTTAAGCGCTTCGGGGGTGTTGCGGAGTAATCCCATAAAGCCTGGTTGCAGGGGGCTGAGCGGGATGGCGGTATGGGCGTCGCTGGTGAGCAGGAAGAATCCCTGTTTTTCGGCTATGGTGGAGGAAATGTCGAACGACGGAAAAATGAAACGGAGGTTAAAAAGGAGCAGCCCCCCGATAATATATACTGCTGCAAAACAGGCAAGGGGATGGAACCGGGTACGGGCGGAAAGGTACCAGCCAAGCAGCGCCGGGATCATGGCGATAAGGACAAAACTGCGCAGGAGCAATAATGTGATAAGTGAGAGACCGAGGTATGTTATGCGCTTAAAGGTAAAACGCCCTGTTTGCATGGCCTGGAAAAAGCTGAAGCTGGCTACGCCGATGGCCGTAAAAAGGATACAATCTTTGTGTACGGCGGAAGAAAAGTATAATAATGAGGGCAGGAGAAAACTGCCGATGATAACAGCGTTGTAGCGGCGGGGATAGATGCTGATGAACACCCGGTAGAGGGCAATATGACCAAAGAAACCGATAAAGTTGAAGAAGAGGCTGTTGATATAGTAATCTCCCCGGCTGAAAATATTAAAGATCGAAATGAGCTTGATAACGAGATTGCTTTTCAGGTCGTTCCAGAAGGATTGTACTGAATCAAGAAAGCCATTATAGCCCTGCGGGTAAGGGGAATGAAACAGGTTGGTAAAGTATTCGTAGGGGTTGCGAAGCAGCAACTGGTATTCCTGCCAGCCGTACATGTTCCATTGCCAGTAATCCGAATCGCTGAAATTAAAGGATACCCAGCCGATGATAAAGCCGGCCAGTATTTTGAACAGGAACAATACGATGATCACGTTGCGGGGCAAACCTGATTTACGGGCAAAGGGAGCCTTTGTGATAAACCAGGTCAGGAGGAGCAGGTAAAGAATAAGCAGTGCAATGTTCAAGTGCCTCAGTTTTGATGTGGGAAGATAGTTAAAATATTTGCTGTGCCGCCGGTTCAATTACAAGCTGCTGTCTTTACCTTTGCGTTTTCCCCAAAACACATGGAAGTAACAGTCAAAACTGCAGAGCAACTCCGGATCACAGCCGAAGAGTTCGAACTTATTAAACAAAAGCTGGGGCGTACGCCCAACTTCAATGAACTCTGTGCCTTCAGTGGCATGTGGAGTGAGCATTGCAGTTATAAGAACTCTATTAAATGGTTAAAAACCTTACCGCGTGAAGGCAAAAAGATGCTGGTTAATGCGGGTGAAGAGAATGCCGGGTTGATGGATATCGGCGACGGCTATGGGGTAGTTTTTAAGATTGAAAGTCATAATCACCCCTCTGCTATCGAACCCTTCCAGGGTGCGGCAACGGGTGTGGGGGGTATTCACCGCGATATATTTACTATGGGTGCCCGGCCTATTGCTGCATTAAATTCGCTGCGTTTCGGCCAGCTTACTGAAGGCAAAACGCAACACCTCATGGCTGGCGTGGTGCATGGCATCGGGCATTATGGCAACTGCTTTGGGGTGCCTACTGTTGGGGGTGAAATTTATTTTGAATCCTGCTATCATACCAACCCGCTCGTAAATGCAATGAGCGTTGGTGTGGTAAAAAATAACGCTACTGTTTCTGCAACGGCTGCTGGTGTGGGTAACCCGGTTTTCTTTGTAGGTTCTGCTACTGGTAAGGATGGTATCGGCGGGGCTTCGTTTGCTTCTGCTGATATCACGAGCGACAGTGTGCAGGAATTACCAGCCGTACAGGTGGGTGACCCTTTCCAGGAAAAGAAACTGCTGGAGGCTTGTCTTGAAGTTATACAGACCGGTGCTGTAGTGGGTATGCAGGATATGGGTGCCGCAGGTATTATCTGCAGTACGGCCGAAATGAGCGCGAAAGGTGGTGTAGGTATGCGTATTGACCTTGATAAAGTGCCTACAAGACATGCGGATGCTGCGAAGGGTGGTACAGGAATGAAAACATGGGAGCTGCTCCTGAGCGAAAGCCAGGAACGCATGCTGCTGGTAGCGGAAAAGGGTAAAGAGCAGCTTGTGCTGGATGTCTTTGAGAAGTGGGACCTACCCTGCAGTAATATCGGTGAAGTAACGGCGGATGGCCTTTTGAAATTTTATATGCACGGGCAGCTTGAAGCAGAACTTCCTGCAGAGCTGCTGGTACTTGGCGGGGGTGCGCCGCAATACGACCGTCCGTATACTGAGCCGGCTTATCTCGAACTTGTAAAGGCTTTTGATGCTGCAAGCATTAAAGTGCCTGCCGATCTGAAAGCTGTAGCAGAGCAACTGGTGCAGTTGCCCAATATTGCGAGTAAGCGCTGGGTATATGTGCAGTACGACAGTATGGTGGGAACGGGCAATACTTCAACGAACGGACCGAGTGATGCAGCGGTGGTACTGGCAAAGCCCTCGGGTAAAGCGCTGGCGGTAACAACGGATTGTAACAGCAGGTATGTGTATGCTGATCCCTATAAGGGTGCAATGATCGCGGTAGCGGAGGCGGCACGTAATATCGTTTGTAGTGGTGGTGAGCCACTGGGTGTAACGAACTGCCTCAATTTCGGTAATCCTTATGACCCTGAAGTATATTACCAGTTTGTGCATGCTATTAAAGGTATGGGCGACGCCTGCCGTAAGTTTGATACTCCTGTAACGGGTGGTAATGTGAGCTTTTACAACCAGCACCCGGGTGGCGCTGTCTATCCCACGCCTACTATTGGGATGGTGGGTGTACTGGAAAGTGTAGCGGATAAAATGACGATGCACTTTAAGGCTGCGGGAGATAGAATATATCTTGCCGGTGCGAGCCACGATGATATTAACTCTTCAGAATACCTTCATAAAATACACGGGGTGGAACACAGCCCCGCGCCTGTATTTGATATCGATACAGAATTTGCCCTGCATCGTGCTGTTGAAGCACTGGTTCGCCAGGAACTTATTCTTTCTGCTCATGATGTGAGCGAGGGAGGTCTTTTTATCACGCTTGTTGAAAGTGGTTTTACCAATAACCTCGGCTTTACGGCTACGGGTGGTAAGGGTATCCGCAGGGATGCTTTCTGGTTTGGTGAAGCGCAGAGCCGTGTAGTGGTAACAGTGAGCGAAAGGGAAGCTGATGCGTTTGAAAAGCTGCTGCAGGTAAAGGGTATTCCTTTTGAACAACTGGGTGTGGTTACGGACGCCTCAGTTACGGTTGATGGAGAAGCCTGGGGCGATATCGCTGCCTGGAAGACCCGTTATGACGATGCAATCAGCAACCTGCTGGCAGGGCGTGACAGCGAGCACGCATTGAGCACCCTGTGATAACAGTATAAATCAAAATGATATGAGTAAAAGTACTGCACCGGCGATCATAGTTACCGGTGCTGCGGGCTTTATTGGCAGTTGTATGGTGCAATACCTGAATGAGAAAGGGTTTGCCAATCTTATACTGGTGGATACTTTTGGGGAGGCGGATAAGCTGCCTAATCTTGAGGGAAAAGGCTTTACGGCTACCATAGAGCGGGAGGAACTTTTTAACTGGCTGGAAGCGGAAAGGCCAGTTATTGATTTTGTATTTCATCTTGGCGCGCGTACGGATACTACTGAATTTGATTATACGATACACGAACACCTGAATGTGGCTTATACAAAACAGGTATGGAATTATTGTACGGCTAACCGTATACCTCTTGTTTATGCGTCTTCTGCCGCCACTTATGGCGACGGTGAACTGGGCTATAATGACGATCATACTATTATAGAAGAACTGCACCCGCTCAATCCTTATGGCATTTCCAAGAATGAAGTGGATAAATGGGTATTGCGGCAGGAGGAGTGTCCGCCTTTCTGGGCAGGGTTAAAGTTCTTTAATGTGTACGGGCCTAATGAATATCATAAAGGACGTATGGCCAGCGTAATCTTTCATTCTTACCACCAGGTGCGGCAGCAGGGTAAGGTAAAACTCTTCCGCTCGCATAAGGAAGGGTTCAGGGATGGGGAACAACTGCGCGATTTTATTTATGTAAAGGATGTGGTTGCGGTATGTTACTGGCTGATGGAACACCGTCCTGCGTCTGCGATCTATAATCTTGGTACCGGCAGGGCCCGTACGTTTAACGACCTGGTAAGATCTACCTATGCGGGTATGGAACTACCGGAGCGGATTGTGTATATCGACATGCCGGAGGATATCCGCGACAGGTACCAGTATTTTACCGAAGCAAATATGGCAAAACTGCACGCTGCGGGCTATACGCAACCCTTTTACAGCCTTGAAGAGGGTGTGCAGGATTATGTAAGGCATTACCTTGTACCCAATAAATATTATTAATATGAGCAGTAAGATTGCGATCATCGGTGGCGGTAACCTTGGTACTGCCATTGCTGAAGGATTGATCAAGAGCGGGTTTGCTAAACCGGCGGGCATCACCATTACCAAAAGGAATACGGCTACACTTAAAGTGTTGCAGGAGCAGGGTGTGGTGGTAAGTGCTGATAATAATAAAGCGGTGCGCGACAGTACGCTGGTAATCCTGGCGGTGAAGCCCTTCCAGGTGAAGGAGGTGCTGGCGGGCATCCGCAAGGACCTGCGTGCGGAGCATATTCTTGTATCAGTTGTAACGGGGGTATATGTGGAGGAGATACAGGAGGTGATCAAAAAGAAACTGCCGGTATTCAGGGCGATGCCGAATACGGCGATTGCCATACAGGAAAGCATGACCTGTATCAGCCATGCTGATGCACGGGATGCCGATGTGAAAAAGGTACATGATCTTTTTGCGGTACTGGGACGGGTGGCGATCATTGATGAAAAGTTGATGAATGCGGCTACGGTGCTGGGGGCCTGCGGAACTGCCTATGCTATGCGGTATATCCGCGCCAATATACAGGGTGGTATCGAGATTGGCTTTGACGCTGTTACGGCCAGCCTGATTGCTGCACAAACGGTTAAGGGCGCTGCGGAGCTGCTCTTGCAGAAGGGTACGCATCCTGAGCATGAAATTGATAAAGTAACTACGCCCAAGGGCTGTACTATAGCGGGTCTTAATGAAATGGAGCACCAGGGGTTCAGTTCCTCACTTATTAAGGGAATTGCCACGAGCTATAATAAGATCGCGAAGGATTAGGGAATCAGCATTAATACGGCCTTCCTGCTGTTTTGAGGTATATTTTCCGATTTGATACCTACTTTGTGGCGTGGCACTGCCATATAATTTTTTCCAGGTATTTGTAATATTCTACTTGCAGAAGAACATTGTATTGCCAATCCTAAAACGGCTGGTGTATAAAAAAGTGTTGTTACCTGTATTGTCAACTGGTTACTACGTGCCTGAAGTGTTTATAGATTTGAAAATAAAACTGGTGATATCTGTATGATAAAAAGCCAGCAAGATTTTAGCTATTCAGGAATATGCAAACTTCAATCAACAACTAACGCGATTGTTAAATGCGCGTCATCCAATAAAGACCAATAAAATGAATCATGATATAATAATTGGCAATGCAAAAAGAATGGATTCTATCGGGTCAAATTCTGTTCAGTTAGTTGTTACATCGCCACCCTATCCGATGATTGAGATGTGGGATGAAATCATGGGTTCGCAAAATCCTGAAATAACGAAGGCTCTTAAAAAAGAGGATGGGAGTTCGGCTTTTGAATTGATGCATCAGGAATTAGATAAGGTATGGGAAGAGGTATATAGAGTTTTAACACCTGGTGGATTCGCGTGTATTAATATTGGTGACGCAACAAGAACTATAAATGATGAATTTGCACTGTATCCTAATCATTCAAGAATATTATCTGCTTTTTTAAAGTTAGGTGCAACTAACCTGCCTAACATTATCTGGCGTAAACAGACTAATGCCCCTAATAAATTTATGGGTTCCGGAATGCTTCCGTCGGGTGCCTACGTTACATTGGAGCATGAATGGATATTGATATTCAGAAAGGGTGCAAAGAGGAAATTCAAGACAGATGAAGAAAAGAAAAAAAGAAAGGAGAGTTCTTTTTTTTGGGAAGAACGGAATGTTTGGTTTTCTGATTTATGGGAATTAAAAGGAGTAAAGCAAAAAGTGGCAAATGCCAACTCAAGGTCAAGAAGTGCTGCTTACCCATTCGAAATACCCTACAGGCTAATTAATATGTATTCAATGAAGGGGGATACCGTGCTTGATCCATTTGTAGGAACCGGTACTACAATGATTGCAGCAATAGCTTCTGAAAGAAGCAGTATCGGAATCGAAATTGATCCATCTTTTTTGGAGATTATTACCAGTAGTATTAATAATACCTCAATATCTCAACTTAATGATATAATTGATGCCCGGTATAAGCAGCATGAAAAATTTGTACTCGAAAGAGCCCTGGATCAAACGAAAAGCCAAATCAAACATCATAGCAATTACATGAACTTTCCTGTAATGACTTTACAGGAACAGGATATTTTTCTTTCTAAGCTATTGGGAATTGAGCAAATTTCAAATAACAGTTTTTATTCTAAATATGAAGATAGAAATAAGGTAATCAAACTATCTGAGGAGAGCAGATATTTGAGTGCGGTTAAATAAAATCGGCGGGTTCAAATTCAATATTCAGCGTAGTCTTTACTTTTTCGTAATAAACAACAGGTACATTTATTTCTTCATTTAAGCCTCTCTTTGTTTCATAAGTGGTTGGTTTAATACTTACTGCTGTATTGCCAATATATCCGTCAATTCCCCTGCTTTGTTCTTCTGGGGTTGCAAGCTTGTGTTCTAAGTTTAAGTGAGAACTAATTTTATTAATGATAACACCCTGAAATTTCAAGCCTGTAAATGTTTTTACTATAACTAAATCCTCCACCCATTTTTTTACCAGGTCCCTGTCTATGTTGTTAACCGACTTCTTTAAGGAATCAATCATTTTCCAAACCCTGTTAGTTGCTTTATCAACGGCGCCGGGGTGACCGGTTAAATACCATTCCCGCCATTCTGCCAAGCCAGACCCCTGAAACTGCTGTATTAAATCGCTAAGCTGACCAACGATAACCGGGCGGGTTCCCTGCGCATTCTGGTTAGCTAAGTTCAATATTTGTGTACTATATTTAGGGTAGGTCGTTTTTTCTTCTGAAAAAAATCCCTGTTCTTCTGAGTTAGGTATTTTAACTTCGTAATAATAAAAATACAAAAATGTAATAATATGAGTGCAAGCTGATCTGATCTTGCATAATCTCCCCTCCCGGCCCCCTGTTCAGTCCACAGGATATTGTTATATACCTCGTCTTGTATAACTTTTCCACAGTGTTTTCTCTAAATTTCCATAACCCAAAAATTCGCTGTACATTTGTACGACCTCCTGGATATTTTATAGCCTCTTTCCATTGGTCACACAACATTTCTGGTACAATCTTTTTTTAATATAAACTCCCTTTGGGTTAGGGTATGAGTAAGTATATTTTCGTAACCGGTGGCGTAACATCGTCGCTGGGTAAAGGTATTATTGCGGCCTCGCTGGCTAAGCTGCTGCAAAGCAGGGGATTGAAGGTGACTATTCAAAAGTTCGATCCCTATATCAACGTAGATCCGGGTACACTGAACCCGTACGAGCATGGTGAATGTTATGTAACTGACGACGGCGCTGAAACGGACCTTGATCTTGGTCACTACGAGCGGTTTCTTAATATCCCCACTTCTCAGGCCAATAATGTTACTACGGGCCGCATCTATCAAACTGTTATCAATAAAGAACGTGAAGGCGCCTATCTCGGTAAAACGGTACAGGTGGTGCCGCATATTACGGACGAGATCAAACGTCGTATACTGCTGCTTGGTCTTGAGGGTAGATATGATATTGTGATCACCGAGATCGGTGGTACGGTAGGTGATATCGAAAGCCTGCCCTTCGTGGAGGCGGTACGCCAGTTGCAGTGGGAGATGCCCGAAGAAGATTGTATGGTGGTTCACCTGACCCTGATACCCTACCTGCGTGCGGCAAAAGAGCTGAAAACCAAACCTACGCAGCATAGTGTTAAGATGCTGGCGAGCGAGGGTGTTCACCCGGATGTGATCGTATGCCGTACGGAAGAACCGATCAGTAACGAGCTCAAAAAGAAAATTGCCCTTTTCTGTAATGTTAAACCCAATGCAGTGATAGAGGCCATCGATGCGAGCAGTATTTATGAAGTGCCTTTAAAGATGCTCCAGGAGGGACTGGATGTGATTGTACTGAAAAAATTACAGATCAACGGTTATGCGGCGCCCGACCTGGGCCGCTGGCGTGAGTTCCTCGAAAAACTGAAATATCCCAAGACCAAGGTAACGATTGGTCTTATCGGTAAATATATTGAACTGCAGGATGCGTATAAATCGATCCTTGAAGCTTTTGTACACGCGGGTGCTCTGAACGAATGCAAGGTACAGGTGCTGGACGTACACAGCGAAACGATCACTGAAGATAATGTAGCGGAAAAGCTGAGCAAGCTGGATGGTTTGCTGGTAGCGCCTGGCTTTGGCCACCGCGGGGTGGAGGGTAAGATCACGGCGGTGAAATATGCGCGTGAGAATTACCTGCCTTTCTTTGGTATCTGCCTTGGTATGCAGATGGCGGCTATTGAGTTTGCCCGCAATGTACTGGGCTGGCCTGATGCGCATTCTACTGAAATGACAAATGCTACCACGCACCCGGTGATTGACCTGATGGATGAGCAGAAGCAGGTTACCTCAAAGGGAGGAACTATGCGCCTTGGCGCTTACCCCTGCGAGATCGTGCAGGGTACGCTTGCTCATACTATTTACGGCGAAACGATGATCAGTGAGCGCCACCGTCATCGCTGGGAGTTTAATAATCAATACCTGGCCGACTTTGAAAAAGCGGGCATGGTGCCCAGTGGTAAGAACCCGGGAACGGGTCTTGTGGAGATTCTCGAACTATCGGGCCATCCTTTCTTTGTTGGGGTGCAGTTTCACCCGGAATTGAAGAGCACGGTGGAAAGTCCCCAACCTATATTTGTTCATTTTGTAAAGGCTGCCAAGGCTTTTGCTGAAAAGCGTGATGCGGTTAAGAACCCCCTGCTGCAAAGCGAAATGATCTAAGGGTATATGCGTAAACTTTCGATGGACGAACTGAACCGGAAAACGGTTGAAGATTTCAGGGTAGCGGAGAAGCACAGGGTTATTGCTGTACTGGAGAATGTACGCAGTGCCTATAATGTGGGCAGTGTGTTCCGCACAGCCGACGCCTTTCTTATCGAAGCTATTTATATCACAGGCTATACGGCCTATCCTCCTCATAAAGAGATCAAAAAGACGGCACTGGGTGCGGAGGATACGGTAAGCTGGCAATACTTCCCCCAAATGACTGAGGCTATCGGTCAACTGAAAGCCATGGGCTATGCCATCTATGCTGCGGAGCAGGTTGAACAAAGCATTTCACTTGAACGGTTTATGGATCATGCGCCGGAAAGGGTTGCCATTATATTTGGTAACGAGGTTACGGGCGTGGAGCAGTCTACCATTGTACAATGCGATGGCTGTATTGAGATACCACAGATGGGTATGAAGCACTCTCTTAATATTGCTACTGCTGCGGGCGTGGTATTATGGGAAATCGTAAGGCACTCGATTACCCGGCCTGATCTTCCCTGATGGGTTGTACCTTTGCGACATGTCAACTGTTAAGCATTACTTATCCCTTATCAAGTTTTCCCATACCATTTTTGCCATGCCCTTTGCCCTTATCGGGTTTTCTCTCGGGCTGAGGGCATTGACCATGCCCTTCGTTGATTTTGTATTACCCTATCCAAGGATTCCGTTGTACAGGCACTTTACCGATATGCCCTGGCGTATGACCACTTTTGCTCCTGAACGTATCGGGTTGCTCTTTCTTCTTGTGCTGGGTTGTATGATCTTTGCGCGCAGTGCGGCCATGGCTTTTAACCGTTACCTCGACAGGCAGTTTGATGCTGCCAACCCACGTACTGCTATACGGGAGATTCCTGCGGGGCTGATCAAAAGCAATCATGCGCTCTGGTTTGTAGTGGTTTGCTGCCTGTGTTTTATTGCCTGTACTTTCTTTATTAACCGCATCTGCTTTTATCTTTCGCCGGTAGCTCTTTTTGTTATTCTTTTTTACAGTTATACAAAACGTTTTACTGCGCTCTGTCATCTGGTATTGGGCCTGGGGCTGTCGTTAGCGCCTATCGGGGCTTACCTCGCTGTTGTTGGTGAGTTTGATATACTGCCTATTCTTTTTTCTTTTACGGTATTGTGCTGGGTTAGCGGCTTCGATATTATTTATGCATTGCAGGATGATGTGTTCGATGAGAGCCGCCAACTGCATTCCATACCGGTATGGCTGGGCAGGAAGGGGGCGTTGCGTTTTTCTGAAGTATTGCACCTGCTGGCATTGGCTTGTGTGATTGTTGCGGGATGGTATGCGGGTTTTGGGGTATTGTACTGGGTGGGGGTGCTTATTTTTGCCGGGCTGCTGGTGTATCAACACCTGCTGGTAAAACCGAATGACCTGAGCCGCGTTAATCTTGCCTTTTTTACCACCAATGGCGTTGCTTCGGTGGTGTTTGCGGTTTTTGTACTCCTTGATATTTTCTTATAATCCTGCTACCGGGGTGGGTAATACTTACTTTTGTGTCTTATGGCGAGAATCATTTGTATAGATTATGGATTGAAGCGCACGGGTATAGCGGTGACGGACCCCCTGCAAATCATTGCTACGGGACTGACTACCATTGAAACAAAAAACTTTATCCCCTTCCTGAAAGATTATTTCAGTAAGGAGCCGGTGGAACTCATCCTGATCGGCGAACCGAAGCACTGGGACGAAACGGATACACATGCTACGCCACTGGTACGCCGCGCCATTGAAGAGCTGAAAAAGCATTTTCCTGCCATACCACTGGAGACGATTGATGAACGTAATACTTCGCGTATGGCAAAACGGGCGATGCTGGAAATGGGATTGAAGAAAAAAGACCGCCGGGATAAAAAGCTGGTGGATGAAATAGCGGCTACTATGATGCTGCAGGAATTCCTGCAGGCTAAAATGTAATATATTTGCGGTTTCGGGCAAAAGTGTTAAAGATTGTTTCCCGGACCAACACACAAAACAGGCAGTATGATTTTACCGATCGTTGCATACGGTGCTCCTATATTGAGAAAAATAAGTAAAGACATTGACCCGGCTACTTACCCGGACCTGGATAAACTATTAGCGGATATGTGGGAAACCATGTATAACAGCAACGGGGTAGGATTGGCGGCACCACAGATTAACCGGGATATCCGTTTGTTTGTGGTGGATAGTGAGCAGATATTTGATAACCAGGAGGATGACGAAAAGGGTATTTATCCTGATGAACCCGGTTATAAAGGGGTATTCCTGAACGCGCATATTGTGGAACTGAATGGCGAAGAGTGGTCGTATAACGAAGGTTGCCTGAGCATCCCGAAGATCAGGGAAGATGTAAACCGCCAGGCTGAAGTAACGATAAAGTACCTCGATGAAAATTTACAACCCCAGACCCGTATTTTTAATGGTATCACTGCGCGCATCATCCTGCACGAATATGATCATATTGAAGGAAAGCTCTTTATCGATTATATCAAACCTCTTAAGAAGAAACTGCTGAAGGGTAAGCTGGATGATATCTCCAAGGGTAAGATAAAGGTTGATTACCGGATGATCTTTCCAAAATAAGAAATTGTGTATCTCTTACTGCCGGTGTAAAGGGATACGGGCTGTCTTTACACGGACGATAACTACTGAATCTTATTTTCTTAATAACTTGCAGGTATGATTAAAAAGATCATACCTGTTTTTTTGTGCTGTTGTATGGTGTTGGCGGCTTTTGCGCAACCCCCGGCAGATACTACGGTGATGGTTGGGCAAAAGGTTATTACGCTTACTGAAGTAGTGGTGAATAATAAACTTAACGTACCCAATTTTATCAGCAAGCTACAGAATGATACGAGCTTTTACAAGGCTTTCCGCAACCTGCATATCTTACAATTCTCTGCTATCAATGATATCCGAATGCTTAATAAGGATGGTGAGAGCAAGGCTACTTTGCACAGCCGCACGCGGCAGTTGCGGTCTGCCAGTTGCCGGCGCATGGAAACGCTTGAAGAACAGGTAACGGGTGATATGCGTAATGAGGGGGGAGAGTTTAATTATTACACGGCCAATATGTATGCTTCACTTTTCTTTACCAAGGATTCTGTATGTAATGAGGATAATATTGTTACAGGGAGGGAGTTCAGTACTTCGGGGTTGAGTGGTATGGAAAAGCATAAGGAGCAATTAAAGAAACTGTTTTTTAACCCCGGCAAGAAGATAACGGGTTTACCCTTTATCAGTAACAAGACGGCGATCTTTGATGACGATATGGCGGATAAGTATGATATGAGCATTGACCTGGATGAGTATAACAAAACGAGTTGCTATATTTTCAGGATTAAGGTAAAGCCGGGTAAGGAGGATGGAGTGGTGATCGATGAAATGACGACGTGGTTTGATGACAAAACGAATGAAGTGGTTGCGCGTAACTATTCGCTCAGCTATGATGCGGGGGTATATGATTTTAAGGTACAGATGGAAGTGGAGCTGACCCATTTCGGGGAATATCTTGTACCATCGTTGCTGCGGTATAACGGCAACTGGGATGTTACTTTCAAGAAAAGAGAGAGGGGCGTATTTACGGCTACGCTCTTTGATTTCAGTAATTAGACTGTTTATCCAAGGTCGCGGCTCTTGC
>CAZPXP010000049.1:0-26315 GCA_964590975.1 uncultured Ferruginibacter sp. | reverse complement strand
ATCCTATACCATTCTTTTCCCTGATCACAGTACGCAATATTTTATGGCGACTGATAACAGCCTTAAATGCCAACTCCAGCACCGCCGTATCCAGCACGCCCTTTAACCGGAACACCCACGGCATGTGGTATTGTACACTTCCCTGCAACCTGTCAATGAACCACAAACGCTCCTGCGAAAAAGACAAAGGAATAGCAACCCCATCCATTTGATCCGCAGCAACAATCTTTGGCAACAATACCTTATTTCCGGTAGCTGTGATATGTCTGCCTAATAGCCCGATAGTAGGATACTCGAAAATATCTCTGATCGCTATTTCCCGTCCGAAAGCTGCCCTGATCGCCGCAACCAATCGGATTGCCAGGAGCGAATGGCCTCCAAGTGAAAAAAAGTCATCTGTTATCCCTACCCTTTCCGCCTCCAGCAGATTCCGCCAGATTCCGGCTAAAGTTTCTTCAGTAGGATTCGTTGGGGCTAAATACTCATGTAATAAAGGGAGTTCCGTATAGCTTTCCTTTAATTTCCGTTTATCCACTTTACCATTAATAGTAAGTGGAACTTCATCCACTTCAACCAGCACCGAAGGAATCATATACTCTGGCAGTTTTTGCCGTGCCTGTTCCAGTATCCGCTCTCTGCTGAAAGTAGTATCGTCCTTTTTTTCTGCAACAATATATCCAACCAGTTTTTTGTCAGTTCCTTCACCATCCTGTACAAGTATCACCGCACGCCCTACACCTTCAGCCTCTTCCAGCACACGTTCTACCTCACCTGGCTCTATACGGTAACCACGGATCTTTACCTGTTCATCCAGCCTTCCCAGAAACTCAATATTACCATCGCGCATCCATCTTGCCCTGTCGCCTGTTGCATATAAACGGCCAAACCCTGTTATTTCTATAAATTTCTCTGTTGTCAGTTCTTCCCTGTTCAGGTATCCACAGGCCAGTTGCCCTCCTCCAATAAATATTTCTCCCGCAATCCCAATGCCCGCTGTTGTTTTATTTTTATCAAGAATATATAATTGTATTCCACCTATAGGTTTACCAATTGATATCCCACCTGAGCCAGTCTGCAGCAATTCACCATCACTGTCAAAACTATAATTACAGCAACCTACCGTAGCCTCTGTGGGTCCGTATTCATTGATAATTCTGATACCTGGTACATCCTTCAGGTAAGCAACATGACCGGGTTGCAAAGCCTCGCCGCCCACCACGAGCGTTGAGGTAAGACTCGCCACCCCGCTTGCCCCCATCAGTTCATCAAGCAAAGGAAGATGCCCCGGTGTCAGTTTGATAAAATCATACGGGGCATTTTCACTCAGCAACCGGTCTTCAAATACACCTGCTGCCGTTTCATTACTTATAACAAGACTCCTGCCACTGATCAAAGGCACGAAAAGAGCGCTCAATGACGCATCAAACGTAAATGACAGGTGTGCATAAGAACCGCTGCCAGGCAATAACTGGTCCTTGATCATGTAATGTTCCATTGCCCAGTTCAGGTAATGCATAAGACTACCATGCGTGATCATCGCCCCCTTAGGCAAACCAGTAGAACCCGATGTATAAATAATATAAGCAAGATCAGAGGAACATATGTCCGCTAAAGACGAAACAGAATTTACTGTATGCTGATCCGTTGTCTCAGTATTAGCCAGTACTATTTCTGTACCTCCGGGTAATACAGTCATATTTTCGATACTGCTTACAACCAGTCTTACACCACTATCCGACAACATATACGCTATCCGGTCTTCAGGATAAGCCGGATCGAGTGGCAGGTAGGCAGCTCCTGCCTTGAGTACACCCAAAACAGCAATCAATAAATCCTGCCCGTTCTCCAGGCATATTCCAACGATATCGCCCTGCCGCACACCCTTAGCTAACAACCTGCGCGCAAGCCCGTCACTTTGTTTACCCATTACTTCATAGCTCATTTCGCCTGCTGCACTTACCAATGCGACCGCGGCAGGTATCCGCTCAATCTGTTTTTGTATAAGAGCTACAACCGTAGCGTTTTCATAGTTTACCCGCGGGCCACAGCTGAATACCTCTAACTGCTCTTGCTCCCGCATTCCAACCATATTGAGCACATCTACCAATTCTTCACCGTTCCTTAAAACAGACCGCAACAGCTCTTGGTAATGTTCCAGCATACCAGCAGCCGACGATTCATCATATATATCTCTACGGTAAACAAGATTCAGGTGTAACCCTTCTTCTCCTTCAATAATATCAAGGTTCAGATCAAACTGAGACGTGACCCTTTCCATAGGCTCTGCCATAAGCTGCACTCCTCCAAAATCAAGATCCGCCGACTCCGGCGTATTCTGCAACGTAAATAACACCTGGAACAAAGGATTCCGTGTTCTGTCGTGCGGAACACCCATTGCTTCCACTATTTTTTCAAAAGGCACATCCTGGTGGGCATAACCATCAAGTGTTGTCTGCTTAACCTGCTCAAGCAGCGTAATAAAGCTTTCTGCACCGTCCACTGCATTGCGCAGTACTAAGGGGTTTATAAAGAAACCAATAAGACCGTCCAGTTCTTTTTGTTGACGCCCCGCCACCGAAGTACCTACACAGATATCAGTCTGTCCCGAATACCGGTACAACAACACCTTAAACGCTGCCAGTAATGTCATAAATAGGGTTACACCTCTTCTTTGCGACAATTCCACCAAATCGTCCCGGTCTGTACTATTCAAAAGACTGCTCACCACCCCACCCGCTATCGTTGGCGCTGCACCGCGGGGGCGGTCAGTGTACAACTCCAGCGGCTCAACATCCTTCAGTTGTTTCTTCCAGTAAGAGAGTTTATTTTCTAATACTCCACCAGCCAGGTACTGTCGTTGCCACGCCGCATAGTCGGCATACTGTATAGGCAGCGGTCGCAGGTCAGGCTCTTTTATCCCCTGCAATCCCTTATATAAAGCAGTCAGTTCCTTTACCAGTATACTGATCGACCAGCCATCAAAAGCGATATGATGCACCATGCCGGTAAGAATATGCTCATCATCAGATAAACGTATCAATCCCGCACGAAGCATATAATCAGACGACAGATCATAAGGAGTAAGGGTATAAGCATACAAGTAAGATTCCAGGCTCGTATGCTGCCCAAGAATATCTTCTATAGAATTAAGCGTCAACTTCCATCCGCCCGCATCCATCAGTTCCTGGTACCCAACGCCTTCCCTTTCCCTGATTACCGTACGAAGCACCTCATGACGATCAATGATTTTTTTGAATGATGCTTCCAGGATAGCCACATCAAGGCTGCCCTTTAACCGGAATACCCATGGCATATGATAGTTCACGCTGCCCTGTAAACGATCGAGAAACCATAAACGTTCCTGACCATACGACAAAACAAGCGGAAGATTTCTGTTGCAGGGAAGAAGAGGTGGCAATAATGTATCATGATTTTCTGAGGCAGCAACCCTGTCTCCCAGCATCGCAATAGTAGGGTGTTCAAAAATATCCCTGATAGCAATCTCCCGGCCTGTAGCAGCCCTGATAGCAGCCAATACACGGATAGCTAAAAGAGAATGACCACCCAATTCAAAAAAGTCATCGTGAATACCTATCCCTTCTATACCCAGCAGGTCCTGCCAGATATCAACCAGCAACTCTTCCATACTGTTACGCGCACCCTCATACCCTTTTTGTAATGCGGGCAGTTCAAATAATTCAAGCAATGCCCTCCTGTCTACTTTACCATTAGCAGTAAGAGGCATCTCCGCAACTTCTATAATCACCGCCGGAACCATATAATCAGGAAGACGGTCTTTTAACCAGTCCCTTATGCTTTCCGGATCAGTAATATTCACTACCTCATTTTCTTTTTCCCAAACTATATATCCAACCAATCGTTTATTACCCTCCTCTTCATGTACCAGCACCACAGCCTGGTTGATCCCTTCTATTTCCAGGATGGCATTCTCTACCTCGCCGGGTTCCACACGGTAGCCCCTGATCTTCACCTGGTCATCAAGCCTCCCCAAAAACTCTATTACACCACTTTTGGTCAACCGCGCCATATCGCCTGTACGGTATAATCGTCCGAGGCCCGTAATCTCCCTGAATCTTTCAGCAGTCAGCTCCGGGCGGTTATGATAACCCGCCGACAACCCTGCACCACCTACATACAGTTCCCCTTTCACTCCTACAGGGCAAACACGTTCATTACTATCCAGCACATATGCAGTACGGTTGTTCAACGGCCTGCCTATCGGAATCTCTGCCCCGGCAGTAAAATCATCTATACGGTGCGTAAGAGAAAACGTTGTGTTTTCTGTAGGCCCATAACCATTGATCAGCACAATATCCGGGTAATATCTCCGCAACTCACTTACATGAAAAGGCGATAAGCGGTCGCCGCCAGCCAGCACCGTTTTTAATGTTGAAAAAACAGTAATATCAGTTTCTACCAACTGGTTAAACCAGCCTGCCGTGAACCACATAATTGTTACCCCTTCCTGCCGGATAACTGCTTTTAACTTCGTTGCATCCAAAAGCGTTTCCTGGCTGCAAATAACCAATCTTGCTCCATTCAGAAGAGCACCCCAATATTCAATTGTAGTAGCATCAAATGATGGAGAACCCGTAGATAATATGACATCCTCACCACCAGGTGAAAGAAATCCCGCTGCCTTTGTCAGGCTTACTATATTCTGATGGGTTACCTTAACCCCTTTAGGCATACCTGTAGAACCCGAAGTGTACATCAGGTAAGCAAGCGACGAAGGATTGGCAACTACCTCACATGCTTTACCGGGTTGCATTTCTATAAGTTCATACGCCGTATCAACATCAATCCTTACGACACCACTGAGTGCAGCTTCCGGGAAGATTATAGAAGAAGTTGAGACCAACAGAGAAGCACCACAATCTTCCAGCATACCCACGATTCTTTGTTCCGGGTAATCAGGGTCGATTGGCACATAAGCTGCACCCGTTTTGAGAATACCAATGATAGATACAATAAGTGCAGAAGACCGGTGCATACAAAGCCCAATGAACTGATCCTTGCAAACCCCATTTCTAATCAGGTGGTGTGCCAACCGGTTAGACTGCTCATCCAGTTCCCGGTAACTCAATTGTTCCTTTCCAAAAGATAATGCAATACAATCAGGCGTCGCTTGCACCTGTTCCGAAAAAATATCTGCTACAGACTTACGCGATGGATACGGGGAAGATGTAGCATTAAAGCGTTGCAGCAACTGCTGCTCCATAGGCAGCGGCAGCATTGCATCATCCACTAACACATCCGGCGATGCAGCTATACAGTAAAGTAACTGTTCATAATGATCCAGCAACAGGCCAGCCGTTTCTGCCCGGTACAGATCACTGCAATACGTTAAAGAAAGTTGAATACCATCCGGAGACTCTACTGCATCAAGATCAAGATCAAACAAAGCTATTTTATGCTTCGATTTTTCAGCGATCAGCTCAACCTCACCCAACCTAAGCACTCCTGTATCAGGCGTATTATGAAGCGCAAACACAGCCTGGAATACCGGGCTTCGGCTTAGATCACGGTTCAACCCAAGCGCCTCCACTACCTTCTCAAATGGAACTTCCTGGTGTTCGTAGGCATCCAGCAGCGTGCTTTTCACCTGTTTAAGCAGATCAGAAAACCGCATATTCCCGTGTACATGGCTGCGTAACGCTAACGTATTGATAAAAAAACCAATTAAACCTTCTGTCTCCCGCTGCTGCCTTCCCGCTACCGGCGTCCCCACACATATATCATACTGCCCGCTGTAACGATACAATAATACCTTGAATACCGACAGCAATGTCATAAATAATGTAACACCTTCCTTTTGACTTAACCGGTGCAGTAAAGTAGCCGTATCTGGGCCTATCAGCCGGCTTACATAAGCACCCCGCAGACTCTGCCGGGCAGGGCGGGCATAATCCGTGATCATCCCCAGCGGCTCCACCCCCGTAAGCTGTTCTTTCCAGTAATCAAGCTTATCCTGCAGCAACCCGCCAGACAAATAAGTACGCTGCCATACCGAGTAATCTGCATACTGTATTACTGGCTCTTCCAGTACAGCAGTTCTTTTCCCTGAATAATTACTGTACAGTTCTGTAAGCTCTTTTACAATAACTCCTTCCGACCATCCGTCAAAAGCAATATGATGCACCATACCCGCTAATAGATGTTCGCCCTCAGATAAACGGATAAGTAATACCTTTAATACCGAATCGCGCGACAGGTCCAGCGGCTCCTTTAATAAGGCTTGTATATAAGTCACAGCATCATCACTGCTTACTATCCCGGCCTCGATTCCGTCCAACAGTTGCATCCGCCAGCCATCACCGGTCATCACCACCTGGTAACCTGCCCCTTCCTCTTCCCTGATCACTGTACGCAGTACTTCATGACGACGTATAATCTCTTTAAAAGACGTTTCCAATGCTGCAACGTCAAGTTGCCCCACTAATCTGAACATCCATAACATGTGATATTCAGTACTGCCATGCAGCCGGTCTATAAACCATAACCGTTCCTGTGCAAACGATAATGGTATACGTGAGTCATCAGCACGGCGGGGTATCACAGGCAGCACATTGCTGCCCGGCCTGTGCACATTAGTTTTGAAGTACTCAATAAGTTCAGGCTTATTTGCTTTAAGCTCATCAAGAAAAGCGGGATCAGGCTTTTTCTCTTTGTTAACTTTAACATTCAGCTTACCATTGGTGAATGTAATTTTGATATCAAGCTCATCCGCTTTCTTCAACAAAAGAATGATCTTGTTCAAATCAAAGGTCATAGATAAAATTTTTATTGTAAACAGTTTACTTATAGGTTAGAATTCAATTGCCTCGTAGCTATCCGCATCATAGGAAACATGCAGCTTGTTCACATCAATGTAATTGGCAATTTCCTCAGGCGTGGTTAGTTGGAAAAAAGTACGGACAGAGATTTCCATTTCAAATTCATTACGAATAACGGCAGCCATACGGGTAACAAGCAGGGAATGTCCGCCTACTTCAAAGAAGTGGTCATAAATACTTACCGGCTGTACACCAAGAAGCTGCTCCCATATATGTACAATCTTTTCTTCAGTAAGTGTTCGGGGAGCCACATACCGCCGTTTTACTAACGATATATCAGCTTCAGGCAAACGCCTCTTGTCAACTTTGCCATTCGGTGTTACAGGAATAACATCCAGAGGAATTAAAAAAGCAGGTATCATATACGCAGGCAGGCTCCGCCGCAGGTATCCCAGCAAGGCTTCGTTATCAAAACTATCTTCAGGCACTATATAGCCTGCAAGGCGTTTTGTACCTTCATGATCTTCATTCGACAGCACTACAGCCTGGCGCACACCCGGCGCCTTTTGCAGGGCCGCTTCTACTTCGCCAAGTTCAATACGATAACCATGTATCTTAACCTGGTCATCCAGCCGGCCAAGAAATTCGATATTACCATCAGGCAGCCATCTCGCTTTATCACCTGTACGATACAACCTTGCTCCTTCTTTATTTAAAAAACGATCTTCAATAAATTTTTCCGCAGTCAGTTCGGGGCGGTTAAGATATCCCCGTCCTACCTGCACTCCGCCTATCCACAATTCACCGGCAATGCCGATACCCGATTGCATTCCATTCTTTCCTGCCACATATAATTGCGTGTTCGCTATAGGGCGTCCGACAGGAGGTAATATCCTTGTTTCGTAATCAGTGGTCTGCACTTCATAAGCGCTTACCACATGAGCTTCGGAAGGGCCATACTGGTTCATTAACCGTAATCCTGTTTTTTCAACCAGCAATCTGATATCAGTTGTCAGCTTAAGCTGTTCTCCCGCAGTGAATATCTCCCGGAGAGTGGATGGATAAATACCAGACTCTGCTGCGTATGCCGACAGTCCCTTCAATACTACATACGGAATAAACAGGCTGGTTACCTTTTGCATGTTGATATCAGCCATCAGCTCCTGCATATTTCTTCTCCGTTCTTCACTAATCAGGCAGAGGGTGTTACCAAAACAGAGCGCAGTAAATATTTCCTGGAAGCTTACATCGAAATTAAGACTGGCAAATTGCAGGATACGAAGTTTGCCTTCAACATTTTGTCCCGACTGCCACAATAGTAAATTAGTCAGGCCATCACGGGTAAGCTGCACGCCCTTCGGAGTTCCGGTAGAACCTGAAGTATATATTACATAACCCAGGCTGCCCGGAGCATTTTTAATATCCGGGTTAAGTAAACTATAGTTATCCACGCCATTCCAGTCACCATCAATAAGCACAACTGGCATCTTACGGTCTTTACTCAGCAACCCACTGTTCGAAGTGCTGGTAATGATAAGGGCCGCATCCGCATCCCCAAGCATAAACGCAATCCTTTCCCTGGGATACTGTGGATCAACAGGAACATAAGCACCCCCCGCCTTCAGAATGGCAAGTACAGCAACAATCATTTCAACAGATCTTTCAAGGCATACCATAACAAGCCTGTTTTCACCAATACCACATGAAATAAGATAGTGTGCCAGTTGATTCGCCCGCCGGTTAAGCACTGCATAGCTTATTACTTCACCTTCAAAAACAACAGCTTCCATATCCGGCGTCACTTCTGCATGAGCCTCAAACATACCTGTAATAGACTTCACCGATCCATAATCCTTTTCAGTATCATTGAATTGCTTAAGTTGAGCCAGTTCATTTTTACCAACCATCTCAATACAGCCGATATTCTCATTCGGGTCTCTTACCACAGCACGCAGCAGGTTAAGATAATGACCATACATCCTCCCGATAGTATCAGAATGGAAAAGATCAATACAATATTCTATCTGTAATTGTAACCCTTCATCCGTTTCCAGCAGGTCAAAATAAAGATCAAACTTAGAAGTAGTATTTACTACTCGTTCTTGTGAAAGACTAACCTTCGACAATTCAAGATCGCCCGCATCCGGGGTATTTTGAAGAGCAAACAACACCTGGAAGAGAGGAGTGTAACTCATGCTTCTTTCCACAGCTACTTCCTCCACAATCTTTTCAAACGGCGTATCCTGGTTTGCATAAGCCTCCAGGGCAGTCGTCTTTACCTTTTGGAGCAATTCCGTAAATGTAAGATCACCATCCAGGCTATCACGCAATACGATGGTGTTTACAAAAAAACCAATCAGCCCATCCGTAGATGTTTGCGAACGGTTGGCCACTGGTGTGCCGATGGCAATATCTTCCTGGCCGGTATACCTGGACAATAATATTTTGAAAACCGCTGAGAGAGTCATAAAAAGCGTAACCCCATGCTGTTGCGATAAACCATTAAGCCCATCCGTAGTTTCCTTATCAATAATAAATGAAAGTGTATTACCCCGAGTACTTTGTATGGCAGGCCGGGGATAATCCAGCGGCAAATCAAGAGGGGCAACACCCGTAAGTCTGTCTTTCCAGAATTGAAGCTTTGCCTGCAAAGTTTTTCCCGATAAATAGCTGCGCTGCCAGGCAGCATAATCTTTATACTGTATAGGCAATTCATTTAATAAAGAGGGCGTATCCCCAACCCTGCAGTTGTATAATGCAGCCAGCTCTTTTACCATAACCGATATAGACCATCCATCAAAAGCTATATGGTGAAGCAATACTATAAGTATATGCTCCGTCTCCGATAAGCCAATTAAGGTTAGTTTCAGAAGACTGTCCTGCGATAAGTCATAAGGGATTTGCAACTGTTCACTAATATAGGTTGCTGTATCCATACCTGCGGCTACCAGGTCTTCAGTTGTGATATATCGCATCTTCCAATTACTTACCGGCATTACCATTTGATAAGGTTTACCCTCCTCCTCCCTGATTACAGTGCGTAATATTTCATGACGATACAGTATGTCTCTGAACGAATCCTCAAGAGCCTGCCTGTCCAGCTCTCCTTTTAGTCTGAACACCCATGGCATATGATACTGAACACTTCCCTGTAGTTGGTCAATAAACCAGAGCCGTTCCTGTGAAAATGACAGTGGAATATTGCCAGTACCTTCATACCGCGTAATGGACGGCAGCAAATTCCCTTCATCTTTGAACGGCAGTGTAGCAGACAGCCGGGCAATAGTGGGGTATTCAAATAAAGCTACAATAGGCAATTCTTTACCAAGTCGGTTACGTATCGCAGCAACCACCCTTACCCCAAGAAGCGAGTGCCCGCCAAGCTCAAAAAAGTTATCATGAATACTTACCTTTTCCACTTCAAGCAATTCCTCCCAGATCGATACCAGCACCTCCTCTGTGGTATCCCTTGGCCCTTCATAGACTTTTTCTTCAGCAGACATAATAAAAGCTTTGTTCAACTTTTTCTTATCCACTTTTCCATTTACTGTAAGCGGAATCTCATCCACCTGTAACAGTAAATACGGTATCATATATTCAGGCAACTTCGAATTAAGGAAAAGCAAAACCTCTTCCCGGTCAAAACTATCCTCCACAACAATATATCCAACCAGTTTTTTATCATGTCCGTCTTCCTCCACCAGCACTACAGCGCGATTAATACCCGGTGCCTGTTGTAAAACAGATTCCACCTCTGCAGGCTCAATCCGGTAACCCCTGATTTTTACCTGATCATCAACCCTTCCCAGGAATTCGATATTACCATCAGGCATCCATCTGCCCTTGTCACCAGTACGGTACAGTCTTCCCAAACCATCTTTTTGTATAAAGCTTTCAGCAGTACGGTCGGGCAGGTTGCGATACCCCCTTGCCACCTGAACACCACCAATATATATTTCCGCAGGAACACCAATACCGGCAGCAGAACCCATCGCATCAAGAAGATAAACCTTTACATAAGACAACGGTCTTCCGATTGGCAGGGATTCATTACATTCCATAGTATTACCCGCCAACAGCTCAATAGCCGTTACAGTCGTTTCCGTTGGACCATATTCATTATAAAAATCAACATAACCCTCCCATTTTTTAGCTAATGATACGGGACAGGCCTCCCCTCCGGCTATCACTCTTTTCAATGCCGGGTAAGGATAAGGCGTAATAAGTTCAAGAAATCCGGGTGTTGCGTGGAGGTGACTGATCATTTGACCGGAAAGCATCTCTTCAAAAGCCGGAATATCAAGTTGTAAAGCCTTAGGCATGATCACCAATGTTGCGCCACTCAGCAATGCAAGAAATATCTGCTCCACCGAAGCATCAAAACAGTAGTTCGAAAACTGTAATACTCTTTCACCCGTCTTCACCCCGAACACCTTTTTCTGACTCTCTATAAGATTAACTACAGAACCATGCTCCACCAGTACGCCCTTAGGCCTGCCCGAAGAGCCGGAAGTATAAATAATATAAGCAAGATCACCCGGCGATACCAACGGCAATATCTCCGGCACAACTTCGGACACCTGTATATTATTCACATAAACAAGGGGAATATTTGTAGAAATCGGGTGATCCGTATCGCTAGTAGTAAGCACAATGCGGCAACCACTGTCTGCAATCATATACTCTATGCGGTCAGCAGGATACGACGGATCCATCGGCACATAGGCAGCCCCCGTCTTAAGCACACCTGTAATACCGACTATCATTTCGAAACTCCTGTCAATACATAGTCCCACGCAGTCGCCTGGCCGCACACCATGACTGATCAGGTAGCCCGCAAGTATATCCGAACGTCTGTCCAGCACCTGGTAACTCATCCTTTCGCTTTCAAAAGATAAAGCTGTCGCCGTTGGCACATTCGTTACCTGCTGATGGAAAAGGTCTACAAGACTAAGCTCAGCAGGAGCATTACCGTCCCCTCTATTAAATTCCTCTATAAGTGCAAGTTCTTTAGATGGTACCATTTCTAACGCAGCCACCGGAACAGAACTATTGGCAACAATCGACGTCAATACCTGTTTGTAATGCTCAAGCATAAACACCGCTGTTTCATGGCGGTAGAGTTCACTGCAATAAGTAAGAGAAAGATACAGGCCATCTTCACCCTCCGATATATCCAGGTTCAGATCAAATTGCGATGTGTAAATACCAGGATTTTCTGCCTGTAAACGTACGCCTCCAAGGTTAAGCGGTTCAGTATTGGGCATGTTTTGAAGCACCATCCATACCTGGAATAAAGGATTCCGGCTCCTGTCTCTTTCCGTACCTAACGCTTCAACTATTTTCTCAAATGGCACATCCTGATGCTCATAAGCGTTGAGCGTAGTTTTCTTTACCCGTTCCAGTAAATCATCAAAAGATACAGCCGGGTCAATTTCACTACGCAAAACCAGCGTATTGAGAAAGAAACCGATCATACCTTCCAGTTCCTGCTGCTGCCGGCCCGCCACTGGCGTACCCACGCATATATCACCGTGAGAAGTGTATCGGTATAACACCGTTTTAAACGCCGCCAGAAGCGTCATAAACAAGGTAGCGCTCCGCTCATGCGAAAATTTCAACAGCCCGTTGAGCAAATCCCGGTCAGTCGAAGTCGTCGCTACCCCACCTTTCGTGCTTGGATGCGCAGGTCTGGGAAAGTCAGTTACAAGGCTCAGCGGCGACACATCCTGCAGTTGCCTTTTCCAATAGGAGATGTCCTGCTCAAAAGCTTTACCCGACAGGTACTTACGCTGCCAGGCTGCATAATCTGAATATTGAAGAGGCAGTTCCTTCAATGCAGGATATGTTCCTTCTTTAGCTGCGGTATATAAGACTGCGAGGTCCTGCACAAGAATACCTGTCGACCAGCCATCAAACGCAATATGATGAACTACACCCACAAGCAGATACTCCTGGTCCTGCAGCTTAATCAATAATACCTTTAGGGGGCTTTCAGCAGACAGATCAAATGGCCGTCGTATAAATGCCTCAAGAAATTGCTCCAGGCTGCCAGACTGCTCTATTATTGAGGATAATTCTAAAAACTCCATCTTCCAGTCTTCGGGCCGAAGCAATTGCTGGTAGCCCGTCCCATCCTCTTCTTTGATAACAGTCCTCAATACCTCATGCCGCTCTACCAACTTTCTCAATGAAATATTAAGCAGCGCTATATCAAGGTCACCGTTCAACCGTAGTACCCAGGGTATATGATATTGCAGGCTGCCATGCAGTTTGTCAATAAACCATAACCTTTCCTGCTCGAACGAAAGCGGTACTCTTCCCTCCCCTTTGAATTTTGTTATTGCCGGTAAAGACCTGGCTACGGTATGCTTCGAAAGCCAGGAAGCCAAAGAAGCAATGGTGGGATATTCAAATATTCTTCTTACCGATACTTCTTTCCCCGTCATTTTACGCAGGGCAGAAGCAAAACGCATGGCAAGAAGAGAATGACCGCCAGACGCAAAGAAATTATCATGTACACTTGTTTTTTCCCTGTTCAGCAGCTCATTCCATACAGTCGCAAGAGCAACCTCGTCAGTTGTTTGCGGGGCCACATACAAAGCAGTATCCGCTGGCAAAGTAATATATTCAAGAAGTTTTTTTCTGTCAGCCTTTCCATTAGCAGTAAGCGGGATCTCCTTTATCTCATCCAGTATTGCAGGCACCATATAATCAGGCAGCAGCCTGCGCGCATGCGCAAGCGCCAGCTCCTTATCCCATCCTTCCTCCGGCACAATAAACGCCACAAGCTGCCCCGTATGGTCCTGCTGTTCATACAGCAACACAATCGCCTGCCTCACACCTTTAACCTGTTGCAGAACTGCCTCTACTTCTCCCGGCTCTATACGATAGCCCCTCAATTTGATCTGGTCATCTACCCTGCCAAGAAATTCAAGGTTACCATCCGCCAACCAGCGGGCTTTATCCCCCGTACGGTATAATTTTTCACCACTGCCGTTAAAAGGATGTGATATAAATTTTTCAGCGGTCAGAACAGGCAGGTTAAGATAGCCTTCAGCCAATTGGGAACCTGATATACAGAGTTCCCCCGCAACACCCTGTGGCGCCAGTTGCAGGTAGCTGTCAAGTATATAGGCCTGCGTATTACTCACCGGCTTTCCGATCAGCGGTACGGCAAACTCATCTGTTTCGGGAAGTATAAACGAAGTAGCAACCACTGTATTCTCGGTGGGTCCATAATTATTAACAATACGATATCCCGTGTTTTTAACCGGAACAGGGGGAAGACGATCACCACCCGTAAGCAGGTAGCGGAGGGGCAGTCGTTGTCCCGCTGTTTCTTTTATTAAGCTTACAGCCAGGGCAGTAGCAACAAATGAGTGTGTAATACCCTGCCGGGCAAAAATAGCTGTAATCAATTCTATAGAATACCGCTCCCCGTCAGACAACAGGTAAACACACGCACCCGCGCTCAGGTAAGGCCACACCTCCCATCCAAAAGCATCAAAACCAATACCCGCCATAGCCGTAGCACGGCTTTGGTTGCTTACCTCAAACTCCCGCACATGCCAGTGTACAAGGTTCATCAATGCCCCGTGCCTGATCATTACACCTTTAGGTGTACCCGTAGAACCCGATGTATAAATAACATAAGCAAGATCATCAGGCTTGGGGCCGTCGCCGGGCCTTTCTTTCGATTGCTGGTCTATTATAACCTGTTCCTCATCCATGAAAATAAGAACAGATACCACATCAGTAAAAAGATGGTCGAAAGCTTTAATAGTAACGATAGCCTTTGCACCAGTATCATCCAGCATATAGTTAATACGGCTGACAGGGTAAGAAGGGTCAACAGGCACATAAACAGCTCCGGCCTTTAAAATACCCAGCATTGCCACAATAAGATCGTTGCACCGGTCCATACAAACAGCCACAAGATCACCCTTACCAACCCCTTTACTCCGGAGATAATGCGCAAACTGTGAAGACCGGCAATTTAACTCTGCATAGCTCAACTGCTTACCATCAGATAACAGCGCAGCAGCAGTATGATATTGCACCGCGTTAGCCTCCACGCATTCCACAATCGTAAAATCAGCAGGAAATAAAACAGCAGTATTATTAAATGTCTCCAGCAGCCGTTGCCGCTCCTCCCTGCTCACCATATTTAATACACCGATCTGCCCCTTGCTGTTATTCATCGAAGCATCGAGCAGTTCCACATAATGATCAAGCATACGCTCAATCGTATCGTGACGGTACAGATCCGAACGGTAAACAATATTCAATACCAGTTCTTCACCACTTACTGCAATATCAAGGTGAAGATCCACCTTCGCAAAAACAGGGAAATTACTTTCCGGGGTAAGCGAGATGCCTTTAAACGACGGCATATCAGCCGACGCCTCATTCTGCATGGAAAACATGACCTGGAAAATGGGATTACGCCCCATATCCCTTTCAACACCAAGAGATTCCACTATTCTTTCAAACGGCACATCCTTGTGTTCGAATGCCTTAAGCATTTGTATCTTAACCCGCTGAAGCAGGCTGTCAAAAGTACTTTCACCATCAACAGAAGTACGCAGTGCAAGTGTATTCACAAAAAATCCCAGCAGGTTTTCAACCTCGGGCATATCACGGCCAGCTATTGGCGTACCAATACAAATATCCTGCTGCCCCGTATACCGGCTAAGCAGCACATTAAAAACAGTAAGCAGCACCATAAAATTTGTAGCCTGGTGCCTGTTCGAAAAATCAACTAACCCGTCCTTAAACCTCTTATCCAATGTTCTTTTTACAACAGCGCCATAAATACCCGGCGATGCCGGTCGCGAATAATCCGGGAGCAGGTCGAGAACTGAAACACCAGCCAGTTGGAGGTTCCAGTAGTCCAGCTTCGCAGCAAACGACGGCCCCGAGAGAAAATCCTTTTGCCATACAGCATAATCAGCATACTGTACCGCCAGGTCTGTTAACTGCGGAACAACCCCTGCAACAAAGCTGTTGTACAATTCCGCCAGTTCATTTACCATAATACCTATCGACCAGCCGTCAAAAGCAATATGATGCAGCACTACAACCAGTAACTGTTCTTTATTTTCATTTGTCAGCAAGGTTACACGCAGCATCGGGTCAGCCGACAAATCAAATGGCTTATCAATAAGCGATTTGATCAGCCCCGAAGCAGGTTGACTATCCCAGCTACCTTCTGTATGCAGTTCAGACAACCGCCAATCAGCAAACGGCAGCACTTCCTGGAATCCAACGCCATCGCTACCCCTTATCACCGTCCGCAGAATCTCGTGGCGCTCCATGATGGCCTTAAACGCAGCTTCAAGAGCTTCAGTATTAAGAGCTCCCTCAATACGAAACACCCAGGGCATATGATATTGCACACTACCGTTAAACTGGTCGATAAACCATAATCGTTCCTGTGCATAAGAAAGAGGTATATCTTTCACCTGTTCCCTGTCGAAAGCCCTTAACATCGCCTGTACACCTTCAGGCTCTTTCACACCCTCAGTTGTCAGGAAGTCGATAATAAGCTCTTTATGCTTCCTGATCTCATCCAGTAGTTTGGGATCGATTGATTTATCCCTGGGGACTTTAACCTGCAACTGCCCAGCAGTGAGAACAAAGTCAACGCCATCATTTTTTGCCAAAAGCAAAATATCTATCGCCTTGTTCAAAGTAGTACTCATAAATTATAAAGTGATTTGCCGGTAATACAGTTACCCGGCAGTTGAAAAAATATTAAGTTCATTTACAGGCTGATCATCTCATACTCCTGCTCATCCTTCACTGGTTGTTTCTCTGATATCTTTAATTGTATGTATTTAGCCAGGTCATTAATAGTATTGAGTTGGAACAACAGGTGCATAGGTATATGACAGTCAAAGCGTTTTTTAATATAGGAAGTCATCCGCATCACCAGCAGCGAATGACCACCCTGCTCGAAGAAATTATCAAAAACACCAATCAAAGGCGTTTCCAGCAACTCTTGCCAGATAGCACAGAGTTTGGTTTCGATCTCGCTACGCGGAGCCTGGTAAACCTGGTTGTTCTTTGCAGATAGCCCTGCATCAGGCAACTGCTTCTTATCGGTTTTACCATTAGGCAGCAGGGGCACTTTCTCAATCTCAATAAGAAGAGAAGGGATCATAAATTCCGGCAGACAGCTTTTAAGATGCGCCGTAACAGCGTCACCGTCAAAAGCACCTTCGGGAACAACATAGGCAACAAGGCGTTTGTTATTACCGCCAATTTCCTGGGCAATAACAATAGCCTGCTTTACCAGCGGCGATTCATTCAGCACCGTCTCAATCTCCTCCAGCTCAATGCGGAAACCCCGTATCTTAACCTGGTTATCGATCCTTCCCATATAATCGATCGTACCATCCGCTGCCCATTTACCCAGATCCCCGGTTCGGTACATACGATAAGGCAAACCCGAAAAAGGATCGGCCATAAACATCTTTTCAGTAAGCTCAGGCCGGTTCCAGTATCCCCGGGCCACCTGTACACCCCCTGCATATATTTCGCCGGGTACACCCACAGGGCAGGGCCTTCCGTACCGGTCAAGGATATAGATAAAAGCATTGGCAATCGGCTTTCCGATAGAAATATTCTTTTGTACCCTTACTGTATTTGAAGCAGCAACCTGGCCGTTCATCTTTTCAGCCCCTGCTATTTCCCATTTGCTGAACAGTTCTTCTGCAATATGGATTTGCTGGTTGAGCAATTCATCAAAAATATCCTCCGTAGTTTCAGGATTCATAATAACCACCCTGAAAACAACAATACGCTCAATAACCTGCTCCCGGTTCTGGTGTTCAATCTCAGTAAACGACACAAACGACTCTCCACGCAGGAATTGGATTTTCTGTATCCGCCTGTTGATTTCGTTAACAAATACAACCTCATCCGCAGACAGGTTATTGTCGATTGCTTTTTTACGGAGAGAAAGTGGAATAAACCGGTAGATCAGGATGTTCAGCTCAGGATATTCGATAAGCTGGAAATGATCATTCGCCATAATCTTATCCGCAAAAGCCCTTGTCTTATCATAATTCTGCTCAATGATATTACTGAACCGCTGTACCCCCCATATTTTTAATGCCCCATGAAACAGCAGTGAAACAAAGCCTTTCGATCCTTCAATACTATAGCGGCCTAAATCATAGCTTCCTTTTCTTGCCTGGTAATAAGTAGCATTCTCTGAATAGCGGGCAATGTCGGGCGACTTAAAGACACAAATACTGGCACCAAGCGGAAGATACATCTGCTTATGACCGCAGATCGTTACCGAATCTGCACGTTCAATGCCTTTGAGTTTTACAGACAGCCGCGGCGAAAACATTCCTACCCCACCAAATGCGCCATCCACATGATAATGTATCCCATACGCCGAAGCAATATCAGCCAGTTCCTGTAAAGGATCGATACGACCCGTTTCAGTAGCACCCGCAAGACCAATAAGACTGAGAACAAGGGTTCTTTCCTCTCTGAATCCTTCAATCATTTTTATCAGCCGCATCCGGCTCTTCTCTATATCATTCTTATCAAAGTCAAAAGATATCCTGGCAGATCTTCCCAGCCCAAGCGTACGCAGTGCCTTATCAATAGAATAGTGCAGCAGACTCGACCCGATAACCACAACTCTCTTATACTGGTAATGTGCAAGCGCACTAACCAGTCCTTCATCTGCTATTCCATTAAAGCCATCCGCAGGCCCCAGCGCTTTATTAAGCGCATAGCTCATCGCCGTAATATTCGATATGGTACCACCACCCGTAATAAGACCAAGACAACTATCAGGATTCTGTACATGCTGCTGGTAAAAGTTTTTCTTGAACTTATATACCTGCCTGTGCATAATACCAATTACCTGGCGCTCAATTGAGTTGGCAGCATAAGCAGTTTCAGTCTTTACAAGGTTAAGGTTAAGCGATATCATCAATGCACTGAGATCTTTTACAAACTCTGGTACCGTGCCCGACATGTGGCCTATATAAGTAGGCCTGGCGATATTGCCGATATTAGGCAAAAGCTCTTTTCTGAGAAACTCCGTGTACTCTGCCGGATGCAAAGTCTTATTACCGGAAACATCGTAATACGACTCGGGAATATTCCATATCTCCTTAGAATCGTGAATACTCTTCCTTTCTGTAAATTCCTTAATAAGGAGGTCGATCTCATTCCCGAAGCTCCATTCAAAAATAGAGCCCTCCACCTTATCCGGCGGCGCAGCAAGATCGTAGCAGGTAATATCTGCCGTCACCTCCGTAGAACCATAAATATTCAAAAGCGTTTGCGAAGGAAACTGGATATAAAAATCCTCCAGCAGGTCGCTTGTCAGAGCCTCCCCGCTAACCGTCCAGTACTTGATACCATCCAGCACAATACCCTCCGCTCTTATTTTCAAAAGAAGAGACCTCAGCAGCGAAGGCACAAGCAATAGCCTCGTCACCTTTCGGCTGATCAATCTTTGCAGGAATATATCCAGGTCAAACAATTCTTCGCCTGCAAGCAACACCAAAGGCACACCCTTCAGCAGGGGGCCAAAGAACTCCCATATATGATCGGAAAAAGAAACCGAAGTTTTTAAAGCACAAACCTCATGCTGTCCAAAAGGATAGGCTTCCCACATCCAGTATATGCGGTTCAGGATACCCGCATTGGTCAATTGAACACCCTTAGGCTTTCCCGATGAGCCCGAAGTATAGATCACACAGATAAGCTGGTCAGGAGAATAATGAGCACCAACATTTTCTGCAGACCTCTCCCTGATATCCTCATGATCATCAATACAGATAACAACCCCCGCATCACCAACCAGGTATTGAAGCGAGGTATGGGTAATTATCAATGCCGCACCCGCATCAGACAGCATATACCGGATACGTTCTGGTGGATACTCCGAATCAATAGGCAGGTAAGCAGCTCCCGCCTTAAGTATGGCCAGCATCGAAATAAACATCTCGGGAGAGCGGTCTAAAACTACCGGCACCAGGTCTTCCCCTCGAACCCCCCGGTCAATAAGATAGTGAGCAAGCTGGTTCGCATAGGCATTCAACTCCGAGAAGCAGAAAGAAAGATCACCCCATATAAGAGCAGTAGCTTCAGGCGAAGCAGTTACCCGCTCTTCAAAGAGCGATACAATCGTCTGGTTCTCCGGGTACACCCTTGCACACTTATTAAAGTCATGCAAAACCCGCTGCTCCTCAACTTCTGTAAGCAGTTTGATATCACCGATGCGCTTTCCGGCATTACCCGATATATCCAGCAGTACCTGCTTGAAATGACCAGCCATCTGGGCAGCCATATATTCATCCAGCATCAACCCGTTATATTTGAACTGAACCTGCAATTTCGTTCCGGGGAAAACGATGATATTTAAAGGGTAGTTAGTTTGCTCACTTACCTGTAGATCCTCTACCCTTAAGCTCCATTTCCTTTCTTCAAGAACCTTCGCAATAGGGTAGTTTTCAAAAACAAGAAGACTATCAAACAGGTCACCGGGTAAATTGGTCCACCGCTGAATATCATTTAATGTAGCATACTGGTATTCCCTTGAAGCTACCTGCGACTGCTGCAGGGATTGCAGCCAGGCATCTATTCCCTGGTCCTGCTGCAAAACACAATGAACCGGTATCGTATTAATATACATACCCACCCTGTGTTCAACATTGGCAAGATCCTCCGGCCTGCCCGAAACAGTGCCGCCAAAAGCCACATGATCATTACCCGTATACCGATGAAGCAGGTAAGACCATACCCCCTGCATAACCGTATTGAGAGTAATATGACATCGCTGCGCATAGCTTTGCAACTGTGCCGTTTGTTCCTCGTCAAGTAAAAACTCCAAACTCTTATGACTGCCAACGCCACGGTTCCGCTCCGCAGAAACAATAAAAGGCAGAAGACAGCCCTCCGACAGGCCCTGCATATATCCACGCCAGTATTCCTCCTCCTTCAATACATCACGGCGTTCTATAAAACGGATATAATCCTCGTAACAATCTTCTTTTACAGGAGCAACTTCTTTACCCGCCACCATCAACTCATATATGGTCAGGAACTCCTCCATCATTATCTGCATCGACCACCCGTCAAAAAGAATATGATGGGATGTCCAGATCATACTGTAACGCTCTTCGCTAAGCCTGATCAGCCCCAATCGCATCACCGGCGCATCGCTGTAATTGAATCCTTTATTTTTTTCTGAATCACAATATTGCAGCAGAAACTGATCTTGACCTTCGGCGCTCATATCCCTGCAATCGATTTCTTCAATCAGAAGGTCTGCCCGGTCGTACACACACTGAACAGGAATAGAAAAAACATCTCCATAAAATGCGGTCCTCAGAATGGAGTGCCGGTCAAGTAACCTTCCCCAGCTACTACGGAAAGAAGGGATATCAACATCAAGAACAGTACAACTGAGCTGTTCTATATAAGCCCCCGCCCTGCGGTCGAATAAGCTGTGAAACAGCATACCCGCCTGCAGGCCACTCAACCGGTACATACGTTGCAACTGCCCGCGCCTTGGCTCACCATTCATCATTGGCTCATCGAGAAAGGCATCTAATTCCCGGTAATCGATCTCCAGTGCAAGCCCGTAGTCAGATGGGGTATAGAATAATTGTTCCTGTTTTTCACAATGCCCGATGATATCCTTCAGGCTGTTGATATAACCCTTTGCCAGTTCAGCAATAACCCCTTCGTCAAAATGAAGAAGACTGTAATTCCAGCTTATCATAAGACGCCCTTTCTGTACACTGCAATTGACCCCCAGCTTATAATCAGAACGATGGTTTTCATCAGCCATATTACCCGGGGATTCTTTAGCTTCTTTCAGCCACTTACTCCTGCCCAGAATATTATCCAACTGGCCCATATAATTAAATACAATATCCCATGGTTGCCGCTCCATCAACGCTGCTTCTTTGTTCAGGTACCTGAGCACACCATAGCCAATGCCCTTATCAGGTACCCGCCGTAATTGCTCCTTTACAGATTTGATCAGGTCAGCCGCAGGCATACCAGCATCATATTCCAGCAATACAGGATACATACTGGTAAACCAGCCCACCGTCCGGCTCAGATCAACCCGGCCAGACAGTGTTTCCCTTCCATGCCCCTCCAGCCCTACAACCACATGGCGGTCACCCTTCCATTCCGCTAATGTTTTCGTAAGCGCACCCAGCAACAGGTCATTGATCTCCGTATGATAAACGCGTGGTATTTGCTGTAATAGCTTTTTCGTATCTGCAGCCGTTACACCAATTTCATATCGGCGCATGCTCTTCAACGTAAGCTCCTGACCGTTTTCTCTCACCAGCGGCAAAGGGTTGAACTGTTCTGCAATTCTCTTCCAATAGGGAAGTTGTGCCTTTAAGGCCCTGGTTTGCCCGTATTCTACCAAAGTTTCATGCCAGGCCTTAAAAGACGTCGTCTTTGCACCAAGTGATACAGGCTTACTGATTTTTACACCCTGCAGCAACGCCTCAGTATCCTCCATAAGAATACGCCACGAAACACCATCAACCGCCAGGTGATGGATAATAAGCAAAAGACGGTTATACGTTTCAGCAGGCGGCGTTTCAATAAGAACAGTCCTCATCAACAGTCCCTTTTCTATATCAAGGCTGCGTTGGTAATCATTACAATGCCGTTCAATAACATCGGCCAGCTCTTTTTCATCCGTATTACGCAGATCAAGTAATTCAGCAACACCAGGATAACCACCGTATGCCTGTTGCCATCCCCTATCCGTAGCCTCGTATTGAAAACGCAAAGCATCATGATGAAGCACCAACAGTTCAACAACCCGCTGCAAATGCTGCTGGCTGATTGATTTATCAATATCAAGTAATACCGATTGATTAAAATGAGATACCGCAGGATGATTGGCCTCAAAATACCATTGCTGGATGGGAAGCAGGCCGCTTACGCCCCGTGCATCATCATTCGCAGAATTGCTTTCACCTGCGCTCCGCTTAAGTACCGCTTCCGATATCCTTGCAATGGTTTGGTAAGCAAACAAATCATCCATCTGCAACCCCTGGCCTGCCCTTCTTGCGCGGCTTACTACCTGTATGGTAATAATAGAATCACCACCCAGCTCAAAGAAATTATCATGAATACCCACCCTTTCCACATCAAGCAGTTCCTGCCAGATACCCGCAAGTACCGCCTCCGCTTCATTGCGCGGTGCATGGTATTGCTGTTCACCCGAAGGTTCAGCCACAACCTCCAGCAACCTCCGGCGGTCTACCTTACCATTTGTCGTCAGTGGTATCTCATCCACAACAATAATAACCGACGGCACCATATATTCGGGAAGCCGCTGTTTCAGCAGGCCCTTTATCCCTTCCGTATCATAACCCTTTCCTTCCTGTACAATATATCCGGCCAGCCGTTTACCACCGTCTTCATCCTGTTGTACCAGTACCACCGCACGGCTCACCCCATCAAGTGATTCAAGCACACACTCTATCTCTCCCGGCTCTATTCTGTATCCCCTGATCTTTACCTGCTCATCCGCACGGCCTAAGAACTCTATATTACCATCCGGCAGCCAGCGGCCACGATCGCCCGTTGCATACAGCCGGCCATAAGTAGCCGTATCCACAAATTTTTCTGCCGTCAGTTCGGCACGGTTCAGGTAGCCTGTCGCCAATTGTGCCCCCCCGATAAATAGTTCTCCCTGCACGCCCGTACCAACTTCCTTCCTGTCAGCATCAAGTATATATAACGATACACCACCTGTCGGCCTGCCAATCAGCACACCACCCGATCCGGTGGCAGGCAGTGTTACATCGCTCATAAAGCTGTAATTACAGCAACCCACCGTTGCCTCTGTCGGGCCATATTCATTAACGATGCGCACCGCCCTGGAAGCATTGCGGAGATAAGCAAAATGATGCTGTTCCAAGGCTTCACCACCTACCACGAGTGTCGGTGTCAGGCTCGCAACACCATCAGCACCCAGCAGTTCATCCAGTACAGGAAGATGTGCAGGAGTCAGCTTGATAAAATCATAAGGAGCATGCTTAACCAGCAAAGGATCTTCAAATACACATATACCACGCATACTGCTCATCACAAGGCTCCTGCCGCTGATCAGTGGAACAAACAGCGCCGTCAGCGATGCATCAAATGTAAACGACAGGTGTACGTAAGAACCGCTGGAACCAGCCATATGTTCTTTGGGTAAGTAATGATCTTTGGCCCACATCAGGTAATGAATAAGGCTGCGATGACTGATCATCACACCTTTAGGCATACCCGTAGAACCCGAAGTATAAATCACGTAGGCAGGGTTGGAAGAATCAATGGGTAAGAGCGAAAGGTTTGCATGCACTTTACCATTACTTTCCCCCTCATCATGCACATCCACCACATCCGCCGTTTCTGGCAGAACAGAACGGAGTGCTGCGCTGCTGATCAGTAACCGGCCATTACAATCCTTCAATATATAAGCTATACGCTGTTCAGGATAAGCAGGATCAACAGGCACATAAGCAGCACCCGCTTTCAATACCGCAAGTATAGACACCATCAGATCAGCCCCGTTGTTAAGACATACAGGCACAAGATCACCCGTGCGAACACCCCGGGTCAAAAGCCGATGAGCCAAACGATTGCTCCGCTCCATAAGTTCGCCATAACTCACCGCCCCATCAGAGCAATGCAACGCCGTAGCGTCTGGTGTAAGAGATGCCTGCCGCTCAATCAGCGCCACCACCGAAGTGTCTTCATATACTACTTTGTCACCGCAGGTCAACGACCTTGGCTGCTGCCATTCAGCCGGTGCAATCAATGAGATATCGCCAAGCCGGCAACAGGCCCCGCCTGTCATTTCCGAAAGCACCAGTTTAAACTGGTCGCGGATCATCTCTATATAAGAACGATCCAGCATGCTGCTCTTATAAATAAACTCTACCAGCGTCACATCTGTCTGCGTCACACGAACACCCAAAAGATAGTTCGTCGTCTGTTCATAAACATCAACAGAAGCCACCCTCAATTGCCATTCACGGGAAGAAATCAACCCACTCACCGGGAAATTCTGGAAGGTGAGCATAGAATCAAACAGCTCTCCCTGCAAACCGCTGTAACGCTGCACATCATTCAGTGCAGTATATTGATATTCCCTCGAAAGCAACTGGTCCCGTTGCAAACCCCTCAACCAGTCAACAGGATGCGCATCAGCATTCCATTTTGAATGCAGCGGGATAAGATTAATATACATACCTACCCTTTGCTCTACCCCTGCCAACTCCTCAGGGCGGCCCGATACCGTTACACCATAAGCAATATCATCGTTACCCGTGTACTTGTGCAGTAAAAAAGCCCACACACCCTCGATAACCGTATTCACCGTAAGATGGTGCCCCTGTGCAAAAGCCGCCAACTGGCGTGTCTGGTATTCATCCATTGTCAGGTTAAGCACGTGCAGAGGTTCTACTCCCTTATTACGCTCAACCAGAGAAGACACAAAAGGTAATGAGCAACCCTCAGAAAGCCCTTCCATATAACCCTGCCAGTAAGCTTGCTCCCTAAGCCTGCTGCGTCCTTCTATATGACGGATATAATCTTCATAACGATCCTCTTTTACAACCGGCCTGTTACCAGTAGCCAGCGTTTCATAATGCATCAGAAACTCTTCAATCAGCAATGGCATAGACCAGCCATCCAGAATAATATGGTGGTAAGTCCATAACATACGGTAAAGATCATCCTCCAGCCGTAATAACTGTATCCGCATCAGTGGGGCTTCCCCAAAAACAAACGGTTGGTACTGGGCCGATGCTTCAATATTCTTTACTCTTCTCTGCTGCTCCCCTTTTTCAACATGACGCAGATCAATTTCTGTTAACGGCAGTTCGATGCTTTTATAAACACATTGAACCGGCACATTGAATACATCATAATAAAAACCGCTGCGGAGTATGCTGTGGCAATCGCAAAGCAACTGCCAGCTCTGCCGGAATAAATTAATATCCAGTGCTGTAAAATCACAATTGAACTGGTTGATATAAGAGCCGCTTTCCACATCATACAGGCTGTGAAAAAGCATACCTTGTTGCAGACCGCTCAGGCGGTATAACGACTCAACCTGCGCCCTGCGCAAACCACTACCCCAGGGTTGGTCAAGGAATTGATCGAGTTCTTTAAAACCGATTTCATTCCCCAGTCCATAGTCAGATGGTGTATAATAAGTATCCTGTTGCACTGCACAGTGACGGATAAGCCCCTGCAGGTTATCCATATAACCGGAGGACAATACCACTATACTGTCATCATCAAAGTGAGCCCTGCTGTATGTCCACTGTAATACCAGTTGCCCATCCTGTATCATACCGTTTACGGCAACAAGTGCATGACTCACCAGTTGCTCACTCTCGGCATCTCCAGCTTCTTCTTTCGCCACAGTCAACAGACCATCTTTATTAATAACCTGGTCAAGCTGACCTAAATAATTGAATACAATATCCCAGGGCT
>CAZPXP010000048.1:0-26761 GCA_964590975.1 uncultured Ferruginibacter sp. | reverse complement strand
GCTCCTAAAAAAGCTGCAAAGAAAGCTGCAAAAAAGTAGTCTTCGCTTTTTGGAAAAGCAAAAAGATACAAAGCCTCCTGTTTTACGGGAGGTTTTTTAATGCCCTACCCTTCCGCTCAAACGTCCTGCCCATCATAGTTTCAGGCCTTTTAGTATTGTAATACCAATAACCGCTCCTCTTTGCCATTACGTTCGCCGCAAACGAAAAATCTCTACCCTGCCCATACTGCATCTTTTGTATTTTTACAGTATGGACAATTACCAGATCGCAGATACATTCTCCTTATTGAGCAAGCTCATGGACATACATGGAGAGAACAGTTTCAAAGCAAAGTCATATGCTTCCGCAGCTTTTACTATCGAGAAATTACCCTTGCAATTGAGTGAAACACCTGCAGAAAAAATTGCAGGCATCAAAGGTATTGGCGACTCTACTGCCAAAAAGATCACCGAATTACTTCAAACAGGTAAGCTTTCAGCATTACAGCAAATCATCGAACAAACACCTCCCGGTGTGCTGGAAATGTTAAATATAAAAGGAATAGGTCCTAAAAAAATTGCTACCATCTGGAAAGAAATGGAAATAGAATCCATTGGTGAACTGCTATACGCATGCCGTGAAAACAGGTTAAAACTTTACAAAGGTTTTGGCGAAAAGACACAGCAGAATGTAATGGATACAATTGAGTTTTATCAGAAAAACCAGGGCAGTTATTTATATGCAATTATTGAAGCAGCGATACCACTTGTAGTAAAACGTGTGGAAGAATTATTAAAAGGAATCAGCGTTGCCGTTACAGGCGCGTTTAAAAGACAGGTAGAGATCATCAATGAATTGGAGTTGGTAGCAGATACCACCACAGAAGTACTCAAAGAAAAACTTTCCGGTGCTGCCGATTTTATGCTGGTAACTGAAGAGCCGTCAACCCTGGTCTATTCATTAACTGAAGGCCTGCACCTTAAACTGTACACCTGCGAGGAGCAATCGTTTGGTGACCGTTGCTTTTTTACCACGGGTACGCCGGACTTTAACACAGCATTTACGGCAGCCTACCCCACCGCATCTTTTACCGGTATTACAGACGAAGCCGATATATTCAAATCGCTTGGCATTCCCTTCATTCCGGGATTCCTGAGAGAAGATGCCACAATCATCGAAAAAGCTAAAAATGGTACCCTGCCCCGAAAATTGATCCAGCCGGAAGATATAAAAGGCATCATACATAGCCACAGCCAATGGAGCGATGGTAGCCATACTCTCGAAACAATGGCTACCGCCGCAAAGGAACAGGGCCTCGAATACCTTGTGATCAGCGACCACAGTAAGAGCGCCTTTTATGCGCAGGGCCTCTCAGAAGAACGCATCAGGGAGCAACACCACCAGATAGACGGGCTAAACGACAAGCTGGCGCCCTTCAAAATATTTAAGAGTATTGAGTGCGATATCCTCAATGATGGCAGCCTCGACTACAGTGATAGTATCCTTTCGACATTCGACCTTGTCATCGCCTCTATACACAGCAACCTGAAAATGACCGAAGAAAAAGCTATGATGCGCCTGCTCAATGCCATAGAGAATCCATATACTACTATTCTCGGGCACATGACAGGGCGGCTCTTACTGAGCCGGAAAGGTTACCCGGTTGATCATGACAGGATCATCGACGCCTGCGTTGCCAATGGCGTGGTAATTGAGCTTAATGCCCATCCCAGCAGGCTCGATATCGACTGGCGCTGGATTGCAAAGGCCCTCGACAAAGGAGCACTGATCTCCATTGACCCCGATTCGCATGCCGTAGAAGGATATGCTGATACCAGGTATGGCGTGCTCGTGGCGCAGAAAGCCCTGCTTACTCCAGACAAGAACCTCAGTAGTTTTACTTTAGCCCAACTTGAGGAATATCTTACTGAAAGAAAAGCGAAACGGCATCTTTAAATTTGTACAATAAAAAAGCCCGGTAACTGTATCGATACAGTTACCGGGCTATGATATATCCAGCCTCTTAATCGTTTCTCTTCCTGAAGCTCATGATCACCAGCAGCAGACCTACTACTGCCATTATCACCCGGATAACATTGCCGGTACTTTGCCCCCACGAATCAATCCACATCAGTAACCTGAACTCCATATCCATAGAACGCAGGATAAATGACCCGATTCCAAAGATGATTAACAAAATGCCAAATCCTCTCATAAATGTATAGTTTAAAAGGTTAAAAATTACTATGGTATCAATGGCATTTTCCCTCAGGCCAATATCATCGCAATATAGTAAGATCTCCCTTAACCGTCATAACCCTGCCGGTGATCAATGTAAAATCAATCACATAATAGTACGTGCCATCCGGAACAGGCTGGCCTTTATAGGTACCTGTCCAGTCGTTACGATAATTACGGTTTTCATATACTTTGTTACCATAACGGTTAAACACATTTACAGTAATATTCTTAAGACAGTCATACGTATCTGTCACCAACCACTGGTCATTACGGCCATCACCATTGGGCGTAAAGGCATTACGTACCTTTACACAATAAGGTATAACCGTCAGCTTCATTGAATCCGACGCTTTACAACCCAGGTTATTGGTTACCGTTAAGAGATAAGTTGTTGTTAACGTTGGGTTTGCCACCGGGTTGGGAATATTGGTGGCATTAAGGCCGACAGAAGGCGTCCAGAGAAAGGTACCACCCGATCCTGAACCCTGTAAAGCTGTTTCATCGCCAAACAGTATAGAGAGGTCCGGGCCTGCATTTACCGCCGGCGAAGGATTAACAGAGATCACTACCGTATCTTTTTTGGTACAACTACCCAGTTGACCGGTAACGATATAAGTAGTAGTGGCTTGCGGAGTAGCCACAGGGCTGGCAATTGCTGCATTGTTTAATCCGGCGGTTGGCGTCCAGGTAAAGCTTGTTGCAGTACTGGTGGTCGTCATATTAACAGCGTCACCACGGCAGATAATTGTGTCGGTACGGCTCTGCAAAGTAAGTACGTTCGTCAGCCCAACAGTTACCTGCGTGGTTTTGATACAGCCATTGTTATCCCTGAGCGTAACCGTGTAATTACCTGCAACTACCAGGAACTGTCCCGACGCCTGGAAGGTTGTACCATTAATACTATAGGTATAAGGTGGAAAACCGCCCGTAGCTGAGGCATTGATCTGCCCGTCGGGGTTTGCTGCACAGGTAGCGTTCGTTGTAGTTGCACTTACAACAAGTACAGCAGGTTGCGACACGGTTACTTGCTGTGTGGTGGCACAGTTACCATTGTCTTTTACCTGTACAGTATATACACCTGCTGTGAGATTGCTGAACACATTACCGGTTTGGAAACCACCGCCATTAAGAGAATACTGGTAAGGAGCGGTACCATTGGCAGGCGTTACTGTAATGCTGCCTGTATTGCCGCCGTTACAAAGTACGGGTGTTGCCGTTGCCGTAGCAGACAGGTTATTGCTTGATGTTACTGTTACCTGCAGGTTGGTGATACCCGTTCCGGCATCTTTAACTACACAATTGTACAGGCCGGCAGCAAGTCCAGAAAATACGTTTCCTGCCTGGAAAGTACCGCCATTATTAATAGAGTATTGGTAAGGCGGTGTACCATAGCTCGGTGTGGCAAAAGTGATCACCCCATTGTTCTGGTTACAGGAGGCAGGAGCCGCCGTAGCCGTAGCAAGAAGGTTATTGGTCTTATTTACCGTAATGGTATCAAAACGAAACAGGTTCTGGCCGGGCCCTGTTCCAGTACCACAGGGTGTAAACTCTGTACGGATCACATACATCGCTGTTGTGGTTGGAGGACATACGTTGGGGAAGTTGATCTTCAGCTCGCCCGGTGCAGAAGTAGAAGTATCCGCCGAAGCGATAACCACGTTATTATATAAAAGCTCCGATTTAACAAAACGTGAAGTACCGCCAAAGGGGATAAAGCGGTAGCTCTGATTTGTGGCAGACCACTGTGTACAGTTCCTGCCCGTTGCCACGGTAGCCTTAGTACGCGCCCAGTTCTGCAAACCCGAAATAGCATTGCCATTATTCCATGAAGTGCAGACACTCTTGTTTTTGATATTAATGTCTACGATAGAAGTGCCCTCACTAATTACAAACTGGAAGGTGTTGAGATCAGGGCAGCCTGAGGTACTGTACATTTTGATATCGTTATAGCTCACAATAAACTTACGGCATGGCGCTGTGCCCTCAACACGGTACTCAATCTTCTTTGTAGCAGGTGATTGACCCGCCCTTGGATCCAGGTCGGTATAAATACCCATCAGGCTCGCCCGTGGATAATACTCCGGTGTGGTAACACATGCAGAACCACCTGCATAGGGAATAGGTATATTATTACGCAGATCCCAGGCATTACTGCAGGAAGCATTGCTTACATCAAAAGTGATCAGGCCATTAGAGCCGATTACAAGCTTGTTGAAAATAGAATCGTAAAAGCAAACGCTAAAGGGCAGGTTAATCACCGCACTGAACTGGTCATCCACGTAAATGCTTGTCACTTCCGTACCTGAGGCAGAGGTATAAGCCAGTGGATCATAGGGCCAGTTAAGTACAGCATAATCAGATGTCTGCTTAATATGGGGCACTTTAACACTTAGTGCCGTACAATTAACACCCGCGGGGAGGTTAACTACCTGGTTATAAGAACCCGGTATCACCGGCACACAATTATTTTGTGCTGTAATGCCGCTCAACAAAGCGGTTACGCTCAATAAAGCCAATGTTAGCTTCTTCATACTCAGTTTATCTTTTTGGTAATAAGCCTCGGCTTATTTGTGATCAGTAATCAAAGCTCCTTTTAAAGGAGGTATTTATAAAGTGTTTCAGCAGCAGGACGATCATTATGCTAAGAATCAGCCCTATGCAGCTTATGCTAATCCTTAATATCGAACCGGAGACCGATCTCATGCGCATTTGATCCCGCATTAAATTGTGAAATAGGCGCCTGGTAGTAGTCATAGGCGTACCCTACGTTGAGGCGGTTCATCAGTTTAAACCCGGCCTGCACACTCCAGAACTGGTGCACCCGCCAGTTAAGCCCCCACCATAACTTATCCTGGTAATCTATCTTACAGCCGATGTCCAGCTCAGAAGGAGAATGCTCGATCAACCTGTACATCATATTTGGAATAAGTGCAATGCGCTCACCCGTTTGCCAGTAATAATTGGCAGTAAAATTATAGTGACGGTACAATTTCGCCCTTAGCGTAGTATTGTTCACATCCGCAAACGCCAGCTTCGACTGGATCAGTTGGCTAACCGCGATACCCGTGCTCAAACCACCGCTGGTAAAGTACACTCCTGCACCGGCATCCAGTTTAAGCTTATTATCCGAACCAGCTAATACAGGATCGCTACCCAGGGCATCATTGAGCTTGTTCTTATCGATCGCATATTGCAATGCCCTTAACTCAAGGCCAAGACCGAACTTACTTTTTTGATCGCGTGAAGTGATATGATAAGAATAAGCCAGTTGCAGACCGGTACGACTCGTAGGACCTGTAACATCGCGGTAGAGATAACCCGCAATACCTGCATTCATCTTCTTCCAGTTCGCATCACCATAAAGAATAAAAGTTTTGGGATTACCCGGAAAAGCAGACCACATGCTTCGGTACGATATACCAATCATCTTACTGTTCTCTGTCATTCCCGCAGCAGCCGGGTTATACATCGAATTATGCTGCATGTACAGCGAGGTAAAATGTAATTGCTGAGCATACGCTCCAGGTGCTATGGCAGCCAATGCCACCATGGTTAAAATTCTCTTCATGTGTCGTATTTTAGTTCTTGTTATAACCGGCTCAGGCATATAATAGAATATCCCTTCATCGTTTCCGGCATTGTGCTTAGACCGGCGTCATTTTCATTAAGGTCAAAAAGATAAAACAGCTAAAATACCGGCATTACCGGCAGTTAATTTTGGTATACAGGAAGTAAAATAGTACAAAAAACCTGATATGATACAATAAAAGGGAGAAAAGTTGCCTTATGGGGAAAAATAACAGGTTATTTGTGCAATAAATAGTCAGCTCAGGCGTTGCGCTGCACCGGCTCAACACCCCTCATCTCTTTCAATCGGTATATAACTTCTTCAAGCCTGTTCCGGGGAATACCCGCGGTAATAGAACAAAACAATTGCATTTCCTGACGGATTACAGAACAGTTAAACTGCCGCAATATCATCATAATATCATTCATCTGTGTATAATCAAACTGTATCTCATATATAAGCTCCACCTGCTTCTGTACCACGGGTGTAACCTGTAGTGCCAGCGCCGTTGCGGATTTATACGCATTGATCAAACCCGGCACACCAAGCAGTGTACCACCCCAGTAACGTACTACAACAACAGCCACATTCGTCAGACCTTTACTGTCAATCTGCCCAAGAATAGGCTTACCTGCAGTGCCTGAAGGCTCCCCGTCATCACTCTGACGGAAAACATTACCATCTGTGCCGATGCGGTAAGCAAAACAATGGTGAATCGCTTTAGGGTGCTCTTTCTTTAGTTGCAGTAGTCCCGTTTTGAAATCATCCACATCAATGATTGGTCTTGCATACGCAATAAATTTACTGCCCCGGTCTTTAAACTCCGCAGTACCATCCGCACCTATCGTATAATAATGATCCGTTATTGTCATATTTCCGGGTTTATCAAAAATACAATCCCACAACCGTACACCGTTTGTTTATTGCCTGGCCCATTATCCAAAAGCGATCAGTGCAATAGCTGCGATGGCCAGCAAGATACCGATTCGGTTAAGTCCCGACAACCTTTCTTTAAAAAGAAGACCTGCCGCTACCGCGCTTACCAGCACAATACCCATGTTATTGATTGGGATAATCGCAGAACTGTTGGCACTGTATTCCTTTAATACTTTTACAAGGAACCACATCGAGAAATAATTGGGAACACCGATTAGCACACCAGCCAGCAATGCCCGGGGCTGCAATCGTGTTTTACCCCGCAATAACTGCACCAGCAGTACCAGCAAGCCCAACAGGAATGCTACAAAAAATGCTGTAATGATAAATGTATTCTTATTACTTTCATTCAGAAAGTGATGTTCAGTGTATTTGATAAGCGTATCCAGAAGGCCACTTCCCACAAACAGCAGTGCTGGAAAGATAAGCAGGCCGCTGCTGATCTTTTTTTCTTCTCCCGCGCCCTGTTTTGAAGGATAACAGGTAAGCACTACAGCAAACAAAGCAACAAGTATTCCCGAAATCTTAAAAGCAGTTGCCGCTTCGTTATAGAGGTAAATTGAAAACAGGAAAGGAATAACCAGTGATAGTTTATTGGCCACAGAGGCCACCGACACACCGATCCGGTGTGCAGTAAATCCGATAATATTAAACAGGATAATGCATAAAACTCCCATAGCCACCGCGTAACCGATCCAGTTACTCCGCAGGTTAGCCCTGGTAAAAGGCACTGACCCATCAACAAGGCAACCCGTAATGACACAGGCAAGGTAATTAACAACAACTGCCTGGAAGAGGTTGACATTATACCGCCCGCACATTTTAAAAGCAAGGGTAAGATAGGAGCTGAAAAGTATACTGCCGATAAGAAAGATCATGTATGATAATTAGTAAGGGTTTTAAAATAGTTGTTTTGCATAGGATTATAATAATAACTGATAATATCTGTACCCAGTTGCTGCCGGTCGTACAACTCCCCATTTGTAAAATACGGAGCAGGAACACCATCAGGGATAACCATTGCTGTATTCTCAATAGTCCGTATTTCATCCCATAATCCTTCACGGATGAATGATTCCAGCAGCATTGCACCTCCTTCAACGATCAGGCTCGTCAGACCAGCATCTACCAGTTTTTCAAGCACCCCTTTTATAAACTGATCACCCTTTGGCACTTTTACCCGGCTCACCACGCCCTGCTCCTCTTTTTTGCTATTGATCACTATTACAGGCGCCATACCGTTAAAGATATTAAGTGTACCCGGTAAAATCAGTTTGCTGTCTGCCACTACCCTTACCGGGTTTTTACCCGGCCAGAGGCGTGTGGTAAGACTTGGATTATCTGTTACAGCCGTATTACGGCCGATAAAAATGGCAGCTTCCTCGCTGCGCCAGCGGTGCACCAACTGGTTAGTAACCGTACCGCTTATCGCAACCGGTCTGCCCCCCGCTGCTGCCAGCATAGCATTGGCAGACCGTGCCCATTTAAGAATAATATATGGTCTTTGCTTAATATGGAAAGTAAAGAACCGCCGGTTAGTGGCAATGCACTCCTCCTCAAGTACGCCGGTAATCACTTCAATACCTGCTGCTCTTAGTTGCGCTATACCTCTGCCGTTTACAGCAGCAAAAGGATCGCCACAACCCACTACTACCCTTTTTACATTTTTCCGGATAATCAGCTCTGTGCAGGGAGGTGTCCTTCCATAATGCGCACAGGGCTCCAGGCTTACATAGAGCGTAGCAGCCCCGGTAAGATGCGCATGTTCCGCAGCAACACTTTCCAGGCACATCACTTCAGCATGAGCCCCCCCATAAGGCTGTGTAAAGCCCTCGCCGATTATCAAGTCCTCATGTACCAGCACCGCCCCAACCATGGGATTGGGGGCCGTATAACCCGCCCCCCGGGCCGCCAGGTCCAGGCAACGGTACATATATGGTTCATGATGAGACATAAATCGCAAAAGTACGTTGCTAAATACTTTTATCAATGACAGGAATTTGTAAGTTTGTATAATGAATGCAAAAGAAGCTCATCGCCATTTTTTTGAGCAACTTAAAAGCATATACTCCAATAATGAAGCCGCAGTAATTACAGATTGGGTTTTTGAGTGGGCCACTGGCTGGAAGCGCCCCGAAATCATATCCCGATCCGGTCTCATCCTGGAAAAACCAGTATATGATCTGTTGCAGAACAAACTCACTGAACTGCTCGCTGAAAAGCCGGTACAGTATGTATTGGGCGAAGCCTGGTTTTATAATACCAGGCTTAAAGTATCAGATGCTGTGCTCATCCCCCGTCCTGAAACGGAAGAACTTGTGGAATGGGTAATCAAAGACATCAAACAGGACGCCCTCAGCCAGCACTACCTCCGCGCCGATGCTACGGCCGCACCTATACCAAGAGTAGCGTCTGAAAGACCTCTTCCCCGCGACATCACCATACTCGATATTGGCACCGGCAGTGGCTGTATACCTGTCACACTCAAAAAAGAACTTCCACACGTCAATGTTATCGCATTGGAAAGCAGTGAAAAAGCACTCTCCATTGCACGCGAAAACGCAACCACCTATGGGCTGGACATTCATTTTGTACTGATGGATTTCTTAAATGAAAACAATTGGGAGGAACTGCCAAGGATAGATATTATTGTCAGCAATCCCCCATATATCCCTGCGGGCGATCTGAGGAAGCTCGACAATAATGTGGCGCTCTATGAACCACACCTGGCGCTCTTTGTGCCGGATGAAGCACCATTATTATTTTATGAAAAAATAGGCAGGTTTGGCCGCCAGTATCTTAAGCCCGGGGGCCGTATCTATGTGGAAACCCACGAAGATTATACAAGACAGGTAGATACCCTCTATAAAACATATTTTACAAAGGCCGTAACAAGAAACGACGCTTTTAATAAAAGCCGTATGGTAAAGGCAATCTGTTAGTTCGGATCAACACTCAATGATGCACCAGCAGCACCCGCCTTCCTGGCATTGCGCATGATCTCCACCACCTTATTAATCGATACGGCTGTATCTGCATTGATCACTACCGTTTGCTTATTAGCCGTATCCATTTTATTGATACGCCGCGTAAGCTCCGACGTCAGGGAGTCAAACTTTACCTGCTGCTGCCCGATATAGGTTGAACCATCTTTCTTAATGCTGACCACGAGGCTCTGTTTGGCCTTGGTCTCCGTTTTTGATTTTGGATTCGTGAGCTTGATCACGTTGGGATTGGCCAGAGTGGATATGATAAGAAAGAAGAACATGAGGATAAACAGGATATCGTTCAAAGGGCCCATATCCACTTCATGCTCATCGTTTTTAAATCGTTTACGTAAACTCATAGCGGTACAATTATTTAGTGGGTTCCTGGAGAATGTCTAAGAACTCGGCACTGGCCGCTTCCATTTTATTTTCAATCTTGCTGATCTGTGTGTGCAGCAGACTATACCCGAGGTAAGACATAATACCAATCAGCAGACCCGTTGCTGTAGTGATCATTTTGATATAAATACCATCTGCAATCGTATTGGGTGTATAAGTAGTACTGCCTGCAATACCTTTAAACAGGTCGAGCATACCGATAACGGTACCCAGAAACCCGAACAGCGGTGCCACACGCGAAATGATGGAGAGGATATTAAGGTTTCTTTCCATCTTATACATTTCAAGCGTACCCACATTTTCCATACTCTTCTCGATCGTATCAATCGGTTTTCCCATACGCTGTATGCCCTTATCGATCATCCTTGCGACAGGATTGCCTGTATTCTTGGCAAGGTTACGCGCAGCGCTGATATTATTTGAAATGATATTATCGCGGATAATACTCATGAAGTTCTCTTCGATCTTGCCCGCCTTACGCAGGTAGATCAGCCTTTCAATAAAGAAGAAAATAGCCACGGCAAAAAGTATGGCCAGGGGGATCATCAGTACGCCACCCTTTGCAAGTAAGCCGAATGTGGTATCCGCCTGTGAAGTGAGTTTTGCAGTTGCAGTATCTGCCTGTACCTGGAGTAGTATGTCAAACATATTTCTGAATTACCGGTTGGGTGAATGAATTTTTGATCATTATTAAATTATCATGCCAAAAATAAGACATGTTGCAAGTAAACGAATGATTTTCTGAAATGCTGCTTAAAGAAATGTTAATGTTCCTTTCGATGACGATTATTCTGTCTGTATAAAACGATAAAAGTGCTGTTCACACAGCACTTTTATCCTAATCAGGTATATTTAAAAGCATCAGCCTTTCTTCTCTGGCATCTGCTGCATAGCCATGATCTGGCGCATGGTCCTTTCCATTCCCTCGCTGCTGCCATCCAGGAAAATCACATTGCCTTTGCCATATTCAGCAAAGTTCTTGATCGCCTCCGTCCACATACTGAAAAGGATCACATTTGTATCGAGGTTCGCCTGCTTCATCTGCTCGGCCGCCTGGCTCATACCTTTGGCCACTTCTTCACGGAAGAGCGCCACACCCTGACCACGAAGCTGCGCCGCCTGGCGTTCGGCCTCGGCAGCAATCTTGATGGCATTACCTTCTGCCTCAGCCGCCTTGGTTTTGGTGATCAGCAGCGCCTGGCCCTCATTTTCTGCTGCCGCCTTAAGGTTGTTCGAAGCCACCACCTTACTCATACTCGTCAGAATAGCTTCGTCGAACGTAATATCATTGATTTGCAGATCCTGCAAATGATAACCCCACTCTTCAAGCGTATGATCGATCTGATCTTTTACATACTCCACGATCTCACGGCGTAATGACAGGATTTCGGCCTGCCGCTTCGTAGCTACGAAAGCACGGATACTCCCTTCTACCGTACGTACCAGCGCCTGCATAAGGTCTTTATCACTGATGAATTTAAATGCCACATTCTTTACGGTTTCCTCATCCTGGTTAAATACAGAATACAATAGCATTGACTTGAAGTATACATTTGCCTGATCGGCAGTAACCGCCTGGAACTCCAGTTCCACCGAACGGTTCTGTATACTGATCCTTCTGTATACCTGGTCAAGAAAAGGTATTTTGAACTGCAGACCCGGTCTGCGTATGCCTACATATTTACCCAGGCGGGTAATCACCGCAATGGTGCCCTGGTTAACGGTGAATAAGCCGCTGAAAACGAAAAGAATCAGCAATATCACCCACCAGTAATCCTTTATAAAATCCATAGTTATAGTTTTTTGTTGAAGGTAATACATTTTGGTTTTGCTTCATATTACACGGTTAAAATTTCTTACTCCTGTATTGCAATATACCCACCACCACTCTCCTGAATTATGTACTTTTACAACTACTGAACAAGTACTTTTATCAAAACCAACCCCTTTGAGTCATCTTAAAGAACGCAGTCAACATAACTGCCTCAACTGTAATGCCATAGTGCAGGGCAGGTTCTGCCATATCTGCGGACAGGAGAATATCGAACCCCGGGAAAGTGTATGGCACCTGGTATCCCATTTCTTACAGGATATTACCCATTTTGACGGAAAGTTTTTTTCCACGCTTAAATACCTCCTTTTCAGACCCGGTTATCTTTCGCGCGAGTACCTGATGGGAAGGCGTAACAGCTATCTCAATCCTATCCGGATGTATGTTTTTACTTCGGCTTTCTTCTTCCTGTTCTTTTTCAACTTTGGTAACAATGGTGCGCATGAGGTGGAAACAACTTCGCACGCAAAACAAGTGGTCAGGTTGAGGAATGCAATCCGCGACCTGAAAGAACAAAGGATACCACCGGAGGATACGTTTATGCGGGCAGCTATTGGTACAGCATTGGTAACATTCGAATCTCAATTAATTACGGAAGACAGTCTTGCACGCCTGAAAGCAACAGAAGACTCCTTGAGGCGTACAGGAGTTATCCGTAAGATCGATTCGGTTAGGACCAGCAGGCAGGACAGTAAAGAAAGGAGAGGACTTAATGTGAACCTTACTGACGGATCATATTCGAGCCTGCTTGCCTACGATACCATACAATCCCTATTGCCGGCAGACAGGAGGGAAACGGGCTGGAAGCGTTTGCTGATACGAAAAGGCATCGATGTTAAAGAGCGTTCTGCCGGGGATGGCGGCACACTTGGAGTAACCCTGCTTGAACGGTTTGTGCATACCATGCCCCAGATGTTCTTCCTGTCGCTCCCGATCTTTGCCTTCCTGCTCTGGATACTGTATAAAAGACAGCATGGGTATTTTTATGTTAACCATGCGATATTTTCTATCCATATTTATTGCGCTACTTTTATCCTGACCTTTATTTTCATGCTGCTCAATGCGTGTGTTCCTGAACGGTATGAAACTGTTTCTGATATATTGACCATCACGCTGTGCGCAATCCTTGCTTTTTACGAGTACAAGAGCATGCGTAACTTTTACCAGCAACGTCGCGGTAAAACCATTCTCAAATTTATCATACTCAACATACTCGCATTTTTTGTCATTTCGATCCTGATATTCGGGTTCTTTATTTTTTCATTATGGAAAGTGTAATAAATGTACGCAATGCCGCAGGCAACCCTGCAGATGCCTTCAGCCGTTTGATAGCTATTATGGACGACCTGAGGGAGCAATGCCCATGGGATAAGAAACAGACCATACAATCGCTCCGGCAGCTCACCATCGAAGAAACCTATGAGCTTGCAGATGCCATCACCGAAAACGACTGGAAAGGCATACGCGAAGAATTGGGCGACCTGATGCTTCACCTCGTATTTTACGCCCGTATCGGTAACGAGCAAAACCAGTTTACCCTGACCGAAGTCATCAACGGTATATGCGAAAAACTCATCAGCCGCCACCCGCATATATATGGAGACATAAAAGTTTCTGACGATGAAGAGGTAAAACGCAACTGGGAGAAATTGAAGCTCAAAGAAGGTAAGAAATCTGTTATCGGAGGGGTGCCGGTATCCCTTCCATCCATGGTCAAAGCCATGCGGTTACAGGAAAAAGCTAAGCAGGTGGGCTTCGAATGGGAAAATAAAGACCAGGTTTGGGAAAAAGTTGAAGAAGAGCAACAGGAGCTGAAAGAGGCCATAAAAGGGGGTAATCAGGACGAAATTGAGGCTGAATTAGGAGATGTTTTCTTCTCCCTCGTAAATTTTGCAAGGTTTTTGCGGGTAGATGCTGAGAATGCGCTGGAACGTACCAATAAAAAGTTCATCCATCGCTTTACCCGGATGGAGCAGGAAGCCCTGAACGATGGCCGCGACCTGGCAAATATGACACTCGGGGAGATGGATGCTATCTGGAATAAGATAAAACGGCAGTAAAATCACTCACTTGCTAAAAAAGATCTCATTACGCCCCTTTCTTGTAAAGAACAGCTACCTGCTGATTATAGCAGCATGGCTGGTCACACTTTCTTTTATTATAAATAACTACTGGGCAGGCAATTCTTCTGTAAAAGTCGTTCAAAAAAAGATATCCGAACATTTTCACGAACAGGAGAGAGATTTTGAAACGCTGTCAAAAGATACTGCAGTGCTCAATCGTCTCGTAACAAAACAGTACGACATCCATTTTCTCGAAGAATTTACTCATAAAACGTATTATCTCTTTATTTATCCTGCGGCACGTCCTTATACCGATAATATTCTCTTCTGGAACACGCAGACCATCCAACCCGAGGCTTCCCTACTGAGCCGTTCTTTTACCCTCGATTTTGTAAAACTTTCTAACGGCTACTATGTATGCCGGAAAGTAAAAACGGGCGATTACCTTGTAGTAGGCCTTATGCCGGTAAAGTGGAGCTACGATGTTAACAATATCTATCTCGAAAACAACTTTACTGCGGATGATGATATCAATGAAGGTTACGACCTTTCTTTAGATATAAGCGGCCAGAAAGTTATCAGTTCGCTCAATAACACTCCTCTCTTCTCTATCTACAAGAAATCGGATGTTGCAGTGCAGAAAGACAATATCATCGCCGCATGGCTGCGTATTGTTGCTGCCTTCCTTGTATTGCTCTTCATTCACCTGCTGGCCTCAGCGATGGTACCTATGGCAGGCGCTGTCCTATCTTCCTTTTTACTTATTGCAGTCGTCGTCCTGCTGAGGGTCATCAGCTATTACTTTCCTATTCCACTCAACTTTAAGCAATTTGAGTTGTTTAGTTCAACAATCTATGCCTCATCTGATGCGCTTAACTCCCTGGGTGACCTGCTCATCAATTCCATACTTATTATCTGGCTGATGCTTTTTATACGTCAGCACCTTCTTGGCAAAAAAGGCTTTACCCTGCCTTCTTATCCTGTTATACAGTGGATAGGCAGGATAGCTGGTGCATTTCTGCTCATATTTATTACCCTGAAAGCCGGCAGGATCATTCAGACCATCGTGGCCGATTCCAACATACCGTTCGATGTGGTGGAATTTTCCTCACTTAATATTTATAGTGTGCTCGGCTTTTTTGCGCTTTGCTGTATTGCAACGGGCTATTTATTTACCATACAACTGGTACTGTTTTTTCTGAACCCACTTTTTAAAGAACGGCCGTCATTGCTTTTCCTTGTCATTGCAGTCTGCGGCCTGCTTACCCTGAGCCTGCGTACTACCGATGTGTATGCATTTGAGCTATCTCTTATGACTTGGTTACTGCTGTTTCTATTCCTGATTAACTACAAACCGCTGAACTTTATTTCTTCCAGGCCCATATCATCCAAGCTCATCTTCTGGCTCTTTTTCTTTTCACTATCCATAACCGTAGTGATTGTTATTGAAACCCGGGCTAAGGAAAGAAAAGAACGAAGGCTGTATGCGGATACCCTCAGCAATAAAAAGAGCCGAAAAAACGAAGCGTTGGTAAGCACAATGCTTGCTGATTTCAGGGGCGATTATTTGAGCAATAATTTTGAACACTTCCGCGACAGACAGGAAGGGACCCGTATAAGAGACAGCCTGATAGGCACGAACATCAGCTCCTACCTTGCAAGCTTTACTACCAGAATATACATTTTCGATAAAGATAACCTTGGTATGTCCAATCCTGATACAACCAGTTTTGAAACTTTCAAATCGATCCTTGTCTCACAGGCCAGGCCTACACAAACCGCCGGCATCTCATTATTCGACGAGTCGTACAATGGTTATACCTACATTAGTTATCAACCAGTAAAAGATACGGGCGACAGGCTTCTTGGATCAGTATATATATTGGCCAGCTCAAACCGGAATAATACCGCAACACCTTCTGCAGCCCTTTTTACCAAAGGCTACAGTAACAGCATAGAAAACTCTTCCATTTATGCTTTTGCCGTTTACGATAAGTCGCAGCTTATTACACGACACAACGACTATAACTTTCCTACAAAGCTGACGGCTGGAGATACGTTCAATGAAGAATACGTGTACAAGGACGGGCAGAACGATTACGACGAATTATGGTACAGGCCCGGCCCGGGGAAGATGGTCATCATTGCACGGCAGAACAAATTTATCATTGAATCCATCACCCTCTTTTCATATCTCTTCTGCTCATTCCTGCTGATGGCCGGTATTCTCTGGTTACTCAACTCTTTTGTAACAACCAGGTTTAACCGGCAAAAAATGGAAGCATACTGGCAGCTCACCATCCGTAACCAGGTTTATGGTACCATCATATTTATCAGTCTGCTGTCATTTATAGTTATCGGTGTGGCAACTATCCTGTTCTTCATAAACAGGTATGAAAATAACAACAGGGAAAAGTTAAGCACTTCCGTGCAACTCATGGAAAGGGAGCTGCGCAACGGTATGGAGAAGATGATGTTTTCTGATGATGTGATCAAAGTATACGACAGCCTCAATCTGCCTCACCTCGATTCGCTCGTAGACAGGGTAGCCAAGATACACAACACAGATATTAACCTCTATGACCTCGAAGGTAACCTTCGTGCATCATCCCTCCACCTTCCCTACGACCTTGGTGTTATAGGCCGCAAGATCAACCCTGTAGCCTATTACCGTCTCAGTATCCTGAATGATGCACAGTATTTCGAAAAAGAAAAGATCGGCAGGCTCGAATACCTCAGTAACTATATACCACTGATAGATGAATCGGGGCATGAATATGCTTATCTGAATGTTTCTTATTTCCTTTCGCAGGCCAACTTCAGCCAGGAGATATCCAACTTTATTGTAACCATCATTAATCTGAATGCTTTTATATTCCTCATTGCAGGTATTGTAGCCCTCATTATTGCCAATCGTGTTACGCAATCCTTTTCCTTTATCAGCGCCAAGATGAGTGATGTAAACCTGGGCAAAATGAATGAGGCCATTGCATGGAACCGCAATGACGAAATAGGTCAACTGGTAAGCGAATACAATAAGATGGTAGGCAAACTGGATGAAAGTGCCGCTGCATTGGCTAAAAGCGAAAGGGAGAGCGCCTGGAGGGAGATGGCCCGGCAGGTAGCCCACGAGATCAAGAACCCGCTTACACCAATGAAGCTGAGCCTCCAATATCTGCAAAAAGCAATTGCATCCAAGGCGCCAAATGTAAGTGAGCTTTCAGCAAGTGTAGCGCAAACGTTGGTAGAACAGATCGACCACCTGAGCCAGATCGCCAGTGAATTCAGCCAGTTTGCTAATATAGGCAATCCGAAGAAAGAGAAATTTGACCTCAATGAAGCGCTCCGGATCGTTATCCATTTACACTCGGCGGCCGACAGCATGCAACTGGAATGGAAAGAGTGGCCCGAGCCTTTAACCATATTTGCTGATCGTACCCATATCAACCGTCTTTTTACCAATCTCCTCCTGAACGCAATACAATCAGTTCCGCAGGACAGAAACCCTATAGTCGTAGTAGAGAGCAGCCGTTCAGGAAACAATATACTGGTAATGATACACGATAATGGCGAGGGTATTCCGGAAGGTACCCGGACTAATATCTTTACCCCCAACTTTACCACCAAAACCTCTGGTACAGGACTGGGCCTTGCCATGTGTAAGGGCATTGTAGAACAAATGCACGGTGCCATCTGGTTCGAAACCAAGGTTGGCAAAGGCACTACTTTCTACGTAGAACTGCCTCTCTCGGCAGATTAATATTGTATAAGCACTTCATCAACCTACCATAATCAGCAAGGATTGTATCTTGTGCCCGTTATTATAACTGCTCAAAATACTGCTTATGGGTATGCCATCAACAAATATAATATTCAGAACAGCGGAAACTGCCGACATCCCGGCGATCCAGGTGGTGCGGCATGCAGTAAAAGAGAATGTGTTGTCTAACCCCGCCCTCGTCACTGATGCTGACTGCTACGAATATATCAATCACCGTGGGCGGGGCTGGGTTTGTATAATAGACGGACGACTCGTAGGCTTTGCCATCGCCGATCTTGTTGACCACAATATCTGGGCACTCTTTGTCGACCCCGCACACGAAGCGAAAGGTATCGGCAAACAACTGCACCAGCTTATGTTGGATTGGTATTTTACCCAAACCACAGAAATGGTATGGTTGGGCACTGCACCCAATACCCGCGCTGAACAGTTTTATACCCGCCAGGGGTGGATAAACAGGGGCTTGAAGTCCAACGGTGAAGTGCGTTTTGAAATGCAGTATACAGATTGGGTAAAACAGTAAGCAGGCCGATCGCAGCTACCGGTATAGCAAGACCATAGTTTATCTGCATCAACTCATCATTTGCATCATGCAGGACAATAAAAAAGCCCCGACTAAAGCGTCGGGGCCATATTCTGATTTACTAACGTATTGTGTCAGACGGCAAAACTTTCACCACAACCACAGCTCCTGCTGGCGTTGGGATTACTGAAGAAAAAGCCTTTTCCGTTAAGGCCGTCACTGAAATCAAGTTCCGTATTAACAAGGTAAAGAAAACTCTTCAGGTCAGTCACCACCTTAACACCATTGTCCTCAAATACCTGGTCCATTGGCTTAACCTCGTTATCAAAGTCAAGTTTGTAGCTCAGGCCACTGCAACCACCGCCCACTACGCCTACTCTTAAAAAATAAGTAGGGTCCTGGTCAACGCCTGCATCCTGCATCAGTTTCTGCACTTTCTGCTTTGCCTTCTCACTTACGTATATACCATTATCTGTTGCTACCATAATGATCCTTATTCATTTGAAAAAATCCTTTGTCTGTTTTACCGGCAAGGTATTAGTGAACGGGGCTATCTTCAAACTTAATGGCTTCCATGCCATTCTTCACCCGGTAATCGTTAATAGCTGCCTTGATCGCATCTTCAGCCAGTACCGAACAGTGAATTTTTACCGGGGGCAGGTTCAGCTCTTCCACGATATCCATATTGTCGATTGTGAGGGCCTGATCTACCGTTTTGCCCTTGAGCCATTCTGTAGCCAGTGAGGAAGAAGCAATGGCAGAGCCACAGCCAAAAGTTTTGAATTTAGCATCCGTGATAGTGCCGGTAGATTCGTCTACCTCAATTTGCAAACGCATTACGTCGCCGCATTCCGGCGCACCCACCAGGCCAGTACCTACAGTCTTTTTGCTTTTATCCAGCGTACCCACATTTTTGGGATTCTGGTAGTGGTCGATCACTTTTTCTGAGTATGCCATATTGTTTAAGTTTTATGTGTGAATTAATGATGAGCCCATTCAATGGTATCCAAATCAATGCCATCTTTATACATTTCCCAGAGAGGGCTCATCTCCCTGAGTTTAGTTACCGTTTCGCTGATCGCTTTAATAGTATAATCGATCTGCTCTTCGGTAGTGAAGCGGCTGAGGCCGAAACGCAGCGAAGAGTGCGCCAGGTCATCTCCCAGGCCCAAAGCCTTCAATACATACGAAGGTTCCAGCGAAGCAGATGTACAGGCCGAGCCGGAGCTCAGGGCAATTTCCTTGTTAAAACCCATCATCAGGCCTTCTCCTTCTACATACTTGAACGAGATATTGCTTACATGTGGTAAACGGTGCTCACGGCTGCCGTTTACATACGATTCTTCCAGTTCGAGCAGTGCATTCTCCAGCTTATCACGCAGTTTCGAAATACGCTGCGTATCCTCTTCCATTTCGAGGCGGCAGATCTCACAGGCTTTACCAAACCCTACAATACCAGGTACATTAAGCGTACCGCTACGCATACCACGCTCATGACCACCACCATCCATCTGGGCCGTTACTTTTACCCTTGGGTTTTTGCGACGTACATACAACGCACCTACACCTTTGGGGCCATACATTTTATGTGCTGAAAAAGCCATCAGGTCAATACCATCTTTGTTCACATCTACGGGCACTTTACCCACCGCCTGGGTACCATCTGTAAAGAACAGTACTCCATGCTTGCGGGCCAGTGCGCTTATTTCTTTCACCGGCTGTATTACACCAATCTCATTGTTGGCATACATCAGCGCCAGTAGTATTGTTGTTGGCTTAATAGCCGCTTCCAGTTCTTTAAGATCGATCAGCCCATCTGGGTTCACTTCGAGATAGGTTACTTCCGCACCCAGCTTTTCGAGGTGACGGCAGGTATCCAGCACAGCTTTGTGCTCGGTGGTAGCCGTGATAATATGATTACCTTTGGAGGCATACATTTCAAAAACACCTTTGATGGCGAGGTTGTCCCCTTCTGTAGCACCGCTGGTAAGGATAATCTCTTTGGGATCAGCGCCTATAAGTGCGGCGATCTGTTCGCGGGCATAATCTACCGCTTCTTCCGCCGTCCAGCCAAAGGAGTGGTTACGACTGGCTGCATTACCAAAGTTTTCAGTAAAGTAAGGAAGCATAGCGTCTACAACACGGGGATCACAGGGTGTAGTGGCATTATTGTCCAGGTATATAGGAAACTTCAACATATAGTTCGTGCTTTTTTATAATGTGATGAATACAAAAATACTACAAAAGGTGCTAACTCTGATGCTGTGCAAATGGCAATTGGTTTATTTTACCGATTTCGCAAACCTGGGGAGATAAACATAGGAAAATGGGTCGAAAATGGAACACTTTGATGAGTTGACAGGCGTGAAATAGGGGTAAAATGTCAGGAATCAGGGCCCCCAGTTGCCACAGGAAGACCAGCCTGCCGCAGTATAGTTACAGTATAGTTACAGTATAGTTGAAGTATAGTTGAAGTATAGTCACACTAAGCAGGAAAGGCAAATAAGGAAGGCCGTAAAGTACTATTTTTACAAAAATCAGCACATGCAGAAAGTAGAGCATATCGGTATAGCGGTAAAAGACCTCGGCATATCGATCCCATTATTTGAGAAATTGTTACAGACCCCCTGCTATAAAACGGAAACCGTGGCGGGTGAACAGGTAAATACAGCTTTTTTCCGCCAGGGGGAAACCAAGATCGAGCTGCTGGAAAGCAGTGCCCCCGAGGGCGTTATCGCAAAGTTTATCGAGAAAAAAGGCGAAGGCGTACACCATATCGCCTTTGCAGTAGAAGATATATACACCGAAATGAAACGCCTGAAGGGGGAGGGCTTTATATTGCTCAATGAAACCCCTAAAACCGGGGCCGACAACAAACTCGTTTGCTTTTTACACCCCAAAGGCACCAACGGTGTATTGGTAGAGCTCTGCCAGGAAGCCCCGGCAAAGCCTGAATAAACAGAAACGCCACCCACAAAACCGCATAACCCCGCTTTATGCTTCGTACCCTGCCCTACTGTACCAGCAGTAAACTTCCTTTTTCTGCCTGTACCGGCTTGTCCTTAAACTGGTATGTACACATCCATACATAGCCTCCTGTATTCTGCAGGGCGCCCTTATACCTGCCATCCCATCCCTTACGGTAATCGGTAGTCACAAAAACGCGTTCACCATAGCGGTTAAATATTTCGAGGCGGAAGTATTCAGGTATACCATATACGCCCGGCTTGTACGTATCATTCCTGCCATCGCCATTGGGCGAGAAAACATTGGGGAAATAAACCGCCAGCGTACAGTTCTTATCAAAAACAACAAAATTTTCCCTTGCCGTACAACCATCCGCATTGGTCACTTCCAGCCAGTAGCTGCCCGGCATGCTGATCAGTGCAGAATCTTTAGTGGCGCCGGTACTCCACAGGTAAGTGCTATAAACTCCAATACTGTGCACATATATTTTTTCATAAAGGCACATACCCGTTTGCGGTTGCACAAAACCCGAAGGCAGCGGCGATATGCGCAATACCTTCATGGTATCTGATCCTTTACAATTGTTGGCCGAGATTACTTCAACCCAGTAAGTACCTATGCTGCCGGTAGTAAAGGTGGGGCCTGTAGAATTATCCTGCCAGAGGTAGTGACTGAACCCGTTGCCGGCATTAAGGGTAATGCTACTGCCACTGCAAAGTACCCTGTCTGCACCGAGATTTACCGTTGGATTGGGATAAACGTTGAGTACCCGTAACGTATCGGTAGAAATACAACCCTGCGCAGTAGTACTCCTTACCCAGTAAGTACCCGCCGTACTGGCTGTTATGGTCTGCCCCGAAGCACCCGTGCTCCATAGGTACGATGCAAACCCTCCGCCAGCATTGAGTACAACAGCCCCACCCTGGCAGAAACTCGTATCATTGCCGAGATTGATCAACGGTCTGGGATAGATGTTGAGGATAGACAGGGAGTCCCTCGACCGGCAACCATTGCTGCTGGTCACCTGTACCCAGTACAAACCCACCGCAGAAGCAGTAAACGTAGGGTTGGTCGATCCGTCCTGCCATATATAACCTGCAAAGCCAGCACCCGGGTTGAGCAGTAAAGTAGCCCCCTGGCAAAGGTTCGTATCATTACCCAGCCCGGGCACAGGGTTCGGATAAACATTCAGTATGCGCAATGTATCAGTAGAAATACAACCCTGCACAGTAGTACCCCTTACCCAGTAAGTACCCGCCGTACTGGCTGTTATGGTCTGCCCCGAAGCGCCCGTGCTCCATACATAGGTATTAAACCCGCTGCCCGCATCCAGCAGCAACGACCCACCCTGGCAGAAACTCGTATCATTGCCGAGATTGATCAACGGTCTGGGATAGATGTTGAGGATAGACAGGGAGTCCCTCGACCGGCAACCATTGCTGCTGGTCACCTGTACCCAGTACAAACCCACCGCAGAAGCAGTAAACGTAGGGTTGGTCGATCCGTCCTGCCATATATAACCTGCAAAGCCAGCACCCGGGTTGAGCAGTAAAGTAGCCCCCTGGCAAAGGTTCGTATCATTACCCAGCCCGGGCACAGGGTTCGGATAAACATTCAGTATGCGCAATGTATCAGTAGAAATACAACCCTGCACAGTAGTACCCCTTACCCAGTAAGTACCCGCCGTACTGGCTGTTATGGTCTGCCCCGAAGCGCCCGTGCTCCATACATAGGTATTAAACCCGCTGCCCGCATCCAGCAGCAACGACCCACCCTGACAGAAACTCGTATCATTACCGAGATTGATCAACGGCGACCGGGATACTCTTATGTGTACAGTATCGTAAGCAAGACAACCGGGTGTCATTTCAGCAACGACGGTATAAGACGTATCTACAGCAGGCCATACCTTTACAATACGCGTATTCGTAGTGCTGATATTATAATTGGGCGACCAGGTATACTTCACAAATCCCGCAGGCGCCGTAAGCGTAAGCGTATCGTCGTTGCAACGTAAAAGATCAGGGCCAAGGTCAAAGTTGAGGGCAGGCGCTACCGCTATCACAACCGTATCGCGCCGTATATTACCACAGGAGTCCGTCACCGTCACGTGATAGGTTCCCGGGAAGTTGGCAGTATAAGTAGAATCGACCGCACCATCCTGCCACAGGTAGGTTCTAAAGCCAGGACCGGCACGCAATGTAATTACACTGTTGGTACAGAGCTGGATATCTGGTCCGAGATTGAGCAAACCAGCAGGACGGTTGATAGTGATCTGCATACTGTCTGTCAGGTATTGACAGGTACCGGTCATGCTGGCGTATATGGTTGTTGAGCCGCTACGCAGCAGTTTTATTTTAATCAGTGAATCAGTGGCATTAATGACCTGTATATAAGTAGCATCTGTTTGCCATTGTACGGGCAGCGTACAGTTAACCCCGCGCTGTGGTCTGAACACAAGAGTGTCACCGGAGAGGCAGATAGCAGTATCGTTGGGAAGTCTGAGGCTGTCGCAATTGGCATTGCTGCACAATGTGGTGATAACGGGCGAAGTGCTGGTTACGATCGTTGCGGGGGGTGTAACGGAGGTAAAAGTGACGGTACTCACCGTTGGTGAATAAGGCAGAACCGCTACAATGGGGTTGGTAACAGTAGCGTCAGTACTATCTACCGTACAACCAGGTGTTTCTCCCCGCGGGTTGGTTTTGATAAAAAGCATATCAGTTGTACCCCCAGAACCATTGTCTGTAACACCTGCCATAACGATACTGCCATCAACGGGATCTTCGATAATATGATAGGCATTCTGGTTACCTGCACGCGTAAATTTCTTTTTCCATACCAGTTGTTTCCCGCTGTTTACTTTGTACAGGTATACGTCTCCTGTACCTTCTTCGCTGTTAATACTTATATATCCCCCATCGGCAGTATTGTATATTCTGTCGCCATTGGGTCGGTTGGTTGAAGAACTGAGCTGGTGTGTGTAAATGACATTACCGTTTACGTCGAGGCGAAGAGCAACCTGTTTAACACCATTGTTGCTGAATCCCTGGCTGCTGCTGGCAAGCAGGGAGTAACCACCAGGTACTTTCTGTATACGGTAAAAGCCATTGTTATCAGTATTTACATCATAGCTTTTTGTCCAGATAAGATTACCATTGTTCTTATTGACCTTTAACAATACGGCTTCGTGAAAAGTAATGCCCCTGTAGTAACCTGCTACCACAAGTGAATCATTCTCTTCAATCAGCGACAGTGCGTCGTCTGTTACACCGGTATTATAACGCTTACTCCAGGTAAAGTTGCCGGCGGCATCAAGCTTGGTGATAAGCATATCGATTGAACCTGGAGCAGCATCGTAAGAACCGGCTATTGCAAAACCTCCGTCTGATGTTTGTATAATGGTATGACCATCTTCACCATTGGCAGTATTGCTGCCGAGGCTGCGGCTCCAGATCAGGTTACCATTAGCATCAACATTTACTACGTACAAAGCACCGGTGCTATTGGCAAAGGAGGTTGTTCTGCCTGTGGCGATAAAACCACCTGTATTCGTTACCGATACCTGGTCGAAATAGTCCATACCGGCGCCACCGTAAGCTTTGGCCCAGATCACATTTCCTTTGGGGTCTGTCCTTACAAGGTAGGCATCGTAATTACCGGCGCCAAAACTGTTGGTACGGCCAGATATGATATAGCCACCCCCCGGCACTTTCTGTATGCAATTGGCAACTTCGGTACCCGTGCCACCTATCGAGCGCTGGAAACTCTTAAGACAGGTGTCGGGATCTACCACACAGGTCACACCCGAACAGAGCGATGTTACCGGCAGTGATGCTGTAGTTACAGAGGGCGTTACCAAATTATTTTGCGCTATGTTTACCGCACCCGTTTCAGGCCACTGGTAAGCCCCGGTAGTATATTGGGGTGTTGCATTGGTACCATCGTCGGCCTGGGGGTTACACCCGCTGCCCGCATTACCCTGCACATCTGTTTTAATGATATAAAAGTCGTTGTTACCACCCGCCGCAGACCTGATGCCAACACCAACAAAACTAAGATCGGGCGTTTGGATCAGGCCATACACGCGTTCGTTACCCGCAGGGGTACCATATTTTTTTGTCCATTCCAGTGCGGCAGCACTGCTGCTTTTCCTTAAATGCACATCGGCAGTAGCGTTATTTTCACTCTGCGCAATAAGGATGCCCCCATCAGCAGTTGTTGTAAAAAGACTTGATCCGCTTTTGTCAGTGGCCGAGTTGGAACGGATGATCTGTTTTACAGTACCAATGGTATCAAGCCGGAGGGTGATATAAGCGAAACTTGTATTGCTGAAATCATTATTATTATTACAACCTATGAGGTAATCATCGCCCTGCTTTTTCAGGTTGAGGAACCAGTTGCTCCTGTTCTCTATATCATAGCGTACACACCTGAGCACATTACCGTTACTCACATCGAGCTTCATAAATACACCATCGTAATAAGGACCCGCAAGGTATGCGCCAAATGCGCTGACCACGAGTACACCATTGTCTTCAAGAACACCATAAGCCTGGTCAGAGCTGGTACCACTGAAATAACGGCACCACTGGATAACACCGTTGGCGTCCGTTTTACCGATCATGGCATCGGCCAGTGTGGGTACATACTCGTTTACACCGGCAAAAGCAAAGCCACCGTCGGAGGTCTGGCATACGTCCCATATCGCAGAGCCGTTAGGGTTACCATCTCTGTATTTACGCGTCCACAGTACATTCCCTGATGCATCCAGCCTTACCATCCATCCTTCTACGTTCAGGCTGCTGAAACTGCTGGTATAACCTGCGGCAAGATAACCGCCGTCGCGGGTAATGATGATCTTTTGCAGGTAGTCATTACCGGTACCTCCTATTACTTTATTCCATACGGGATCGCCCTTACTATCTGTTTTAATAACGATGGCATCATATCCACCACCTGTGCCAAAGCTGTTGGTATAACCACAAAGCACATAGCCGCCATCAGTAGTGTACTTTACATCAGCCACTACATCATCACCCGTTCCACCAAAGGCCTTCTGGAACGTAGTACGCAGGCAGGTATCATTAGCCGTGATATAGGCCGACTGTGTAGTACTGCAAAAGCCATTGCCGGCAATCAGAGTAATGATGTAGTTACCCGGTGTGGCAGGAGTATAGCTGAAGGCCGGGGCTATCGATGCGGGTACATTGTTCACCAGCCACTGGTAGGTAGTGGCGCCGGTACTGGTATTGGTAAAGTTTATGGTGGTATTGACGTTTACCGACTGGGTAAGTGGTGTAAAAGCGGCTGTTACCGAACAGGTGTACTCTGCTGTATCCACTATTTCTTTCGCACAGTTAAGTGCCGTATTCCTGGCAATCAGCTTTATCGCATAACGGCCCGCGATAGTATTGGTATAGCTGAAGTTAACGCCGGTAGCCTGTAATGCACCATTTACATACCACTCATAAGCAGTAGCATT